>JBEEHG010000044.1:0-52351 GCA_041167265.1 Verrucomicrobiota bacterium | reverse complement strand
TTCTCGACCAGGTTTTCCTTCTCGATGATCCGCAGGAAATGCGTCGAGCGAATCATGTCGGTATAATTGCCGCCCCAGGTTGAATTCAAACGGCTCGGCAGGCGGAACGCATTATCCGGGACCTCATCGAGGCGCGGTCCGGCCATGACGCCGCAGACCTGCACCTTTTTCCCGAACGCCATCAGATCCGGGAGCACGCCAAAGTGCTGCGAGCACCAGGTCCGGCCCGTCGTTCCCAGGCCGGTCTGCACTTCGTCGAAAATCAGGAGCATCTCGTTCTCGTCGCAAATCTGGCGGAGCCGCTCCAAAAACTCGCGGCGGAAATGGTTGTCGCCGCCTTCGCCCTGGATCGGCTCGATAATGATCGCCGCGATGTCGACTCCGCGCTCCTCGATGAAACGCCCGATTTCCTCTTCGCATTTTTTCTCGCGGGCGATGACATCCGCTTCGCGCTCGTTTTCCGGGAGCGAAAAATCGATCGACGGGTTCGAGACCCGCGGCCATTTGAATTTCGCGAACAAGTCCGTCTTGCGCGGGTCGGTGTTCGTCAGGCTCATGGTGTAGCCGCTGCGTCCATGGAAGGCGTGCTGGAAATGCAGGATCTCGGTGCCGCGTTCGCCCCGGCCGGCCGCGATATTTTTCCGGACCTTCCAATCCATCGCGGCCTTCAGCGCATTCTCGATGGCAAGGGCGCCGCCTTCGATGAAAAGGTAACGCTCGAGTGGCGGCAGGCCGGCCACGCGAACCAATGTTTCGACGAATTCCGCGTAGCCCGGCGAATAAACGTCCGAGTTCGCGATCTTGATCGACGCGGCGCGCGCCAGTTCTTCCTGGACCGCCGGCTCGGCAAAATGAGGGTGGTTGTAACCGATCGGCATCGAACCAAAAAAGCCGTAGAAATCGATCAGGCGGGAATTACTGGCGGCATTGAACAAGTACGAGCCGCGGCTCCGCTCGTCATCGAGCACGATCCGGAACCCGTCGAGCAGGACATGCTGCTCGAGGATTTCGAGGGCGCGCGACGCGACGGTCTTCTCGTCGGCGGCGATTTTGGATTTGCTCTCAGCGGTGCGGCTCCGCGATGGGCGGGCCGTCTCCGTGAGTACGGGCGGCATACTCATCCGCAGAGGGTAGCTGGGGCGGCGAGCTTGGTCAACCAGCGCGCGCACCGCGCGATTTTGTTGTTGCCATTCCGCGCGCCGGCCAATAAAAACACGGCATGTCCCTCCAGGTCCCCGACGAGGCGCTCGCTCTCATTCTCGAAGCCGAAGGCCTCGACCAACCCGGCCAATGGCCAGGCGGCGATTCCGGAATTACGATCGGCGTCGGATACGATCTTGGTTTCGCCACGGAAGAGCAATTCGAGGGAGATTGGACCCCGTTCCTGACCAGCGATGAGATCGACCGCCTCAAGGACGTGATCGGCCTGGCGGGCGAGCAGGCGCGCCAGCGGGCGGCCGATTTTCGGGACATCAAGATCAAGCGCGCCGATGCCGAGCAGCTTTTCAAGGAACGGACGCTGCCGCTCTACAGCAACCGCGCCGAAGAGGCTTTCCCCGGTCTCGATCAGTTGCCCGAGAAGGTCCAGGGCGCACTGGTCTCCCTCGTCTTCAATCGCGGTCCGGGAATGAACGGCGATAGCCGCCGGGAGATGCGCGCTGTGCGAGATGCCGTCGCTAACGGTGATCTCCAAGAAATCGCGAACCAAATCCGCGCCATGAAACGGATCTGGGAGGGCAAGGGCCTCGATGGGTTGCTCAGACGCCGCGATGCCGAGGCCGACCTCGTCGAATCCGCGATCGAGTCCTGAAACAATCTTCCCGGAACCTTAAAGCCATGAAAACAGTGTCTCCCGTTCCCCACGCGAAGTTTCACCCCGCCATTCTTGTTTTCTGCGGAGCGCTGCTGTTCGCCGCCTGCAGCACAACCAAAGACGCAACCAGTCGCAACGACGTCGCGACTCTGAAAACAACCCATCTCGCGTTTATCGACGAGTTCACCGAAGGCGCCGGGAAGGTGTGGGACCAAAGCAAACTCACCGCCCGCACCGCCGCCGTGGACAAGCAATTCTCCGACGCCGAACAATACGAGGCGACGAAAAAGACCGACGCCACGCGGAGCCGCGCGATCTCCAATCTGCATTCCCAATTCAAGCGGCATTCCGGGATGCTTGTCCGCCGCAAAGCATTGTTCCGGGCAGCGTTCGCGAAAGGTTTGAAGGATCAGGTCGCGCAGAACTACGACCAGGCGTTGCGCGGCGAAGACATTCGTTAATCCAAGTTTCGCCATGGCCAAGTTTGACGACGTTCTCGACGAGATAAAAGACGACTCGGTCCAGGCCGCCAAGACCCAGCTCCAGAGTCTGCTTCAGCAGGCGAAAGAGGACTCGAGCGCGTTCGCGCGGAAAAACGCCGCCGCTCTGGAGGAATGGATTGTCGAGCTGCGAAACGGCGACCTCGACCAGGACGAATTCAACGAGCTCATCGAAGCACAACGGGCCGCCGCCGAGCAATTCGTCAACACCCAGGCCATCGCCGGAAAAGCGCGCGCGAGGGAGCTTACTCTCACCGTGCTCGATATCGCGGTGAAAAAAGTCGCCCCCGTCGTGATCGCGATGATCTGACTGTAGCCACTTCGCTGTGCGAAGCGCGAGTTGCCAAGCCGACGGCTAGACGATCCCGCGCCGCAGCTCTTCGTGTTTCCCGGCGAGCAACTCCTGGGTCAGGGCGTAGCCCGCTTTGTCGGCGTTCTCACTTGTGCCCGCAAAATGTTGATCGATCCGCATCCGCGCGCTCTGGCAAAAGTAGCCGGCGAGCGATAGAATTTCCGCGGCCGGTTCACCCGCGTCGATCTTCGCCTGGGCAAAGGCGCAGGTCGCGCTCATCGCAAAAAGTTCGGTGGCGACACCGACGAAGCGGGACAACAAAAGCTGTTCGCGGTCGAGCTTCGGGCCGAAGCGCATCATCGCGTGGAAGAGACCGCGCGCCAGTCGCTTGCTCGCACGGGCTCCGTAACGGACGTGCTCGCGCAAGTCCTCGTGCAATTTATCGAGGTCGCCGGCGCTGCCCCCGACCCATTGTTTCGGATACCACCGCGTATAGAACGAGCCGGAGCTGAACATCGATTTTACCCGCGTCGCCATCGGCAGCGTCGTGTTGAAAATCGCGCCGCCCACCTTCAAATGCGGGTCGAGCGCTTCGCGGGCAATGAACAGCCGCATGATTTCGCTCGAGCCTTCGAAGATCAGGTTGATCCGGCAATCCCTCAGAAAACGCTCCACCGCGATCGGTTCCTCGCCCCGCCCGGCGAGCGATTGCGCGGTCTCATAGCCACGGCCCCCGCGCACCTGCATGGCGTCGTCCGCGATTTTCCAGGTCATCTCCGTGCACCACATTTTGCACATCGCGGTTTCGATCCGCAGATCGCCGGCTTTCCGGTCGACCAGCGCAGAGGTGAGAAACGTGATCGCTTCCATGGCGAAGGTGTTCGCCGCCATTTCCGCGACTTTCCCGGCGATGGCGGAATGCTGGCCGATCGGCGCGCCCCACTGGATTCGTTCGCTCGCCCATTTCCGGCAGATCTCGACGAGGCGCTTCGATAAACCGACGCACGCCGCCGGGATCGTGAGCCGCCCGGTGTTCAAGGTCGTGAGAGCCACCTTCAATCCCTGGCCTTCTTTCGCGATCAGGTTTTCGCGCGGGACCCGAACGTCGGTGAATTTCACGATCCCGTTGTAAAGGGCGCGCAGCCCCATGAAGTGGCAGCGATAGGTGATCTCGAGCCCCGGCGAATCGACGTCGACGATGAACGCGCTGATCTGTTTGCGCTCCTTCCCGTTCACGATCTTGGGCGGAGTCTTCGCCATCACCACGAGCACGCCGGCCTTGATCAGGTTCGTGCACCAGAGTTTTTCCCCGTTCAGCACCCAGGCTGTTCCATCCTCGGACAGGTCGGCGCGCAGGCTCATGTTCGCCGGATCGGAACCGGCGTTCATTTCGGTGAGGGCAAAGGCCGAAATTTCCTTGCGCGCGACACGCGGCAAATATTTCGCCTTCTGTTCCTCCGTCCCAAAGATAAGGAGCGGCTGGGGAACGCCGATCGATTGATGCGCGGAAACGAGCGCCGTCAGGTTTGCGTCCCAACTGCCGAGGAGCATCGCCGCCCGGCCGTAATTGACCTGCGACAACCCGAGCCCGCCGTATTGCTTCGGGACCTTGATCGCGAAGGCGCCCATCGCGAAGAGCTCGTCGATATTCTTCTGGGGAATCTCGCCGGTGCGATCGATCTCGTCCGCGTCCACATTATCGCGCAGATAACTCCGCAGCTGGGCCAGAAATTCCTCCCCAGCCGCCGCGTCTTCAGCGCTTTGTTTGGGGTAGGGAAAGATCCGGTCGAAATCGAAACGGCCGATGAAGAGGTTGCTCGCGAAACTCCCGCGTTCATCCAGCGGATCGCGCGAGCTTTCCGCCAGTTCCAGGGCGGCGGCTTTGCCCGCCGACATTTTCGACGTGTCGATGACGGACGCCGCGGGTTTCGCCGAGGTCTCTTCTGCGATCTGTTTTTCTGGTGCTTCGAGCGATGATTTCATATTCCTGTTTAGCGGGGCAACGCTCGCCGGAGCCGCGGGGAGAACCGTTGCGGCTCGACGAAGTCTCGCCCTACCGGTCTTGGTAAAATGTAGTTCCGGCCTGGGCGTGCTGGCGAAGCAAATCGCACGGCGCAAACTTCTCCCCGGCACGAGAGTGAATCCCGTCCATGTCGGTCACGACTTTCTTCAGGCCGACGCTTTCCGCATAACGCAAGGGCCCTCCCCGGAAGACGGGAAACCCCGTCCCCAGGACCATGCCGTAGTCCGCGTCTTCGGGAGTGGCGACGACCTTCTCCTCGAGGCAGCGCGCCGCCTCATTCACCATCAGATAGGTAAGGCGGTTCGTGATGTTCTCGAGTCCGAACTTCTCGCCGGATTCCTGCCGCCACGGCTGCAACGATTCGTTAGGCGTCTGCGCTTTGCCTTCGTATTTGTAAAACCCCGCGCCCGTCTTTCGACCGAGGATTTTCCCCGCATACATTTCCTCTAGAATTTTCGGGGCGCGATCGCGTTCGCCGAATGCTTTCTCGAGGGTCGCCGCGATGTCGACGGTGATGTCGATGCCGATCTCGTCGATCAATCGCAGCGGGCCCATCGGCATTCCCCATTCCAGAAGCGCGCCATCGATTTCCACGGCGCTAACGCCATTCCGGAACAGTTCCGCGGCGTCGAGCAGATACGGGAACAGGACACGGTTCACCAGGAACCCGGGCGAATCCTGGACCAGGACCGGCAGCTTGCCGATCTGCCGGGCGAAGCCCAGGGCGCGCTCGCGGATCTCGTCGGACGTCTGTCGACCCACCACGACTTCGATCAGCTTCATTCGGCTGACCGGGTTGAAAAAATGAAGGCCGACGACGCGCGAAGGTGCGCCCGTGCTGGTGGCAAGCTCGTCGATGGGCAACGCCGAAGTGTTCGTCGCCAGGATCGCGGTTTGCGGTGTGTTCGCGGCGAGATCGGAAAAAATCTTCTTTTTGATCTCGAGTTTTTCCGACGCCGCTTCGATGACGATCTGGACATCGCGCATCGGGCCAGGCTGGGTGGAGGCGACGATCCGCGCGCGGCCTTCCTTTGCTTTCGCCTCGTTCATCAACCCTCGCTTCACGGCGTCGGCATAGGTCTTTTCGATATTGGCCAGGCCGCGATCGATCGCGGCTGAATCGACGTCCCGCAGGATCACCGAGACACCGCGCGAGCTGAGCCATTGCGCAATGCCCGAGCCCATCACGCCCGCGCCGATGACGGCGGCGTGCATGATTTTTTCCGGCGCCGTTTTTGCGGAGCCCTTTCGATATTTGTCCGCGAGAAAGAAATTGCGGATCAGATTTTGGGTCGCCTCGGTGGCGCCGAGTTCGCTGATCGCGTCGACTTCGAGGGCAAGCGACTCCTCCAGCGAGGTATTGCCGGTGCGCGTAATGATCTCGTAAGCGCGAGCGGGAGCGGCGTTGCCGCGGACTTTTGGAGGGCTGAGCTCCTGCGAAGCCGGCGTCGCCGGAGCTCCGCCCTCCATTTTACGTTTGCCGGCCGTCAACTTTTTGCGCGCCGCCTCGAGCAACTGCTCCTTGGAAACGACTTCATCTACCAGGCCGAGCTTGAGCGCGTCGGCGGCGCCGTAAAGTTTGCCCTTCAAGATCACTTCCGCGGCATTAGCCGTCCCGATCAGGCGCGGGAGCCGCGTCGCCCCGCCCCATGCAGGGACCAGCCCCAACGTTGTCTCCGGCAGTCCGATCTTTGTTGCCGGATCATCCGACGCGACCCGATAATCGCAGGCGAGCGTGATCTCGTAACCGCCGCCGGCGCAGGCACCATGGATGGCCGCCACCGTCGGAACCTTGAGCGCGGCCAGGCGATTGAAAACCTTTTGCCCTTCGGCGATGAACCCGCGCATCTCGCCGGTTTGCGCTTGTCTGAGCAGCGTCTTGAGGTCGGCCCCCGCGATGAAGATCGACTTTTTCGCCGACACAACGATCACGCCTTTGAGGGCCGCGTCTTTCTCGAGCGCGTCGACGTGGCCGCGTAAATCTTCCATCGTGGCCGCGTCGAAAATGTTCGCGCCCGATTCCGGCCGGTCGAAGGTGAGAATGCAGATCCCGTCCTCGCCGATTTCGCGCCGGATCGTGGGGCCTGCTGCTGCTGTCGTCATCCGGCTCATATTGGCGAGATTCGCTGAAATTCCAAGCGGATGTCGCAACGATTGCGCTCGGCAATTCCGAATGTTACAAAGCTCCGGCAGCGCGCGGTTCCCGGGGTTCAAACTCTTATCGTTATGGTCGGAAAACTTCTCCTGCCTGAAATTCGGGACCTGATCGCGGAACGCAATTTCGGGGCGCTCCGGGAATTGTTTCGCGAAATGCCGCCGGCTGACGTGGCCGAGGTGATCCTCGACCTTCCCGAAGACGAGCAGGTCATTATCTTCCGGCTGCTGCCCACCCCGCTGGCCGCGGACGTGTTCGAATATCTGGAGCCCGACGCGCAACAACAACTGCTCCGCGCCATGGCGCACGAGCAGGTGGTCGCCATCCTGAACGAGATGACGCCGGACGATCGCACGGCGCTCCTCGAGGAAATGCCGAGCGCCGCGGCCCGGCAGCTTATCAAGCAGCTTACCCCGGAGGAGCGTCGCATCGCCCAGGCGTTGCTCGGTTATCCTGAAGGCAGTATCGGGCGGTTGATGACGCCGGACTTTGTGGCCGTGCACGACGATTGGACGGTTAAGGAGGTCCTCGATCACGTCCGCGAGTTCGGCCGGGACAGCGAGACCTTGAATGTAATTTACGTCGTCGACGATCGCGGCAAGCTCATTGACGACCTGCGGATGCGCGAATTCCTTCTCCGCCCCTTCGAAGCGAAAGTCGGCGATTTTCGCGACCGCACTTTTGTGGCGCTCAAGGTGAACGACACTCAGGAAGAAGCGCTCAACGCCTTCCGAAAATACGATCGAGTCGCGCTGCCGGTTGTGGATTCGAACGACGTGCTCGTCGGGATTGTGACGAGCGACGACATGCTCGACGTGGCCGAAGAAGAAGCGACCGAGGACATCCAGAAGCTCGGCGGTATGGAAGCTCTCGACGAACCATACACGACGATCCCTTTGCTCCGCATGGTCAAGAAACGCGCGACCTGGCTGATCATTCTTTTCCTGGGCGAAATGCTGACGGCAACGGCGATGCAGGGATACAACAGCGAGATCGAAAAGGCCGCCATCCTGGCAATGTTCCTCCCGTTGATTATTTCCAGCGGCGGCAATTCCGGTTCCCAGGCGACGACCCTGGTTATTCGGGCGATGGCGCTTGGTGAACTAACACTACGCGATTGGTTCCGGGTCGTTCGCAAGGAACTTCTCTCGGGACTATCGCTCGGTCTGATTCTGGGCACGATCGGCTTTTTCCGGATCTCGCTCTGGCAATACCTGCACATTTTTGACTACGGGAAATACCATGGGCTGGTCGCTTTCACCGTAGGCGTCGCGCTCGTAGGAGTGGTCTTATGGGGCACGATCACTGGCGCTATGCTTCCCTTCCTGCTCCGGCGTTGCCGGCTCGATCCGGCCACTTCATCCGCCCCTTTCGTGGCGACATTAGTGGATGTGACCGGATTGATAATCTATTTCAACGTGGCGCTGTTCATTCTCCGTGGCACGCTGCTATAAGGACAACGTCTATGTTCTCGATCCGTCAGTTCTTCGGTCACGACGAAAAATTCTACGACCTGCTCGAGGCCAGCGCCCAGCAGGCCGATAGCAGCGTCCATCACCTGGTCGCGCTCCTCGGGAAACTCGAGCATCATGATTCGCCCCAAAGCCTGGACGAATTCGTCAATAGCCGGCGCGAAGACAAGCGCATCACCCAGGAACTGACCGAACAGCTTTGCAAAACATTCATCACTCCGCTGGAACGCGAAGACATCCAGGCGCTGGCCGCGGCGCTCTACAAAATTCCAAAAACGGTCGAGAAGATCGGCGAGCGGATCCTGATTTTCCCGGCTGATCTCCACGGCCGCAGTTTCAAAAAGCATCTCGAGCTGCTCGACCAGGCGGCGGAGGCGGTCCTGGCCATGGTTAAGGAATTGCGCAAAGGGACGGACATCGCCCGGGCGCGCGAGATGAACGCGCGGCTGCAAACGATCGAGGGGGACGCGGACAAGCTCGAGCTGGAGCTGCTCCACGATCTTTACCACGGGCAGTACGAGACGAAGCAGATCATTTTCCTGCGCGATCTCTACGAGCTTTTGGAAAAGGTCATCGACCGCTGTCGCGATGCCGGCAACGTCATCCTGCAGGTGGTCCTGAAGCATTCCTGACCCGCCACCGACGCTGGCCGCATGATCCTGTTCATCATCGTGGTGCTCGCGGCCCTCGCGTTCGAATATATCAACGGCTTTCACGATGCCGCGAACGCCATCGCCACCGTCGTTTCGACGAAAGTGCTGACGCCGCGGCAGGCGATTGCCATGGCCGCGTTCTTCAATCTCACCGGCGCGCTCATGGGAACGGCCGTGGCCACGACCATCGGCAAAGGCATCGTCGACACGAAAGTGGTCGACATGAAAACGGTGCTTTGCGCGTTGCTGGGCGCGATCGTCTGGAACCTGTTGACCTGGTGGCTCGGGTTGCCCTCCAGTTCGAGCCACGCGTTGATTGGCGGATTGTGCGGGGCCGCGCTCGCCACTGCCCACGGCGATTGGTCGGTCTTGAAATGGAGCACGGGTCTCACCCCGAAAGTGATCGTCCCGATGTTTACCTCACCCGTGATCGGCTTTCTTCTGGGCGCGTTCCTGATGGGATTGCTCTTCCTCTTTTTGCGCTCGTCTACTCCGCACGTCGTCCAATCGATCTTCGGCAAGCTGCAATTGGTCAGCGCGGCCTGGATGGCGCACAGCCACGGGACCAATGACGCCCAAAAAACGATGGGCATCATCGCGCTCGCTCTTTTCACTGGAACCAAAAGCGGTGTCTTCAAGGAATTGCCGCCGATGTTTCACTTCCTCGACACGCCGGATTTCGTCGTCGCGAAATGGGTGGTGGTCATATGCGCCGCCACGATGGCCGCGGGCACGGCGGCGGGCGGCTGGCGGATCATTCGCACCCTGGGACACAAAATGGTGAAACTTCAGCCCGTCCACGGTTTCGCCGCCGAGACCAGCGCGGCGGTCATCATTCAGGTTGCGAGCAATTACGGCATCCCGCTCTCGACCACCCACGTTATCTCGACCTCGATCATGGGGGTCGGCGCGATGAAACGTTTTAGCGGCGTAAAATGGAGCGTCGTCGAGCGGATCGTCTGGGCATGGCTCTTCACCCTCCCGGCGACGGCGCTGATCGGTTACGTCCTCGAGCGCTTGTTCCGGTAGCGGGTTGTGATACGCCGAAGGCCGAAATCCCCGCGCTGGTTGCGTCTCGCCATCGGACTCGTCTTGTATGTCGCCGTGATCGCGCTCGCGCCGCTTCCAGATCGTCTCGTTCTTTTTCCGACGACCTACCGGATCGACGCCGGATCCGCTGCTCGCAAAGCGATTCCCTTCCAGAATGGCGAACTGGAAGTGTGGACGGCGCGTTCCGCCCTGGCTCATCAGCGCGGTCAGCCGGAAATTTTTGTGCTCCGCTTTTACGGGAACGCCGATCGCGCGGACCGCTGGGTGGCCGCCGAAGCCGGGATGTGGAACGAGCGCGCCGTCGAAGTATGGGGAATGAATTATCCCGGGTTCGGTGGCAGTACCGGGCCGGCGCGGCTTGCCCGACTAGGTCCGGCGGCGTTGACCGCGTTCGATGAGCTGCAAAACGTGGCCGGCAATCGTCCCATCATTGTTTTCGGCGCCAGTCTCGGGACGACCACCGCCCTTCACATCGCCGCGCAGCGGAAAATCGCGGGACTCATTTTGCATAATCCGGTCGCGATGCGGCAGATCATTCTGCGGCAGTTCGGTTGGTGGAACCTCTGGTTGTTCGCGGGCCCGATGGCGCAGAAAATCCCGCGCGATCTCGACAGCATCGCCAATGCGCGCGCCACTCACGTGCCCGCGATTTTCCTCCTCGCGGAAAAGGACGAAGTGGTCGCGCCGCGCTTTCAGCAGTTGGTGGTCGCGGCTTACGCTGGCGAGAAACGCATCATTCCGCTGGCGGGCGCCGGACACAATTCTCCGATCGACGACGCCAGCCTGGCCGCGTTTCACCACGCCCTCGACTGGCTTCTCCCGCAGAGTTAATCCAACGCGCCCATCTCACTGTCATGTTGAGCGGAGCGAAACATCTCTGACCATTTCCGCCTCCTCACCGCGCGGAAATAATCAGAGATCCTTCGCTCCGCTCAGGATGACAAACGCGGCCCTTGCTACTTCGCCAACTCCGCGATTACGCTCTCCATCCCGCTCACCACCTGCGCAAACCGATCGTAGTCGAGCTTGTCCGGCGTGTCGGTTGGCTCGTGATAGTGCGGATAACGGAACGGCGCCGTGTCCGTCACCATGATCGCCGGATAACCGCATTGCCAGAACGACCAATGGTCCGACCAGCCGATACCCGGAATCATCGCCGGCAACGACGCGCCTTCGCACGGAAGTTTCCCGGCTTTACGGAAAGCCGAAACCGTCGCACGCAGGAGCGAGCGCGACCCCGTGTCGCTCGCGAACCCGATGAAGTTGCCTGTGGTCGGATAAGCGAAGCCGAGTCCCGCCGACGGATATTTTTGCGAGCCCGGCGCGTCGGAGAAATACCCAATCGTCTCCAGACTGATCATTCCCGTGATGCGATCGCCGCGTTCCTTGCAGCGCTTCGCATAAACGAAACTTCCCATCTCTTCCGTTTGAAAATAAGGCGGCTCTTCATTCACAAACGCGACGAAGCGCAACGTCTGCCTCGCCGGCTTTCCCGCGAACCGCCGCGCGAGGGCCAGCAACGCGGCGACGCCGCTTCCGTTGTCGTTCGCACCCGGGCAGCCGGAAACCGAATCGTAATGCGCCCCGACCACGAGGATTTCCCGCGTCGCGCCTGGGATTTCGACTCCGAGATTGTGACACGCGCGACCGCGCAATTCGTAAGTGTCGCGGCGGGGCGCATAGCCCGCGCTCGTAAGCGAACACTCGATGAACTCAGCCGCCGCGAGAAGCCGCGGATACCGATTCATGTTCCGCTCGCCGATCTCGCCCGCCAGCTTCTCCACGTCCGCCTTGAGCTCGCCGCGCAGAGCCACCTCAGCTTCGTTCAATACCGCTGCACTCGAGATTCGACGTCCAGGCATCCTGATTCCAAAAAACCAAACCAGAAAGATGATGACAACCAGAGCGACCGCAATGCGAAGCAGGCTTCCAACAAGGCCGCGCGGTCTCACCCGATCTTTCTTCGAAAGCGAAGGGCGCAGACGCAGAAGAGCACGACGGCCATGGCGGACATGGTGGCGAGAGATTGCCAGTACTCGGAAAAGTTCGCGCCGCGCAGGATGATGGCGCGGATCAGGGAAATGAAATACGTCGTGGGGAGAACTGAGCCGAGCGCGTAGAAAATCCAGGGCATCGTCTCGCGCGGGAAGATGAACCCGGAAAAGAAGACGCTAGGGAGGACGAACATCATCGACATCTGGAGCGCCTGCATCTGGTTCTCCGCTTTGGTTCCGACAAAGAGACCGATGCTGAGCAGCGCGAAACAATAAACAAAGGTCGCGACCAGCAAGGCGAACACGTTCCCGGCGATGGGCACGGCAAACAGGAAACGCATGATGCTGAAGAGCAGGATCGCCATGAGCATGCCGATGCAAAGATACGGAACGAGTTTACCCAGCATCAGCCCCCAGCGGCTCAGCGGACTAACGAGCAGCTGCTCGAGGGTGCCGCGTTCGCGCTCGCGCACCACCGCCATGGCCGTCGCGAAGGTCGTTCCGATCTGGAGAACGACACCGATCACGCCGGGAACATAAAAGTTCGGGCTGCGCATGGTCGGGTTGTAAAGCATCTGGGACCGGATCTCGACGGGCACGGTCCGACGACCGGTCTCGCGCATCATCATTTCGACGGACTGGGTGAGCGCGACGCCGAGGGCGGTGTTGAGGGCCTGGAGCGCCGTGGTTGAGTTCGACCCATCGATCAATAACTGGACCTGCGCCGGATGGCCCGATCGCAGGTCGCGCGTGAAGTGGGGCGGGATCTGCATGCCGACAGAAGCGCGTCCTTTCCGAATTGCGCTGGCCATCTCCTCGACGTTCTGGACTTCGCCCACGATCCGAAACGTCTCCGTATTCACGAACCGATCGAGAAACCGGCGGCTCTCGACGGTGCGATCTTCGTTCAGGATCGCCATGGGCATGTGCTTTACGTCGTTATCGAGCGCATAACCGAACGCGACCATCTCGATGAGCGGCGGGAAAAGCATGAAGAACAACGTCATCGGGTCGCGCAGGACGGTGATGAATTCCTTGAAGAGGATCGCGTTCAGGCCGCGGAAGGGCGCGCGTTTCATCGCGTGGCCGCCCTCTGTAGCCGCTTCTTCTGTAGCCGCTTCGCTGTGCGAAGCGTGAGAACGATTTTCGCGGCCACCCAGGCGTCGCCCACAGGGCGACGGCTACAGAAGAGATTCTTCATGCGGCCTTCTCCTGGTTATTTTCGCCGGCGTGTTTCGCGGTGAGCGTTACAAAAACGTCCTCCAACGACGGTCCAATCTCATGGATCTCGGGGCTCGCGATGCCGACGCCGCGCAGTTTCTCGTCGATCTCCTGGCGCCGCACACTTTCGTCGACCAGGAGATGCATCGACTGCCCGAAGACGGTGGCATTCAAAACGCCTTTCACTTCCCGCATGGCGCGCAACGCCACCGTGACGTGATCGCAGGTCACGTCGAGACGCCGGGTTCCGGCCGGGCTCACTTCCGGCAGCCGTTTCAAATCGTCCGGCTCGCCGCAGACGATCAGCTTCGCCATGTAAATGTAGCCGACGTGCGAGCAGCGTTCGGCTTCGTCCATGTAATGAGTGGTGACGAAGAGCGTCATTCCCTGCCCCGCGAATTCAAAAAGCAGGTCCCACAACTCGCGGCGCGCGACCGGATCGATGCCGGCGGTCGGTTCGTCGAGGAACAGGACCGTGGGTTTGTGCATGAGCGCGCAAGCCATGGCCAGGCGCTGACGCCAGCCGCCGGAGAGGAGCGCCGCGCGCCGGTCGAGATACGGTTCGAGATGGGTGATTGCGATGAGCTCGTCGCGGCGCCGCTTCAATTCGCGGTCAGGCAGACTGTAAAGTTTGCCGGAGAAAACCAGGTTCTCGTTGACCGTCAGTTCGTCATACAGGGAAAATTTCTGGGACATGTAACCGATCAGCTCCTTGGTCGAATCGCTTTCGCGCGAGATGTCGTGGCCGGCGATCCGGGCCGTGCCTTCCGTCGGCTCGAGGATTCCGCAGAGCATTCGGATCACAGTCGATTTGCCGGATCCGTTTGGACCGAGGAACCCGAAGATCGAGCCGCGCGCGACGGAAAAACTGACGTGATCGACCGCGGTGAAGTTGCCGAAGCGCTTCGTCAGCCCTTCGCACTCGATCATCGCGTCGCTCATAACTTTGTAGGGCGTTTCTGTGAAACGCCTCCATCTCTGGCGTCTGACACAGACGCGCTACAAGAAATCCTCATTTCACGTTCGGGAAAAAAATGTCGGCGGACATGCCGGCGCGAAGCGCGTCCTCTTTGTTCTCAAGCCGGATCTTCACGCCGAACACCTGTTTGATCCGGTCTTCCACGGTCTGGACGTTGCGGGGAGTGAATTCGGCTTTGCGGTTGATCTGCTCGACCGCGCCGGAAAAATCGCGGCCGGGAAATGAATCGACCCGGACGCGCACCGGGTCGTTGAGCTTGATCAAGCCGAGCCATGGCTCCGGCACGTAAACCCGAACCCAAAGGCGTTGCGGTAAAATCAACGTAGCCACCTCGCGATTCGCCGGAAGGACGTCGCCGACCTTCACGCTGAGCACTTCCAAAATCGAATCGGTCGGCGCGACGATCTTCATCTCCTGGATTTGTGCGTCCATGTCGGCGAGCTGGGCCAGGGCCTGCTCGACCCGGGCGCGGGCGGCCGCGATGTTTTTCTCCTGCGCTTTCGCGGCGCTCATGGCGCGCTCGGCTTCACTCGGCGAGACGGTGTTGCGCCGGAGCAGGTCCTGCTGGCGTTGCGCGTCGGCCTTGAGGAATTCCAACTGCGCGCTCTGCGCCTCGACGTCATGTTGCGCGGTATTGATTTGCGCCGCTGCCAGGTCGCGCCGGGCTTTCATCTCGGAGGCTTCGAGTTGGACGATCGCGTCGCCGGGCTTCAGGACATCACCTTCCCACGCGAAAATCTTTTCCACCCGGCCCGCGGAACGCGAGGCGACGTGGACTTCATCGACTTCGATCGTCCCGGAGACCGCGTTCGTCGGGCGGCGGCACCCGGCCAGGAAGGCGATCGCACAGACGGCAATGGCGAACGAGGAACGCATCAGAAGTTGCGCGACATTATGTGCTGGAAACGATAGGAAAGGAAATGGCTGGTTACTCGAAAACGCCACTGGCCCAAAAGCTTGGAATCAAGCCCGGCACGGAGGTCGCGGCCCTCGCTGCTCCCGCGGGTTATCGAAAGTTGCTCGCGCCGTTGCCCGAGAAAGTTTCCTTCACCGAGAAAGCGAGCGCCGGCTCGGGTTTCGTTCATCTCTTCGTGAGCGAGCGGCAGATACTGGAAAAAGAATTGAGGCGGCTGCGCGCGCTGCTCGACGATGCCGGCGTTCTCTGGATTTCGTGGCCGAAGAAATCGTCGGGCGTGACCACCGATATCACTGAAGACGTCATTCGCGATGTCTGCCTTCCTCTCAGCTTCGTCGACATAAAAGTATGCGCGGTGGACGAAACCTGGTCCGGTTTAAAACTGATGATCCGGCGCGAGAACCGGAAGGCAGATCGCAGTTCGTGAAACGTCAAGGAGCGGCGGTTTGAAACCGCGGTGCGTTTTGGTCGGCGATTTCAAATCGCCGCTCCTTGTTTTAAGTGCGAGCATTCGCCATGAGCACACGACTCTTCGACCACATCGATCTGCGGGTAAGGAACCGCGAAAACGCCCAGCAGTTTTATTCGAAAATTTTGCCGGCGATCGGATTTCGGATCGACAAGAGCGGCAAGAGATGGGGCTTGTTCGAGGCAGAGGGCGGCGTCGGCGTCGATTTCTTTGGATTCGAAGAGGAAGCCGATCATCAGCCGAACGCGAACCGGATCGCGTTCTGGGCGCCGAGCCGCGAAGCCGTCGACAAGGTTGCGGACGTGGTTCGCCAGGCCGGCGCGAAAAACATCGAAGGTCCTGAGCTTTGCGTCGAATACAGCCCCGGTTACTACGCCGTTTTCTTCGAGGATCCGGACGGAAACAAACTCGAAGTCTGCCACCGGGAGAGCGCTTCGACGGCGGAGTAGGCCCGATCCGCGCCCTGCCAGAAATCATCCAGGCGTAATGCCAAAGGCGCGCAGGGCGCGGCTGGTTTTCTCCATCGGAAGACCGACGACGTTTGTGTAGGAGCCATCGATTTTATCGATGATGTCCCGGCCGTGGCCCTGGGCCGCGTAGGCCCCAGCCTTATCCAGGGGATCGATTTTCGCCAGGTAGTTCCGGATCGCGCGGTCGTTGAGTTTCCGGAAATGGACCCGCGACATTTCGTGCAAGCTTTGTGATCGGCGGCGCGCCGGATCGACGATCCGGACCGCGGTCCAGACTTCATGGGCGCGCCCGCTCAATTGCCGCAACATTCCGACCGCATCCTCGAGGTCCCGCGGTTTCCCGAGAACTTTTCCATCGATGGCGACGAGGGTGTCGGCCGCGAGCACCACGGCGTCCAGCGCCAGAGGGGAAACCGCTGCCCCCTTCCGGGCCGCGTTCCAGATCGTCAACTCACGGATCGAGAGCCAGTCGTGCGAAAATTCTTCGACCGGCGCCGTGACGACTTCGAATTCATAGCCGGCTTCGCTTAGCAATTGCCGCCGCCGTGGTGAACCCGAAGCCAGGACGAAGCGCGGCTGCACCGCAATTATGGTTTCGCCGAGGGAGCCGGGACGGGATCGTTTTCCGACGTCTCCACATTCGGGATTTTCACTTCCTGAAAATCCTTCGGCGGCAAAAACTCGGCGTCGCTGAGCGCGTCCACCTTCACGGCAACGACCGTGCTGACGATCTCATCCTCGCCGACCGTGACCTGGGTGCGCAGCGGCAAACCCGGCAAATCCCGATAGTCGATCATCCCCTTCGCCAGATCGTTCCAGGCCGCCGGAATAATGGTTTGTAGTTGCTTCACGATCGCGACCGAATTTGGAAAGCTGGGTGCGATCCAATAGCGCGCCTTGAACGCCTTCGTCTCCGCGACGTATTCCTCCGCTTCGTAGCCGATGACCGTCATTTTTTTGCCGGTCGCGACGAGCCTCGGTTTCTCCTTCGTCCCGCCGCCGTACTTCGCGGCCATCTCCGCGATGGCTTTCGCTTTGTCGCCCGAAATTCGCACGATCTTTTTCTGCGCGTTCATCAGGGTAATAACGTCACCGGTCCTGCCGTCGACGAGCATGGTCATTTGGGGCGTTGCCTCCATCCGGATCTTGTCGCCTTTGACTTTGAGGGTGATTTCGTGTCCCTGGCCCTTGCCTTCCACTTTTTGCACAATCGTGAAGTCGGCGGACGCCGTTACGGAAAATGCGGCGATCACACTTAGAGAAAGGGCAAAGACTTTCATGCCTACAACTTAGGGGTCGGAGCGGCGCCAACGCAAACGTTACAGAGCCGTAGCCTGAGCGGGTGAAGGGAATCGAACCCTCGTCAGTAGCTTGGAAGGCTACAGCTTTACCATTAAGCTACACCCGCAGCGGCAATGCCAGTCCGGCTCGGACTAAGCTGGCGCGGCGGGACGCGGCTGCCAAGTTGTTTTCTGCCGCGGACCTATCCGCGCCGCCGCTGCTTGCGATGCAAATGTGCGCGCATCCCGCGGGCCGCTACCAACACAAACAGCGCGGCTCCGCACATCCAGGTGGAGGATTCCGGAACGGGCGCGGCCATCGCTGTTTCGGCGTCGGGCGCGGTAAATCCGGAGGGCAACGTCTGAGCGCTGATGCCGAATGTCGTGCCGGCGACCGCGAGATAGGTATTGGCGCCGGCGAAATTGCCGAACCGGTTGAACCCCGGCAATGGACGGTCGGAATCCGCCAGCAGAACCGGCTCCGACCGGCGCTCGGGTTCCACGTCTTCGACGTGGCGCACTTGCATTTTCGTGGCGGTTAACGCGCGCGCTATCGCGCCCAAAGGTTGCGCATGTTCGAGGCGCGGCGAATCGAAAGGAACGGCGCGGGCTTCATAGACGCGGGCCGTTTGCGGCGGGTTCGCCGCGCGTTGCGCTTCGCCGTAGCTGAAAGTCGAATACGCGATAAAGACCGACCCACCCACGCCGAGAAGCGCGAAACCGAGGATCGCCGGCAACGGCAACCAGGGAAGAGCGAGGCCAGCAGCGCGAGAGTCTTTGGGAGCAACGGCCATATCGTGCTGTTCTAAAAGCAC
Organism: Verrucomicrobiota bacterium; assembly: GCA_041167265.1. Taxonomy (GTDB): domain Bacteria; phylum Verrucomicrobiota; class Verrucomicrobiia; order Chthoniobacterales; family UBA10450; genus AV80. Next base: position 34,249 of record JBEEHG010000044.1, on the reverse strand, counting down.
GATTTGTTCCGCCCACTACGGGTCTTGCCCGCCGGATCGGCCTGGTGCGACCATTCATCGCGGCAACGCAGCCGCGAATCACTTCATTGATCGGGCGCGATCACGTCCCGGTGCCGCCAGGCGTAACGCAGCCCGGAATACAGCGTCAATGCCACCGTCACCCAAACCAGCACGGGTCCGCCGTGATACCAGGCGCGATACCACCAGCCGTTCTGAACATCGCCGTAATGAAGCTCCGCAGCCGAGAGGAGCCCGAGGAAAAAAATCACGGTCGTGATCTGCCACGAGGTTTTATGCTTGCCGAGACGTTCCGCCGGCAACACCTGTCCCCGCGCGCTCGCCATCAACCGAAGCCCGGTGATCAGAAATTCGCGGCCGACCACCGTCGTCGCCGCCCAGGCCGGAATCGCTCCCATCGGCACGAGCGAAATGAACGCAGCCGCCATCATGATCTTGTCGACCAGCGGATCCATCAACTTTCCGAAATTCGTGACGATGCCCCAACGGCGGGCGATTTCGCCGTCGACGAAATCGGTTATGCCCGCGATGAGAAAAATGATGAAGGCGGCGGTGCGGGCGTAGCCCCAGGTGCAGTTCAGCATTGCGACGAAGAGCACGGTCAGGACAAGCCGGCTGACGGTAAGACGGTTTGCCCAGTTCATGCGGACAGGGCCGAAGCGGCTTCTTTAAACACCGGACGTTTCCAAATCGGGACCACGCGCTTCAGTTCATCCATGATCCACTGGCTCGCGCCGAAGGCCGCGCCGCGATGTCCACTTGTTACCCGAACCACCACGGAAGGCTGACCAGCGGCCACGAATCCAATCCGATGCCGGAGAAAAATCGCGCGCACGTCGAATTTCTTCGCCGCCCCTTCCGCCACGAGACGCATTTGATGTTCGGCCATTTCCCGGTGCGCTTCGTATTCGATCCCTTCGATCTCCCGGTCGTTTTCGGTTCGCCGGACCACTCCCCAAAAGAGGACGACGGCGCCAGCCTGTGCATCGTCGTTGGAGGCCGGCAACTCGAGCGGTCCGTCGGTGATTGAAACTTCGCAAAGGGAAATTGCCATGCCGTGTTCGAACCGGGTAGAGTCGGAGCCCGCCACCGACCTGCCGGCGTGATCAAGGAGATACGAAAATGAGCGCTAATCAATGTGATATCGGACTGATCGGCCTCGCCGTCATGGGCGAGAACCTGGTTCTCAACATGGAATCGAAGGGTTTCAGCGTCGCGGTGTTCAACCGCACGTGGGAAGTCACGGAGAAATTTGGGAACGGAAAAGCGAAAGGGAAAAACATCCAGCCGACCCGGACGATGGAGGAATTTGTGGGCGCGCTGAAGCGACCGCGCAAAGCCATGATCATGGTGAAAGCCGGAGGGCCAGTCGACGCCGTGATCGGCCAGCTCGCGCCGCTCCTGGAAAAAGGCGACGTCATCATCGACGGCGGCAATTCGCTTTTCACCGATACCCAGCGCCGCTGCAAGGACCTGGAGGGGCGCGGACTTCATTTTGTGGGCTGCGGCGTTTCCGGCGGCGAAGAAGGCGCGCTGAAAGGGCCGTCGCTCATGCCCGGAGGCTCGCGCGATTCGTGGGAAATCATCGCGCCGATCTTCCGCAAAATTGCGGCGCAAGTGGATGGCGAACCCTGCTGCCGTTACATGGGGCCCGATGGCGCCGGCCATTATGTAAAAATGGTCCACAACGGAATCGAATACGGCGACATGCAGTTGATCTGCGAAGCCTACGCGATCCTGAAGGATGTCCTCGGGCTGACCGGAAACGATCTGGCCGAGATTTTCGACGAGTGGAACAAAGGCGACCTCGACAGTTACCTCATCGAGATCACAGCGAAGATTTTTCGGAAGGTCGATCCCGAGACCGGCAAGCCGCTGGTCGATGTGATCCTGGACAAAGCCGGACAAAAAGGAACCGGCTTGTGGACATTGCAATCAGCCCTGAGCCAATCGGTCGTCATTTCCACGATCAACGCCGCGGTGGAAGCGCGGGTTATTTCGTCACGGAAAGACGAGCGCGTTGCCTCCTCGAAAATCCTGCCACAACCGAAAATAGCGAAGTTCACCGGCGACCGGAAAGCGCTGGTCACCGCGGTGCGCGACGCACTTTACGCTTCGAAAATTGTTTCCTACGCCCAGGGAATGGAGCTGCTGGGCGCCGCCAGCCTTGGTTCGCACTGGGACCTGAACTTCGGCGACATCGCCACAATCTGGCGAGGCGGGTGCATTATCCGCGCGAAATTTTTGAATCGGATCAAGGAAGCTTACGAACGCGATCCAAAACTCCACAACCTGCTCCTCGATCAATATTTCACCGGCATCCTGGAACGAACCCAGGACAACTGGCGCGTGGCCGTGGCGACAGCCGTCACCCATGGTGTGGCGGTGCCGGCGTTCAGCGCGTCGCTTGGGTATTTCGACAGCTACCGCTCCGCCCGGCTGCCGGCCAATCTGCTCCAGGCGCAACGCGACTTCTTCGGCGCGCACACCTACGAGCGCGTTGACAAGCCCGGCGTGTTTCACACTGAATGGATGGAGTCGGAAAAAGAGCCGACCGAAAAAGCCGCGGAAGCGAAAGAGCCGTCCAAGCGGCACGCCGGGGAGTAGGATACTGTAGCCGTCGCCTTGCGGGCGACGTGAGCGGCGACGTCGCTGGCCGCGCTTCGCACAGCGAAGCGGCTACAGAAAGCGTCAGTGGAAATCGTGCGACTCGCTGCCGACGAGTTGTTCGCCCGCCTGCAACGCTGTAGCAACTGCGGGCAGGTGAGCGAGCGGCTGGATCTTTTCAGCTTTGATCAGGACAACGTTCTCGGTGTTTTGCACCTGACCTTCGATCAGGAGAAATGGTTCCTCGGTAATCAGGAGCCGCATCCGCTCAAATAAATCCGGCGTCACGATGGCGTTTGAGACGCCGGTTTCATCTTCGAGGCTGATGAAGACGAACCCTTTCGCGGTCCCTGGCCGTTGCCGACAGATCACGTTGCCGGCGATTCGGACAGTGGAACCGTGGCGGGCCAATCGCAGATCGCCGGCGGGCCAGACCTCGGGCAACTGCGCCCGCAACAGTTTCATCGGGTGCGGCCCGGTGGTCAGGTTCATCGTCGTGTAATCCGCTTTCACGCGTTCTGGGAGTGACATGGGAAGCAGCGGGGAAGCGGTCTTCTGGGGAGCGCACGCGTCTCGCGTGTGGGCGACGGGGTCTCGCCGTCGCGAACTTTCAGAAGATTGTTTTGGCGAGACGCCAAAATCAACGCGCGAGACGCGCGCGCTCCCCAGAAGATCGTCGTAATCGGTCTCTTCCACCTTCCACATCGCGGAGCGACGATGCTCGGCGAAACAATTCAGGGCGCCGAGCTCTGCGAGCGTGCGCAATTCCTCTTTGCTCAGCTGGACTCGCCGCTTGAAATCATCCAGCGATTCGAAGGCCGCGCGTTCGCGTTCCGCTACGAGCGCTTCGCCATGTTCCTTTCGCATCCCATTCACGACGCAAAATCCCAACCGCACGGTGCCGTCGGAAATCACCGTGCAGACCCAACTCGATTCCCGGACGCAGACCGGCAACATGCGGGTCCCATGCCGTTGCGCGTCTTTCACGATCGTGGCCGGCGTGTAAAACCCCATGGGCTGGTTGTTGAGCAAACTGGCGTAAAACTCCGGGGCCCGATGCACCTTCAGATAGGCGCTTCCATACGCGAGGATCGCAAAGCTAATGGCGTGCGACTCCGGGAATCCGTAGAGCGCGAACGACGTGATCGATTGCAGGATCTTCTCGATCACCTCGGGGGCGACGTTGTTCCGCTCCATGCCCGCCCGCAATTTCACACTGACTTTCCGCATCCGTTCCTCGGAGCGATGAAAACTCAGGGCGCGCCGCAGCTCTTCCGCTTCGTTCCCGGAAAAATCCGCCATGATCATGGCGATCTTGAGCATTTGTTCCTGGAAAAGGGGGACGCCGAGGGTGCGGGCGAGGACCGGTTTCAGGCGCTCATCGAAATAGGTGACCTTCTCGCGGCCGGCGCGGCGATTCAGATACGGATGGACCATGTCGCCCTGGATCGGCCCGGGCCGGATGATCGCGACTTCGATCACCACGTCGTAAAAACATTTGGGCTTCATCCGGGGCAAGGTGGCCATCTGGGCGCGGCTCTCGATTTGGAACACGCCGATCGTGTCCGCTTCCTGCATCATTTTGTAAGTCGGCGCGTCGTCGGTCGGGATATGGGCGAGATCGATCGGCCGGCCGCGTTCCCGGCAAAGTTCGAAGGCGTCCTGCATCACCGACATCATCCCGAGGCCTAACAAGTCCACTTTGACGATCCCGAGATCTTCGCAGTCGTCCTTGTCCCATTGGGCGACGACCCGGCCAGGCATGGAGGCGTTTTCGAGCGGCACGAACGAGCTCAGTTTTCCCTGGCAAATGATCATGCCGCCCGAATGCTGGCCAAGGTGGCGCGGTAATCCGTAGATCGCCTGATACAGAGCGATGAATGCGGACATGCGCGGGTGCGCTTTCGGCAAACCGGCCTGCTCGATCTGGGCCCGCAGGTCGAGGGTGTGCGGGAAATCGCCGCTGGCGAACAAGTGCGAGAAACGATCGAGAATATTCGGCGAAAAGTTGAGGGCCTTTCCAATTTCGCGCGCCGCGCTCCGTCCACGATAAGTGATGACATTCGCGGTCATGGCCGCGCCGTGTTTCCCGTAACGGCGATACACTTCCTGGATGACGCTCTCGCGCCGATCGCCGCTGGGCAGATCGAGATCGATGTCGGGCCAGCCTTTCCGGCTTTCGCTCAGGAACCGCTCGAACACGAGATTGTTGCTGACCGGATCCACGGGCGTGATCCCGAGGCAATAACAAACCGCGCTGTTGGCCGCGCTCCCGCGCCCCTGCACCATGACGTTGTGTTCGCGGCAGAAATTGATGATGTCCCAGACGATCAAAAAATAACCGGAGAACCCGAGCCGGGTGATAAGACTGAGCTCTTCTTCGAGCTTCTTCTTCACGGCGGTGCTGATGGAAGTGTAACGCTGTTGCGCGCCGAAGAGCGTGATGGTGCGCAGGAACGAATTCATGTCGTGGCCGTCCGGAACGGGGAAGGACGGGAACTCGTAGCCGATGTTTTCGAGGGAGAACTCGAGACGCTCGGCGAGGCGGTCCGTGTTTTCGATGGCATCGAGACGGTCGGCGAAGAGCGCGCGCATTTGGGCGTCGCTCTTGAGATGGCGCTCAGCGTTTTGGGTGAGGAGTTTGCCGGCAGCATCGAGATGGGTGTGCTCGCGGATGCAGGTAAAAACGTCGAGCACCTCGCGGCCATAGGGGCGCGCGTACTGGACGCCGTTCGTGGCGATCACCGTTAACCGATGTTGTTCGGCGAGATCGGACAGCTGCTGGTTCACGCGATCCTCGCCACGCAGGAAGTGCCGCTGGATCTCGACGTAAACGTTTTCGCGGCCGAAAGCGTCGATGACAAGTTGCGCGTCTTCTGCGGGACTTCGGGGAGGGCACGCGTCTCGCGTGTGGGCGACGGCGTCTCGCCGTCGCGACCTTTTGGGAGATTGTTTTGGCGAGACGCCAAAACCAACGCGCGAGACGCGCGCGCTCCCCAGAAGGGCGACGAGCCCTTCCGCGAATTGTGGGAGCTCGTTCCACTTAACCGCGCATTCGCCTTTCGCGCTGCGCAGATGCGCCTCGGTGAGCAGCCCGCATAAGTTTTCGTAACCGCCGCGATCCTTGACCAGGACCGGCAGGACGCTCCCGTCCTCCATCGCTAATTCCGCGCCGACGATCGGACGGACGCCGTGCTCGCGCGCTGCTACGGAAAATCGTTGCGCGCCGTAGACGCCGTTGCGATCGAGCAACGCCATCGCCGGCATCTTTAGTTCCGCCGCGGTCTCCGCTAATTGTTCCGGGAACGAGCCGCCGCGAAGAAAGCTGAAAGCACTGCACGCGTGTAATTCGACATACGGCATGGGCGCGCTCCGCTAATCATAAATTCCGTCGAGCGCCCACTCGCCGCCCGTCGAATGACATTGGCAAACGGCGCCGGTCTCCACGGCCACATCCCACTCGGCGCGGTCCCAGCCGTTTTCGTCCCACCAATTTCCCGACGCCACATACGGACCTTTTGCCGCCTGGACGGCGCCGTGGACTTTGCTGCTGCGAAAATGAACCGGGCGATTTTTCGCGAGCGCCACGGAGGCCGGCAGCGCGGTCCGAAAACGGCGCAAGGCAGATGCGGGCAACGGCGGAACTTCGCCAGTTTTTGTTTCCGGCAATTGCCACGCGAACGTCTCCATCCGGAATGCGTCGGGCCGATGGGTTTCTTCAAGCACCGGCCTCCCCACGCGCCCAGACCCGAGGAGGCCGGTCAGGCGCGCCAGCGTTTCCGTGAGGCGCGCGGGATCGCGCAGGGCGGTTTCGAAAAGATGGAACTGTTCGAAGGAGGGTTTCGTGATCTCTGCCTTGAGCGCGACCGCAATGATCGGCGACTGCGACGTGAAATTTTCAAGATGGGTGTGGAGCATCCGGAAAAGTGTTTCGACGTTGTTCGTCGGCTCGGGAATCTTGAATCGATGCGCGTAGCGGCTCTTATCGCTGAAACTGATTTCCAGCTCGAGCTCGCTCGCGACGAAATGAAGCGCGCCGAGCCTCACGGCAAATTGCTGGAGGAACCGGCGCAGCATGAAGAGGAGCGGCTCGCTCGTTTCAATTTCGTTCTCGAACTCGAAGGCTTCCTCGAACGATTCCCGCAGCGGAACGAGCTCGAGCAGCCGCGTCGTTTTTCCGGTCGCGCGTTCCCAAAGCTCGACTCCGATCGGCCCGAGCCGGGCCGCGACTGCTTCTTTTTCCAGGGCCGCGAACTGGCCTAACGACTCAATTCCCCAGCGCCGGAGAATACCGAGGACGCGATTGATTTCCGCCTGGCGCTCTTTCGCCTTCGATTTGGCAAGGGCACTCATGACCGCGGTTCATCGGCCTTGCGACAGGAGCCGCGCGCGCGCTTCTGGAGACAACGACGAATGGCTCAGCCAGGCGGCGGCGGCCGCCGGATCGGCGTGGAGCCAGCCGACCACAATCGATTCCAACTGCGCCTCGCGCAGGTTTTGGTTCCCGATCGTTTCAATCCAGGCCGCGGCCGTCTGGGGGTCGGATGAAAAAATCCGGCGCGAATAAGCAACCACGGCCTTATCACGCGAAGTGCCTGAAGATAATGTCCCGAGCCAGGCGCCGGCCGCAGCTGGATCGCTTTCCGACCAGCGATTGATCAGGCTTTCAAAAGCCTGCTGTTTTATTTTCCCTTCCGGCAACGAAACGGCCCATTGGCTGGCGGCCTGCGGATCGCTCCCTGTCCATTGCCAGACGATGCCGGAGGTCGCGTTCGTTTGCGCTTCGGAGGTGGAGAGACGCGAGAGTAATTTCACGGCTTCGCGCGGATCGGACTCGGCAAGGACGGCAATGACGCCGGGGAAAACCAGATCGCGTCCGGCGGCGTCGGGTAAATTTCCGGCCCAGGCGAGCGCGGCCTGGGGGTCGTTGCGGGCCCATTGCCGAGAGACATTTTCCAGGAGGGTTTTGCGACCATCTGCTTCGCTCGCCTGGAGCGCAAAATTCGCGGCAGCCTGCGGATCGGTGTCGCTCCATTGCGAAATGATATTCGCCAGGGTCGATTGGCGGGCCGGACCGGAGGGAAGTTTCTGCGCCCAGCTCATGGCGCTTTGGACATCACTGTTCGCGAGCTGAAGCGCGATGGCGGTGGTCGCTTCTTCCTGCGCTTTGCCGGGGGGCAAGCCGGAGATGAATTGGGCCGCAGCGGTCGGATCGGTTTGGACCCAGCTGGCAAGGACGGAACGGAGCGCGTTCCGCTGGCCATCGCCCGTCGGCAAAGCCTGGGCCCAATTCAGGGCCGCGCGCGCATCGGTCTGCGCCCATTGCCGGGCCACATTGATCATCGATTGATCGCGGAGCGGTCCCGCCGGCAAAGTCGAAATGATCTCCGAAACTTTTTGCGGATCTTTTGCCGCCCAGTTCGCCAGCACGCTTTGCAGCACATTGTTGCGGCCCTGCCCAGCCGGCAAAGTATTGGCCCACGCCAGGGCCGCTTCCGGATCCTGGGTCGCCCAACTCGCCGCCACCACCTGCCAGGCGGTGTCCCGATTCGCCCCCGGCGGCAGTTGCGAGGCGCGCTCGGCCGCGGCAATCGGATCGCTCATCGTCCATTTACTGAAGATCGGCCAGTACTGGCTTTGGCGGTTCGAGCCCGGCGGCAGATTTTCCAAAAACGCCAGCGCGGCCTGTGGATTTTTTTCCGCCAGCGCGCCGATGATTGTCTGGAGACTTTGGTCACGGACAGGCCCGGGCGGCAATTGCCGGACCCACGCGGTCGCCGCGGCCGGATCGTGTTCGGCCCAGCCGCTGACCGCGCTGGTGAGAGTCCAATTGCGCGCCGTGCCGGCTGGAAGCGCCTCGGCGTAAGCGATGGCCGCCTGCGGTTCGAGCTCCGCCCAGCGCGCCACGAAGAGCGACAGGAGCATGCTTTTTTCCTGCGGCTTCGGCAGGGTCTGCACAAAGGCGAGGATTTCGCGGACGTTGGTGGCGTCGACCGTTTCGGCGAGTTTGCTAAAGGTGGCGTAAGCGTGCCGGCTGTTGAACTTGGCCAGTCCAGCTTTGAGCTTCGCGATGATATCTTCCGCCGAATCCTGCGACGTCGAAGTTTTTAATTTCGTCGGCGACACACTCTGATTCGCCAAAACCGCGCGCGGATTTGCCGGATCGTTCGATGCCGGAGGGACATTGCCGCCGCTGGCATCAGGGCGGGGCGTGACCTCATTCCGAGGCGAGAAGGTATATCGACCAATTCCGATCCCGATCAGCAAGGCGGCCAGCGCGATGGCAATCGGAAGAGCGAAGCGCGGCATGAGATCAATTTACAGCAAGGCGGACGATATGTTCAAGTGAATATACATCGGTTTAGCCCAATGAGATCGCAGCTTTTTTCTGAAAAAGCCAATCTGGCGCCGCGGCCCATTACTCATGGCTCCCACGCACACCGTCCGAACAAACGCTGCGCGCAGGCGCCGTTCCGCTGCTGTTCTCGACCGTCGGTTACGTTCGCGCAGGCCCCTTATTCCGAAAGAGCCATGACGTGTTTAATAGTTCTCCACCAAATACTCGGTCACCACCGAATCGGTGAAACCCGCTTTATAGGCGATTGCTTTGATGTCCAACCGTCCACCGGGGGGGACCACAAAATTCGGCCCCACCCAAGTACTCGTGGTGCCTGTTGGGGTACTGCCGTTGTGCGTGGGATCTGCCGGAGTGTACGTGGTGCTCCACGTAACGAAGATGGTTGCTCCGCTGGTGGCCGTGCTCAGACTCACATAGATATTGTGCCTGCAACACAAGCCAGTCTCCTGGAACTCCACCACGTCGCATTGCGTGGCGAGGGCGGAGGAACTGGGGAATGCGACAAACACAAGGAGAGCCAGCAGGAGGCCGGCTGAGCTGGGGACGAAGCGGATTAAACCGCGTGGACTGAGGGATTCTGTTGTCATGGGGTTCTTCTATTTTGAGGGTTACTGTTTTGGGGCGCAAGGGCATCGTGAGCTCCTTCATTATTAACGGCAATATTAAACTTTCGACGAAGCAGCAGGAGAATTCCCTGCCTGGCCGTTTTGCCGTCGGGATTCACAGCACCTTCACCGGACACTCCGGGAGCGCTTTCAGAAATGCGCGCCCATAGGGTCGCGTCACGATCCGGTTGTCGAGGATCACGACGATGCCCTGGTCGCTCCTCGTCCGGATAAGGCGGCCCACGCCCTGGCGCAGTTTCAGGATCGCTTCCGGCAACGAATACTCGGTGAAGGCATCGCCGCCATGCGCTTCGATCAGCTCCAGTTTCGCCTCAATCAACGGATGGTCCGGCACGGCGAACGGCAGCCGCGTAATGATGACGTTCGAGAGCGCCTCACCGGGCACATCCACGCCCATCCAAAAACTGTCCGTGCCAAAGAGAATGCTGCGCGGCGTGGTCTTGAATTGCTCGAGCAATTTCCCTCGCGGCGCGCCCTGCCCTTGCACGAGAAGGTTCATGTCGTTCTCGGCGAAGAACGCCTCCATCTCCGTCGCGAGCTGCTGCATCACGCGATAACTCGTGAAGAGAACAAAGGCGCGCCCTTCCGTTTCGGTAACGAAGTGAGCCACCCAATGCGCGAGCGCTTTCGCGTAACCGGCGTCGCGCGGGTCCGGCATTTTGCGAACGAGGAAAAGTTTCATCTGCTCGGGAAAATCGAAGGGACTGCCGAGCTGGAGCGGTTCGACTTCGGTCGCGCCAATCCGCGCGCGGAAGTAAGCGAGATCGGGGCGGCCGACGGCGAGGGTGGCGCTCGTCATCACGCACGAGCAGTCCTCGCGGAAAAGCATGCGCTGAAGAACAGGCGCGATATCGATCGGCGCGGCGTTCAAGGTCACGAATTGGGCGGTCTTTCCGGTTCGCTCCACCCAGTAGACGTATCCCTCCGCTCCTTGTTGAAGAAAGGTGACAATCCCGACCCGGGCGTCGTGGATCCGCCGGCCGAGCTCCTGCAGTTCCGCCTTCAGGAATTCGTCCTCGGTCCGCTTCACGACTTCGGCCACGCGCGCCTGCAACGCGACCAGGCGTCCTGAAATCGTGTCGGGAACGAAATCGATTTCGCGGACGCGGCATTCGCGGCCTTTGCGAAAATCGCACCGATCGCCAACGGTGGTAAAAAACGCGTCGATCTCGTCGGCCAGCGAAGCTGCCAGGGTCACTCCGGCGGCGTCGCGGGTGACCGTGAACAGGCCCTTCTTCGTCCGCGCATTGTAGAGCCGCTGGATTATGGCTCGCAATCCGTACTGCGAAACGCCGATGCCGATCTGGCGCGACGCAGTCTGCTCGACCGTGTGCGCTTCGTCGAAGATGATAAAATCGTTCGGGAAAAGATAACCACTTTCGCGCCCGATCTGTTCCTCGGGACTGCCGAGCAACATGAAGAGAAGGGTGTGATTGATGACGATCACGTCCGCGGCCAGCAAACGCTTTCGCGCCTCTTGAAAAAAGCAGCGGCCGCTCTGGCCGCACGTCTTCATCGTGCAGATGTGCGGCTCGCTGCAGACCTGCGCCCACACTTTCGGGTCGGGTTCAATGGCCAGGTCGCTCAACGATCCGTCCGCCGTCGTCCGCGCCCACTCGGCGATCCGGGCCAGCTCCGCGGCTTCGGAGGTGGTAAACAATTCGCCCGCCTGCTGGATGGCCCGTTCCAGCCGGCGCGGGCAAAGATAATTCTGCCGGCCTTTCATTAACGCCCCCTCGAATTCCACCGGCAGGATTTTCTTCAGGATGGGGATGTCTTTGTGGAGCAGTTGTTCCTGCAAATTGATTGTGTGCGTGGAAACGATGGCCTTCTTTTTTTGGGCCAGCGCATACAGGATGGACGGCGCCAGATACGCGATCGATTTTCCGACGCCTGTCCCGGCTTCGACCACCAGGTGGCGTTCCTCCTCGAGCGCGCGCGCCACCGCCACCGCCATCGATTGCTGTTCGCGGCGATACTCAAAGTTCTTCGCCCGCGACAAGGCGCCACTCGACGAGAACAGGTCGCGCACCTCCTCGATAAAATCGCTGTCGAGCGAATCTTTAAGGGCGATCATTCCAAGGAATTGCGGTTGCCGGGTTTTGGATTTCGGTATGAGGTAAGCAGGCGCGACACAGCGTGCTAACGTAGCCAACGAAAGCCTAAATTCCCAAAATCTTCATGAGACGCCTGGATCGCTACGTGGTGCGCTATTTTCTCCAGGCCTACTTTTACTGCATCGCGGGCTTCGTCTCGATCTGGTTCATTTTCGACATCAGCGACAACATCTCGACCTTCCTGGACCAGCGCGTCTCCCGGTTGTTGATCCTGAAATATTACTTCACCCAGGTCCCCCAAATTCTCGTCGTCCTTTTGCCGGTCGCCCTGCTCCTCGCGCTCCTCTTTAGCCTCGGCCGGCTGTCGCGGTCGAACGAGATTGTTTCCATGCTCACGGCCGGCGTCAGTCTGCCGCGAATCCTGGCGCCCTTGCTGGCGCTTGGCCTCCTTACGACAGCGGCGAGCACGGCCTTGAATTATTCGCTCGCGCCTCACGGTGAGTACGCGCGCAAACGTCTCCTCGAGGATCCTTCGTCCCGCCGCCAGGTGTTCGGCCTGACCGCGCAGATTTTCCGGAATCGGACCGATAACCGGACCTGGTTTATCCAGCAGTTCTTCCCCGGCGAAAACAAGTTTAACACCGTGCACATCGTGCAACAGGACGCGAACGACAACATCGTCGCGGCCTACATTTGCACCCGCGTGTTCTATCATCCCGAGAATCACTCGTGGGAATTGAGCCAGGCGAAAATCGTTTACTATGACCCTGCCGGAAATATCACCGACACGGTCCCCTATGTGGAATCGCTCGTGATTCCCGATTGGAGCGAGACGCCCTACCGCTTGAGCAGCGCCAATCTCCGGGCGGAACATCTCTCGGTTCCGGAACTGCGCGATTACCTCCAATTCAATTCCGATTTTCCGACGACGCTCCTGGCGCCATTCGCGACCCACCTGCAATATCGAATCGCGTTGCCCTGGACCTGTGCCGTAGTCGCGCTGATCGCGGCATCGCTCGGCGTCGGCTATTCGCGCCGCGGCATCTTATCGAGCGTCGCCGCGGCGATCGTCCTCGTCTTTTCCATGAACTTCGTGATGCACCTGTTCCTCGCCCTCGGCGAAGGCGCCCGGATTCCGACCTGGGCCGCGGCGTGGACGCCGAACCTCATCTTTGCCGTAATCGGTCTGGTTCTTCTTTATTACCGCGCCACGAATCGCGAGCCCCCCCGCTTCGGCCTCCTGCGCACCAGTTCGTAATGGCAAAATGAATCCGTCGCTGACGAACGAGTGGCCGATCAAGCATCGCGCCGACGCCTGCGCCCGAACCCAACGGCCGTTTCAGGCGGGCGAACAATTCTACACGCTCCTGTTTCGCGAAGGCGATTCCTTCCGGCGCGAAGATCTGAGCGAGGAAGCCTGGGCGCAACGGAACGAAAACATCCAGCCGTTCTCCTTCTGGAAATCGCGCTACGAACCGCCGCCGCCCGCGCCGCCGGAACCGCTCGCGAAGGAAAATGCCGAGGAACTCTTGCGCCGCCTGCTCGCCGAAAACAATCCGGCAAACACGAATGCCTCTTATGTCCTCGCCGTCATGCTGGAGCGAAAAAGAGTCCTCAAACAGGTGAAGGCCGAGCAGACAGGCGAGCGGCCCGTCGTCATCTACGAGCACGCCAAGACCGGGGATGTTTTCATCGTGCCGGACGCGCGGCTCCGGCTCGATGAGCTCGAGCACGTTCAACAGGAAGTGTCCGAGCTTTTACGAAACGCCAGCTAAAGAGTGTTGCTCAGGCGCCAGTCTTGAGGGCCGGAGCCGGATACTGAGACTCGCCGCCAAGGCATTCCGCAACCGAGGCCGACCAGACGAATTTCGCCGGATCGATGTCCGCGGTCTTTCGTGCCAGCACACTGACGCCCACCCACGCCACCTCCAGCGGAAGATGGATCAGATCCTCGCGAACGGTATCCGGGTGCAACCGCACCGGCGTGTCGAACGCGCACCCAACCACTTGAAACCCCAGGGGCGGCGAAAAAAGGACGCGCAACGCCTGGTCGGTGTAACGCCAGAAATCCCAAGGCCTTTCGTGCGGCGGAAAAGCGAAATGCGTCGAGTGAAAGGTGAGGCCGCTCACCTTCAATACCTTGTTGATTTCGGCCGCGACCACCCAGGGCAACGCGAGATGTTCGAAGACCGCCAGCGAAAAAACCGCGTCGAATTCGCAGCCAAAGAACTTCGAGAGCTCATGGGCGTCACCAACCACGTCGGTATTCGCATCCGGGTAATAGTCGAATCCCACGAAGTGACACCCGGGAAACAAGCCGCGCTTGCTTTGCCCGCCCGCCACCACCTGCCGCGACCCGATCTCGAGTATTTTTCCCGGGGCCCGATTCATTTCCGCGCGAAATTGCTCGAACAAACTCCCGCTCTCTGTGTCTGGGGGATCCGCGATCTTCGGCGGGTGGCGCGTTAGTTTTACCTGATGGCGCTGCCGCGCTTTGGAACCGCGCCGCTGAATCGTGACGGATGGCGTGGAAGTCGAAGGCAGGTAGCACCAAAAGCCCCACGCTTGCCCGAGAAATCCCAGCGGCGCTTTGCGGACGACGTCCTCCCGCGGATGCCACGCCGCGACCGGCACCACCGCGTCGTCGCAGACGAATTCGATATCATCCGGCCGCCTGTGCGCGGCTGAGATCCAGCCTTTTATTCCGATCCCGTATTGGTCCGACCAGTATTCGGAAATGTTGACTGAAATCTCGCCGTCCGAGCCTGCGAGAGTAATCAGCATGGGGCGGAGGCTATCACACCGTCCGCCTGCGCGGATCAGAAATTGATGGAATAGTGGGAGACGTCATGCCTTCTCTTCCCTGGTTCTCCGGCTTTCCGCTTTATCTCGCCCCGATGGCGGGAGTGTCGGACAAGATTTTCCGGCAGTTCTGCAAGGAACGCGGCGCCGATGTCCTGGTCACGGAGTTCGTGTCGGCGGAAGGCGTTTTTCGCCGGAACGAGCGAACTCGCGAATATCTGGATTTCGACGAATGCGAGCGCCCGATCGGCGTCCAGCTTTTTGGCGGGAACGCCGCGCACATGGCGGAGGCGGCGAAGCATGTGGTCGATTGGGTCCGCCCCGATTTCATCGACCTGAATTTCGGCTGCCCCGTCAACAAGGTCGTGGCCAAGAACGGCGGCTCCGCGCTGCTGAAGGATTGCCCCGCGCTGGCCGCGGTCGCGGAAGCTGTCGTGGGCGCCGTCGCTCCGCTACCGGTCACGGCAAAAATCCGGATCGGTTGGGATGCTGATTCGATCAACGCGCCGCACGTTGCGAAAATTCTCGAAGAGACCGGCATTCAGGCTGTCGCCGTTCATGGCCGGACGCGCGCCCAGGGTTATTCGGGCGAAGCCGATTGGAAGGTGATCGGCGAAGTCGTGGAGGCCGTCTCGATTCCGGTGATCGGCAACGGCGACCTGACGAGCGGCGCCGATGTCATCCGCCGGCGCACCGAGACTGGAATTGCCGGCGCGATGATCGGCCGCGCCGCCATGAGCGCCCCCTGGATTTTCAACCAGGTGAAACATTATTTCGCCACCGGCGAACAACTCGCCGCGCCAAGCATGGAGGAAAAATGGGAATTGATTCGGCGCCATTGCCAGCTCGCGATCCTCGAATGGCGAAACGAAGACCAGGCCCTGCGCTCGATGCGCGCTCGACTAATGGCTTATTCAAAAGGCTTTCCTAATGGCAAACTCCTGCGGGAAAAATTCCAGAAGGTCACGTCGCTCGCGGAGATCGACCAAATAGCGTCCCAAGAGGGCGATCTTCGCCTAGCAATGATTTGAAATGGCGACCGTCGGTTGGCTGACGGCATCCTGGCCCGTGCCGATGAATGCGGGGTTCCAGGGGTAGCCCCGATCAGATCGCTTTACAGCATATGGAACTTCAAGAAACGGCGGTTTCAAACCGCTCGTTCGAGATTGGTGGGCGCTTGCAAACCGCGGCTCCTTGAAGCACTGCTCGCCGTGCTACCGTGGCGGATGCGCCGCTCTATATTTTCCGTCGCGCAGCAACCCTTGGTTTTGTTTCCACCAAGCTCTGATTCCCTCCCTGCCCAATTCGAAGTTACGATCAGCGCCGCTGTCCAGCTGCCGTGCCCAAGCTTTTAAAGCTTCGTTGAATTCTGGGGCGTTCACAATGATGTCGCGAATGGCTTTAGCAGCCAAGACGGATCGAGGTCGAACCTTGAAGTGTTCGTCACCACTAACGAAGTTTGCCGGCGCTGCACTTTCTTGCTTCAAGAGGTCCTCGCTCAACGCTAGGATCAAAACCGGCTGGCCGGAGGCTCCCAGTTCAACTGCCGCTTCACCGCTTTGCGCCCAATGGTGGCTGCGCATCTGTTTGAGGCTGGTTTCCACCGTCTCCGGATCCGCGATTTTCAATAAGGCCAGTCGAGCACGCGAATCGCCATTTTTCGCGAGCATACGAACTGCGCGCACGACGGATTCATGTTCCGGTTTCGCTGCAAACGCCGGGGTGAGCGCCTGGTTTCTTAGCAGTGCGTCTGCTTGAACGGCCGCAGGTGGTAATTCGGCTTCTCCCGGCGTCCTCAGACCGAGAACAACGCAGACCAAGAACAAATAAGGTTTAATTCTCATGGAGCGTATCGGCGCGCAGTTTCATTGGCCATTTTCCAATCTTCAACCAGCTGATCCGGGATACAGCCAGTAGTTAAGGCTCGTGGGGGGAAACGTCCTTCCGTACCGGGAATTACCCTTTACTTGCGCGGTGGACCTACTTGCTGATACCTGCCGGCTCCGACTGCATCGCGATTTTCCAGCCACCACCGCCGCATCTCACTACGCACTGCATCTCTCTGGTTGGTTGCTCGAGGTAAGGACAAAGCCCACGTCTTTGTTGCCGAATTAAACTCCGAACTAGCTCCTATGATCGCGCGAATGATATCAGCCGCATGGACCGACAGTGGTCGTTCCCGAAGCTCTGGCGTGATCCAACCCTCGGTACCGCTTGGGAAGGGGCCAGGATCATGCATTTCGTCATCGCGGGAATAGAAAGACAAGTTGAATATATGCCCGAGCTCGTGGCCGACAATTGCTGGCGTATACTGTCCGGAGTCTCGAACGAATACTAAACACGCTCCAGTCGCCTCGAGGCCGACCCCTCGTGGAAATAGCTCACCCGTGGACTTTAGGCCCTTCTTGTCCGCCATAAGGACGCGCAGGGGCGCCTCTCGAATTCTACCCAGATGGCCGTGCACCACCAACGGACGCCGATTCGCCCTGCTACCGAACCAGAGCCTCGCCCGGGCCTGTCTGTCTCGGCCCCATGGTAAACCATGAGCGCGATGCTACACATCGTTGCGCCGCCAGGCTCGCTCGAAAACCGTCGCCGCATCGCGATTGTCGATGATCACGCTTTTATGCGCGACTTGATCGCGCGGGAGTTAACCCGGAATGACGGACAGTACGAAGTGGTCGCGGCGGTAGGGACGGCCGCCGACGCAGTCGCCGTTTGCGCGCGGTTGAAGCCCGACCTGGTGGTGCTCGACATTAACCTGCCGGATCGGACCGGAATCTCGCTAGTGCCGGAGATTCGCCGCGCCTGCCCGGCAACGCGGATCCTTCTTTGCACGGCGTATCCGAAGGAGGATTGGATTGGAGCAGCCACCAGTTGCGGCGCCGACGGTTTTGTGGAGAAGACAAATACCTGGGACGATTTCCTCGTCGCCGTGGATCGCGTCAGCCGCGGCCAGCGTTATTTCTGCTCTGCTGGCCCGGCGCCCGAACGAAAAAAAGATGAAACCACGGTGCGGCTGACGGCGCGAGAGCGGGAGGTTCTAAAGAACATCGCCGCCGGCCTAACGACCAAGGAAATCGCCGCGCGTTTGTTCATCAGTATTCCGACCGTCGAAACGCATCGCGCAAATCTCATGGCCAAAACCGGTGGACGAAATGTTGCGGGTCTGGTGCGCTTTGCCATGGATGCAGGCCTCTCCTGAGGGCTGCCTCGGCGTTGCTAAACGCAGTGCGCCTTGAGTCACTCCCTGCCGTCAGCTAGGTTCAATCGTGTCAGATACCTCAGCCCCAACCGCCGCGATCAATTACAAAATCGGCAACGAGCGTCTCATCAAGGTGACTGAGAACGCTTCGCGGAAATTGAATTCGCTTTTGGAAAAGCAGGGACGGCTAACGGGCGCGCTCCGGGTGGCGGTGATCGGCGGCGGCTGCTCCGGGTTGCAATACAAGATGGACCTCGTGGATGGGCCGGCGAATCGCGACATCATGGTGGAATCGTCCAACGTTCGGGTCGTGGTCGATCCCAAGAGCGCCCTTTTCGTCAGCGGATCGCTTCTGGATTTCAGCGACGATCTCCAGAAGGGCGGCTTCAAGGTCACGAACCCGAATGCGGTCGCGCACTGTTCCTGCGGCGAGAGCTTCGCCGCATGACGGATTATTTCGCGCTTCTCGAGCAACCCCGCGCCCCCTGGCTCGAGCCCGCCGCGCTCAAGGAAATTTTCCACCGGAAAACGCTGGCCCATCACCCGGATGCGATGGCCGCCGGCTCCGAGAACCAGTTCGCGGACCTGAACGCCGCTTATCAGACGTTGCAGGATCCGAAACGCCGTTTGCATCACCTCCTCAGCCTCGAAGGCCATGCTCCGTTGCCGAACCAGCCGGTCCCAATCCAATTGCAGGAGTTGTTTCCGTCGCTCGGCGCCCTCAAGCAGCGCGCCGATCTTCTCCTGGAAAAACGCCGGACCGCTTCGAATGCCTTGAGCCAGTCGCTTCTGAAACCGGAGATATTCGCCCTGCGAAACGATGTCGAGGCGTGGCGAAATAAAATCCGCGCGCTGCTCGAGTCGGCGACCGGGGAGTTGCGCGACCTCAATTCGCGCTGGGGCCTGGAGCGCGACGCGCAGATCGGTCCGTTGTCCGATCTCTATTTGAAATTCGCCTATCTGGGACGCTGGTCGGAACAACTGGACGAAACGGCGTTCCAATTGTCGGCGGCGTAAACCCTGGTCATTGTGTTCATTTGAACTTGCGAGCACCGGCATTTTCATTCATCCTAACGACATGCTCACCGAGAGGCAGAGAGACGTTCTGGAATTCATCCAGTCCGAGCAGCGCGAAAAAGGAATCACGCCGAGCACGCGAGAGATCCAGCACCACTTCGGGTTCGCCAGCCAGACTTCGGTCATGCAATACCTCGGGACGCTCGAGCGAAAAGGGTTTCTCGATCGGCATGCTCGCAAGGCGCGGGCGCTCATCACGCCCGTCCAGAAAGTCCGGATCACCGACGTCCCAATCTACGGCCAGATCCCGGCGGGAATGGCGACGCTAACGGAACAAACCATCGAGGGGCACGTTTCGCTCGACACGCGCTCGGTGAACGCGTCAAAGAACGGGAAGACATTCGCGCTCCGCGTCCGGGGCGATTCCATGATCGACGCGCACATTGTCGATGGCGACATCGTGATTCTCGAAGACCGGAAGGACGTCCAGAACGGAGACATTGTCGCGGCGTTGATCGATGGCGAGACGACGTTGAAGCGCTATGTGATGGAACACGGACGGCCCTACTTGAAAGCGGAGAACCCGCTTTTTCCAAATCTCGTTCCCGCCCGCGAGCTGCGGATCCAAGGCGTGATGGTTTCGTTGGTCCGGAAGCAGCCGCCCGGGTCACGGCGAAAACGCAGCTAACTGTTCAGTTGAACATATAGATTGCCTGTGCCAGTCTCGAGACATGGCGGCGGCGAGCGACAAGATCATTCATCTGCGCCAGCTCCTGGCGGAGCGCTTTCCCCAACCCGGTGCGCCGGCGGCGGAACGGTTGCCAACCGGAGTCCCCGCGATCGATGACGCAATCGGCGGGGGCTTGCCGAAAAGCGCCATCACGGAGCTAAGCAGTCCGAATGTCAGCGCCGGGAGCGCGCTCTTCACCCACGCGCTTTTGCAGAACGCGCATCGCGGCGCGTTCTTCCTTGCTCTGGTCGACGGCCGGGATTCGTTCGACCCGCAGACGGCTGGGCCGAGCGTCCTGCGCAATCTTCTGTGGGTCCGTTGCCTTGCCGCGGCCGAAGGAGTGAAGGCGGCCGACCTTCTTTTGCGCGATGGGAATTTCCCGCTGGTCGTTCTCGATCTGGTTCTCAACCCGGCGGAAGAGCTGCGCAAAATTCCGCAGAGTAACTGGTATCGGTTGCAGCGGCTGGTCGAAGTAACGCCGACCGCTTTCCTTGTCCTCACCCGCCACGGCATCATCAGCAGCGCGCAATTAAAATTGTCGCTCGCGAATGCCTGGGGTTTGTCCGATCTCGAACAAACGGACACAACCAGTCGCTTGAGGATCGAAGTGAATCGGGTCCAGGGCGGCAGGGAATTTATGGCGAGGGCCGGCTGATGTTCGCCACGATCTATCTCCCCGATTTTTTTTTGCAGGCCGCGATGCGGCATCAACCGGAATTGGCCGGGAAACCGGTCGCGTTAATCGACGACCAGGAAAAAAAGGCGGTCATCGTTCAGCTCAACGGGATCGCCGCAGAACTCGGTGTCCGCGGCGGAATGACACCCAGCCAGGGTTTGGCCCGATCGCTGGAGCTCCTCATAAAAGTCCGGAGCCACGCGCAGGAAAAATTGCTTCAGGAAATTGTTCTTCATTTTGCTGGGACCCTTTCGCCTTATGTCGAAGCGACGGCGCCGGGAATTGCGACGGTCGAGTTCACCGACCCACGGAATCTGGGAACGAAGGTTTCCGGTGTCGTCGCCCAGCTTGGTGATTCTGAAATCATCGCCCAGGCCGGAATCGCTCCGACGCCGGACGCGAGCTTTCTCGCGGCTCATCTGGCTGATCCCGTTCTGCAAATCGAGGATGCGCGCGGGTTTCTGGCCGCGTTGCCGATCGAAGTGCTGGCGATTGGTTAGCTCTTCTTCCATGCGCTCCAACGCTTCGCACAGCGAAAGTCTCCGATCCTCTTCTTCCGCTGTCATCCTGAGCGCAGCGAAGGATCTCTGACCATTTCCGGCTCTCAGCGCTGGGAATCAGAAATAGTCAGAGATTCTTCTCCCGCGCCTGCGGGATCAGAATGACAGCCGCAAAAAACTTCGCCTAATGACGCGGCTACACTACCCGCCGACGAAGTCTGGATATTTTTCGCGAAGCTGTTTCGCGACGCGATCGGCTTCCTCTTTCTTCCCAGCTTTTTGGTAAGCCGACGCCGCTTTCTGGAGAGCGCGCGGGGTAATCGCCGGATCGTCGTAAAGCAGCGCGACACCCATGAACGCTTTCCCGGCTTCGTCGAAATTCTGGCGCTCCACCTGCACGTCGCCCGCCAGCAATCGTGCTTCGGCATTCACCCGTCCTTCCGGCTGCAGGCTCATGATCTCTTCGGCGATCTTCTGGGCTTCATCCGGTTTGTGCGCCGAGATTTTGGCCGCGCCCAGCGCGAGCAATGTCTTCGCCTTGGCCGCGGGATCGGTCGCTACTTGTAAATATTTTTCGTAGGCCGCTTCCGCCCCGGCGAAATCCTTCAGTTTCGTTTCCGCGTCCGCCAGGTAAAACCAGAAATCCGGTTTCACGTTGCCCAGATTCTCGGTTTTGCCCAGCAGCGTCAGGTATTTCGCAGCGGCCGCGTAATTTTTCTCATTGTAATATTCAAGCCCGAGCGATTCCAAAATTTCCGCCGGCAGCCGGCCATCCGGAGTGGTGGCGAAGAACGCATCCACCTCGCGCGTCAGGGCCGGCCGATCTTTCAGATAGAAAAAGCAGGAGACAATCCGGACCGTCGCGAGGTTGTAATACTGCTCCTTATTGAGCTGGCGGGCCGCATCGAGGGGCGCCACCGCGCCTTTGTAATCTTTGGCTTCGAATGCCGCCTTGCCGATGTAGTAATTCGCCTGCGCCGCCACCGAGCTTTTCGGAAACTCCTTCAGAAGTTGCCGAAACGCGTCCGACATTCCTTTCGCGTCGTCCTTCTGGCCGAGGATCAATGCCTTTTGCTGGAGGGCGGCCTCGCGCTCGCGGGCGGTGGGGAACTTCGCCAACAGCGTATTCAAGTCTTCGAGGGCGGCGTCGTAGTTCTTGTCGGCTTGCTCGGCGATGGCGCGCTGGGTAAGAGCGGACGGCATCTGCGGGCTGTCCGGGAATGCTTTTATGAAGTACTGGAAAGCGTCGATGACATTCACGCCGTCCTTCAGCTGCACGTAACACCACCCGAGTTTGTAGGCCGCTTCCGCCCGAAGCTTCGGCGAGAGATGGGAGGCGCGGAGTTCGCTGTAAATCGGCGCCGCTTCCGCGAACTTCTGTTCCTTATAAAAATGCTCGGCCTTGAGCAGCTTCGCCTGATCGCCGCGTTCCGGCGCGGGATTGGAATTCACGTAGGCATCAATCTCTTCGAGCAAGGTCGGCGCATTGGTGTTGTAGAAATTAATCAGGCGCTGGTATTGCGCGTCCTTCGCCTCTTCCTTGCTCGGATATTTGTCGATGATTTGCCGGTAAATTTCGTCCGCCTCCTTCGTGTGGCCCAGCTGACGATGACTGTTCCCGACGATCAGCATCATCTCCGCTCGCACTTCCTCGGGGATCTCCTTCTCGCCGCGCTTGTATTCGGCGACGACTTTGTCGTACTGGCCCGACTGATATTGCAGCCGAAGCAATCCAACCTGCGCGATCGCCCGCCACTTGCCCGCCTCCGGCAGGGACCGCCCTTTCTGCAACAGGCTGAGCGCCTTTTCCGCCATGGCCTTGTCCGCCTTGCCTTTCTCAGTCTGCTGAAGTTCCACCGCCACCATCCCGGCACGAACGGTCGCTTCCGCCTTTAAGGCCGGCTTTTGGGTTTCGTTGGCGAGCGCCTCGTAATTGCGCAAGGCTTCGAGCTTCCGGCCCCGCGCCAGGGCGATCGTCCCCGCCGCCATCCGTGCGTCTTCCCGGTACGGATTCGGATTCTTCGTCTCGGCGACCTGCTGATAAAGGTTCTGCGCCTCGTCCTTGCGATCCACGTTTTCCAGGCAGCGCGCTTCGAAATAGCGCGCCGAAAGCGCGAGGGCCGCCTCCTTCGATTTCGCGGCGGCTTTATGAAAAAGAGGAAGCGCGCCGCCGTAGTCCTTCTGCGTAAACAATATTTCCGCGACACCGTACGCGGCCGGACCGGCGAACTCGCTCTCGCCGTAATTATCCAGGACGTTTTGGAAACTGGTTCGTGCCGCGGATGTTTTGTTCAGGGCCCGGTAGCATTCCGCGAGATAAAAATAAGCGCTCGCCCGGCCGGGGGCGCCTGGATATTGCCCGAGAAACTTTTCGTATTCCGGCGCCGCGAGATCGAAAAGCTTCCGGGAGAAAAGTCCGTTCGCATAATCGAGCTGGCGCCGGTCCGACGCTTCCTGATCGGCTGGGGGCGACTCCGGATTCTCGTCATTGCCTGGCTTCGGCGCTGCGGTCGGCTCGGGCGGGCTGCGCCTGGGCTTGGCCGAAGGCACTGGCGTATCGAACGGAACCGCCCTGGGTGTGGGCGGTTCTTCGACTGGCTGGGCCCGCCGAACTTCCGGCGTTCTTTGCTGCGCGAGGCCGAGCGGCATCGCCACGAAAATCAGCGCTGTTTGCAGGAGGCAAACGGCGCCTCGCCGCGTTTTCATTTTGCGGTAGCGAAAGCGACGTTGGTCACGCCCGCCTCGCTGCAAGTGTTCAGGACACTGACGATGTTTTTGTAAGCGCCGGTCTCATCGCCGCGAATCACGACGGCCTGGTCGGGGTAAAGCTGAACGAGGTTTTTGAGCATGTCGCTCAACTCAGCTGTGGTAAGCGTTCGCCGATTTACCACGACGTTTCCGTCTGCCTTCACGTTGACGACAATGTCGCCCATGGTCGCGGTCTTCTCTTTCGCCGACGATGCTTTCGGCACCTTCACATCCAGCTCGTTCTCGTTCCGGGCCGCGTTGAAAGTCAGCAAAAAGAAAATGAGGAGCAGCAAAAGGACGTCCACGAGCGGCGCGAGCTGAATGCCCGGATGCTGCGGCATGGCGTGCTTGCGCAGGTTCATTGTCGGGATGCGGGATCTCCCATCCCGCTAAAACTCATCTTCGAGCAACACGGGTGTGCGCTCCGGGGTCCGTTTCGCGTATTGCAACGAGAGCAACGCCAAAATGTGGGTCACGGCGGACTCGAGTTCGGAGATGATCCTCTGCACGCGGCCGCGAAAAAACGCGTAGAAGATCATCGCCGGGATACCGATGGCGAGGCCGGCCGCCGTGTTGATCAGCGCCTGGCTTACGCCGCTCGAGAGCAGTGCATAACGTTGGGTCCCCAGATCGCCGCCAAGGGCGCCAAACGATTTAATGATTCCGAAGACCGTTCCGAGCAGGCCGAGCATCGGCGCGATCATCCCGATATCGGCGAGGTAAACCACCCGGTTGTTCAGGCTCGAGGTGACGCGTGTCCCTTCGGTCTCCGCGATCTCGCGGACCTGGGCGAACTCCGCGCTCGGATTTTTCGTCGTGAAATCGAGCACCTTTTGCACGACCCGCGCAATCGCTTCACCGTGCCGATTCGAAACCGCGAGCAAACCCAGATAATCACGTTTGCGCAGCAACGCGTCCGCGGTTGCCATGAACCCGCTCGAAACGACCGACCCGCGGCGGATCGTGAGCAAATACGTGATCACGAGCATGACGAAGATGATGGAGAGCACGAGCATCGCGCCCATGACCGGGCCGGCTGCAATGAGGGTATCGAGAATGGATTTTGTCTTGGGGAGATCGGGCAGCGGCGGGGTTGGGGTCTGAGCCAGGACCAGCGTGGCGCCCGCGAACAAGAAATTATTCATTCCGAAAGTGCCGTTACGATAGGCAGCGAGGTTGAGACATGCAAATTGCGTCTGTCCAGAGACGGCTGCCGCATGGCTGTTGTTCAAACAAATCGTCCGGTTCGGTTCGTTATCGGTGAAAATTTCGGCAACGATACATCCACCCGATTTCGAATTCTCGAAAAGAAAGCTAAAAACTTTCTTCGTCCCCAGGTTCCCCGCCGAAGTAGTTGCAGCAATCGACCCGGACCTCCGCGACGCGGATTGTGAAGGAGGTCCCATCAAAAACATAAAGCTCCGCCACGTCCTCTTGTCAGCCGTGGTCTGCAGTCTTACGGCAATCCTGCTCGCCACTCATGTCTGGGCGGCATCGCTACCGGTGCCTGTCAGTAATTCCTTGGAAGTGATCGCCACCAATGGCGACGGCAATGCGGAACACAATATAAGCCGGGAGGGGCGCGTGCCGCTGGTCTTGGTAAAGCCGAACCAAGCGGTGCCGATTACGCTTCAGTTTCCCGCGGACAGGGCTGGAATGCCCGTCTCGGCGACGCCCCTCGACGGCGGCGAAGTGGATGGCGGGCACCTCGTCGTTTTGCCGACCGGCAAAGTCATTTTGGTCTTCAAGCCCGGCGCGGGTCCGGGCCGCTACCGCCTCGAGGTGCGAACTCCGCTTGAGCGGCATCTCCTGGAGTTTTATGTCGTCGATCCCAGCAACCCCGTCCGCCGGTCAGGGGCGCGCCGCCATTGATCCATCGCATGAACAAACGAGCGCAATATTTCCTTTTTATTTCGCTGGGCTGCCTAATGGCTGTCCAGCCGTCGTTCGGCCAGGCCGGGAACGACAATCCCGGCGGCGTGACCAACGAGTATCACGGCAGCAGCGAAGTGGCTGGGCAACTGGATCCTTACACGGGAAACGGCCGTCGTGAAATCGACGACATCGCGGTGCCGGGAAGCATCGGCGCCTATCCGCTGAAGTTCACTCGCATCCTCACAACCCGTGGCGGCGGGACCCGTCAATTTGGCGAGGGCGGCGGCTGGACCCATTCTTATGTCTGGAGTTTATGGATCCGACCGCCGGACGAGAATTACTGCGAGGAGGGCACACACAATAACTATTGTGGTCCGGTCGGTGGTCTGACGTATCCGGGAGGCGGTGGGGTCGAGTTTTGGACGGACGATCCGGAACAAACCATCTCTGGCATGAACGGGAAACACGGGCCTGACGACAAATTGATCACTGCAGGCAGTGGATATTACGAGTTACGCCGCGCAGATGGCGGCAGAGTCCTCTTTCGGCCGGCGCCGGTGGCGAACACTTATCAGGCCTACCAGATTCTCGATCCTTACGGCCAGGCCACGACGCTGGATTACGACGCTTCGGGCAAACTCAGCCGGGTCACCGAGCCCGGCGGACGTTACCTGGAATTCTTTTATCAGAATTTTTCCTATTGGACCCAGAGTAATCCTTCGATGCTGGCCTCCGAGGATGTGATCTCAATGGTTCGGTCGAACGATGGCCGCGGCAATGTGATCGAAACAGTAAGCTATGAGTATGAGCCGGTCTGGATTACGTACGCAGCGATGAGCTCGCGAATGTACAACTTGAAAAGGGCTTACTACGATGACGGCAGCTGGGCCTTTTACAGCTACGAGGTCGCAAATACCGACTATCAAGCCTACGGCACTACCTACTCTTCGGCGCAGGTTCTCCACAGTTGTGACGATCCGCGTTACGCGGGGCCGATGAAACAAATTCAGTATCAGTACGTCCAGAGGGGCGAGGCGGCGCCGGGGTACGTGGCCCGCGGCCAGGTCAAAGCCGAACAGAATCTCTATGGCCAGATCGTCACCCAGGTAACTTTTCCCACATCGCCCAATGACCCCACTTTCCAGCAGCGAACCGAGACCCGGGGAGACGGCCATAGCAGGTTTTTCAATTATCTCACTGGCCCTACTCCCTACGAATTTTCATCCACGTGGACCGATTTCAAGAACCAGACTTTTACCGACACGACTGTATACAATCTTCCGGGTTGGCGCATCACCGACGCGCGCAACAACGCCACCACCTACGAGACGGAACCGGTCCTTGGCGCCCTTAGGAAAATAACGCATCCCGGAGACGGCTCGACCAGGGAATACACCTTTAGCGACCCGGCAAATCCCCGCTTTCACTCGGGCGAAAAAGACGAGAACGGGAACTGGACCTACTTCGATCGGGACGGGAACAACCGTGTCTGGCAGACGCGCTACCCGGACGGTGGCTACGAGCAGTTTTTCTACAACGGCTTCGGCCAGGTAGTCGATCACCGACTGACCAGCGGCGGATGGGAACACTTCGATTACGATTATCGCGGGCTCAAGACCGCTGCCACCGATCCGTTCGGGAACGTCACTCATTACAATTACTACTGGAACGACCGGCTCCAGAACATGGTCGATCCGTATGGGAACGCTACCTGGTACGAGTACAATCAGCGCGGGCAAATCACAAAAGTCACGCATCAGGATGGCAGTTACATCGAGAATGCTTATAACGCGGATGGCACCCTGGCCTGGACGACCGACGAGCTACGCCACGCGACCAGCTACAGCTACGACGAATACAAGCGGGTGCTCACCGTGACCAACCCGCTGGGCCAGACCACCATCAACAGCTATGCCCTTGATGGGTCAAACCCGCTAATTCACACGACCGCCTGCGTAAAATCCATCGTCTCGCCGATGAACAAAAATGTCGTCTACGGCTATGACGAAAATTTCCGCAAAAGTTATCAGGTGCAGGCCTTGTCCACGCCGGATGAGGCCTGGACCTGGTTCGGTTACGACGAAGTCGGGAACTTGAGCTGGACTCGAGACCCGCGTAACTACACGACTAGTTTCGGCTACGACGCTCGCAACCGCCGCACGAGCGTGATGAATGCGCTCTACCAGACGACCTGGTGCGGGTACGATGGCGCTAGTAACAAGCGCTGGGAAACCCGAGCCGATGGGACCTCGCAAAGCTGGACCCCAGACACGATGAATCGGATGTGGATCCATTACGGCTTCGCGGGCGAGGCTACAGTTTATGATCATAACCCCAGCGGCACGATCAGCCGGATCACGGACGCGAAAGGCGCCATCTACTCATTTGGCTACGACCTCCTTAACCGCAAGACGAGCGAGACCTATCCGCCCGACGTTTACGGAGCCAGCCGCAGCGAAATGTTCTGGTATGATGCGGTCGGAAATGTTTACCTCTACAAGAACCCGGCCGACGATTACAAGCACTTCAGTTACGACAGCCGGCACCGCGAGCGGGACAGTTGGTGGGACTGGAACGGCCCTTGGATGCATAAGGACTTTGATGCCGCCAGCCGGATGACGAACATCATGACCAATGGCGGCGAGACGACGGTGGCGTTCGGCTACGATGACGCCAATCGGAAGGTTTGGGAAGAACAGACACTTTCCGGCTATCCGACGCGCCGGGTCGAGACGTGGCGGGATGTGGACGGGAACCGGTCCGCACTCCACGTGCCCGGTTACTTTCTTGTCTACTACGATTACAACCACCGCAACCAACTGGAACATATCCGCGATGGCGGTGGCAATCCGTTTTATGATTTCAGTTATGACAGAGCTGGCAACCTGATCCAGCGGCAGGAGCGTTGGTGGTATGCGAACGTCACCAACTACCACTACGACGAGCTCAATCGTGGGGACATGGCCGAACAGGGGGGCAACGGGGGCGGGATCTTCGCCCGGAGCTGGTATCTGCACGACAGTGTAAACCGAGAAGTCGCCACCTGGCGGGATGAGGACAATGGGATGGGTACCGGCCGGGGGGAGCGCTTTTATTACTCAAACAACGATCAGTTAACTAATGTCCGGTACAATGCCGAACGGGTTTGGAGCGGTAATCCCGTGAACTGGACCCGGTCGGTGGACTACGGCTATCAGGACAGCTGGCTCAACCGTTCGTATGTAAACGATAACGGCAACATGAGCTGGTTCGGACCCAATGCCCTCAACCAATATGGGAGCATTGACGGCCAGGGACTTGGCTACGACGGGAATTTCAACCTTACCAGTTACAATGGAGCGAGCTTTTCCTACGACGCCGAGAACCACCTGGTGGACGGAAGCATGCAGGCGACTTACGACGGGCTTGGGCGTTGTGTCCGGCGCACGACCAGCAGCGGCACGCGGCTGTATACGTATGATGAGTGGAACCCGATCGTGGAATGGGACCAGTGGGCGAATTTTGCGGCCTGGAATATGTATGGATCGCGCCCGGACGAAATATTGGTGCGCTGGGACGCGGTGCACGGCGCGATGATCTACAAGCAGGATCATCACGGTAACGTGGTGGCGCTGCTCGATTCGAGTGGTAACATTCTGGAGAGATACACCTACGACGCCTTCGGCAAGCCGAAGGTGACCGCGTTCTGGGATGACAACGATCGCGGTGGGAGTTGGTACGGGAACCGTTTCATGTTTCAAGGCAGGGAGTGGATTAGTGAACTTGGCATCTACGATTACCGGCACCGGATGTATCACCCCGACTTAGGCCGCTTCCTCCAGACCGATCCGATGGGATTGCAGACCGAAGGAGAAAAACTAAGCGCGGGCCAAAAGGCACTTTTCTCGCCAGGCGGGGTGGCACCCGAAGCCTTTAGCAGCTCTGAGATGAATCTCTACCGCTATTGCGGCGATGATCCCGTGGATGGGAGCGATCCATTGGGACTGAAACCGGGTGATCCATTCGATACACGCGCTGAAGCCGCGAAAGATGCCCTTCTATTTATTAACCCGACATCGAAAGAAAGAAATGCGGAATACGGAGGGTTAACATACGTCGGCGACGACGGCAGGCATTACGCGACCGCTCCGCGCACTGACGGTGCCGGGAACAAAGTCGATCTTAGAAAATCCCCAGCTGAGATGGGTGTGCCAAAAAATGCGAAGCGGGTCGACGGCGACTATCATACTCATGCAGATTTCTCCCGCGCTGTTGCGGATCGCAGAGGATTGACCGGCGCTCCACCAAAATTCGTCCCGCAACGTGCTCCGAGAGGAGAAGACGGTTACAAGAGCAACCACTTCTCCGATACAGATATTCACGAAGCTTTCAGACAGTTCAGAATTAACCCTGAATTCCGACGATACCTTGGCACGCCCGACAACAAGGTGCTGATGTATGAGCCGGGGCAGGGCGAAGTAGGAGTTCCATAATGAAAAATGCAACAGTCCCAATTTTTTGTGCTCTCACGACAGCTTTGGTTGTCCATGCAATATTGGCCGCAGATCGACCTTCGCCTTCGCCGGCGTTTAAGGAGATCATTCTCAATGAGAAGGAGCTGGTGTGCGTTGACCGTGTTCTCGTTGAAATGAAGCGGCGACACTTCCCATTCGATCGCCTTCAACTCGTAATCCGATCGGATCCCGATTTTTATTCGCTGCTATTTGTTGAGGACGCAATTAATCCCAAGCCCAACGAAAACGACACGGCGATAGCCTGGCATGTTCGAAAGCACGACCTGAAGGTCGAAGGTCCCATCTTCCAAAGGTGACCCAATCCGGCGCTGAAATCGAACCATCAGCGGTGACGATTGCTTTGTAGGGCAACCGCATCCATCGCGTTCTTCGGAAGGGCAGTTCAAAGAAGGGGTCATCAAAGAAGGGGTCAGTTCCGAGTATTGACAATTGCGGTCCATTTTCGCTAGGTTAGGGAAATGCCACGGCCATTGCGGATCGAGTATGCCGGAGCGATTTACCATGTGCTCAGCCGGGGGGATCGGCGGGAGGCGATTTTTTTGAGCGATGGGGATCGGGAGCTGTTTCTCGAAACGCTGGGACAGGTCTGCGGGCGGAGCGGCTGGCAAGTGCACGCCTGGTGTTTGATGAACAATCACTTTCATCTGGTGGTGGAAACCCCGCGCGCGAATCTGGCGGCAGGCATGAAATGGTTTCTGGGGACGTACACACAACGCTTCAACCGGAGACATCATCTTTCGGGTCATCTGTTTCAGGGGCGCTATAAGGCGCAGGTGATCGACGGGGAAAGCCGCGGCTATCTTCGCGCCGCGTGTGATTACGTGCACCTGAATCCGGAACGAGCGAAGCTGATTAGAAAGGGCGCGACGCTGACGAGTTGGCGCTGGAGCAGTTATCCGCAGTATCTGGGGTCGAGGCGACGCCGACCAGCGTGGCTGCGGACTGATCGGCTTTTGGGTGAGCACGGAATAGAGAAGGAGGACACGCGCGGTCGAGGGGAGTTTGCGCGGCGGATGGAAGGGCGGCGGCTGGAAGCGCCGGAGCAAGCGCTGGCGGCACTGCGCCGGGGCTGGCGAGTAGGCGCGGAGGATTTCGTTGATAGGCTGGTGAGGAGGGTGAAGCGGCCCGCGAGGAGCGGGCACGGTCGGAGAGTGCACGAGGAGACAGAAAACGCAGTGGGGCGGCGCATCGTGGAGGAGGAACTCAGACGCCGGGATTGGAAAACGGCGGAGTTAGAGCGGCGCGCGAAGGGGGATCAGGGAAAAGTCGAGATTGCGCAGCGCTTGCGGGCGGAAACGACTCTGACGCTAAGAGAAATCGCGGATCTACTCCAGATGGGCGCGCCAACGCATGTCGCGCACCTACTTTATCGTTACTCGCAATGAAACAGATTGGCGATACTTGGAACTGACCCCTTTTGCTTCTTGCTTCCCATACGGATAACGGGGTAGGATCCGGTTCTACGCGGCCGAATGATAAACGATAACGGAATCGGCTCGCGCGCTTACGTTCGATTGACACACATGAAGAGGAAATTTCACACATTACTTACGGTTGCCTTGGTCGTCGTGGCCACAGTGTCGACTGTCCTATCGTCGCAGCCTGCGGAGCAGGGCTGGAACGGAGAGTATTGCATAGTTCGCGAAGGCTATGACCCAATCGTGTCGCCGGCGGTCACGCGCCTTTATGAGCACAAATTGTGTGTGACGAAAGACGAGATCGCCAGATATGTGTTCTTGACTAACGCACGCGGCGATGGTGATCGTTCCGCGGCCATCTATCATGCCCCAGAAAGAGCCCGCTCCTTATCCGGAGGTTACTGGGTAACATCAACCGAAGCTTCGGATTCATTTTCGGCTGCCATACCTACCGCTGTGGAGAAGGCGCGGGTGGACCTGCGAAAGATTAAAATTCGACGCACAGACGCGCCTTTGCCCGCCTCCACCGCTGAAGTTGTGCACGAGCTCTGGCTCACCATGCTTGAAAAGAGCCGAACGTTCGAAAAAGCGGTGCCATCGGCTCCGACTTTTGTGATTTCGGCGAAAGACCATGCGGGAATTCACTTAAAGGGAGTTTCGGCGTCGGTCGGCGCAGATACGCCTTGTGCCCAACTGTTGGAACTGGGCTTATGGCTCGTCCAGTATCCGCACGTTCCGCCTAAAAAGCGTCTCGACGCGGCCAGGGAGATTGAAAGCGCCGCGCAACACCTGCTGCAAAAGAGTAAGAAGACGCGGAAGGTAGAATAGGGGAACAGAAGGGTCAGTCCTAGAAGCTCGGCAGTTTTCTCTCAACCTGCAAAAGCCAGCCGGCTACGGTCGCGTTGTTCATGCCCCGGAAAGCACGCGTAGAATTCACTGGCGCGCTTTATCATTTGGTCGACCGCTGATTACGGAGGGGAAATCGGAGTCCTCCGCCCTACGTTTAGGCGAAGGTCTAAAATTGAAGACAATCGACGGTCATAGACCGCCGCTATAGGAGGGGAAAGAGGGGTCAGAGCTTAACATCGTAAACTTTCTTGACCGATCAGATGAACTTTAGGTAGAAGACCGGTATGCCGCGTTCCCTCCGGATCGAATATCCTGGCGCGCGTTATCACGTCATGAGCCGGGGCGACCGACGGGAAGACATTTTTCTGGACGCGGCCGACCGTGAAATGTTCCTCTCGCTGCTGGGGCGCGCGTGCGGGAAAACTGGCTGGGAAGTGCACGCCTACTGCCTGATGTCCAACCATTGGCATGCGGTGATTGAAACATCCCAAGCTAATCTCTCCAGCGGCATGCGCTGGCTGCTCGGGACCTACACCCAAAGCTTTAACCGGCGGCATCGCCAATGGGGACACTTGTTTGGCGGACGCTACAAGGCGCAGCTGGTCGA
Source organism: Verrucomicrobiota bacterium (assembly GCA_041167265.1). Lineage (GTDB taxonomy): Bacteria > Verrucomicrobiota > Verrucomicrobiia > Chthoniobacterales > UBA10450 > AV80. The sequence continues at coordinate 1,642 of JBEEHG010000044.1, read as the reverse complement.
TGAGCGGAGCGCAGGTTATCTTCGCTGCGCCTGTGACTATGTGCACCTAAACCCGCGTCGCGCCGGTTTGGTTGCAACACGAGCGCCCCTGGAGAGCTATCCCTGGAGCAGTTATCCCGCTTATCTGCGTCTTCGCTTGCGGCCTGACTGGCTGCGAGTGGATCGGCTGTTGGGCGAACACGGGTTGGAGCACGACACCGCCGCTGGACGCCGGGAGTTTGGCCGACGAACTGAAGCTTGCGCGGCCGAACTACAAGAGCAGACCGTGTTACGCCGCGGCTGGACGTTAGGTGGAGAAGATTTTGTGGACTGGATCGCAGACAAGTTAACCCAGAGTCGCAGCAGAGAAGGCACGCGACGGAGCGAGGGACGAGCAGTGGATGAAACATTGGCCGAACGACTCGCGCGAGATTGCCTGCGGGCGGTGGGCTGGAGCCTGGCTGATCTGCGCCGTGCGCGGAAGGGCGATCCGGTGAAGGTGGCGATTGCGCAGCGATTACGCGCCCAAACGCCCATGACCCGGCGCTGGATCGCGGAGCGTCTGCAAATGGGCAGTTGCGGCTACCTGTCGAACCTACTGAAGGTTGACGATGTTAAGCTCTGACCCCTTTCTGCGCTCCTTATTGGGACGGACTCAACATAATCGACGCAAAGGTACTTCGCTATGTGTATAATCGGGACAGCTGGGAATCCAACCGAATCATCGCCTCGGCGCACGGGACCCGCGGAGGAGCGATGAATACGTCGGTTACGCAAGATGTAAAAAACAACGCGAAAACTATTAATAATGTTCCCGCCTCGATGCAGTGGACGGCCGAACAAATAGTCGGCGCGGTTACGTCTAGGAAGAGCTATACAGAAAATTCACGCATCGAGCTTGACATCTGCTACGCGGCGGACCGCGGGCCAGATGGAAAATCCCTTCAGGAGAAGGTTGCCAGTCTTCTGCCCTCGACTAATACCGTTATAGCGAGTCATGGCCTTGTTGACCCTGCAACTGGGAAAGCTAAAGATGGCACACCGCGATATGAAGTTCCTGGCCAAAAGAAGCCGGAGGAGAAGAAGTAACTCGTTACAAAATGTCGGTCGGATCAACCTTTAGCAAATAGTTATCCTTTGTCATGAAAACTCGCTTGCCCATCAAGATCCTAGGAGGGACATTCTTAATGTTGGTGATTGGACTCATCGGCTGGGTAATGAACATTATGGACGTGCCGTCGTGGTCTGTGTTACGCCACTTATCTGTCGATCTCGATGGAGCCCGGTCGGTAACGCTGAGAGAATACGCGTGGGATACCACTTTGCTGGAGAGGAAGGCCACCGGCGATGAGATCGAGCGTTTGACGCGGATCGCTGGCAAGTGGCCCCGGCCATTTTACGCGAAAGGATCGCTCTGTTTTGAACCCCATCACGACATCGTCATCGTACGCGTAGATGGAAGTGAAATTGCAATCTCTATCTGTTTTTTGTGCGGAAATATCTTATACCGCGCTGGAGATAAATCATACCCTCATCCTATTCCGGCCTATTTTGAGCAACCATTGAGGGCCTTCTTCGCATCAGTGGGAATGAAGCCGAAGTCACTAGAGGAATATGACGCCTATGGGCCGGAGTTTCTAAAGAAAGACACTGGAGAAAACAG
>JBEEHG010000043.1:0-8059 GCA_041167265.1 Verrucomicrobiota bacterium | reverse complement strand
TGGAATAGGGCGACCACATCCGATACTGGTTCAATCCATTATCTTTTCGGGTGAAGTTTTGCCAGCCTTTTGTGGCCAGGTAATCCCACCCCCGCCGGTTCCCCATCGGATCGAGGTTGAAATGCTCCTCGCGTTGCCAGCTGTTTGGATTCCCGGCCGGATCGAGGGCTCCATAATAAGCGTCGGTCAACTGGCCTTCGGCGTCGTAGTAGTACCGGTTACCGCGGCCGTCTTCCATCGGGTTCACGCTGTTGTCCGTGCTCTTCTGCCAGGCGCTGATCCGGTCCCGCTCGTCCCGCCAGTAGGTGCGGGCGGAGTAGTTCTGGTACGGGGATAGCCGGTAATGGTGGACCCAGCTGGTAAATCCTCGCGGGTCGTAATCGTAATTGCTCCGCACGCCGTTACCGTAATCCTGGTAATCGACTTTGCCGTCGGGGTTATAATTGTAATCGACCGCGACCCGCCAATCGCCCGTGCTCTTTTCCCATTCGGTATTGAACTGACCGCGGGCGGTGTAATCGCGGGCGACCCACAGGCCGTTGGGATAAATGATGTTCCAGATGCTGCCGGTGCCGTAACGGCGGTAACTGGTGGTCACGGTTGAGGCGGCCCCTGCGATGTAATCGCTTTCCCATTGGAGCTGGGAGGCATCATCATAACCGAAAAAGATATTGGCCATCCAGTTCGAGATATGGGTCAACCGGCCGGCATCATCCCAATCCCGGTAAATCGGCGAGGTTTGCCCATTATCGGTCCCGCTCCAGGACTGATAGGTCTCACGGCCGCGCGCATCGTAACGCATGACCCTCGTCTGCCCCTTGCGCGTCGTAAAGCTATGCGGTTGATCGCAGAAATAACCGACTCCCTCTTTGCAATAATAAGTGGTGGTCTCGTGACTGTGATCAGGGAACTCGACATCGGTCGGCCTTCCCATTAAATTGTAACTAAAGGTGGTCCGCTGGTCTTCGATCCCGCCCCAATCTCCATCGCGGTGGGTGGTAACGGTATAAAGCTTTTTCATCGGGCCCCAGCAGTAGGTCAGGTTCGTGGTGTTATTGCGCTCGTCGATAAACGTCCCGTGCTGGCCGAAAGAATCGTAGTCGCGCCAATGCTGGCTCCGGCCATCGGGGAAGTTGACGTCGGTCTTGTTTCCGGTGGGGTCGTAAAGCGTCTCGGTCGTGCGCGGCACCGAATTCACGGTTTCGTTGGTTTTCCAGAGCCGGTTACGCAAATCGTAATCGTAGGTCGTCACCCGGCCCATCGGGTCCGTATAGCTCTTCTTTTGGCCGTTCTCGTCGTAGCTGAAATAATGTGTTTCAAGATCCGCGCCGTAATACCAATTGCCAATCGCACCCGCGGGTTGAATCCATCCGGTCTGCTCAACGATGACGCGATTTTGCACGTCGTGCGCGCGCGCGGTCATCGGCCGTTCTCCGAGGTAATTGAAAGCCGGCCCAATCTGGATGCGCCATTCGTTCTTCGTGTGGGTGGACTGATCGCGCCCACCCACACCGTCAATCCAGCGGTCGTAGAGCCAGTCCCACCGGCGTGAAGTGACAAAGCTGTTATTTCCATCCGTCGCGTTAATCGGCTCCACGTAAGAGGTGCAACGGCGGTAGTCATCGTAGGTGTAGCGCTTGGTATGCGCAGGATCCTGCGGGTACTGGGCGAGCTCGTCGCTAATCCAGCTACAGTTGCCATGGGTATCATAACCGTAGGTGACCACGGGATCGCTGCTCAGGCCCGTGGGCGGGTAATGAAGTTTCGTCACCTGATGGCGCCCGTTGTACTCCATCCAGGTGCTGTAGGGCGCACCCGAGCTCCGGGAACGCCCGTCGGAGACCGTCTTCACCAGATCTGGCGTGCCGCCCAGCTCCCCAGGAGCGTAATAGGTGTATTCCTTGCGCGCGTCCCAACCGTCGACGGAGTTGTATTCCCAAACCAGCCGGCCGTAGCCGTCGTAGTATAGGTATTCCTCAGCGGCGCTGGCCAGCCGATGATACGTCACCTTGTTATAGCCGTACGGATCGTAGCCAAATATCTCGTAGCTGCCTTCCGGGTAATCTATTCGCCGGACGCGGCGGCGCGAGTCGCGCGTGTAGGTCGTGGTAAAGCCGCGTTCGTCCCGATGGCTGAAGAGCCAGTGGTTGAAGCGGTTTGGGATTCGGCTGTAGTCCTGCGGATCGGAATTGCCGGGATTAATCCGGTCGAAAACCTGGTAGGTGCCATCGGCGGCGACGTGATGGATTTCGCTGGGCAAGCCGCTGCTATCGCCATATTGCCCGGTATTCCCATTGAAGGGCGTAACCACGGCCTCAGTCAGGATGCCGCGTCCATCCCAGATTTGGTGAGGCTGGCCCTGGAGCCAATTCTGCCGGTCGAAAGGCAGGTTAGCCGGAAGAGGATACTGGTTGGTGTAATCCGTCAGCTTGATCAGCTGATAGCCCAGGTGTTCGCCTGTGCCCTGGTAACCGGCGGAATCGCCAAAGTAAAACATGCGCCAGCCGTTGATACCGTTGGTTTCCATCCGGGTGCCGTCGTAGCAATTGATCGAAAAACTGGAGACGGCCTCACGCGTTTCCCCGCTCTCTTCCTTCGCAATGGACTGAGCGAGCGCCGCGAAATAGTTTCGGTTAAAGTTGCCGGGAGCGCGTTCGGGGCAGGAAGCGGCGCGGTAAGTATAGAAAATCCTGGTCATCGCGCCGGCGTAGCGCGGATCGTCGGCATACTTCAGAACGGGATAACCGGTTTCATGAACGCTGGGATCGTCTCCGAAATAAAAACCGTAACTGTAATGGGCGTAATTGCCTTCAGGATAACTCACCCCGGTCAGGACAAGCCAGACAGGGCCAGTGCACGTTCCGCCGGAGACTGGAGCGCTGACCGACATGCCGCCATCGCCTCCTCCGGTCGGACCGCCCTCGCCCCCGCCATCGCCGTCGCAAATCGTGTTGTAGGAATAGTAGACGGTTTGGGTGCCAGCCGGGCCGCCGCTTTCGACGGAGGCGATCACGCCGCCCGACCAGTTTAATTGCAGAAACCGGCCACCATCTTCGGTGACTCGGTAAAGGGTCCCGTCCGGGTAATAATCCAAAGCTGTCCTTAGCCCATGCGAGTCGTAGATTTCATTTACGTGATAGACCCCAGGTCCCCCGATAAAGTGGACGGAGCTGCCGTCGGCGCGATAAATCCAAAACTCCGAGCCGTCCGCCGCCATGTCCCTGAGGTAATCGTAGATGGAGCCGCCGGCCAGAAAGCCGTTCTGCTCCGGCCCGGTGTAAGGCGGACCGCAGCGAGGATCGGCCGGAATTAAGACTCCGCCGCTATAATGGCCTCGGTTCGAACGCGTGATTTTATATCGCGTCGCGTGGCCATCGGGAAAGGTGACGGTAATGGCCGTCGTGTAAATTTCTTCGGACCCGTCGCCCGAGATGTTATCACTGGTATCCTCTTCGTTCGCGTACCACTCCCAGGAGTGAGACCAGTTCGACGCCGCAAAGCTCCTCGGCAGCACGGCGTAGGGATTGTCGGCGTCGTTCGGAACGGAGTTCCAATAGCGAGTGAAGTCCAGGCCGAGCGTACTCAGCGCGCCGGGAAGATGAAGGTCGGTTACGGTGCGGGTGGCGTTTCCGCTGTGAGCGTCGTAGGAACCGCCGGTTGTTACCTGCGATTTCAGCGCCCCAGTGTTTCCTTCCGGATTATCATCCGGCGTAGTGAAAGCGACGGCTTGCCTTTCGAAACAATTCAGAGTTAGCCCCAGGCTTACCATGAGGAGGCAGAGGAAATTCTTTTTCATCGGTTACCTCCTGCATGTTCATTCGCCAGAACTCTGGATTCCGAAGCGCGCGTCAAGCTGACCGTCGTCATGAGCCCGGCGCAGTGAAACGCGACATGGCCGGTGTCCGCGCCATCGGCCAGGTGCAAACTGAGGACGCATTCACCGGCGCCGTTGATGCGCAGATTTGTCGGGTTCGAATCCAGGACGGCGTTGCGGCCCGGCCTGACGAACACTGCATTGCCTCGAGCGGAAGGGTCAAACTGCAGGCGCACGAGAACCGGCTTGCTGTCGGCCACGTAAGCCTCGGCAACGTAATGACCGCGCCGCCCGGGCGCCTGTGGCGCGTGAGCGTTTGCCCGCCAGACCTCAATAGCCGGGGTGAATCGTTGTATGTCCGACGCCGAACGAGGGCCGGGGAGCACAACGGGAGGCCGAATGGGCGGAGCCGGCACCGCCGCAGCCGGTTGCGGGGCGGGCGCTGGAATCGGTTTTGTGTCCTTGCGGCTCCCCGCCTCTGGCGGGCCCGGTTTTCGCGCCGGACTTGGTAAAGCTACCGCCGGAGGTTCAGGAAGCGGCGGTGGGCTGCTCTTCGGCGCCGGTGGCGGCGAAAGGTGTGCTCGCGGGTCGAGCGGCGGGGGCGACTGAGCCTGGAGCGGGCAAACAGAAAGAGCGGCAATGCCAACGGCGAACGTTAGTCCAACAGAACGGAGGAGAGAATTCACGGGTGGCGCTTTTACGCAACTTGACGGCTCCCGGCGAGACAGACAGAATGTGAACAGTTAGAAACAGATTCGGAACAGAATCACGCACGTTCTCCCCCCGGGCATCCCGCCGACCCAGAACCATGCCCCGCAAGAAACTTCCGCGCGCGCTGCCCCCACTCCCGAGCCGGCTCGGTCTCCGCGGCGCTGTCCACAAAACTGAACGGCTAACCGAAATCCTGCGCACGGTAGCGTTGGAGAACCAGCGCGAACAGCCGCGTGCCTTCTACGCCCTGCGCCAGGTAGCCGACTGGTTTCGCCTGCCTCTCGCCACAGTCTCGCGCGCCTACTCCCATCTGGAAAAAGAAGGACTGCTCACGCGAGTCCGCGGTTCCAAAACGCTGCTCCAAGGGCTCAACTTCGACCGGCAGCTGAAGGTTCGCGCCTTCGTCGGTTTCCCAGCCTCCTTATCGGCTTTCGTTACCACCCAGGCTTATCGAATGTTCTTTATCAAAATCCGTCGCGAACTTCGTTTGCGGGGTTTCGCTACGGCGATGGTCTTTTATGAGAAAGATGAAGTTCGCTCTCCCGTTTTAAGCGAGCGCTTAAGGTCTTCCGAGGTCGACACGGTCCTTTGGTTCCAGCCTCCGAGGGACGCCGCGAAGACAACCCAGTGGCTCGGTGATTTTGGGATTCGCGTGATCGGCATCGCCCACGATGAATTTTCTTCCATCCCCTGCCGCTATGAGGTCCGGCGAGACCGCGCGATCGCCCAACTCCTGGAAAAATGGAAATCGGCCGTCGCCATAGATCATGTCATCATCCCGCAATCTCAGGACACTCCAAGCTCGGTCGTCGGTGAAGCCTTGCGGGCCGCTCTGGACGATCTGAAGATAAGGAAATCGGTGGCAATGTTTCACGGACAGCGCATCGAAAAGTTTCTCCGGTCGCTGCAAAAATCGACAGCCGGTGGCATCATTTTTTCCTCGGCGGCGTTGGCGGCGAAATTTTGTTTTCGTGCTCCGGAAGCGGTTGCCGATCTGTTGCGCAGCCAACGTGTCGCGTTCTTAAATGGTCCCGTGAGCATGCCGTTCGCCGAAGTGCCGAACATTCACGTCGATCTGGTGGTGGTCGATTGGCAACAGGTCGCGGAACAGATCGTGGAGGACTTAATAGACCAGAGCGCATTTCAAGACGCCGGCCCCACCTACTTCCAAGCCGAAGCGAAGCTGCGAGTCCCCTTGAGCGCCTTTGTTCAAAGCATCTAAGCCGCGCGCATACTTACATCGCCTGGCTGGATCGTCAGGCGACCGCTGTCGCATGACCCTGGGCTCGCCAGTGCGATGAAGTAGCCGACGATCGGAGACAAGCCGAACCCGACCAGCGGGACTGGAAAGTTCCCGAAAAGCGGTGCCAGGATGCAGATGGACAGATATACGCCGAGCGCCCGAGCGACGACGGAAGGACCATTCAAAGGCGAAACGAAAAACGGCAGCGGCAATAAGGCCAACGCCACTATGGCGGCGACCAGCCACGCTGGGCCGCTCTGGCGAGCTAGCCCCACAATGCCTTCCACGTATGGAACAGGTGACATGGGATCGACCCGCAGCCACGTCCACGCAGCCAAGGCCGCAATCACCAATGCCGCTCTCCACGCCGCCCGCCCGCGTTGATCGTTCGCGATCAGCAAAGTGAACGCTGCTCCCGCCAACGCGGTCGCTTGAGCTGCATCCGGCTGCAACCACAGAAGCATCGCCACGGAAATCGCCAGGAACAGCGGCGCCCACCGGAGCTTCGCGCCGAACGCCTCGAGCACCCCGAGCGCTACGATCACGACCGGGAGACAAATCGCGGCCGCATGCATTGTCAGCGGTCCAACCTGGATCCAGCGATGAACCCCCAGCGATCCGGCCGTGGCGAAGGTCGCTGCCAAGGCGCCTGCGGCCAGAAAGGCGCTGATGTTCGTCGCGGTTTTCGAGAGCGCGGTTCGCCGTTTCGCCAGAAACACCGCGCAAATGGCCGCGCCCAGGACGCCTCCAATCAGGTTGAGTCCCCACCGGCTTGCGGGCACGTCATGCTGACGCATAACGGACGCGCCGACGATCAACGCTGGGAAAGGGGTGAAGACGCGCCAGAGCCACTGACTGGTTTTTCGCTGCATGAATGGTTACACCGTTCCTTCAGGTGAAAACTTTGCGACCTGGTTCTTGTTTCGTCCGTTCCGCTCGGGACAGCGGACGTTACAACGCACCGCGGACGCTAAGCTCGACTAATGGCGGCCAGTGCGCTCGAGGAGCGGTTCCCACCAGGCGCGATTGTTCGCATACCAGTCGATCGTGGAATCGAGGCCGTCCTGGAAATTGTGGAGCGGTTTCCACTGTAGCTCGCGGTGGGCGAACGAAGAATCGATGGCGTAACGGCGATCGTGCCCGAGGCGGTCGGTCACGAAATTAATGAGGCTTTCGGGTTTGCCGAGCCGTCGCAGAATCATCCGGACCGTCTCGATGTTCGTCATCTCGCTGTCGCCGCCGAAATTATATACGGCTCCGGGTTTGCCTTCGAAGAGCGCGGCCACGATCCCGGCGCAATGGTCTTCGACGTGGATCCAGTCGCGGACGTTGAGTCCATCGCCGTAGACGGGGAGCTGGTCGTCACGCATGGCGTTGATGATCATGAGCGGGATCAATTTTTCCGGAAACTGATACGGGCCGTAGTTGTTCGAGCAGCGGGTGACGATGACTTCCTGGCCAAAGGTTTTGTGGCAGGCCAGGGCAAGCAGGTCGGCCCCGGCTTTGCTCGCGGAATAGGGGGAGCTCGGCTCGAGCGGCGATTGCTCGGTGAACCGGCCCGTCTGGCCGAGCGAGCCATACACTTCGTCAGTGGAGATTTGGAGGAAACGCTGGACGCCGTGGCGCCGGGCGCAATCCAGCAGGATGCTGGTGCCGACGACATTGGTGTGAATGAAGTTCAGTGGGTCGTTGATGCTGCGGTCGACGTGGCTTTCCGCGGCGAAATTGATGACGGCGTAAAACGAGTGCTCCGTCATGAGCGCGTCCATCTGGTCGGCGTTGGCGATATCGGCTTTGAAAAATTCGTAGCGCTCGCCATGTTCCTCGGCGATTCCGTCCAGGTTCGCGAGATTTCCGGCATAGGTGAGGACGTCGACATTGCTCACCTCGGCCGGCTTGTAATGTTGCAAAATATACCGAATAAAGTTGCTCCCTATGAAGCCACAGCCACCGGTCACCAGTATGCGCATCGCTGCGCTAAGTAGCAGCGTCGCCGAGGCCGCGCCAATAGTTTCTCCCGCGCCGTCGGACGCCTGGGAAAATCTCAGGCGCCGCGCGGCCGCGACCGATTGGACGCCGTGGCTGATCGTCGCGCTCGGCGCGTTCCTCCGGTTTTTCCTGCTGGGGATCAAGCCGCCCCATTTCGACGAAGGGATCAACGGCTGGTTCGTCGATCAGATGGTCAAGAACGGGTTCTATCGCTACGACCCGACGAATTATCATGGGCCGTTTCACTTCTATGTTTTGTTTGTCTGCCAGACGCTCTTCGGCCGGAATGTGTGGGCGATCCG
>JBEEHG010000042.1:0-4477 GCA_041167265.1 Verrucomicrobiota bacterium | reverse complement strand
CCGCCTGCTCGAGCGCTTTGAGCGCGGCCTTCGTAGCCATGTCGCTGGTCTGCTCGTCCTTGGCCGCGATCCGCCGTTCCTTGATCCCGGTCCGGGTCGTGATCCATTCGTCGCTCGTGTCGACGATGCTGGTCAGGTCTGCGTTGGTGAGCCGCTTCTCCGGCATGTAACTGCCGGTGCCAACGATCGAGACCGTCCGGTTGGATTTACCGGAGCGCGGGCTCGAGCGTGGCTGCTTTTTCATGGTGGCGGCGAACTTCCTCGACGATATGCGGGTTCACCTGGTGTTCAATCGATTCGGCCGCCACCCGCAACGCGTTCTTGATTGCTTTCGGCGTGCTCGCGCCATGGGCGATGATGCAAATCCCGTCTACGCCCAGGAGCGGCATCCCGCCGTACTCTTCGTAATTCACTTTCTTCCGGATCGTGAGGAAGGCGTTCCGCGCCAGGTAGGCCCCGGCCATTCGCATCGTGGTTTTCGTCAGCTCGTGCTTGAGCCATTTGAAAATCGCGTCGCCGATGGATTCGCAGGTTTTCAGGATCACGTTGCCGACGAACCCATCGCAGACCACTACCTCGACGGGATCGGCGAAGAGATCGTGCCCTTCGATGTTACCACGGAAATTCAGGTCGCTTTGCTTCAGCATCTTGAAGACTTCCTTGGTCAGATCGCTCCCTTTCATGTCTTCATCACCGATCGACATCAGGCCGACGCTCGGGTTCTCGTAACCCAGGACGTGGCGGGAATAGACCGAGCCCATGATCGCGTATTCGACCATGTGCTCGGGGCGCGGATCGCTGTTCGCCCCGGCATCGACCAGGACAAACACGTTGGTCTCCGACGGGATGACGGCCGCGATCCCGGGACGATCGACCCCGGGCAGGGTCCGTAGTTTTATTTGGGTGGCCGCGACTGCCGCGCCCGTGTGGCCGGCGCTGACAATCGCAGCGGCATCGCCCTTCTTCACCAAATCGACGGCGCGGCTCACCGAAGAATCTTTTTTCCGCCGAACTGCTTCCACGGCGCGATCGCTCATTTCGACGACCTGGGTGGCGTGGACGATTTCGATCCGGCGATCGTTGCAGCCGTGCTTTTTCAGTTCCGCCTCGATCTGCGGAGTATCGCCAACGAGGAAGAGCTTCCCGATATGGGAATATTCCTGGAGCGCCATCACCGCGCCGCCAACGATGTTGGGCGGGCCGAAATCACCGCCCATCGCATCCAGAGCGATTTTCATGGAAGCAGAATTTTGCGGCGATTAGGCCGCGAATGCAAAACCAAAAAAGGTTGAGTGGTTGAGCAATTGAGTGGTTGAGAGGAAATTGGAAGCGGGACGGCAGGTCCTCTCAACCGCTCAACACTTCTACCTCTCAACTGTTCAGGTGCCGACGCTCAACACCTGGCGACCCTTGTAATACCCGCAGGACGCACACGCGGTATGCGATGCCACCGGGCTGCCGCATTGGGCGCACTTGTTGAGCTGCGGAGCCTGCCAGCGATGCGACGCCTTGCGCGTGCGCAGGCGCATCTTCGAAGTTTTACGTTTGGGGACTCCCATGGTGAGCGGGAACCAAAGCAGGGATTTTGGAAAAGACAAGGCGGTTGAGGGGGTGAGAGGTTGAGTTGAGAGGTTGAGAGGTTGAGAGGTTGAGAGGTTGAGAGGTTGAGAGGAACCGGCAGTGTCGCGGCGAGTCCTCTCAACCGCTCAACTTCTCAACCCCTCAACCCAGCTTCAGCTTATCGAGCGCGCTCCAATCGGGCGCCCGCTTTCCGTCTTCTTCCGTGGCAGCGGCGACAACATCAGCGGCGGGACATTTCCGGCCGCCTTCCCGGTCGCAATGAGGATGCGCCGGCAGGTTAAGCAGAATGTCTTCCCGGACATAGGGGCTGAGATCGATGACCTCGGGGCCGGTCAGCTCGTGATGGATGGAAAACGCTGGTACCTCGATATCAAACCGAAACGGCTCGAGGCACCGGACACATTTTAATTCCACCGGCTGCGCGAGATTTCCCGTGACCCAGAGCGAACCTTCCGAGATGCCGAGATCGAGCGAGTAACGGAGCGGACCGGAGGAAACCACGCCTTCCGCCTGCAACTCCGGGACCGGAAATTCTTCCTCGCCCTCGATATGCAATCCGTCGGCCTGAATTTGGCGGAGATGGATTTTCATGAAATTATTTTGTCATTCGCCACGCCCGCAGTCGCTGCGCGACAGCGTTGCGGGCGGGTCATTCGTGCTTCGTCATTTTTTCGCGCCGTCCCTCACGCGCTTAGTTTTTTTCTCAACGCGTCTGCCACCCGGGCTGGTACGAAGTCCTTCACATCCCCGCCGAGGCGCGCGATCTCTTTCACGATCCGCGAACTAAGGTAGGTGTATTCCTCCTTCGGCATCAGGAAAATTGTCTCCACCGTAGATTCGAGTTTGCGATTCATCAGCGCCATCTGGAATTCGAATTCGAAATCCGAAATGGCGCGCAGACCGCGGATCACGGCGGTCGCCTTCCGCGCCTTGGCAAAATCGACCAGGAGGCCATCGAGCGGCGCCACCTCGACGTTTTTGATTTTTCCCAGCGCCCCCTTGATCAGCCGGAGCCGTTCGTCCAGCGGGAAAAGCGGATGCTTCTGGTCGTTATGCGCGACCGCCACGATCACTTCATCGAAAAGTTTTCGGGCGCGATCGATGACGTCGAGATGGCCGTTGGTGACCGGATCGAAGCTGCCGGGATAAATGGCGCGGCGGATCATGTCCGCGAATGTCGAATGACGAATGGCGAATGTCGAATGTCCGCCTGGAGGGACGAAGAATTTCAGGAAGTTTCTTCGCTGTCAGTTGCCGAGCGGGGTTTAACCTCCCACAATTAGCTCGCCCGAAATGATCGAGCCTCCTTATCGAACGGTTGCCGTAGCCAGCACTTTTTCGCCGCGTTTTCTCCTGGTCCTCGCGGAAGCGAAACGGATTCGCGACCGGCTTTGCCAGGACATACATCTCATTTTTGTCGGGTCGCGCGACGAGGAAACTACGCGCCGTTTCACTGCCGCCTTGCGCGAACTCGAGTTGCCGGAGAATTCGCCGATCCATTATCACGAAGGCGATCCGGCCGCTGCGATCCTGGAGGCGGCGCGCGCGAACGAGATCGATCTGATCGTTGCCGGGGCGCTGGAAAAGGAAGCGGTGCTGCGTCAATTCCTCGGCAACGTCGCGCGGCGTCTCGTCCGGGAAGCTACCTGTTCGGTGATGCTCTTTACCAAGCCGGCGCGTCCGCCGGAGCCCTTTTGCCGGATCGTGTTGCTGGCGCAGTATTCCGACCACGGCCGCGCCGCGCTTCACAAGACGCTGCGCCTGGCGGCGCTCGAAGAATGCGAGAAGCTTTACGTGATTCGCCTCTACACCACTTTCGATGAGGCGCGCGCGAAAGCCCGCACCGGCGGCGCGCCCCAGATCGACGAGGAGGGACCGCGCAATCTCGAAGAAGAAGAGGCGGCCCTAGAACACTTCATCGATTCGGCGGGACCGACCGAGGTCCCGATTGAGGCAAGATGTATCCGCGGCAACACCGGCTACGCTGTTTTGGATTTCGTCCAATCGGTGGACGCGACGATGCTCGTGGTCCCCGATCCTCCGAACACCGTCGGTCTTCCCGCTCACATCGAATGGGTCACCGACGTGATTCCGTGCAATCTTTGGGTGATTCGTTAGAGCTTGTGGATCGCGGAGCGATTGATCTCATCGCGGCCCTGAACGCTGCGCCCGCTTTCCGGCGTTTTGGCCTTGCGCATCTTGTCGTCATCGCGCTCACCGTGTCGTTGCCGTTCGTTCTGGCATCGTTCGTCCGCAAATCGCGGTGGCCGCGGAGCGAGCGAATCGTCGCGCGCCTCTTCGCCGGCGTGCTCCTCTTCAATTACGTCGGGTACGAAATCTATCTCGCCGCGACGGAAGGTTTGGCCTGGCAAAAGGCCCTGCCTTTCCAGCTCTGCGATTGGGCCATGATTGCGACCATTGTCGCCCTGCTGACCGGCCGCGAGCGGTGGCTCGAAGTCGCCTATTTTTGGGGAATTGGCGGGACTCTGCAGGCCATCATCACGCCCGACCTGAAATACGCGTTTCCCGATATTCGCTTCCTGACCTTTTTCGTCGCCCACTCCGGGATCGTCGTGGCGATCGCTTTCATAATGATCGTGAAGAAATTCCGGCCGCACTGGATCTCGATCGTGCGCGTGTTCGCGTGGTCGGAGGTGTATTTCGTCGTTACCATCGCGGTCGATTTATTGACCGGCGAGAACTACGGCTATCTGCTCCATCAACCGGCCTCGGCGTCGCTCCTCGATCTCCTTTCCCACGAGCGGGTCGTTTACATCCTCGAGATGCACCTGCTGGCGCTGATCTTTTTCGTCGTCCTGTATTTGCCGTTTGCGCTATATGATTTGTTTAGGCGAGTCGAACGAACGGTGTGATTTCAGGCGTGTCATCCCGAGCC
>JBEEHG010000041.1:0-58981 GCA_041167265.1 Verrucomicrobiota bacterium | reverse complement strand
CGACCGAAGAATGGCCGCGGTTCCGCCTGGCCCGGTTCAAGAAGGACGACGGCGCGCGTTACTTCGGTCCCTACGCGCACGCCGGAGCGCTCCGCCAGACCCTGAATTTCATGCGCAAAAAATTCGGTGTCCTGACTTTTGGACGCGGTTCCCCGACGGAACGCGAATTGAAATCGGCGACCTACCAGGTGCCCACGCGATTGAGCGAGATCAACGCGGAGCTCTATCGGGAGCGGGTCGCGCAAGCCTGCGATTTCCTGGAAGGCCATTCCCGCGAAATGATCGGGGCGGTTGAAGACGAAATGCGCAAGGCGGCCGACAAACTCGACTTCGAAAAAGCGGCCGACCTTCGGAACATGCTCGAGGATTTGCGCCGGACAACGAAACCGGCGCGGCGATTTACCCGCCACAGCCTGCCGAGCACGATCGATCCCGCCAGCGACGTCCAGGAATTGGGCGATGCCCTCCAGTTGCCGCGCCTGCCCGTGGTGATGGAGTGCTTCGACATCTCGAACATCTCAACGACGCACGTCGTCGCGTCGATGGTTTGTTTTCGCAATGGCGTTCCCGACAAGGACAACTACCGGCGTTATCGAATTCGGACCGTCGAGGGACAGGACGATTTTGCGAGCATGGCTGAAGTCGTCCGCCGGCGTTACTCCCGCGTCCTCCTCGAAACCGGAAATCGGAAACCGGAGACCGGAAAGGATGATGACCGCGTCATCGATTATTCCGCGGAGCATTCCCAAGAGTCTCAATTCGATACTGCGCGACGCCTCGAGAACTTTCCGGTTTCCGGTCTCCGCTCTCTGGTTTCACGGGTTCGTCTGCCGGATCTGATCATCGTCGATGGCGGGAAAGGTCAGCTCTCGTCCGCCTGTCGCGAATTGCAGCGGCTCGGGCTGCACGAATTGCCCATCATCGGCCTGGCGAAGGAATACGAGGAAATTTACCGGCCCGGCCGGGCGCTGCCGCTTGTCCTGCCGCCCGACTCGGGCGCGTTGCGATTGCTCCAACGAATTCGCGACGAAGCCCACCGGTTCGCGAACACCTACCACCAGCTTCTGATGAAGAAACGAATCGGTGAAAGCATTCTGGATGACTGTCCGGGCGTGAGCCAAAACCGGAAGAATCTGCTCCTCCGGAAATTTGGCTCGGTGAACCGGCTCCGGAAAGCGACGGTCGAACAGATCGCCGCGACCGAGGGCATCGGGCCGAAACTGGCGCAGGAAGTTCATCGCTTCCTCGAACGTCATTAGGTTTCCACTTGTCGATTCAGGCGTGGCCAGCACACTTGCGCTTGTGAATTTGCGAACCGCGACAGTTGTTCTGTGCCTTCTCGCGGTATCGTCGCGGCTGCCAGGTCAAACCGAGTCCCCTGCGCCTTCCGTTGCAGGTCCGCCGATGGATGAAACAATTGTCCCGACCTTCGAGACCCAGAAGCTGGCGCGGACCTATATGCTCGATATTCCGGCCCCGCGCGGATTGATCACCGACCGCAACGGCATTCCGCTCGCCCAAAATCGGCTTAGCAATAATCTCGCGATCACTTTTCCGACTCCGCTCGATTTCTCCGATCCGCAGTTGCTCGCCTACGCCCGCGAAAAAATCCAGGCCGCCGAAAAATTGCTGGGCCGCTCGCTGAAGATGTCGGACGACCTGATCAAACGGCATTACCACAATCGCGGAATCCTGCCGCTCGAGATCGCGCAGAATCTCACCGACAAGGAATCGGACAGCATTAAGACGCGACTGCCGGCGGACATGGCCTTGCGGCCCTATTACGTGCGCGTTTATCCACAGGGCAGGATCGCCGGGCAAATCGTCGGCTACAGCGGGAAGACCGGCCGCAACCCGGACGGGATCATCGACAATCACGAAGTGCTCTGGCCGGAAACGGAAGGCCGGGAAGGGCTCGAACAAACGTTCAACCAGGTCCTCACCGGGAAACACGGCGAATACAAAATCACTTTCGACAAGGACGGACGGAAAACTTCGGAGAAAATTACCACACCGCCCGTGCCCGGCCACACCGTCGTGACCACGCTCGACGTTCATTTGCAGGACCTCGCGGAGAAAGCGCTCGAGGCGAAAGCGAAACGGGGCGCGATCGTGATCGTCGATCCGAATTCCGGTGACGTGCTCGCGATGGCTTCGTGGCCGACGTACAACCCAAACGCGTTCGTGCCGAATATCTCCGCGGAGAAATTCAAGGCACTCCAGGACGATCCGGATATTCCGCTTCTGCCGCGGGCGTTCCGTTCGTCGTATCCGCCCGGGTCGACTTTCAAGGTCGCCGTTGGGATCGCCGCGCTGGAGAGCGGGACGGTCCGCTCGGACGAAGAATACAACTGCGTCCCCGCGATCACGGTCGGCAACGTCGTTTTTCATAATTGGAAGAAGACCGATCGCGGCGCGCTCAACTTCGTCGAAGCGATGACGGAATCCTGCGACACCTGGTTCTACCAGGTCGGAATCAAGACCGGTGCGGATCCAATCATCGATTGGGCGCAACGGCTTGGGTTCGGCGCGAAGTGCGGGATTCCGGTGCGCGGCGAGGTAGACGGACGCGTGCCTAACGACCAATACATGAAAGCGACCCACGGCCGGAAATTACTCAACGGCGATATCGCGAACTTGTCGATCGGCCAGGGCGACACCCAGGCGACGCCGCTGCAGATGGCGCAGGCTTTTGCCATAATCGGAAATGGCGGCACGATGTATCAGACGCGCCTGGTCCAACAGGTCCAGACGGTGGACAACGAGATCGTGACCGCGTTCCAGGTGCGCGAAAAGAAAACGCTCGGCGCATCAGCCGACACGATCGCGCAATTGCGGACCGCACTGGTAAACGCGGTAAACGGGCCCGCGGGCACCGCCCACCAGTCCAGCCTCGACAATGTCGAGGTCGCGGGAAAAACCGGGACGGCGCAATGGGGCCCGAAGAACAAGGAACGCACCGCGGCATGGTTTGCCGGGTTCGTCCCGGCGGACAAACCGCAATATGCATTCGCGGCGCTTTACGAAGGCGACGTCGGCAGCAAGGCGCACGGGGGCAGCGCGGCGGCGCCAATGATCGGGATGATCTTGAGGGACCTTTACAAGGAAAACGGCAAAAAGCGAAGGACCGAGCCGAGTGACACGCGCGTCCGAAAAGCGGAGCCAGTGGAAGAGGAGGAAGGCGATTAGGACTAGACCGTCGCTACCGCCTCGGCCGGCAGTTCCATCGTGCCCTTGAATTTCGGCTCTTCGCGTTCGACGCCGAAATTTTCGTCGTAAAGCTCGGCAACCTTTTCCATCTCGTCGCTTCTCAGCGGCGGACAGTCGGGCGCTTTGGCGAATTCGAGGAGCTGTGCTTCTTCGTAGATGTTCGGCAACGTCGAGGCGACGCGATCGTCGGCCAGCAGCCATTGCAAGGCGGCCTGCCCGAGGGTGCGCTCGGAGTTTTCCAGGAACCGAAGGCGATCGATTTTCTTCACGCCGTTCAGGAGCCAGCTGCGCGGACGATGGTTCCGATGATCGTTCGGCGGAAAGACGGTGTCGGCGGTGTATTTGCCCTCGAGCATTCCGGACGAATGCGTCACCCGAATGAGGAACATCGTGTCCTTCCCGGCATCGACCGCGGCCTGTTGCATGGCGCGACCGGGATGCTGCTCGAGCAAATTGTAGATGTGCTGGACGCTGGTGATGTCGCGTTCGCGGATGCAGTTGATCCCTTCATACAGCCAGCCCACAGCAGGGCCGAGAGCGATGCCGTAATAGCGAATCTTCCCGCTCGCCTTCAGTTTCTCGAGCGTGGTCCAGACAGCGTCGTCATAGACCTGATCCATCCGAATGTTGTGAAGTTGAAGTAAATCGATCCGATCACTCTTCAGGCGTTTCAGGGCTGCGTCGGTCGCTCGCACCATCGCGTCGGGCGAAAAATCCTGGGGGATTTCGCGCTGGCCCCGCCCGCGGGATTCGCCGTGCGTGACGAAATCATACCCGACCTTGGTCGCGACGATGATTTCGTCCCTCTGCTTGGGGAACGCTTTTGCGATCAATTCTTCGCTAAGGCCGTTGCCGTAGGTGTCCGCCGCATCGTAAAGGGTGACGCCGAGATCGAACGCTTTGTGCATCAGCGCGATTGCCTCGCCTTCGGTGAACTGGCCCCACCAGCCCGTTGAGATCGTCCAGAGACCGAAGCCGACTTCGCTGACGCGCAGGTCGGTGTTTTTGTAGGTGCGAAAGCGCATTAGGAAGAAAGATTAACGTCCAACGCCCAACGTTCAACGTCCAACGTTGAACTCCAGAGCAAGCACCGTCTTCTCTTTTCCTAATTCGACGTTGGACGTTGAACGTTGAACGTTGGACGTTTCTCTCCGCCTTATGGAACGCAGGAATGCCGCGCTCTTGATCATCGGCCACGGCTCGACCGTTAATCCCGCCTCGAGCAGCCCCACCCTCATGCATGCCGAAACGATCCGCGCCCGCGGCATTTTCGCGGACGTCGCCTGCTGTTTCTGGAAGGAAGAGCCAAGTCTTCGCGATGCCCGGTTTTTCTTTCGCGACCCCGCGATCCGCGAGGTCTATGTCGTGCCGAATTTCATCAGTGAAGGTTATTTCACGCGAACGGTCATCCCGCGCGAACTGGAGTTGGACGGCAGCGAAACCGCCCGGCACCCGGGGCAAACCTGGAAGTATTGCGCGCCGGTCGGCAACCACGAAAGCATGACGGAACATTTGCTCGAGCGTGCGGCCGAGATCGCGCCCGGCGTTCCGGAAAAGGAAACAGCGCTCCTCATCGTCGGCCACGGAACCAGCCTGAACGACAACAGTGCGGTCGCCGCGAAAGAGCAGGTGGAAAAAATTCGGCGGCTCGGCCGTTATGCCGAGGTCCTGAACGTTTACATGGAAGAAGCACCGCTGGTGTCGGATTGGGCGACGCTGACGAAGAGCGAAAACATAGTGGTGGTTCCCTTCTTCATCTCCGACGGGCTCCACAGTTACGAAGACATCCCGGCATTACTCGGAATCGACGGCTCGCACGGGGGCGGGCCGCACCGCCTTCAGGGCCGCTCACTCTTCTATTCGACAGCGATAGGAACCGACTCCAGATTTGCAGACGTGATTATCGAACAAGCTATGGCGTTCGACGGAAAGCAGGTGCTTCAATCAGCCTCGTAAATTTCGAGCGGGCGTTTACGGTTACAAATGGAAGCGACGGGGAAGACAGGGAAGCATTTGCAGGAGCTGGGGGCGTACGTCCTGGCGGGGGCGAAAGATCCTCACCAACTTTGCACAATGGCGGAAATGATCCGGACCGCGTGCGATTATCGGTTCGTCGGGATTTATAAGATCGTCCGGAACGAGTTCGTGATCGTGGCCAAGACCGGCAAATGCCCGCCCGCGTATCCGCGTTTTCCGATCACGCAAGGATTGGCCGGAGCGGCGCTGGAAGAGAAGCAGGCGATCATGGTCGCGGACGTGCACAAGGACCCGCGCTATTTGCCCACCTTCGGCAGCACGCAATCGGAGATCGTCGTGCCGGTGATCACGGAGTCGGGGAAGGCTGTCGGTCTGATCGACGTGGAGAGCGAGAAACTGAATGCGTTCACCGAAAACGACCGCGACTTTCTCGAGCACGCGGCTTTCCTGATCGCGCGCGCCCTGAAGTGAGCGCCCTCGCGCAGGAAGGCGCGCTCGGAGATTGGCTGGCAAAGGGATTGCGCTGCATCGGGCAAATCGCGATCGAATGCGGGCCCGATGAAAGGTTCGCTCTCAGCCATCGGGATGACGGTTTGCGAAATGACCTGGCGACGTT
Source organism: Verrucomicrobiota bacterium (assembly GCA_041167265.1). Lineage (GTDB taxonomy): Bacteria > Verrucomicrobiota > Verrucomicrobiia > Chthoniobacterales > UBA10450 > AV80. The sequence goes on along the minus strand of JBEEHG010000041.1, from coordinate 53,178 downwards.
TCACGAACCGGGCGCCGCCCACGAACTGGCGCGCTTCGATGACGCGGGAAATTATCGGCCGCTAAAAACAGCTCCCAATGTTCGGCACGGGTGGAGGCTCATCGTCCAGTCGTTGCCCGAACTGCGCCTCGCCCTGGATGCCTTTTACCCGGGCCGCCTCGCGGCTTTTTTTGCCTTCGAAAACCAGGAGCTTCGCACGACGCCCTTCCGCGAAACCCTGCAACGCCAGTCGGGGATGTACCGGATCGCCGCGCAAATCGAGGACGCGCAGGCGGATGAACTAATCGGCAATTTTTGCCGGTCCGACGCCGGCTGCCTTCGCACAATTCTTTGGACGCGAGACGGGAATCAGCCGGCTTCATCGAAACTGCCGCCGGAAAAGTCGGATCCCCGGCATGACCAGACCGGCGCAGGCGCACGGGTAATCCCGCTCCTTTGTCAGGAAAGCTGCAATCTCCTGGTCGCTGAGGCGCGGCGTGTCGTTCAAGCGAATCGACGATGATCATCCGAGCCCGAACCGTCGTGCCGATGGAAGGGCCCCCGATTGAGAACGGGGCGGTCGCGCTGGCAGGAGATCGCATCGCGGCGGTTGGGGGTTTCGAAGAGATCCGAGCAAGCCACGCCGGCGACGTCACCGATCTTGGCGAAAGCATTTTGCTGCCCGGTCTCATAAACGCGCATTGCCATCTCGATTACACGGCGTTCCGCGGCAGGATCACGCCGAAAGAATCGTTCGCCGACTGGATCCACGCGATCAACGCCGAGAAAGCGACGCTCACGGAGCAGGATTACATCGACTCGATCCGCGCCGGATTCACCGAGGCCATTGGTTTCGGCACGACGACGATCGCAAACCTGACCGCGTTCCCGCGGTTGATCGGCGCGATTCTGGAACCGATTCGAACCTGGTGGTTCGGCGAGCTCATCGACGTGCGCGATCCCGGCCACGCAGCCGCGATTGTCCAGGAAGCCGTCGAAGCTTTGAAGGGAGCAAAACTCTGGGGCCTGGCGCCGCACGCGCCGTTTACCGCTTCGGAACGGCTGTATGCGCTCTGCGAAGACTTCGCGGTCAGGGCCGAGGTCCCGCTCACTACCCACCTGGCTGAGTCGCGTGAAGAAATGCAGATGTTTCGCGACGGCTACGGGCCGGCTTTCGATTTTCTGAAGGAGATCGGGCGCTCGATGGAAGATTGCGGGAAAGAGACACCGCTCTCTCGTTTCCTGCGAAAACGAACCCTGCCCAGTCGCTGGATCGTCGCCCATCTCAATGAGCTGGACGCGGCCGATTTCGATTTGCTGGCGAACGCCCCAAAATTTCCGATCGTCCATTGTCCGCGCAGCCACGCGTTCCTCGGTCACGAACCTTTCGCGCTCGATCGCCTGCGCGCCCTGGGCTTCAACATCTGCGTGGGGACCGACAGCCTCGCGAGTAATTCCGATCTCAGCCTTTTTTCCGAAATGCGGGAGCTGATTCGAAAGCACCCTCACATTACTCCTCGCGAAGTCGTGGAAATGGCGACGATCAATGGGGCGCGTGCGCTTAGTCAGGAGGACCTGCTGGGCGTGATCCGTCCCGGCGCCGCTGCTGACTTAATCGCCTTGCCCGATACCGGCAGCGGCGACGCATTCGAAAAGATTGTCGCGTTCGAGGGAACCATTCCCTGGATGATGACGAATGGCCACATCGCACAACGCGCCTAGACTCGCCCTCCGTTCCCTCGGCAAAAAGCGTTCGTGAGAATTTCGCAATTTTGCTTTCCTTTTCTCACTTCTGAAATATTCTCCGCACGGCAAGTATGGCGAAAATCATAATTATCGATGACGAGCCGGCAATGGTGGAGGTCATTGTGACGCTTTGCCGGGAAAAAGGTCACCAGGTTTTTCCATTTAACTCCGCGCCGAAAGCGATCGAGCAGCTGGATGCGATCGGCCCGCAGGTCGTCATCGCGGACATCAAGATGGAGACGATGACGGGGTTCGATGTCCTGCGCCACGTGCGCGAACACCACCGGCAGACGGCCGTTATCCTGATCACGGCCTACGCGTCGGTCGAGACAGCTGTGGAAGCGATGAAGATGGGCGCGTACGATTACGTCACAAAGCCGTTCAAGATCGACGAGCTGCAAATGACGGTGCAGCGAGCGCTCGATTATCAGGCCGCTCTCCGCGAGAACACTTACCTTCGCAAGGAACTCAAGAACCGTTACCGGTTTGAGAACATTATCGGGACCAGCCGCAAAATGCAGCAGGTCTACAACCTGATTAACAAGGTCGCGGACACCGACAGCACCGTGTTGATCCAGGGCGAAAGCGGCACGGGAAAGGAGTTGGTCGCGCGCGGGCTGCATTTCAACAGCAACCGGCAGCATCATCCTTTCGTCGCCATCAATTGCAGCGCGTTGCCGGAGAACCTGCTCGAATCGGAGTTGTTCGGACACAAAAAGGGCGCGTTCACCGGCGCCGTCGCGGACAAGCGCGGGCTATTCGAAGAAGCGAACCTCGGAACGATCTTCCTCGATGAAGTCAATTCCATGGCGCCGCAGTTGCAGACGAAGCTGCTCCGCGTCCTGCAGGAACGCGAAGTCCGCCGAGTCGGCGACAACAAAAGCGTTCCGGTCAACGTCCGCGTCGTCGGCGCAACCAACGAAGTGCTCCAGACAAAGTTGAGGGACGGAACGTTTCGCGAGGACTTGTACTACCGGCTCGCGGTCATCCCGGTCGAGATTCCCGCGTTGCGCGAACGCCTGGAAGACGTTCCGCTGCTCGTGAACCACTTTTTGCAGAAGCAAGCGTCCGTGACCGGCGGCGAGCCGAAAAAGATCGACCCGAAAGCCGTCGATATTTTGTGCCACTACGATTACCCCGGAAATGTCCGCGAACTGGAAAATGCGATTGAGCGGGCGTGCGCCTTATGTGAAGAGGATTTGATCCTGACGACCGATCTCCCGCCGCAAATCGTGGCCGCGGCGCAGGGCGAAAAGAACGATCAGGCCGTCGCGTCGATGCCTGTCGGCCAGACGCTGGATGAGTTCATTCAGCAACAGGAACGCGGCTACATCGAAGCCACTTTGAACCATTGTGGCGGCTCGCGCGAGAAAGCGGCGAGCACTCTCGGCATCAGTATGGCCACGCTCTACCGCAAGGTAGAACCGAAGAGCAAAAAGTAGCCGGCTAGGCGAGGGCCACGCCGACTAACCGCGCTTCGTGTAGATCCGAAGTTCGTTCGCGGCTTTTTCGATCTCGTCCAGCTTTTCGAGTGTCGCCGCTTGTTGCTTCAGGATCTCGTCGTTCGTCGCCTTGATACCTTGCAACGCTTTCAGGGTCGTCTCTGTCGCCGCTGCCGTGACAGCCGCCGCGGCCGGACTCTGAGTTGTCGCCGGAGTCATCGCCGGGACAACGACGGGCATCGGCGTTTGGGCGACGGCCCTCAAGGCGAGCGTCGTCGCGGCGATAATGGAAAGAAGAAGAGCGCGCATAATTATCTCCCCCGGCCCGCGTAGATTTTCGCGAGGCGAACCGCTTCGCCGATGGACGCCATTTTTTCGTCGATCTTTTTCTGGTTGGCCGCGATCGCATCCTGCTGGCCCTGCACTTCTTTCATCAGGGTGAGGAGTTGCTGCTGGGCGCGGTCGAATTCCTTGGCCGGCTCGGCGCCAGACAGTCCGGCGGCGAACAGGCAAATCAAAACAAGGGCAGACAAAATTTTCATGGGAGCAAATCGATCTCGCTCCGGTAAAAGCAAGTCGTATTCCGCCAGGACGGCTTCGATTCCACGAGGGGAATGCGGCGTGGTAATTGCTTGCTTTTCGCCCCGACCGAAGCGTACCGTCGCAGATCATGGCCGGCCCGGGGATGCACCAATCGCAAAACCTATCACTTCAACAGGTTCTTGCGCCCCAGTTGCAACAGAGCCTGCTGATCCTCCAGGCTCCTCTTCTCGAGCTGCGCAACCTCGTCCAGCAGGAGATGGAAACGAATCCTGTCCTGGAAGAACTGGCCACGGAACCCAATGCCGACGGCACGGAAGAACCGCCCACGCCCGCGAGCGCGGACGAGGAATTCAAGGCGGAGTTCGAGCAGCTGGCCAAGCTGGATGACGAATGGCGCGATTACATGGCGCAATCCGGCAGCTACAGCGCCCGTTCCCAGGAGGATGAAGAGAAGCGCCAGTTTTTCTTCGACTCAATCGCGACCCAGGAAACGTTGCAGCAACATCTCATGGGTCAGCTCAACCAGGCGCCGCTCGACGCGGACGATCGCAAAACCGCTGAGCTGATCATCGGCAACATCGACGACAACGGTTTTCTCCAGACCACTCCCGAAGAGATGGCGCTCAATACCGGCATCGCGCAGGAAGATTTCGAGACGATGCTCCTTCTCATCCAGAGCTTTTACCCGCCCGGCGTCGGCGCCCGCGACCTGCGCGAGTGCCTGTTGATCCAGCTCAAGCGCGAAGGAAAAGGAAACAGCCTCGAATACAGAATCATCCAGGACCACATGGCGGACCTGGGCAAACGGCGTTTCCCGGAGATCGCGCGCCGGATGGGGATCGGCGTCGAACAAGTCCAGAAATGCGCGAACAACATCGCGCAGCTCGATCCGCGGCCCGGCCAGATCTTCGCCGCGGCCCCGCAGAATTACGTCCTCCCGGACGTGACCGTGGAAAAGATCGATGGCGAATACCAGGTGATCCTCAACGGCGAACAGATCCCGCACCTGCGGATCAGCAACACCTACAAGGACATCATGTCGCAGGACGGCAACGGCAGCGAAGTGAAGGATTATATTCGCGACAAGATCCGGAGCGGAAAATTCCTGATCAAATCGATTCACCAGCGGCAGCAGACGATTTCGAACATCGCGCACGAGATCGTGAAACGGCAGCGCGAATTTCTCGATCACGGAACGGCGCACTTGAAGCCGATGACGATGGTCCAGATCGCCGACATCGTCGGTGTGCACGAGACGACGGTGAGCCGCGCGATCTCGGGCAAATACATGTCGACGCCGCAAGGGGTGTTCGAGATGAAATATTTCTTCACGCCCGGTTACCAGACCGCGACGGGCGAATCGATGAGCAACACCAGCGTGAAAGAAGCGATCATGGATCTGGTCAAGGCTGAGAACGGCGCTTCCCCGTTGAGCGACAAGGAGATCGTCGAGATCCTGAGCGAGCGCGGCATCCCGATTGCCCGCCGCACCGTCGCCAAATACCGCACCGAACTAAATATTCTGCCGAGCAACATGCGGCGGAAATATTGACGCTGGCCGTCCGAGCGGCGTCGTTCGAATCGGCTGGCGGCTTATTTGAGTTTGAAACTCGCGCTTCCTACGATTTGGCCGCCGATATTGATCGTAACTTTATAGGTGCCGACGCCGAGGCCGCCCGAGTTCAGATTATAGACGTATTGGCAGCCGTCATTCCTGAAGTTGCTCCCGCTGTCCGCCGCCATCGAATAGACGGCTTCGTTGACGCTGCCTGTATTCGTGCCGGCCGTCCGGGTGACCGAGATCGTGGCAGGCGGCAGGGTGCATGTCGAAACACCGTTATTTGTGAGTGTGAACTTCACCGGAATGACGCCGCGGTTCGCCGCGAATGTGCTTGTGCCGTCCGAGTTGATCGGGGGTTGAAGCTCTGCGCTGTACGGTTGGCAGGGGGCCACAGCAATGCCTGCCGCGTACGAACCCGGGAGCGAAAGCGTGGAAATGACCGTATTGGTCGAGGTGTCAACGGTGATCAACCTCGGATGTTGATTGCCGTTTTCGTCGCCAAAGTCGTCTGTGACGATATAAAGGCGCGTTCCGGTCGCATTGATTGTGATAGCAATTCCATTTCCCAAAGCACTTCCCAAAGTCGCGTGAATGTCCGCGACGACAGTATTGCTCGAGGTATCGATGACAGAGCCATGGCTGTCGTACAGTCGGTCGCCCGAAGGACTAACTGCTAAACCGCCCTGGCCCGCAGTTGGAATAGTCGCAACAACTGTGTTTGATCCGGTGTCCAACACGGAGATCGTGTTTATACCGGCAAAACCATCGTAGCCGGAGACATACAGTCTTGTTCCAGTCGGATTCACCAGGAGCTGTCCACCAGAGCCTATTAGACCGTTTGAGCCGGACAAGTTAGCAATGGTCGCGAAGGTCACAGTATCCATCACGCGCAGCCCAAAACCCCCATTGACATAGAGTCGAGTGCCGGCGGGGTTTAATGCCACTTCCTGAATCCCAACCCCCAAATAAGGAAGTAGCTGGGCGATCAGGTTGCCGGTTGTCGCGTTGAACAGCCACACCTGTTGGCCGTGGATAGTGCCGCCGCTACCGCTCGCTACGTAAAGATAGTTTGCGTGGGGGTCGAAGGCCATGTCGAACAGGGAACCATCACTGTACTGAAGTTGGTCGGTAGAGAAGGTGGCTACTTGACTGTTGGTCGTAGTGTCCACCACCGCCACACCATTGAAATTAGCTCCTCGGGCGTAGAGCCGTGTTCCGTCGGAGTTCAGCACGACGGAATACGCCTCGGATCCTGCGCCGCTCTGAATATTCAACGGTATGGTCGCAACCACACTGTTCGACGATGTGTTTACAACCGCGACGCCATCGGACGTCGCGACGTACGCGATAGGCGTGTCACAGCTGGCAGCTTGGGCAGTGGAGAAACCGGCCGCGGTGAAAACCGCAAGCAGCGCTACGCTGAACTTAATTGGTGTTCTCATTTAAATTGTCCTCCGGATTGAATCGATTGTGGAGGAGTTAACCAAAGTGACGGAGAGGCCGTCTATTCCAGTAAACGCACATTTCCCGATTTCCGGGAAAACCTATAGGCCCAGTAACTGATCGGTGGCGACCTGGATGAGGCCCGCGCGAAAGGCGTGCACGACCAAACCCGCTACATTACGAGTCTTCAGCTTGTACATGAGGTTGGTGCGATGCGTTTCGATTGTGCCGGGACTGATGCCGAGCTTGCTAGCGATCTCCTTGCTGGTGTGGCCGTGTGCGATAAGCGTCAGTACTTCCTTCTGGCGCTGACTGAGCGGATTGATGGATGCGGAATAGTCGCGCTTGGATTTCACCCGTGGCCGGTCGGTTAAGGCAGGACTGCTTTGCGCGCGGAAGAAACGTTCGCCATGACTTACCCGCTCGATAGCTTCGACGAAGTCTTTCCAGGTATTTGTTTTCTCAACGAACCCATCTGCACCGGAGCGCATGGCCTCGACGATGCGTTCGTCAGTGACAAACGCCGTGCACAAAAGAATCCGCGTTCTCGGCGCAAGTTTCCTGATGGTCGGGACGGCTTCGATGCCGCTCAAGTCAGGCAAGTTAATGTCGAGGATGACCAAGTCGGGCTTGAATTGCTCACAGGCACGAATTGCCGTGCGCGCGTCGCCGAGTTCCGCGACAACCTGGTAGCGACCGCTTTGCCGTGCCAGCATGGCGCTGATGAGCTCGCGCATAAACCGGTGGTCATCCACGACAATGATACGCACTGGATCGATCGCCGCAGGCCTCCGACGCTGACGTGCTCGTCGCATCGCATGCGGTTCTAGCACAATTGAACGAAGAATTTCCAGACGATTTTGGTTTCGGGAGCAATGCGCTTGAGAGTTAGTTCGCGTCGTGCAGAATAACGCCGGATATGAACGCATCCCTGCGCGCTGCCGTGATCGCCGAGTGGCGCGGACTCCCCGCTAAAAAGCAACGCCCGGACCGCTGGCAGGCGCCGTCCGATTTGCTGCCGAAGCTGATGCAGCAGCTCGGCCTGAGCGAACGGATTCGGGAGAGCGAAGTGATCGACGCGTGGAAGCAGATCGTTGGCGACTTTATTGCCGCGCACTCGGCCCCGGTCAGCTTGCGTGCCGGGGTTCTGTTCGTGCGCGTCCTCCAACCGGCGTTGCATTATCAGTTCGAGCAAATCTCGAAAGCCGAGATCCTGCGAAAATTGAAGCAACGCTTCGGGACGAAGATCATCCGCGAAATCCGGTTCCGCGTCGGCTAACTTACGGTTGATGATCATCCGGCAGATCTTCGTTTCTCCGGGCCACAACTACTTCGGGCATCATGGCCGCGCGCCGGACGATCACCCGCTCGTGGAAGTCGAGCAGATCGAATGCGTCGCCGGTCACGGAATTCGCGGGGATCGGTTTTACGATTACCGGGACAATTACAAAGGCCAGATCACCTTCTTCTCCCTCGAAGTTTTCGGAAAACTCGCGGCCCGCCTCAGCCTGACGAATAAGTCGGCGGGCGATTTGCGCCGGAACGTGATTGTTTCGGGCATCAATCTGAACGACCTCATCGGCGAAGAGTTTTCGATCCAGGGCCTTCGTCTGCGTGGGACCGCGCATTGCCGGCCGTGCTATTGGATGAACCACGCGCTCGCGCCGGGAGCGGAGGAATTCCTGCACGGAAACGGCGGACTGCGCGCGCAGATTTTGAGCGACGGCGTGATGGCGGTCGGCGATGCCCAACTCGTGCTCGCCGAACCTCGCCTGATCGAAGCCTAAGGCCCCGTCTGCCCGGTCAGCCGGCCATTGAAGGTCAGCTCGGCGATCCCGGATTTGTCGAGCTCGCCCAGACCCATTGCGATCATCTTTTCGTATTGCGCCCTGGTCTCGCGCGCGAGGGGAAGATCGAGGCCTAATTCCTCGGCGAGGGCCAGGGCGATGCCGCTGTCTTTGGCGGCGTGCGCCGCTGAGAAAAAACAGGAATGCTCGCGGTTCTGCATGTCTTCGCCATCCGTTTGGAGAACGCGGGAAGCGGCCCCGGTCTGGGAAAAAACCTCCCGGAGCATGGTGAGATCGAGCCCGAGCGCGTCCCCCAGCCCGAGTCCTTCCGCGAGGCCGGCGGTGTTGATGTTCATGACCATGTTGACGAGCGCTTTTACTTTAGCGGCTTCGCCCGCTTTCCCGACGTAGCGAAGGGAGACGCTCAACTCCTTCAGGATCGGTTCGGCCCGATGAAACACTTCCTCGCGGCCGCCGCACATGAGATAGAGCGACCCCTCGCGCGCCTGGGTGATGCTCGACGCCATGCAGGCTTCGAGCGATGACGCTCCCGCAGCCTCCGCCAGTTGTTCCACTTCGACGTGAACGCCCGGCGAAATCGTGGCGCAATTGATGAACAGTTTGCCGCGGGAATTCACCAACAGATTGTCCGCCCCGGTGTAAATCTCGCGCATCGCCGCGTCATCGGTCACGATCGTGAAAATGACGTCAGCACCCGCGGTCACGTCGCCGAGCGTCGGACAGGCGGTTGCTCCCAATTCCTGGGCAAGCGAAGTGACGACCGTGCGATTCACGTCGAACAGCGTTGTGACGTGATAGCCGCGGTCCTTCAAGCGTCGCGCCATATTCGCGCCCATTCGGCCAACGCCAACAAATCCGATGTTCATGATGAAGATGTTTGAGGTTTGAACTTTGATGTTTGATTTTGGGTGGAAGTGCGACGGGCAGAAGTGAAAATCGCAGTCAGTTCATTCGCCTCCTCGAGAAGGTCTGTCACTTTCGCTTCCGGCAGGAGTTTGCCCTCGCTGATTAGCTCCAGCCAATAAACCGATTCGTCGGCCTCTTCCGCCACTACTCCAATTTTCGCGGCAAATTCCGCCCGCGAGCGCGAGCGGCACGCCGCGCGATAATTGGCGCCCACCGATGTCGCCGATCGAACGAGCTGATTGCCAATCGTACGTCCTGACATCGTGCGCGGAAGATGATCAACCAATCGAAGTGAACGCAACGCGAAGGTTTTTGTTCGACGTAGAAGCTCCTGCTTATCCACAAAATCAAACCTCAAACCTCAAACTTCAAACCTTCCCCAAAGAATGGATTCTCGTGCTTTTCTTTTCCGACCGTCGTGAGGGGCCCATGTCCCGGACAGACGATCGTTTCCTCGGGCAGGGTGAGAATTTTTTCGCGATTGTTTCGGAGGGCGTCCTCGTACGAGACATTTCCGCCGCCCATGGACCCAGCAAAAAGCGAGTCGCCGACGACGGCGACCGGCCGCGCGAGTCCGGTCACGACATACGTCATCCCGCCGGGCGAATGACCGGAGGTCAGCCGCGCTTCGATGGCCAGGGTACCGACCTTGAAATGTTTTCCTTCCGGGATCGTCTGGGCGCCCTTCTCTGGTTCCAGCTCGGAAATGTGAATTGGCGCTTCGGTCGCTTTGCGTAACCGGGCCAGATCCGCGACGTGATCCGGGTGGGCGTGAGTGAGGAGGATCAGCCGGACGGTGAGTTGTTCCTCCTCGATTCGTTTCAACATCGCGCTGCAATCGGCGCCGGTATCGAGCGCCACGGCATCGCGCGTCGCCGGATCCCAGACCAGGTAAGCGTTCACGGTCATGTCGCCGTAGGTCGTGTTGAACATCGCCAGACCGTCGATGGGAGGAATTGATTCGGGATTCCAGTTCCCTGCCGCAAGTTTCCGCAACGCTGGCGCGCTCAAATTCAAAACCGGCGCGACAAGTTCGATCGCATCACCCGTGAGATCGCCCGTCCGAAGCTTGCGCACCTCTTCCACGCTCACGCCCGATCGTTCGGCGAGCCGGCTATCGGAAATGCCGAGACCGCGTTGGGCCTTGCCGATGATATCCGAAACGTTGTCTTCGAGTGGAATAGCCATTGGTGAAATCAGGCGAGAGCCTCCGCGTTGCGCAAGTCCGAGATTCGTCTCAGGGCGACCTGCTCGACCCGGGACGCGAGTTCGACGACCGAAAAGTTAGCGCCTGTCTCTTTCTCAATCGACGTCATCGTGACGTTCGCTATTCCGCACGGAACGATCTGATTGAAAGGAGCGAGGTCGCCGCAAACGTTAAGCGCGAAACCATGCATGGTGATCCAGTGACGAACGCCGACTCCGATAGACGCGATCTTGTTGTCCCCCACCCAAACGCCCGTCAGACCGGTTCGAGTGCTCGCCGTGATTCCAGTTTCTCCCAGCGTTTCCACCAGCAAATCCTCGAGCCAGCGCAAATAACGGTGAAGGTCCTGGCCGCAGCGCCGCAGATCGATGATCGGATAACCCATGACCTGGCCGGGGCCGTGATAGGTCGCCTGGCCGCCCCGATTGATCGGGAAAAGCGGATAAGGCAGATGAGCGGCTCCGCGCAAACTCGATTGGTCGGGCGTGCGGCCGATCGTGTAAACCGGATCGTGTTCCAGCAACAGAAGCTCGTCGCCTAACGACTGGTCCGCGCGTTTCCTGGCGACAATTTCTTCCTGCAACGCCAGAGCGTCGCCGAATGAGATCCGGCCAAGCCAACGAACTGCCAGCGGAGCTTCGCTCATATGCGTCCAGTCGCAGGCACGCCGAGCTTCGCCGCTTCCTGCGCGCGGATATGCGTCAGTCCGATGGCCAGCGCGTCGGCTTCATCCGGCCCGGGAGTTTTCGTCAGGCCGAGGAGCGCCCGAATCATGAACGCGACCTGATTCTTGTCGGCCGTTCCGCGGCCGACGGTCGCCTGTTTGATCCGGGTGGGCGGATATTCAAAAACCGGCAGGCCACGCTCCGCTGCCGCCAGGATCGCCGCGCCCCGAGCCGCTCCGAGGATGATCGCCGTCTTGTAACTCTGCACGTAGATGACCGATTCCAGCGCGCAGCAATCGGGCTCATGCTCGTGGATCAGTTCGGCGAGCCGGTCGCGAATCGCCACCAGACACGAGGAGGAACGCAGCTTGGTCGGATTATGGATGACGCCATAGTAAAGCGCGCGAGTCCCACCGTTAGCGGCGTCCACAATCGCCACGCCGGTATTGCGGAGCGACGCATCGATGGCCAGCACCCGCATGGCTCAGTGCGCGATCCAGCCGAGAACGAGAAAGAAAAACCCGATCCCGCCGAAAACCAAACTAACGACCCAGAACGGCCGCCGCTTCGTCAGCGCGGAGATGGCGGCAATAGCGATGGCGATTTGAGACATCGTCACGCCGCGGGCGTAGATCTCGTGTTTGTGGAAGTTGGACCTCGCTTCCGTCTCTTTTTGTTCCGCCTCGTGCTTGATCTCGGCTTGTTCCTCCTGGTATTGCGCCGCCTTCTCCTTGTCCTTTTCCGTCGCGGAATCGGTCAGGGTCATCTTGGCGTCCAACACCGAGGCCTTGATGCTTTTCGCCTGGTAATAGCTCCATTGATCCGAGGCCTGGATCTGACTCATCATGGCTTCGTTGGCGTGTTTGCCCGAGAGCAGGCCGGCAATCGCCGCCAGAACCGCCAGGATCGCCGTGCTCAACGCCACCCAGGAAATCCAGCGTTCGCCTCCGTGCTCGGCATGATGATGAATGTGCTCGTGTAAGTGCTCGAGCGGCACTTCGGCTTCTTCCATTGCGCCAGCTTAAATCCGGTTCCGCCCGAGCGGAAAGCATTTCGTTCTTCCCTCGTTTCCCCGCGGCCGATAGCGTCCGTCCACCTGGTGCAAGAGCCATGCGACTGAACGTCTGTCAGTCAGCGCCGAAAAGGACGCTCTTTTTATGGTCAATTTTTTGTGGTTCTTGATTCGCCCGTTCGCGTGGCTGGCGCGATGGCTCCGGAAGATTTTTCGCACAGTTCTTGGCCAGCTTTCCTATCGACCGCCCTCCTGGCTGCAGCGAGGTTTTTCGCGGGTCGTTCTTTACCGGCGCGGCCATCCGATTCTCGCGGCGGTCATCGTTCTCGGAGCGTTCTTGATTGCGAGCGGTTCGGTCTGGACCTGGCGCTGGTATCAACACCTGCCCAAACCGCACCTGGTTTACGCGAAAGTTGGGGAGATTGCCGTTACCCCGCTCGAGAAAGAGCTGAAGTTTCCGCCGCTGACGGTTGAATTCAGCGAATCAGCGGCCCGTCTCCACGATCTGAAAAACCCGACGCTCCAGCACGTCCGGCTCGATCCGCCAACCGCCGGCGCGTGGAAATGGATCGACGATCGCAAGCTTTGGTTCGCGCCCGCTCAAGACTGGCCGGCCGACAAAAAGTTCCGCGTCATTTTCGACCGCGAGCTGTTCCCGGCGCATGTCCGGATGGACAAGCTGGAATATGAGGTCAGCACGCCGCCATTCCGCGCCGACCTGAAGGACGTCACGCTATCGGAAGACGCGAAGGAGCCAGGGGTCCAGCGCGTCCTGGCGACGATCGAGCTCACCCACTCGGTGGAAGTCGGGCAGATCGAAAAATTTCTCAGCCTCGTCATGCAGGGCGGTGGAAACGTTTTCGCGCCTAACGACCCGGCGCCGCATTTCACGGTTACGTTCGGCGACCACAGCCGCCGCGCGTTCATCCGGACATCGCCGATCACGCTGCCGGCGGAGGAAGACTGGATGAAGCTCATCCTGGCCGACGGCCTGCGGACTGCGCAAGGCGGCGCCCAGTTGCGCGACGCGGTCGAGCAAAAGACCCAAATTCCCTCGAAGGCGACGGCGTTCCAAATCAAGGCGATCGACAGCAGCATTGTCCGGAACAAGGAGGGCGAGCCGGAACAAATCCTGAACATCGAGACGACTGGCGACATCGCCACCCCGGAATTGGCGAAAGCGCTCCACCTTTACCTGTTGCCAAAGCGGGACGCGCCGAAGTCCGAAGATTCGGAAGAGGAGTCGAGCAGCGAGAACGCCACAGAGGAGAACGCGACCGAATCGAGCGACGAAAACACGTCGAAGGACACGGCGAAGTCTGAAGAAGAAAGCGGGAGCGACGAGGGCGAGAACACAACCGTCGACAACTCGGAGGGAACGAAGTGGGCCAACGCCGAGGAAGTTACCGACGAAATTCTGGAGCAGGCGACGGTCGTGAAGTTCACCGCGATCCCGACCGAGAAAGAGTTCGCCCGCGATCACCACTTCAAGTTCCGGATCGAAGGCGACGGACAGCTTTACGTCCGGGTCGACAAGGGCCTGAAGGCGCGGAGTGGTTACGACCTGGCTGAGAACCACGCGAACCTCATCGTGCCCGCGGAGTTGCCACAGGAGATCGAAATCCAGGGCGACGGCGGGCTGCTCGCGCTCGGCGGTGAACGCAAATTATCGATCCGGTCACGCGGCGTCGCCGTCATCAAGTTCGAGATCGACCGCGTTCTCTCGACTCAAATAAACCATCTCGTCAGCCAGACCGAAGGCGAATTCCAGGCGCCGGAATTCAAAAACGCCTCGTTTGATCAGGACAACATCTCGCGGATCGCGCGCGAAGACCAGACGATCGCGCTCCAAAACAAATGGAAGGCGAACTACTCGGCATTCGATTTCGCCAAGTACCTGCAAAAGCCGGCCGACGGAGGAAGCGAGCGCGGGCTTTTCTTTGTCACAGCGCGGGCTTGGGACCCGGTGGCGAAGAAGTTCATCAAGAACGTCAAGACGACGCGCTTCATTCTCGTCACCGATCTCGGCTTGCTGGTGAAGAAGAATGCCGACCAGACCAGCGACGTTTTCGTTGTCTCGATCAAGACCGGTTTGCCGCTGGCCAACGTGACCGTCGACGTGCTCGGGCGAAACGGTCTCCCGGTCCAAAGCGCGAAGACCTCGCCGGACGGCCGCGTTACTTTCACCTCGGTTGAGAAAAACGAACACGAACGGAAGGCGGTTGTGTACGTGGCGCGGCAGGGCGACGACATCAGTTTCATTCCCTACGCGCGCGACGATCGGATGCTGAATTTCTCGCGGTTCGACATCGACGGCGTAAACAAAGTGCTGGCCGAAGACCTGGATGCGTTCGTTTTCACCGAGCGCGGCATTTACCGGCCAGGCGACGAGATGCACATCGCGTTCGTCATCAAGCAACGCAACTGGCTTGGAAAACTCTCCGGGTTGCCGGTCGAAACCGAAGTGGTCGATGCGCGCAATCTGAAGGTGCAAACGAAGAAGCTCGCGCTGCCGCCGAGCGGGTTCGCCGAAGTAACCTACAAAACCGCCTCCGAATCGCCCACCGGCGAATATTCGATCAACGTTTACCTGGTCAAGAACGACAAGCGCTCGACGCTGCTCGGCTCCACCACGGTGAACGTGAAGGAATTTCTTCCCGACCGGATGAAGATCGAGACCCGGCTCTCGAAGACTTCGCCCAAGGGCTGGGTGGATCCCCGCGACATGAAAGCCGCGGTCACCTTGGCCAATCTTTACGGCACGCCCGCAAGCGACCGGCGGGTCAAGAGCCGCGTCGAACTTTCTCCCGCCTCATTTTCGTTCGACGAATTCAAGGACTACAGCTTTTACGATTCGTTGCTCGAGGAAAAGAAGGAGCGCCAATCCGAAACCGTCGATCTGGGCGAACAAAATACGAACGCCGATGGGAAAACGGAATTGGATCTGCAACTCGACCGGTTCGCGGACGCGACTTACTCGATGCGGTTCTACGCGGAAGCTTTTGAAGGCGAAGGCGGTCGCAGCATTACCGGCCAGGCTTCGGCGCTGGTCTCATCGCTGCCTTACGTCGTCGGCTACAAGAGCGACGGCGACCTGAACTACATCAACGCAGCCACTCCGCGCGCGGTCGAATTGATCGCGGTCGATTCGAAGCTCAACAAAGTCGCGCTCGAGAACGTGACCGTGAACGTCATTGCGCAGGAATACGTTTCCGTTGTCACGAAAAAGGAAAACGGCAGCTACGCCTATGAATCGGTCCTGAAAGAGCGCGTCACCAAAACCGAAAAGCTCGCGATCGCCGCCGGTGGATTGCACTACCAGCTGCCGACGGAAGAGCCGGGCGATTACGTCGCCGAGTTGCGGGACAAGGACGACCGCAAAGTGAGCCGGGTCCGCTTTTCCGTGGTCGGTCGCGGAATCGTGAAGCGATCGCTCGACAAAAATGCGGAGTTGCAGGTGAAGCTCTCGAAACCGCAGTACAACACCGGCGAGGAAGTCGAGATTAGCATCACGGCTCCGTACGCGGGCAATGGGCTCATCACCATCGAGCGCGACAAAGTCTACGCGCAGGTCTGGTTCAAGACGGATGCCGCCAGCTCTGTCCAGAAAATCAAGGTGCCGGACGGATTCGAAGGCAGCGGCTACATCAACGTCGCGCTGATTCGCGCGCTCGATTCCAAGGAGATCTTCACCAGTCCGTTGAGCTACGGTGTCGTGCCGTTCACGGCGAACATCGAGCGGCGCCGGTTGACGGTGGAGCTCGACACTCCCGCCATCGCCAAACCGGGCGAGGCGCTTCACATAAAATACAAGACCGATCGGCCGTCGAAGATCGCTCTCTTCGCCGTCGACCAGGGAATTCTGCAGGTCACCGATTACAAGCTGCCGGACCCGCTCGCTTTCTTCTTCCGCAAATGCGCGCTCAGCGTGGAGACGGCCCAGATCGTCGATCTGATCATGCCGGAATTTTCGATCCTGCGCTCGCTCTCCGCCTTCGGCGGCGATGGCGAGAACCCGAAGCAGCTCAACCCGTTCAAGCGCGTGACGGAAAAGCCGGTCGTCTTCTGGTCCGGAATCATCGATGCCGATCAGACCCAGCGCGAAGTCGTTTACGATGTTCCGGACTACTTTGCGGGAACGCTCACGGTGATGGCCGTGGCGGTGGCGGACGATTCCACCGGGGCCGCGCAAAAGAATCCGCTGGTCCGCGGACCGTTCGTGATCACGCCGAGTGTGCCGGTGCTGGCCGCGCCGGGCGATGAATTCGAAGTGGGCGTGACGGTCGCGAACAATGTCGAGGGCTCTGGCGAAAACGCGGATGTCCAGATTCGCGCGGAAGCCTCCGAGCATCTCCAAATGGTCAAAGCTTCGTCGCAAACCATGCGAATAGCGGAAGGCCGCGAGCAGACAATGACCTTCGCCGTCAAGGTGAACGACAAGCTCGGCTCGGGGACGCTCACCTTTATCGCCAGCAGCGGCGGCAAGGAAACACGGTTACGCGCCACGATCAGCGTCCGCCCGCCGACCACTTTCATGACGCAAGTCCGCAGCAGCAGCTTCACCAAGAACAGCGTCGACGTTCCGCTTACGCGCGACATGTATCCGGAGTTTCGCAAACTTTCGGCGGCTGTCTCCGCGCTTCCGCTCGGGCTCGCCCACGGGCTCGACGCTTACCTGAAGGATTTTCCGCACGGTTGCAGCGAGCAGATCACGAGCGCCGCGTTTTGCCGGCTTGTCCTGGCGAATGAGGCCGACTTCGGGTTGTCGAAAACCGAAGTGAGCGCGCAACTGGAGAACGTCTTCGCCGTCCTCCGCCGCCGCCAAAACGACCAGGGCGCGTTCGGTTATTGGGCGCCGGAGAAAGGCCAGGAAATCAGTTTCATGTCGCCGTACGCGATGCATTTCCTGATCGAAGCGAAAGCGGCCGGGTTCGCGCCGCCGCCGGAGATGTTCGCGATGGGCCTGCGGAACCTGCAGGCCATGGTGGTGAAGGAACCGTCGGACCTCGATGATGCTTGCAGGATTGCTTACGCCATTTATTTGCTGACCCGCGAAGGCGTGGTCACGACAAACTACATCATCAACCTTCGTGATTACCTCGAGAAAAATCACGCCAAGGAATGGAGAGCCGACCTGACGGGGGTGTATCTCGCTGGCGCGTTGCACATCCTCAAGAAGGACGATGAAGCGACGAAGCTGATCGGCGCTTACCGGATCGGCCAGTTCGATAAGAAACGGATCAACGATTTCTATCAGCCGCTCGGCGCGGATTCGCAATATGTCGCCGTCCTTGCCCGTGAATTCCCGGACCGGCTGAAGAAGCTGCCCGCGACGGAATTTGAAAAAGTGTTGAAGCCGATCGGCGAAGGCACGTTCAATACCTTGTCGGCCGCCTATGCGGTCCTGGCCCTGAAGTCGTACGCGCGCGTCGTCGCTCAACATCCGCCGGAGCTCAGCATCATCGAGCTCGACAAGGCGAAGAAGGAAAAGGTACTGGTGGCCGCCGCGAAACTTTTGCAGCGCGCGAACTTCTCCGGCGACGCGGCCGCGCTCCGTTTTCGGACGCCGACGGCGTTGAATCCGCCCGGCGCCTACTACCAGGTGATCGAGGCGGGGTTCGATCGGAAATTCACGGACAAGCCAATCACCGAAGGTCTCGAGGTTTATCGGGAAGTCCTCGACAAATCGAATAAGCCGGTCACCACGACCCAGCTCGGCGAGGTCCTGACGGTTCGGCTGCGCATTCGCAGCCTGCGCCCGGAATGGATCAGCAACGTCGCCCTGATCGATCTTCTTCCCGGTGGGTTCGAGGTGGTCAGCTCTTCGCTCACACCGGGCGTGTCCGAGATCAAAGGCGTGGACTACGTCGATGTCCGTGAAGATCGCGCCATCTTTTACGCGACGGTTCCGACGGAGACGCTCGAGATCACTTACCAGATCAAGTCGTGCAACCGCGGGAATTTCGTCGTCCCGCCGGTCTTCGCCGAATCGATGTATGACCGGAACGTGAAGGGACGCGGCCTCGGGGGAAAAATCAGCGTCACCAAGTGAAGAGGCGAGCGGCAGCGAAAACAAGGAGCGGCGGTTTCCAAACCGCCGTCGGTTCATCGGCGGTCTGGAGGCCGCCGTTCCTTGGTAAGTATCGCGGCTCCATGCGAAGCGCCCTATTCACCGCCACGATCCTGGCGGCCATCTGGCTGGCCTTGCCGA
Source organism: Verrucomicrobiota bacterium (assembly GCA_041167265.1). GTDB lineage: Bacteria > Verrucomicrobiota > Verrucomicrobiia > Chthoniobacterales > UBA10450 > AV80. Next base: position 34,655 of record JBEEHG010000041.1, on the reverse strand, counting down.
AGCCGCCGTTGCTTGAAGGGATCGATTTTTCTACTCGCGTTCGGGATCGAAATGGAAACGTCCTCCGGGTCACGCTCACGGCGGACCAGAAATATCGAATCTGGACGCCGCTGAAAGAAATTTCGCCGTCGCTGGTCGAAGCCACGTTGCGGTTTGAGGACAAGTATTACGGAAAACATCCGGGCGTTAATCCCGTGTCACTCCTGCGTGCGGCCTGGAACCTCGCGTTCTCTCGCGGCACCCATGCCGGCGCCTCCACCATCACCATGCAGGTGGCGCGATTGCGCTATCATCTCCAAACCCGGACCATCGCCGGCAAGCTGCGGCAGATCGTCTACGCGCTCGAGCTCGAACGCCATTATTCGAAGGACCAAATCCTGGAGGCGTATCTGAATTTCGCCCCCTATGGCCGGAACATCGAAGGCGCCGGCGCTGCCAGCGAAATCTATTTCTCAAAAAGCGCGGCGCGCGTGACCTCCGCGGAAGCCGTCGCGTTGAGCGTCATTCCGCAAAGCCCAACCCGCCGGGCCCTGGTGGCTGGTGGCGAAAACCAGCGGGTGACCAACGCCCAACAACGCTGGTATTCCCGATCGATTTCGAAGGAGATGCCGGCGCTCACCTTCCGGGCGGAAGCTCGCATCCGCCGCCAACTGACCGCCCCACATTTCGTGCAGCAGATGCTCGAATCGCGCCCCGCCAATAGCGACATCGTCACGAGCCTCGACCTCTCGCTCCAGCAAATGCTGGAGAAGCGGGTGACCGATTATATCGCGCAGAACCGCGACCGCGGGATCGTCAACGCCGCCGCGCTCCTGATCGACTTCAAGACCATGGAAGTCCTCGCGCAGATCGGTTCCGGCGATTTCGCGAACGCGGAAATCCATGGCCAGGTCGATGGCACCCGGCGGCCGCGTTCGCCCGGCTCGACCTTGAAACCCCTGGTCTACGCCCTCGCGCTCGACCAGGGGAAAATTCATCCGCTCACATTGTTGAAAGACGCGCCGCACACCTTCGGCGATTACAATCCGGAGAACTTCGATCGCGAATTCCTGGGACCGATTCGGGCCTGCGACGCGCTGGCCCGCAGCCGCAACGTCCCGGCGGTGACGCTCGCGTCGGACTTGGCGCACCCGACGTTCTACGAATTCCTCCGCAACGCCGAGGTGTCGCTGCCGAAACCGGCGTCGTTCTACGGCCTTACGCTGCCGCTCGGCGGCGCGGAAGTGACGATGGAAGATTTGGTCCGGCTCTACGCCGCGCTGGCCAACGGGGGCCCGGTCCAGCCGCTGCGGCGGATGCTCAATCAGCCAGCCGCGAAAAGCATCAGGCTGCTAAGTCCCGAAGCGGCATTTCTCACCCTCGACATGCTCGGCCAGATTCCGCGGCCCGGCCTAACGAATGCCGATTCGAACCGTTACGCGCCGGTCTTTTGGAAAACCGGGACGTCCCACGGATTCCGCGATGCCTGGTCGGTCGCGGTTTTCGACCATTACGTGCTCGCGGTCTGGATCGGAAACTTCGATGGGAAACGCAACGCATCTTTCATTGGCCGGACGGCTGCGGCCCCGCTCCTGTTTCAAATGATCGATGGGTTGCGCGCAATGCAACCGTCGCGTCCAGCGCCGCATCTCCCGGCGCCCGAACTGAACCTGAAACGCGTCGAGTTCTGCGCCGTCTCCGGTCAATTGCCGACGGCTCACTGCCCGCATCGGACCGAAAGCTGGTTCATTCCCGGCATCTCTCCGATCGCCACCTGCGATGTCCATCGCGAAGTCCTCGTCGATGCTTCGACCGGTCTGCGCGTCGCGCAGGACGACGGCACGCGAACCCTGAAGCGCGAGGTCTACGAATTCTGGCCGTCGGACTTGCTGGCGCTGTTCGAGCGGGCCGGCGTCCCGCGCAGATTACCGCCGCCCTTCGCGCCGACGATGGACAACGAGCTGCTCTCCCGCGGCGGCCACCCGCCCAAGATCAATTTGCCCGCGAACGAAATGACGATCTCGCAGCAGTCCGCGAACACTCCGGGGATTCCGCTCCGCGCCGAAACCGAAACCGGCGTCCGAAAACTTTACTGGTTCGCGGGGAAAACATTTCTCGGCGCCTGCGACGCGCATGAAGTCCTGTGCTGGAAGCCCGCGCCTGGTGTTTATCAGCTCATCGCGCTCGACGATCATGGCCGCTCCGCCTCGCGCTCGGTGACGTTGTATTAAAAAGTAATTTCCGCCGCGAGTTACGACACGATTTCAACTCCGTACGGTTGAAAATGCGAATCGATTGTCACAACGGGCACATCGAGCCGCAAAGCGGCGGCGATGATGAAGCGATCAAAAGGATCGCGGTGGTGATCGGGCAGCGCCACCGCAGCGAGACAAAGCGCGGAATCGAGCGGAATCTCGGTTAGCCCGTATCGTTGTGACATTTTTTGAAGCCAGCGCGCCGGCGGAAGCGGCAGCTCGAGCTTTTTCTGTCGATATTTCAAGGCGATTTCATAGCTGCTGATCGCGCAAAACCATCGAGCGGTTTGCTTGCTCAACCGTTCCCGGGCCGCGCTCGAAAGCCTTCGATCCCCGCTCGCCAGGAAAAGCAGGGCGCAGGTATCCAGAATCATCGCAGCTCAGACGGCCATTCGTCTTCCCGCGCTTCTTCGGTAGGATCGTAGTGAATTCCGATCGCGCCGAGCCTCTTGTCCGCCGTCATCGAAACCTCCGCTTCGTGGGGAACGAGATCGGCCACCGGCTTGCCGTTCCGGCAGATCACAATCCGCGAACCCTTGCGCTCGATCTCCGCCAGGAGGCCGGAGAACCCGGTCTTCGCTTCGTGCACGTTGACCGTCTTCATCCGGCGATGTTAGTCCAGTTAGTCCGCTTCCGTCAAGCGGGCCTGCACGGACGGCGAAATCGACATCGGTTGCCCGGTTCGATATTACTTTCGGCATGAGCAAGGCTGAAACCGCGCAATGCCTGATTTGCGGGCAAGCCACGTCGGTCCGTAACGGTACCATCGGCGAGGTGGTGCGGCCTTCGCTCTCCGACTTCATCCACAAAAAAGCACCGCAGTGGGACGGCAAAGGTTTCATTTGCCTCGACGACCTCGGAAAATTCCGGCGCGATTATGTGAAGGAAGTCCTGCAGGACGAAATCGGCGAGCTCTCAGCCCTCGATCACGAAGTCATTGAGAGTTTGCGGGAACACGAAATTCTCTCGAGCGACATCAGCAGCCAGTTCGAGAAGAAATTGACCTTCGGCGAGAAGCTCTCGGATTCGATCGCGGCCTTCGGCGGCAGCTGGACGTTCATCATTTTCTTCAGCCTTGTTCTGATCGTCTGGATCGCGCTCAACAGTTTCGTCCTGGCGACGCGCGCTTTCGACCCCTTCCCCTACATCCTGATGAACCTCGTCCTCTCCGCGCTCGCCGCCCTCCAGGCTCCCGTCATCATGATGAGCCAGAACCGAAGCGAAGCGCGGGACCGGTTGCGCGGCGAAAACGATTACAAAATCAATCTGAAGGCCGAGCTCGAAATTCGGCACCTCCACGAAAAGCTCGATCACCTTTTGCGCCGCCAATACAACCGGCTCTTCGAACTCCAGCAGATCCAGATCGAGCTCCTCGAAGAGCTCGGCCAAAAACGCCGCGGCGCAACGAGCCCACCGGCGCCGACGGCCTGAAGCGGTCGCGTTTAGATTTCCATTGAAGAGCGGACGGCGACACGGGAGCGTTACGCCCCATGTCCCGCGAATACACGCTCCAGCGCGCGCCCCACGCGAACGCGATCAACATTGATTACGCGGCGGAGCTCAATGAACAGCAGCTCGCCGCGGTGACGGCATCGCCGGGGCCGTTGCTCGTCATCGCGGGCGCCGGGAGCGGGAAGACGCGGACGCTGACTTATCGCGTCGCCTACCTGCTCGAGAACGGGATCGATCCGCGCAACATCCTGCTCCTCACCTTCACGAACAAGGCCGCGCGCCAGATGCTCGATCGCGTGGCGAACCTTTTGCCGGTCGATGCGAGCGGACTTTGGGGCGGAACGTTTCATTCCATCGGGAACCGGATGCTCCGGCGGCATGGCAGCGCGCTCGGTTATTCCAGCGGGTTCTCGATCATGGATCGCGAGGACCAGAAGGACCTCATCGATACCGTCGTGGCCGCGGCAGGCATCAATCCGAAAGAAATCCGTTTTCCCAAGGGCGACGTCCTCGCGGAGATTTTCAGTTTCGTCATCAACACCGAGACGCCGATCGACGCGCTCCTCGCGGAAAAGTTCCCGTATTTCCTGCCACTGCTCGAGCAGATCAAGGACGTGCACGCGAGTTACGAAAAGAAAAAGAAGAACACGAACTCGATGGATTTCGACGATCTCCTGGAGAAGACGCTGCGGATGCTCAAAGAGCACGAGCACATCGCCGATTTCTACCGGCGGCAGTTCCAGTTCATCCTCGTCGACGAATACCAGGACACGAACAAGATCCAGGCGGATTTTATCGACACGCTCGCCGCCGAGCATCGCAACGTCATGGTGGTGGGCGACGACGCGCAGTCGATCTATTCGTGGCGGGGCGCGAATTTCAAAAACATCCTGGCATTCCCGGAGCGTTATCCGGACGCGCAAGTCTTCAAGATCGAACTGAATTACCGGAGCGTCCCGGAGATCCTGCACGTGGCGAACGCGGCCATCGCCGCCAACGTAAAGCAGTTCCGGAAAGAGCTCGCCCCCACGCGCACGAGCAATGCCTTCCGGCCCGCGGTCGTCGGATTAAACGACGGCAGCGAGCAGGCCCGCTTTATCGCGCAACGGATCCTGGAGCTGCGCGATGAAGGCGTCGAGCTGGACGACATCGCCGTGCTTTACCGCGCGCATTATCACGCGATCGAATTGCAGCTCGAACTTTCCCGGCGCGGCATCCCCTATGTCATCACGAGCGGCGTCCGGTTCTTCGAGCAGGCTCACGTGAAAGACGTGACCTCGTTTGTGCGCTTCGTGGCGAATCCGCGGGATGAGGTCGCGTTCAAGCGGATGGTGAAACTGCTGCCTGGCATCGGGAACAAAAGCGCGGACAATCATTGGCGCGCGTGGGAGACCGGGCTGGACGAGCGCGGCGAAATCACATCGTGGGGCGAACGATTGCTCGCCATGCCGGTCGGCGCGAAATCAAAAAAATCCTGGGAACAGCTCGCGCATACCCTCGATGAAATCGCGCCGGGCGGGCAGCCGAATCCGCCGTCAGAGATGATCACGTCGATTGTGGAAGCGATTTACGATGATTACGCGAAAGCGAATTTCACGAACTACGAGCTCCGCCGCGAAGATCTCAACCAGCTGGCGGCGTTCGCCCGGCAGTTCAAGGACGTTAACGAATTTCTCTCCCAGCTCGCCTTGATCAGCAACATCGACTCCGAGCCGGCGCTCGATCAAAGCACGGATACGGAAGCGGTAAATCTGTCGTCGGTCCACCAGGCGAAGGGACTCGAGTATCACACCGTGTTCGTGATCTGGCTGACGGACGGGATGTTCCCGAGCACGCGTTCGCTCGAAACCCGGGACGCGATCGAAGAAGAACGCCGGCTGTTTTACGTCGCGATCACCCGGGCCCGGGACGAATTATATCTGACCTATCCCCACATGCGGCTGAGCGGCGGGTTCGGCGACATCTTTCAACGACCCTCGCGTTTCCTGAAAGAAATTCCCACGCAGCTGATCGAGGATTGGCAGATCAAAAGGCAATGACGAAGCACGAATGACGAATGTTGCTTTCACCTGAGCAAAAGATCGCCGGAGTTCTGGCGCCGTTGTTCGCGTTGCGTCGAGAAGACGATCTCGGCATCGGCGACCTGGAAGCGCTGCGGCAGTTTGTCGACTGGGCGGCGCGGCTCGGGTTCAAACTCGTGCAGTTGCTTCCGATCAACGAGATGGGCGGCGACCACAGCCCTTATAACGCGATCAGCGCGGTGGCGATCGAGCCGACGACGCTCCACCTGGCGCCGGGATCTCCAGAGGACCTGATCCAGGAAGATTTCGACGAAGTCGTCCGTGAATTCGATCTCGATAAATTGCGCAAAGGCGCGGTGAAACACAGTCGCGTTCGCCGGCTAAAAATGGCGCTTCTGGAAAAGGCCTACGAACGGTTCGCAGGCAGCCCGGAGTTCGACGCCTTCTGCAAGACGGAAGCGCCTTGGCTGGACGACTACGCGTTTTTCCGCGCGCTCATGGAAGAGAACGGTGGCCGGGAAAAGTGGGATGAATGGCCGGAAGAACATCGCCGGATGGAATCGGCCCGGGATTGGATCGGGGCGCAGATTGAGACAAAGCGATCGGCATTCGAGGATCGGGCGAGGTTCCATCGCTACGTGCAATGGATCGCGGAACGGCAATGGCGGGCGGCCAGGTCGTACGCGGAGGAGCGCGGGGTCGCGTTGATGGGCGACATTCCGTACGGAGTGAATCTCTACAGCGCCGACGTCTACTCGCATCCGGAGCAATTCGCGACCGAGTGGTCCGGGGGCGCGCCGCCGGAGCCGTATTTCAAGGACGACGAATTCACCCAGAAATGGGGACAGAACTGGGGGATTCCGCTTTACCGCTGGGACGTGATGAGAAATCGAAATCTCGATTGGTGGCGGTGGCGGGTCCGAGGCGTGCGAAAGATTTTCCACGTCTTCCGGATCGACCACGTGCTCGGCTTTTATCGGATCTACGCGTTCCCGTGGCGGCCGACACGGAACGAGGAATTCCTGCCGCTCTCCTGGGAGGCGATGCGCGAAAAAACCGGCGGCGCGTTTCCGCAATTTTCTCCCCGGGACGATTCGAGCCCGGAGAACTGCGAAGCGAACCGGCGCGAGGGCGAAGAATATTTGCGCGCGGTGCTGGAGGAATCGGGGGACACCCGCGTGGTCGGCGAAGATCTCGGGACGGTGCCGGATTACGTTCGGCCGAGTTTGCGTTCCCTGGGCATCGCAGGATTCAAAATTCCACAGTGGGAAAACCATCCCGACGGCGGAACCATTTCGGGCAACGATTATCAGCGCGTGTCGGTCGCCACGTATGCCACCCACGATCACAAGCCGGTCCGGGCAATGTGGGAAGACGCGTTCGAGCAACCGGCGCCCGATTCCGACCAGGCCCGCAACGATCTCGCCAAGATCGCGGCGTTCGCCGGGATCGCGGCCCCGAACGAAACGAGCGATTTCGACCGCGACTTTTACGCGCCGGTCATGGAAGCGTTGTTCCGCTGCGAATCCTGGCTCGCGCTCGTCATGATCACCGACCTGCTCGCGCGAAAGGACCGTTTCAACGTTCCCGGAACTGCGACCGGCTCGAACTGGAGCCGGCGCCTGTGGAAAGCGGTCGCGGATTTAACCAGGAGCCGGCGAGTTGAGAAACGGATGCGACAGATCCGCGAGCTGCTGGAAAAGACGGGCAGAATTGGTTGAGAGTTGAAAGCTGAGAGTTGAGAGTCCGGAAAGCTGCTCTCAACTGTCCACTCTCAACTCTCAACTCTCATGAAATCACCCATCAAAGTCGCGATCACCGGCGCCGCCGGACAGATTGGTTACGCTCTTGTTTTTCGGGTCGCGTCGGGGGCGATGTTCGGGCCGGACCAGCCGGTCGCTTTGCACATGATCGAGATCCCGGCGGGGTTCGAGGCGCTGAAGGGCGTCGTCATGGAACTGGATGATTGCGCGTTCCCGCTCCTCAAGGGGATGGTCGCTACGACCGATCTCGACGAAGGTTTTCGCGATGTGAATTGGGCGCTGCTGGTCGGAAGCGTGCCGCGGAAAGCCGGGATGGAGCGAAAGGATTTGCTCGGAATTAACGGCAAGATTTTCACCGGCCAGGGCCAGGCGATCGCGAAGAACGCCGCCAAGGACGTGCGCGTCCTGGTCATCGGAAATCCCTGCAATACCAACTGCCTCATCGCGATGAACAACGCGAAATCGGTCCCGCGCGATCGCTGGTTTGCCATGACCCGTCTCGATGAGAACCGCGCCAGGGCGCAGCTCGCGCAGAAAGCCGGCGTCGATATTACCGGCGTGAGCAACGTAACGATCTGGGGAAATCATTCCGCGACCCAGTATCCGGATTTTTACAACGCGAAAATCAAAGGCCAGTCGGCCGCCGAGGCGATCGGCGACGAGGTTTGGTTGAAGGAGACATTTATTCCGGCGGTGCAACAGCGCGGCGCCGCCATCATCAAGGCCCGCGGATCGTCGTCCGCCGGATCCGCGGCAAATGCAATCGTGGACACGGTGCGTTCGCTGACGAGGGATACGAAAGAAGGCGACTGGCATAGCGTCGCCGTTTGTTCGGACGGCAGTTACGGCGTCGATGAAGGACTGATCTGCTCGTTCCCGGTGCGCTCGGCTGGCGGGAAGTGGGAGATCGTGAAGGACGTGCCGCTGAATGAATTCAGCAAAGCGAAGTTCGACGCGTCCGTGGCGGAGTTGAAGGAAGAGAAGTCGATGGTGAGCGAGCTGTTGGGTGGGTAACGGATCGCATCGCCACTCACTCTAAAGGCATTGTCATCCTGAGCGGAGCGAAGGATCTCTGAACATTTCTGCATTCTCAGCGGCCGGAAATAGTCAGAGATGTTTCGCTCCGCTCAACATGACAGCTTTCGGTTAGCGCTACCGCGCTGCGCGGCTGGAAATGAGAAAAGTCGATGGTGAGCGAGCTGCTGGGGTGGGTAAGGACGCGCGTCATCCCGAGGCTGGCGAAGCGCGCCGAGGGACCTCTCAAGGGCTCAATCGCTTCCGCGAAATATCGCGCTCTCTTCGTCAATGGAGGCTTCCAATCTTGCAGTAGCGCGAACTCCGACTGTGAGGTCCCTCGCCGTCTGCGCGGCTCGGGATGACACGCATTAGGCTAACGCGGTTCCGGTCAGCTTTTCAAAAGCTTCCAGGTATTTGGCGGCGGTCTTCTCGATGATCTCGGCCGGGAGCGAAGGGCCGGGCGCAGTCTTGTTCCAATCAAGGGTCTCGAGGTAGTCGCGCACGAACTGCTTGTCGAAGCTCGGCGGACTTTGCCCGACGACGTAGCCATCCGCCGGCCAGAAGCGCGATGAATCGGGAGTGAGGCATTCGTCGATCAGCAGCAGCTCGTCGCCGAGCAGGCCGAACTCGAACTTTGTGTCGGCGACGATGATCCCGCATTGGGCGGCGTGCGCACGGCCGGCTTCGTAAATTTTCAGGCTCAGGTCTCTCACGCGCGCCGCCACGTCGCGCCCAACCGCGGCGCAGCATTTTTCCCAATCGATATTTTCGTCGTGACCCGCTTCGCTCTTGGTCGAAGGCGTGAAGATCGGTTCGGCCAAGGCGGACGCCAGCTGCAAACCGCCTGGCAAGGCAACTCCGGAAATGCTGCCGGATGCCTGGTATTCTTTCCAGCCGGAGCCGGCGAGGTAACCGCGAACGACGCACTCCACCGGCAGCGGCCTGGTCTTGCGGACGATCATGGAGCGGCCAGCCAGTTCCTCGCGAAAAGGCGCGAGCTGTGCCGGAAACTTTTCAATGTCATCCGTGATCAAATGATTTTGGACGAAGCTGAACTTGCGAAACCAAAAGGCGGAAATCTGGTTCAGGACCGCCCCCTTCTGCGGAATTGGGTCGGGCAGGATGACGTCGAAAGCGGAGAGACGGTCGGTGGCCACGAAGAGGAGCGTCTCGCCGAGATCGAAAACTTCCCGGACTTTGCCCGAACGGAGCTTCGCGATGCCGGGAAGTTCGAGCGAGGTCATGAAGAAACGTCCAACGCCCAACGCCCAACGTCCAATGTCGAATTGAAGAGCTTGGTGGACGCGACGGGAGGGACGTTCGACGTTCGTCGCGATGGCTGGCCTGGTAGTGAAACCAAGAGCGCGGATTTTGCACGGACACGATTGGGTATTTTCAGGCGAAGTCCTGAAGGTGTTCGGCAATCCGGCGGACGGCGATGTGATCTCGCTCAAGGACGGAAAAGACCGGCTGATTGGCAGCGCGATTTACAACAGCAAATCGCAGATCGTGGCCCGCCGGTTCTCGCGCCGGAAACAGGACCTCGACCTCGACTTTTTCCAGAGACGCATCACTCAGGCGGCCGAATATCGGGCGCGACGCGGAGTAAATCCGCGGCTCGGTCGCGTGGTCTGGAGCGAGAGCGACGGGTTGCCGGGCGTGATCGTGGATCGTTATGGCGATAATCTTGTTCTCCAAACGCTGACGCTCGCAATGGACCAGCGAAAGGGGGCGCTGGTCGAGGCGCTTCAAAATGCGCTCGGAAAAATCGATTCGATCGTCGAGCGGAACGACGCGCCGGTTCGGCGAGCAGAAGGAATGGAACCGCAGGTCGGCGTTCTGGTGGGCGAACGACCGGGCGAAATTGAGATCGAAGTTGCCGGGTTACGCCTGTCGACAGATTTGATGAGCGCGCAAAAGACCGGTTTTTATCTTGATCAGCTGGCGAATTACGAAGCCGTCGCCGGCTACGCGAAAGACCGGCGGGTATTGGATTGTTTCACCAGCCAGGGCGCGTTCGCGCTGGCCTGCGCGAAAGCGGGAGCCGCCCAGGTGACTGGGGTGGAAGCGAGCGCGGAGAGCCTTTCGAACGCGCGCCGGAACGCCGAGCGCAACGGATTGACGGTCGATTGGGTCGAACAGGACGTGTTCACTTTTCTGCGCGCGGCCGAGAAAAGCGGGACGGAATACGATCTCATCGTCCTCGATCCGCCGTCGTTCACAAAAACCAAAGGCGGCTTGCACGACGCTTTGCGCGGTTATCGCGAGCTGCATGTGCGCGCGTTCAAATTGCTCTCGAAAGACGGATTGCTCGCGACCTTTTCGTGTTCCCATCACGTCACGGAAACGGTCTTCGAACAAACGATCGCGGACGCGCTCGTGGATGCGCGCCGCTCGGCGCGACGGTTGCGGCGTTTCGAGCAGGCGCTCGATCATCCCGTTCTTCCCACCCTGCCGGAAACGGAATACTTCAAGGGCGTGCTTCTGGAAATGATGCCCGGGCGATGAGCGATTCCGCAAATCTCGCTGACGAATTCGCGAAGCTCGGCCCGTGGATTTACCAATTCCAGATCGATGGCCAGACTTATGGCGGCGGGATCAGCGCGACCGGTGATATCCGGCTCGAGCGCTTCTTTCGTTTCGCGCCGGATCCCACGACCATCCTCGAGCTCGGGTCCCTTGAAGGCGCGCATACTTTTCTTCTGGCCCAGCATCCGGGTGTAAAACGCGTCCTCGCCCTGGAAGGGCGCGAAGCAAACCTGCGCAAGGCGCGATTCCTCCAGGGATTGCTCCGAGTTCCCAACGTCGAGTTCGCTCAAGCAAACCTGGAGGAGGCGGATCTGGCGGCGCTCGGAAAATTCGAGGCCGTGTTCTGTTGCGGGCTTCTCTATCATCTGCCGGAGCCGTGGAAACTGCTCGCGCAATTGCCGGAGGTGGCGCCGCTTCTTTTTATCTGGACGCAATACGCCGCCGACAAAGAAGCGCGCGATATCGGAAACGGTTTGCGAGGGAAGACGCACATCGAAGGCGGCGCGAACGAGCCGCTCAGCGGCATGTCGCCGACCGCGACGTGGCTGACGCTGGACTCATTGTGCGACCTGCTCCGTGCCAGCGGATACAAGGCAGTGGAACTGATTCACGACGACCCGGCGCACGCGAACGGCCCCGCTGTCACGATCGGCGCGCGGCTTGCCTGAGGTTTCAATCGGACCTGGTCGCGCCCAGAATCAGGATCCGCTCGTCGTTCGTGCGCCACAGATACGGGACGACGAAAACGGGACCGGCGCCGAACTCGGCTTCCCTGGCGAGCGCCGCGCCTTTCTCCTTGAGACGCGCCAAAGCCGCCGCGGCACGGTTGGGATCGGGCGCGTAACGCAGATCGAATTCGCCCGTCACGACGTAATCGAAACGCTGGCGCTCGAGCAAGTCGGGTGCGTCCAGCAGCGAGACGACGGTGACTGGGGCCGCGAGTCGTTTCCATTCGGCGGGTAAAATCGCCAGCTCGCGAATACCGAGAACGGTTTGTCTTTTGGTCGCGTGTTGCTCGAGCCAATCGATCGCCTGGATGCGGGTGTCGCGCCGCACCATGCGCTGTCGAATCGGACGGAACGAGGAGAAAGCGAGCGTCGCAGTGGAAATGCCGATCAACGCCGCGGCGCCGACGATCGACACCCATCCTGGCCTGCCTCGACGGGCCCACTCGAGCAGTTCGGCCAATGCGATCGCGGCGGCGATGCAGAAGAGCGGGACCAACGGCAGGAGGTTGCGGAATGGCTGGAACGGCCGCATCACGAACGGCGCGAGCAATACCGCGGCGAAGAGCAACCAACTGATGGCGGCGGTGCGGGTCTGCTCGCGACGAAGCATCACCGCGATGCCCGCACAGCCTGCAATCGAAAGCAGCCAGCCGAGCTCGACCGGGCTCACTGCCTGACCGAAATAGCCCGGCGCCGATTCGATGGCATGATAGTTCGCCGCGGTTGTCGCAACGTCGCGCATCACGCCGCGCCAATTGAACAGGATGGCGGGCGCGCCCACGACCATGCCGCAGACCAGAGCGCCGGTCGCGATGAGACCGAAGCGCCGACGGGAATTTTTTTCCGGGAAGATCCAGATCACAAAAGCGATCGCAGCGAAAACCGCGCTGGCCGGGTACTTGGAAGCGAACGCCAGACCAACCGCGAAACCGGCGGCGGCCGCGCAGGCGCCGTTTCGCTTCTCGTTAGGCCGGATGCGTTCGCAAAAATAGATGGCGAGCAGCGCGAAGAAGGTTGCGAACGTGTCGACAATCACATTGGACGCGCGCAGAACAAGAGCGGGACAGAGGGCCGTGATTGCCATCGCCAGCCATCCCGCCGTGCGCCCGTGAAGGCGCGAAGCGAGCGCGCCCGCCAGGAAAACAGTCGCGATACTGAGGGCGGCGGTGACGACGCGCCCGGCGACAATCAGTTCCGGTGGCGAGATAAGGTCGTAATTGTAGGCGGTGCCTGTCTGCGCCAGTTGTTCGCGCGGGAGATCGTTCCGGAAATGGTGGCCGTGAACGTTCCGGTAAACCGGATTCCATGCCCACAAAGCGGCGGCCGTCAGGTAAGCGGGCAAGGGCGGGTAACCGTACCAGGCGGTATCGAGGGTGCGTTGGTTGAGGAGGTGGATCGACTGGTGAAGGACGTATCCTTCATCGACGTAATCGATGTAGGGGAGACTGGTGGCGATCGGGGCAAGACGGAGGACGGCCGCGAGAAGAAGGAGCGCCAGCCACAGAATCGGCTCGTTGCGTCTAGTCAACACCCTTCATATTGAGCCAAAGCTAACCCGAATCGAACACCATAAACGATGCAGTGGTATTTTGCGCTGACCGAGGATTCGACCGCTTTCCGCCAGTATGCGGAGATGGCGATGGTGGCGGTGCACACCGCGCGAAAAGTCACGTCGCTCGAGCCCCACTGTATTTACGAGGGCGGCGACAATGATTTCACGGCGTGGCTTACGAAACGTGGCGTGCGAATCATTCGGCATCGCAGTTTCGTTCGCGACGCTCTTGCGGAGTTGGGGCGACGGAAAGGCAATCCGCATCTCGCGGCAGCGCTTTCCGGCGCGTTCTCCCGGATCGAATTACCCGAAATCGTCCAAGGGACTGAGCGGATTTTCTACACCGACTGCGACGTGACGTTTCTCGACGAAGTCGTGCCGGAACTCGAGGCGAACCCGTGTGGATATTTCGCCGTCGCGCCGGAATCCGACCGCGATGATTACGTGAACATGAACACGGGCGTTATGCTGATGAACACCGGGCGACTCCGCGAAAGTCTGCCGGAATTCCGTGAATACGTTTCGAAAAACCTGGAGGCGCTCCAGGCGGAGTCGTGGGATGAAGCGGCCTATCGCTGGTTTTACCGGGACGAAAACGGTCCGCTTTGGGACCGGCTCCGGCCCGGACTGAATTGGAAACCGTATTGGGGCGAGAACGCCGAGGCAAAGATCGTTCACTTTCACGGGCCAAAGCCGTTTCAGCGAGAGTATATCGATTCGCACTGGCCGGAGCTGAAGTCGCTTACCGGCGGGGCGTTTCTCGCGCAGGTGAAGCGGTGGACGGAGCTGCTCGAGGAAGCGCGGTAGAAGGAGCCTGTCATCCCGAGGCTGGCGAAGCGCGTCGAGGGACCTCTCAAGCGCTCAATCGCTTTCGAGTTATGACTCGCGCACTCTGTCGGCCAGGGCGTGATGCTTTTTTGGGTTACGCAATTTGCAACTGAGAGGTCCCTCGCCGTCTGCGCGGCTCGGGATGACATGGCAGCCATCCTTCACTTTTCCGCAACCGCGAACAAGTGAACGTAAAGGGGAACCTCGTCACGGGTTCGCAACGGATGTTCGCCGTAGGGAAAAATTTCGACAGTGCGAAAGCAGCGCGAGAGCAGGGCGCGCAAACTGGCGCGCGTGAAAAAGTTTTTGTGGTCCCCTTCGAGCAGGTGCCACGGGACGACGCGCCAGTCATGAAGATACGAAAGCAACTCCATGTTTGGGACGGAAAACAAGGCGCGCCGCCTGACGATCCGCGCGATCTCGCCGGCGAACGCGACCGGATCTTTCGTGTGTTCGAGAACCTCGATGCAAATAGCGCTGTCGTACTCCGCGTCGCGACATGGGAGCCGAGCCGAGTTGACGTCGACCCGGCGAAAAGGCAACTGGCGCCGCGTGAGGATGTCACAACAGTGGGCATTCGCTTCCAGCCCAAGCCAGTCATGGCCGGCCGCCATCAACGGCGGACCGTACGCGCCCGCTCCGCAACCGACGTCGACCACCGAGACGCCGTTCTGCAAATAGGCGTGGAGCAAACTGGAAACTTCGACGCCGGCTTCTTCGATGGGCGGCCCGGAGCCGTAAATGTTTTCGCGATGCAGAACCGTTTCGTTTTCCGGCGAAACGACGTCGCCGTAGGGGCGATCGCGCAATAAAGCCGGAACCAGGCGAATGGTTTGCTCAGCGACGATATCGCGGCCGGTATCTCCCATCCCGGCAACAACGCGAAGCGTCGCGTCGCGCGGCTCCGCGATCGGCGGCGAAATTCTGCCGAGCATCCGGAAGCCGGTGCGCGAATCCGGCCGAGGAAAAAGAATCCGGGTCTCGGCGCAGGACCGTCCGTCGAGAGAGGCGCGGACCGACCACGACGACGAGTCGCAACCCGCGAGATCCAACGATCCGGAAATAAAGATTGCCTCCTCGTAAACGTTTTGCCCGGCAGCGGGCGATTCGATCACGAGTGAGGGCGCGGCAGACACGGCATTTCGATCTGACATTTTTCCGCGCGATCAATCGAGCGCAATATTTCGAGATTGCGCGGGGAAAACTTGTGGAATTCTGAAGTGCCACCGCTAATATCCATCAGCCCCGTTGCGACCGTCGACGCCGAAAATCGCGCGGGTGAAACGGAGTGCCATGCCAGACCGAATCCGACCGATCGAACAAATGCTCGAGTTAAGCGAAGAAGAGCCGATGTCGCCAGAGCTGCTCGATACCCAGGTGCAAAGGGCGCAGGAGCAACTCCTGCATTTGCGGCGACAGGCGGAACAGATCGAGAAACAAAAGCGCGAACTGGAAGAGCTCAGCCGCCGGCAGGAAGAATTGGAACGTGGCCGGGCTGAGATGACCGACAAGCTTTCGCGTTCGCTCGTGATCCTGGAACGGGAAGGATACGATTCCCAAAAGAAACTCGAGCAAATCCGCGCGACCCACGAGAGTTTCACCCAGCATCTGCAATTGCTCGAAGGGATCGACCCGAAGAGCTGGAACCCGGCGGAATTGCCGAAGGAACTGAGCCGCGCGCTGAGCACGGTGGACGATGCCCGGACGGAATTCAGCCAACAGCGGAGCCGTTTGGAGGCAAGCGGCGGCGATTCGAACGAGATGGATCTACCCGACATCGCGTCGGGCAGCGCCGGTCTCAGCGGCAAATCGTTCGGTCAATGGGTCCAGATCGGCTTCGCGGTTTCATTGCCGTTGATCGCCTTCGGGATCCTGGCGTTGATCATTTTCTTTTGGATGGCGCAGAAGGTCCCGTAATTTTCGCATGCGCCGCCGACCTGCTCCGCCACCGGGGACACCGCTCAACCAAAAACAGGAAGAACTGTCGCAGCGCGAATCGCAATTGCGCGGCGAGATGGAAAAACTCGAACGGATGATCGCCGAGGCCCCTCGGGTGGCGGAGGAAACGACCCGCAGGCACCGCGAAGAATTGCTGGCCCGCGCCAGCGAAGGGCGGAGCCGCCTGGATGTCTCGATTGCGCTCCAGGATAGACGCTGGGGCGACGAAGGACGTTCGCGCGGCCGGCGAAAATCGCTCCGAAAAGAGCGCCGCGAAGGGCGAATTATTTTTCTCGTGCTGGTGATCGCGCTCGGCGTCGTGATCATCTGGCTCGCCAGTCATTTGCACTTCTAGAAGGTTGCGCGCTTCATGAAACAGTCGACGACGTGGCGAGTCGTCCTGTGGATTTTCGGAGTGGTCCTCCTCGTGTTCGTGGTCGTGCCGGTCTGGCATTCGATTCGGGGACACAGCACGAAGGATTACTGGGTCTGGTACCAAGCCGGCCAGACAGTGCTGGGCGGGGGCGAAGTTTACCCGGACCAGTGGCACAAGTTCGAGTTCATGTACCCGCCCCCGTGCGCGATTTTTCTGGCGCCGGTCAGCGCCCTTGGCCAGACCGGACTGGTCATCGTCCTGGCGCTGATCAATGCCGCCGCGTGGATTTGTTCAATCCTGTTTTCAGTGCGGCTCGCCACCGGAAAATGGCGGGGCGCCCCTGTCCTTCTCTATGCCGGGCCGAGTTTCATCGTCGGCGTGTACGCCTGGGGCAATTTCCTTTTGGGACAACCGAGTCTCGTTCTGCTGGCCTTGATGCTGGGCGGATTCATCGCCCTGCAGCGTCGATTCCACTGGCTGGCCGGCGCGTTGGTGGCAATCGCCGCCGCCATAAAAGCGTTTCCGGTGATCGCGATCGTTTATCTAATTTATCGCCGCTACTGGATCGCAACCGCGTCGCTGGTCCTGACGTTGACGTTTTTCCTGCTCGTTCTGCCGCTGCCGTTTCGCGGGTATGCGCTGGCCAGGCAAGACCTGGAACGCTGGTCGACCGGGATGCTCTTCAAATACGATGAGAGCGGCGTAGGCCAGCGGCTTGGGCGAAGTAATTCCTGGAAAAACCAGTCGATCTGGGGCGTGGCCAATCGGCTCCTGCGCCACGTCGAATACGATCACAAGTACGAGCCGCACGAGCCGGTTTACGCCAATTTCGCGGACATCGATTTCAAGACGGTGAACGCCATTATCCTCGCGGCCGCGCTCGGCCTCGGGATTATCTACCTCGTCGTGATGCCGCGGGCGGCGCGGCGAACCTCCGAGACCGACGCGATAGAATTCGCGCTCCTGTTGTTGTTGATCCTGATCTTCACTCCTCTCTCGTTCGGTTATCTGTTCGTCTGGCTGCTCTATCCGTTCACTGTCGTCGCGGAACGCCTCTCGAGCGGGACCAATTCGCGCGTCGCGTTGGTCGCCTGCGCAGGAACAGCGGTGGCGCTCCTGGCATTGACGATTCCGTTTCGCATAACCGCGCAGGTCTACGGCAATATGCTCTTCGCGGCTCTGCTGCTTTTCGCCGGGCTGGGCACCGAGCTCTGGCGCCGGAAACGGACGGCCGTTGGCTGAGTGGGAAAAAGTCGCTTCGCCATCGCGACCAGCCAGCGGAGAGCGAAGATAAGCGCGACTCCGAAGCTCATCTTCGAAACGCCGCGAGCCCGATCGCGAAACAGGATGGGAATCTCCACGACCTGCAAATTTCGTCCGCCTTGAGCGAGCACTTCAAACGCGATCTTGAACCCGCTCGCGGCCGGAGCCAGTTCGAGGAGGAGCTTCCGCGGCATCGCGAAAAAGCCGCTCATTGAATCGTGCACCCCGGTGATCGGGTAGGCGAAAGCCGCGGCGAGGCGGGAAAGAATTTTGCGCCAGACCGGCCACCCCGGCGTCGATCCACCCGGGACGTAACGGCTGCCAATCACGATGTCCGCGTTTCCTTCCAACAACGGCCGCAGCAATTCGCCAATTTTTTCCGGAGGATGACTCAGGTCGGCGTCCATGACCACGAGCCAGTCGCCGATCGCGGCGTGCGCCCCCGCGACGATCGCCCCGGAAAGGCCGAACGGCGGCGCGTCGCGCTCGACCAATCGGACCGTCGATTGACCGGCGAAAGTGCGAACCCGCTCGGGCGTTCCATCGGTCGAGCCATCGTCGACGACAATAATTTCGTCGGGGCGCGGTTCGCAGCGGCCCAGCCGATCGAGGAGCGGCCCGATGTTTTCCACCTCGTTCAGCGTCGGAATAACGAGAGAGATCACCGCGGACCCGCCTCATCCCCGGAAGAATCGACCTGCATGCGGACGACGCTCTGCGGTTTCTCGCTGATGCCGAGATAAATTCGGCCGACGTATTCGCCGAGAATACCGAGAAGCAGGAGCTGGGTGCCTGAGAGGAGGAGCATCGCCGCCATGAGCGAGCTCCAGCCCGTCGGCGTCTTATGCCAGAGATGCTCGACAACGACTTCGATGATCGCGAGGAAACCGAGGGCGCTGGTGAGCATTCCGGCGAAGGTCATCAGGCGAAGCGGGAGAATGGAGACGTTGACCAGCATGCTGATCCAAAGCCGGATGAGCTTGCGGAAGTTGTAGCCGCTGCTCCCCTGGTTCCGCTCGAGGTGCCGCACCGAAACGGTGCCGACGTTTTGGGTGACCTGGAAAATCAGACCGTCGATATACGGATAAGGCGTGCGCGATTTCGCGATCTCGTCGACCACGAAACGGCTCAGGCAGCGGAAACTGCACAGATAAAGTTTTCGCGGCTTGTCGACGACGAAATCGGCGATCCGATTAGTGAGCCAGCTGCCGGCGTTCCGCCACCAGGCGTGCTCTTTGCGGATGTAGACGCCGAAAACCACGTCGCGTTTCTCCGCTTCGGCGACGGCCAGCAGCTTCAACGCTTCGGACGGCGGGTTCTGGAGATCGTCGTCCATGGTCACGGCATAGCGGCCGGACACGGCGCGCAGCCCCGCCAGGACGGCGTTATGTTCCCCGAAGTTGCGCGACAAACTGAGCAACTTCATCGGGAACAGGCTTTCGCGCGTCAGCTTCAGCGCGACCGCTTCGGTTTCGTCACGGCTGCCGTCGTTCACCACGATCAACTCGTGGCCGCCCGGGACCTGAAGCTCGGAAATTTCGCGATGCAACGCCGGGAGAGTCGCCGCCGCGTTGTAGAGCGGGACGACGATGCTCAGATAGGGTGTCGAATCAGCCATGTTTGCGGGCGACGGCCAGGACAGACGTGCCAAAGGGCAACGATAGGTGACGGCTGGCGCTGAGTTCAAGCGCCGCGACACCTTTCAAAGCGCGGTTCGCGAACGAAGGGAGCGCGCGAAAATCGGAACGGGCTTCTTCGCGGCCGAGACGCCGACGGCTCAGCCAACGCAGGATTGCGATAGGGGGCGCCAGAGTGAAATTCCAATAAGTCAGCCGTTCGACGACGAAACTGGTTCCTTCGAGGAGGGCGCGCACCTGCGGCCGGGTATAGCGGCGAACGGCATCGACCGCCTTGTCGTGGGCGCCTCGCAGGAAATCGAACGCGGCGAGATTGAGGATCAGGGTTCCACCCGGACGCAGCACCCGATGGGTTTCGTGCGCGGCCAGGGCGTCGTCGACTCCGGCGTTGACCCAGACGTCGAGCGACAAAACGAAATCGAAGGTGCCGGCTGCGAAAGGAAGATCGTGAACGCCGGCGCGAAGGAGACGCGCGCCCGTATCGCGTTCGGCGGAAAGCTCGATGGCGCGTTCGCTGGCGTCGATGCCCGTCAGTTCGGCATGGGGAAATTCCCGGCGAAGCGTGGCCAGCATTCCGCCGCTGCCGCAACCGGCATCGAGCAGGGAAAACCGTTCATGAGTTGGGTGAATGGAAGCGGCCACGTGCTGGCGAAGGGCCTGGTACCACCAGTAATGATCCTCGACCGCGCGCATGATCTCGTGTTCTTCCGGCTTCATTCCACGTCGACCTAACGAGCAGTTGGACTCTGGTCCTGGAGCCGATACAAGCGCGGTTCGTCCGCGTCGATCGCCCAAAAGGAAAGCTTCGCCCCGGCCGGCGCCGCCGATTGAGGAAAAGTCGCGCTCCAGCCGGACCAGAGTTGGTCCATCGTGCCGAGCCTTTTGATAATGTCAGGCCGCATCGCAAAAGAATCGGAAATGGCGCAGAGGGTCCAGGGTTGATCGGCCGCCGTTTGCCAGGCGACCGCGACGCAATCCGGCGGCCGCCCCTTCGCGTCGAGCGCCGCCCAACCGGTGGCCCGAATCCGGCCGCCGTCAACGGGAGTAATCGACTCACACGAACCGGAGGCGCGGTTGCCGTCAGCCATTTCGTTCGGCACCGCGTCGATGCGGTTGGTCCGGACCATGGACGGGCGCAGCAGTTTCAATCGGTCGAGCGCGTCAGCGCCTTGGATCGCTGGTCTGGCATCATTTGGATACGCAGTTTTCTTGATGACTTCCGACGTATCGATGGCCTGGCAAAAGAGGACGGCGGCGCGACCAAGCCGGTCCTTGGCCGACAACGCGCGAAGGAAGAACGTGGTGTTGAAAGCGCACGCTTTGTAGGGAACGAGGTACGCGAGAAGGAGAACCAGGCAGATCCCATAACTCCAGCGCCGCGCAAGCCGAGCCTGCGCAGGTTTTGTGTGCTCGCGAACCATCAGCCCCACCAGCCCGATAAGCCCCGTCGTCAGATAAATCGAAAAAGTCACGTACCTGGAAGCGAGCGCGTACGAGGGCCCGTAGCCCACGCGGCCCAGCGTCGCCAGAACAGCGCTGCCAACGGAGTAGCTCGCCAGCGCAAACCAGGGCAACGCCCGCGCGATGAAGGCGCGATCGCGGATTCGCCGGAGACAAAAAAATAGACCGATGAAAAGAAGGACGAGCTGCGCCAGGCCGAAGAGCGTCGCCGAAAGATCGGGCCGGTGTTTCAAGGCATAAGCGAGACCGCCGCCGAGAAACTCGAGAAGGAAGCGGACATAGTCGAACCAGGAAATCGGCGGAGCAAACGTGGGCAGGTCTGGCGGCTTGTGGTATCCCCAAAAGTAAACCACGGCACAAGCCGCGCAGGCGGCGAGCCACGCCGCGAGCCAGGAACTCCAGCGGGGAACACGACACATCAGGAGGAGGGCGGGAAAAGTCAGTCCCCAGGCAAGCAATCCGTTGGCAAGGGTAAACGCGCTCGCGGTTGCGAGCACGACACACAAAACAAACTTCGTCGTGGTGTTCAGCCGCTCCGTGCCGACAACCACGAGGCCGGCCACGATAAAGAGCGCTGGAAAAAACGACGGAAATCCGGAAGCGAAAATCCAAAGCTCGAATTGGGCCGTGGTAAAAATCGTCAGGACCGCGACCCAGAAACAAATTGCGATCGCGCCCGGGCCGAGACCCGATCGGCGAAGGAGAATGAAAACTCCCGCAGCGGTCAACCAGCAGGAGATGACTGAAAGCATCATCTGATCGCGCACGTCCCAGTGGCCGTTGGCGGCCGAGAGAATAAAAATCAGCTTCGGCAAAACGGTCCGGGCCTCCTGTTGCTGCGCGAAAATGTCGGCCCAATTGAAACGGCCCGTGTGGGCGTCGACGATGAGCGGCGCCATTTCCCAATCGTCGAGCGTGGGAACTTCGACGGCGTAGTGCCGGACGAGATAGCTCACGTACACCATCGGGATCAACGCCACGATCCAGATGAGGAGGAACGCGGTCTTGCGATTACGCGGCGTCTCGGCCTGGAGCCAGCGTCCCGCTGCTACGATTTTCTCCCAGCCTTGCCGCAACCGCTGCGGCGCCATCAGAAACGCTCCGAGACTCGCCAGGAAAGACGCGATCAGAGTAATCCGCAGGACACGATTCATCGGGCTCGGCTGACGACCCTAGGGTTTCGTCCCAAGCGGTCAATGATTTCCCATGAACAGGAGGGCCGCGCTGGAGCCGACGACCGGGATTGAACCGGTGACCTACGGTTTACGAAACCGTTGCTCTACCAGCTGAGCTACGTCGGCGATTGGGCGGCGCCAACATGCCATCCTCGCGTCCGCGTGCAACCGTCATGATTCGGCGTTACAGAAAACGGAACAGATGAATCGACTGGAGGAAATATTGCAGGTGAAACGCGCGGAGATCGAGCGTCTCCGGCCTCGGCGCGAAGAATTGCATCGGGCGGCGCTCCTGCGGAACGACATCCGCCCCTTCGCTTCCGCCTTGCAGCCGGGCGACGGTAAACTGGCCCTGATCGCCGAGGTAAAAAAAGCATCGCCGTCGGCCGGCGTAATCGTCGAGCAGTTCGACCCGGTCGCGATCGCGAAAAATTATGCTCGCGCCGGGGTGGAAGCGATTTCGGTCCTGACCGACGAGCAATTTTTTCAGGGCCACCTCCGCTATCTCAGCATGATCCGCGACGCGGTCGCCCAGCCGCTCCTGCGCAAGGATTTTATCGTGGATCCAATCCAGATCATGGAAGCGGCCGCAGCCGGCGCGGATGCGATCCTGCTGATCGTCGCGGCGCTGACGCAGGATGAACTGACGGCGTTGCTCGAGACAGCGGAGACGTATCAGCTCGATGCCCTGATGGAAGTCCACACCCATCCGGAATTGGATCGGGCGTTGGAAACAGACGCGCGCGTGATCGGGATCAACAATCGAAACCTGGCGACGTTCGAGATCGACCTCGGCGTGACGGAAAGACTGAGCGAAGAAGTGCCAGCAGACATTGTCCTGGTGAGCGAAAGCGGGATCCGGACGGCCGAAGATCTGGCGCGAATCAAGGCCTGCGGCGTGGACGCGGTTTTGATCGGGGAAGCGCTGATGCGCGGCCAGACCGCGCTCCTGGAAAAACGAAACGGCGCCTAGGCGACTACGCGGACTTGCCCCAACTCGAAGCGACGAGTTGTTTAAACGTGCTCCAGATGCCGCCCGGGGGCGCCCCGCCATTTTTCGCCGAACGCGCGACGAGCACCGGGACATTTGCGCGATTCACAATCCCACGGGTCAAATCTCCCATGATGTAATGGCCGAGGGGACCGCGCGTCGGCGAAGACCCGGTCACAATCAGATCGTGACCGCGCTCGCTCACGTCCGCGAAAATTTGGTCGACCACGAAACCGTGCCGCACGCGCACTTCGACGACGATCCCCAGCTTTTCGAGACTTTGCTTTTGGGCGAGCAAATTGCGGCCGAGCTCGGAACCGGATTGGAGCAAACGCTCGACGTCTTCCTCGAGTTGCATCAGGTCGGCATAAATCGCCGGTGGTTCCGCCATGACGTGGAGCAGCGTTACCGATGCGCCAACGGCGGCCGCGAGCTTGCCGGTCAGTTCCACCGCGGCGTCGATGTATTTTTTTCCGCCCGTGCAAACGATGAAACTTTTCAGCGTCTCGCAAACCCCGGTCGCCAAAAGCACCGGCGTGGGAATCGCCTTGATGACCTCATACGTTTTTCCGGAACGCCAGTACGGGCCGCTGCTCGTCTTCCGGCGGGCGCCGATGATCGTCATGTCGTAGGCCGTCGTTTTCGTTTGCTCCAAAATTTCGCGGATCGGTTCGCCGGCGCGGAGCACGATTTCAGGTGAGACGCCGTAACGCCGGAGCTTTTCCGCTTCGCTTTCGAGGGCGTCGCGCAACGGTTTTTCATCGGCGGGCAGCTCGGCAATTCCGAGCAAGGTCGTCTCCGATTTGGTCGGCGCCGCGACCAGGCCCGCCAGGAGAACCGGCTTGTCGCCCGGGTCGGTGCCGTCGCTGCAAATGAGGATGCGCATAGGCTAAAGTTTGTGGCCGGTCACGAGTGTGTAAATCACGATGGCCGCGCCGATCAGGGGCAGCGGGACAAAGGCGAGGCGGATCTTTGGTCCCGCGAAATACTGGGTCGAGATCGCGCCGATCTGGGCCCCGATCGCCGCGCCGGTATGCATGACCAGGGCGATCAAAATATCGACGTTGCCTTTGATGGCGTGGCTGAAGGTTCCGTAACTGGCCGAGATGATGATCTCAAACAAATCGGTGCCCACAGCCAGATGGGTTGGAATTCCAAGGACGTAAACCAGCATCGGCATCCGGATGTAACCCGCGCCGCCGCCGAGAAAACCGCTGAACAAACCACCGATGAACGAAACCAGGACGATCACCCAGAGCGAGATCGCCTTCACGCCGGACGCCGGCAGCGAAATCATCGGCCAAAGTTTGAAACGCTGGATCGCCCGCGTCCGGTGGCTGAACGAGGACTCGTCCTGTTTCGCCGCGGTGCCCGGTGTCTTGGCGCGCGGGCGACGCTTCTTTTGATATTGGAGCGTCCGCCACGCCTCCCAGATCATGAAGCTCGATATGCTCACGTAAATGGCGATCGACACGACGCTGACCACGAAGTTCACGTTGCCGGCGCGCTTGAGCATCTGGATCAACTGCGCGCCAACTTCCGCGCCGGCCATCGTCCCGATCGCCATGATCAGGCCCAGTTTCAGGTCGACATTGCCGAGGGCGCGATGGCGCTTCGCCGCGACCACCGATTTTCCCACGATGTGAGCTAGATCGGTTCCGACCGCGAAGTTCCAGTCCAGCCCCACGGCCCGCAGCGCCGGACCCGCGATGAAACTGCCGCCTACCCCGAAAAATCCGCCGAGCACGCCGATCAGGAATCCAATCGCCGCCAGATAGACGGGGCTGATGTGAGAATTGGAGATCGGAAAGAACATGGCTATTCGGAGCGGCCGCGGAGAAGCCGCAGCAGCCATGTCGTTACGCTCTCGAGAAAAACCGCCTGGCCGATGATGAGGACGATCGTCACCAGCGCGTAGATTTTCACGTGGTTGAGATGCAGGTCCTGAAGCCAGCCGGAGAGATAATGAAGGACCAGGAAAAAGTAACCGGTCACGAAAATGCCGTAGACGACGAGCTCGACGAGGAACGCCCGCAACGTCTGTGTCTTCTCCTTTTTGGTCGGCGCACCGCGGGCCATCTCCATCATTTCGCCGGTGCTCGTTCAGTTGGCCGCGCCGGATTGCTGCCGGGGGAGATTTCTATTTGCGCGGGAGGGGTTTCTTTCTACGTTCGAATTCGCTTTTCAGCGGAAAATATGGCCGATCCCGCAAACAAATATCCGGAGAACGTTTCCGGCTCCTATTACGTCGACGATCAATGCATCGACTGCGATCTTTGCCGCGAAACGGCCCCCGCCAATTACAAACGCAACGACGACGGCGGCCACTCTTTCGTTTACAAGCAACCGGAGAGTCCGGAGGAAGAAGCGCTTTGCAAGGAAGCCATGGAAGGTTGTCCAGTCGAAGCGATCGGCGCGGACGGCGCCTGATCCGTAGCCTGTCGCTCAGGGAGCGGCCCTTCCGATGTCGGCTAAAATTCCGGTCGCGCTCACCATCGCCGGTTCGGACAGCAGCGCCGGCGCCGGGATTCAGGCGGACCTGAAGACTTTCAGCGCGCTCGGCGTCTACGGCTTGACCGCCGTGACTTGCGTGGTCGCGGAAACGCCGGGGCGCGTTTCCAAAATTGAGGGAGTGAGCGCGGCCCTCGTGCGCGATCAGATCGAAGTGTTGCTCCGAAGTTTTCCGGTCGCGGCGATCAAGACCGGGCTCCTGTTCTCCGCTAAAATCGTCGGGGAAGTCGCGCGGACGCTCCGCGCCCACCAGCCGAGACCGCTGGTGATCGATCCGGTGATGGTAGCGACCAGCGGCGACGCGCTCTTACAAAACGACGCGATTGCAATTTACGAGCGCGAATTGTTTCCGCTCGCCGCCCTGATTACACCCAACCTGGCCGAGGCGGCGCGCCTCTCCGGGAAACCCATCCAGGATCTGCCCGGCATGCGCGCAGCCGGCGGGTTGCTGACGAAAAAATACGGGGTCCCGGTGTTACTGAAGGGCGGTCATCTCAGCGGGGACAGCGCGATCGATCTGCTGTTTTCGGAGGACAGCGTGACCGAATTCTCCGCGCCATTTTACCGCGGCGTTGCTACCCACGGGACGGGCTGCACGTATTCGGCAGCGATCGCCGCCGGCCTCGCCGCCGGCTCGGCGCTGCCAGCAGCAATTCGCCACGCAAAAAAATTCGTCTCAGCGGCGATCGCCCAGCACCACGCGTGGAACGACATCCACGCCCTCAATCATTCGCCACGCGCTTGGTAGGGCGAGACTCCGTCGAGCCGTCTCTCGCAGGCGGAGCGCCTGCCCTACAATTGTGTTTCGCCCAACGATACTTTCTCCCACCGGCGTTCCCGCATCGCTTCCATCGCCGCGGTGGTCTCCGCCTGCTTTTTACTCTTCCCGGTTCCCCGGCCGAGTTCGATCTCCTCCCAAACGGCCCGAACCACAAATGTCTTGGAATGCTCCGGGCCGGTTTGCGACACGACTTCGTAGACCGGACTCCGCGGCGAGATGGCCTGAAGCAATTCCTGGAGCTGCCCCTTTGGGTTCACATCGATCGGCTCTTCCACGAGCTGGGCCAGCTCGCTTGCCGCCTGTTCGAGAATGAACTTTCGCGCGGTGGCCAGATCGCTGTCCAAATAGATCGCGCCGACGAGCGCTTCGTACGCGTCGGCCAGGGTCGAATTGCGGGTCCGGCCGCCACTGGCCTCTTCGCCGCGACCCATCAGGAGATATTTGCCCAAATCGATCGCCGCCGCGTGCACGGCCAGGGCTTCGCGCGAAACGAGGCGGGCCCGCAGCTTCGTCAGTTTCCCTTCGGCCTCAGAGCAGAAATAGCCATACAGATGCTCGGTGACGACAAGTTGAAGAACGGCGTCGCCGAGAAACTCAAGGCGTTGATTATCAAAATGGGCCCGATGGGTTTCGTGCCTCAGGCTTGGATGAGTCAGCGCTTCTGCGAGCAACAATGAGTTCCGGAACTTGTAGCCGATGCGTTCTTCGAGCGGGTTCACCGGGACGAAATCCTAACATAGGTCCGCACGGTTCTGCAGGACCTATTTCTTCTGGAAAATTCCGATCGATGTGACCACGTCCAGGGCTCGCTGCAAAACGGCATCGTGCACGCCGCTCTTTTCCGGATTGGTCTTGCGCCGTTGCGCGGCTTCCATCGCTTCGAGCTCCGGGTTCTTCCCCGAGATCAGCGCCGCTTCATTCAGATGCGGCCGCGAATTCTCCGCCACGAACGGCGTCATTCCTTTCTCGCGGCTGGCCTCAAAGATTTCTCGCTTGTCCGCGGCTGTCATTTCCACGGCCACGTCCGGCTTCAGCCCGCCGGGAAAAAGCGGATGGCCTTCGGGCAGGACCGCTTCACCTACCGCGACCCGGAGCACTTTTCCGCTCGGCAATTTCAAATCGGAATATTCCACGGCACGGCCAGCCGTCGCCTGGCCGATCACAATCGCTTTATCGTAAATTTGAATCACGCCCGCGACCGCTTCCGCCGCGCCCGCCGTGTCGCCATCGGCCAGCACGACGATCAATCCCTGATAGGCCGGATCGCGCTCGGCTGTGAACGTTCGTTCCTGGCGGGCCGTGCCCTTGCGCAACGTGAAAAGCGGTTTGTCTTTCGGGCAAAATCGTTTCGCGAATTCCGCCGCCACTGGAAAATCGTTCGTCGCCGGACTCGCGCGAAAATCGAGCGCGACGGCATCGACTTTCTTCGCGGCAAAATTTTGGAGACTGGTATCGAGCGCGTCGAGGTTCGCTTTGGTTAAAGCACCCAGCCGGAGATAACCGACGTGCCCGTCCAGGATCTCCGAGTAAAAGGGCGCGGCCGGCTCGGCTGAATCCGCGTTCGCGCCCGGAAGCAGCACCACTCCGCGGCCGAGCCTGGTCAGAATTCCTTCAAAGGCGGCGCGGCTCAGCTCGGTCTCGTTCAGCGCTTCCGGTTTGATGTAATTGTTCTTGAGCAACTGGATCGCCTCCTTGAGATCGGCGGAATCCATTGAATCAATCAGCGTCCGCGTGGTCGGCGTGGTGGAAGGGTCCGGCGCCGTAGTCGGAGAAGGCGAAGGCTTCGCCGGCGGTTGCGCCTGCAATTTCGGCAGAGCACTCCAGCAGCAAAGACCCACAATCAGCAGACGAAAGCAGCGCGACATCACTGGCCCCCGATCTTACCGGACACGGCGCTCAGGGCAATATCGCGCCGAAAGTGGCGACCCTCGAAATGGATTTCGGAAACGGCGGCGTAAGCGCGATCGCGTGCTGCCCGCAGCGTTTCGCCGAGCGCGGTCACCGCCAGAACGCGTCCACCGCTCGTCAAGATCCCGTCCTTTGTCCGCCGCGTCCCGGCGTGGAAAATTTGCACATCATCCACGGCAGCACGCCCCAGGCCGGTAATCGGCTTGCCGACGTCGTACTTTCCCGGATACCCGCCGGACGCCATCACGACTGTCACCGCGGGCCGCGGGTCCCACTCGATTTTCGCGTCGGCCAATGTTCCGGCGATCGTCGCTTCCAGCAGCGGCACGAGTGCGGATTTCAGTCGCGGCAAAATCGCCTGCGTCTCCGGGTCGCCGAACCGGCAATTGAATTCGAGAACACGCGGTCCCTCGGCCGTGATCATCAAACCTGGGAAGAGCAGGCCGCGAAATGTCACGCCGGTGTCACGCAGGCCATCGAGGAGCGGCCGCATCACTTCCCGCTCGAACCGTCCCGCCATCGCGGGATCGAAGTTATTCGCCGGGCTGAACGCGCCCATTCCACCCGTATTCGGCCCGGCGTCGCCGTCGAACGCCCGCTTGTGATCGCGCGCGCTCGCGAGCATGCGAAAGCTCGCGCCGTCGACCAGCGCGTGGAGCGAACATTCCGAACCGGCCAGGCATTCCTCGATCAACAGCCGTCGTCCTGCCTCCCCAAAGCGACCGTCGTTCATCATCGCCGCGACCGCCGCTTCGGCTTCGTCGGCATTTTTCGCGATGATGACCCCTTTCCCGAGCGCGAGGCCGTCCGCCTTGATCACGATCGGAAAGCGCGATTCCTTTATGAACGCCGACGCTGCCTCTTGTTTGTCGAAGATGGCGGCGCGCGCCGTCGGAATCCGCCGTGTGCGCATCAACTCCTTCGCGAAAATCTTCGACGACTCCAGCCGCGCGGCCGACTTCGTAGGCCCGAAGATTCGCAAACCTTCCTCTTCAAATACGTCGGCGATTCCCGCCGCGAGCGAATCATCCGGGCCGACCACAGTCAGGTCGACGCGATTTTCTTTCGCGAAACGCGCGAGCCCGGGCACGTCGCCCGCCTTGATCTCGACGTTCTCGCTGATCTCCTCGGTCCCGGCATTTCCCGGCGCGCAAAAAATTCGATCGACGCCGGGCGACTGCTTCAATTTCCACGCCAGGGCGTGTTCGCGGCCACCCCTGCCGACGACGAGGATTTTCACGGGACCGCAGCGTCCTTGGGAAACGAGTTGAAATCAAGCGCTGTAGCCGCGGCGCTCTGTCGCCGCGTATGGGGCCGCGATCGAGCGGCGACAGAGCGCCGCTGCTACAGCGTCTTGATTGCCTGCAAAATCGCGATTGCTTGATGCCATGACCCGCGTGTTCCTTCTCTCGCCTGCCTACGCCGGCGGCCTGCGCGCAAAAATGATCATGAGCGAACGCGCGCAGTTCGATCTCGCGCGGCGCCTGCGAAGTAACAAACCGCCCACGCTCGGAGAAGTGTTTGCCTTTCTGAGCGGACTTTATTTTCGCGGCAAGCTCGCCTACGCCAATGCCTTTGCGCCGCCCCGCCGGCGCCGCTCGTCGGTCCTCGTGATCACACCGACGCGCGGCCTCGTTCCGGCCGCCGCCCCGATCGGCCTGGCTGATCTGCGCGAGTTCGCCGGGGTGGACATCCACGAAGAGGACCCGCGTTATCGCGCCCCGCTCGAGCGCGACGTGGAACGGCTCGCCGGAAAATTACCTGCTGAGAGTCAGGTCGTTCTCCTCGGAAGCATCGCCACGGCCAAATACGTGGACGTGCTTCTCACCCACTTCGGACAACGCCTTTGTTTCCCGGCCGATTTCGTCGGGCGCGGCGACATGAGCCGGGGCGGTTTGCTGCTGCGTTGCGCCGTCGATCGTTGCGAATTGAATTACATCCCCGTGGCGGGCGCCGTGCGAAAAGGAAAACGCCCACCGAAGCTCGAGCCGCGAAGATATACGAAATGAATTTGATGAGGTGCGAACAAATGCGCTGTCATCCCGAGTCGCGCAGACGACGAGGGACCTCACAGTTGGAATTTTCCGCTTTCGCGAATTGCGGCGGACCGCTGACGGAGAATACATAATGTTTCGCGGCAGCGATGCGACCGACTGCGGGGTCCCTCGGCGCGCTTCGCCGGCCTCGGGATGACAACTCATGAAGCTCGCTCTAAAGCCTCCCCTTCCACCGATGGAAGCGCGCTCGGTCGACGAGATTCCCGTCGGCGACGAATGGCAATACGAACCGAAATGGGACGGGTTTCGTTGCATCGCCTTTCGCGATGGCGCCGACGTTTTCCTGCAATCGAAAGCTGGCCAGCCGTTGGCCCGTTATTTTCCGGACGTGGTCGAAGCGCTCCAGCGATTGGACGCGAAACGCTTCGTGCTCGACGGCGAGCTGGCGATTCCCGTCGGCCGCGCGCTCTCGTTCGACGAATTGCAGTTGCGCCTCCATCCTGCAGCGAGCCGCGTCCAAAAACTCGCCGCGGCGCATCCGGCGCTCTTCATCGTCTTCGATCTGCTCGGAGACACCGCTGGCAAATCGCTCCTCGGCCTGCCTCTCCGCGAACGGCGCAAACAACTCGAATCTTTTGCCCGGGCCAATTTCACGAAAAACACGGTCCGATTATCACCCGCTACGACCGACCTGAAGAAGGCGAAGAAGTGGTTCGATAAGACCGGCGGCGATCTCGATGGCGTCATAGCAAAGCTGATCGATGTGCCCTACGCCTCGGGGGAAAGGACCGCCGTGGTGAAAGTGAAACAGGTGCGCACGGCCGATTGCGTGATCGGCGGTTTTCGTTATGCGACGGGCGCGCGCGTTATCGGCTCATTGCTCCTCGGCCTTTATGACGACGCAGGCCTCCTGAATCACGTCGGATTCACGTCTGCTTTCAAGGCGAGCGAACGGCCGGCCTTGACGAAAAAATTCGAAGCGCTTCGGAAAGCGCCCGGCTTCACGGGCGATGCACCGGGCGGCCCGAGTCGCTGGAGCACCGACCGCACCGGCGAATGGGAACCGGTCGACCCGAAGATCGTCGTCGAAGTTACCTACGATCATTTCACGGGCGGACGATTCCGCCACGGAACGAAGATCGTTCGTTATCGCCCCGACAAGGCGCCGCGCCAGTGCACGATGGACCAGGTCGAGCATCGCGAAGGCAAATCGATCGCGCTGTTGTAGGGCGTCTGTGTCAGACGCCGTGGCGTTTCACAGAAACGCCCTACAATTATTTTCCGGCGTTCAATTCGAAATCGATCTTCACTTCGTAGAACGCCTTGGTCGTTATTAATCCTTCCGGCAACGGATCCACCTGCGTGACCCGTTGCGCGATGGCGCTGACCGACTCATCCACGACCACGTTTCCAGACGGCTTCACGATAGTGAACTTCGAAACGCGTCCATCCTTCTCGATCCGGATCTTCACGATGGTCGACATCTTCGCGCCGGTCGCGACAATGCTCTTCGGCTGTTCCCACGCCTTGTGGAAGCGATCGTGCAGCATCGTGCCGTACCACGCGAATTCCGACGCTAGCGTGGTTTCACTGCCGGATCCTTTGCTGGAATGATCGGGTCTTTCGGCGCTTTGGCTCGATGACGTGCTCGAGTCCTTCTTCGCCGGGCTCGGTTTTTTCTCCTCCTTTTCCTTTACAGGTTTAGGCGTCTCCTTTGGCTCGGCACTTTTCTTTGGAGTCGGTTTCGGCGTCGGCGTCGGCTTCGCGGTCGGCTTCGGGGAACTCTTCGGCGATGGCGTGGGGCTGGGTTTAGGCGCGAGCGTCGGAGTGGGCGATGGCGAGGGCATCTGGATTTCGCTTCGAGCGGAAGCGGCGGGAGCCGGGGCAACTTCCGCTTTTGCGATTTCCATCGGAGTCGGGGACGGCGCCGGCGTTGGCCGAGGTTCGGTTGCGGCCGCGGCTTCGCTATTCATCCATACGACCGTC
This sequence comes from Verrucomicrobiota bacterium, assembly GCA_041167265.1. Lineage (GTDB taxonomy): Bacteria > Verrucomicrobiota > Verrucomicrobiia > Chthoniobacterales > UBA10450 > AV80. The sequence goes on along the minus strand of JBEEHG010000041.1, from coordinate 2,507 downwards.
TGCAAATTCGCCGGCGGCGTCTCGCGGCTTCCGCGCGCGAGCGCCAGGAGCGCAACCAGGTGCGCGATGGCGACGAGAGCGACGTTCCGCCAAAAGCGCGCGTCTCGCGGCATCACTGTTTCGCTTCCGCCTTCGTGGCGATGCCGACCTTGTTGATCTGCGCCCGTTGCAGAGCGTCCATCAGCGAAATGAGTTTCTGCACCGGAAGCTCGCGATCCGGGCGAATCACGATCGCGACCTCCGGATTCGCCCGCTTCAGTTCCGTCAGCCGCGCGCCGAGATCGGCCGCGCTCACCGTTTTGTCGTTAATCTTGAGCGTCTCGCGGCGGTCGATCGAAATCGTCTGGACCTTGGCTGTATTCACGGGCGCGTTCGCCCCGCCGCTCGAAGGAATGATCAGGTTCATGCTGTTTTCGAGCAGCGGCGTCGTGATCATGAAAATGATCAGCAACACGAACGCGAGATCGAGCAGCGGCGTGATGTTGATCTCGGAGAGCGTCGAAAGATTGTGCCGTTGCGAATAGCGCCTCATCTCGTCACCTCCGCTTCCCGCGCGCCGTGGTCGACGTATTTGTGTTCGAACTCCGAGGCCAGTTCCGCGGCGAAGTTGTCCATCTCCACGATGATGCCGCGGATGCTCGTGACCAAAAAATTGTAGCCGAACATGGCCGGGATGGCGACGCAAAGCGCGGTGACGGTCGTGATCAGCGCGCCCGAAACGCCGGGCGCCATGGTGGCGAGGTTTGGCGACCCGGCCACAGCCACATCGGTGAAGGTATCCATGACGCCCCAGACTGTGCCCAGCAATCCGAGAAACGGGGCGCCGCTCACGGCCGTCGCGAGCAGGATCATCTGCGATTCCAGGCTGAGCGCGGTCTCGCCCACGGTCCGTTCCATGGCGGCGTTGACCGCATGCATCTGGGCGGGCGCGATCTTATCGGCCACGTCGAGCCGGGCGCGAAAGGTTTCATCCACCTCCGCCGACCCGAGCAATTGAAAAGTCATTTCTTCGCAACCGGCCCGGTAAACATTGAAGAGCGGCGCGCCCGGAAATTTGGCGTGGTTCTCGAAGAGCCGCAGGGGCTGCCGGTCTTTCCGGAAGGCCGCTCGAAATCGCGCCGTCTGTTTCCGCGCGAACTGGATCACGCGCAGCTTCGTGATCATGATCGACCAACTGAAAATTGAGACGATGGCGAGAAGCGCGAGGACGATCTTGCCGGCGATGGTCGAATGTTCGAATGCGAAAGTAAGACCGCCGGTCGCCAGGATTATCGCTGGGAGCATGTGCGCCAACTCGCCGGATTAATACGGGAGTTTTGGTGAAAGCGAAAGGTGGGTTTTGCCGTTAGCGCCTTCGAAACCGGAACATAGGCTTGTAGCCTGTGCGCCCAGCGGGCTTGAAGCCCGCTGAAGAACAGTGGGCAGCGGACAACATGTCCGCTGGGCGCACAGGCTGAAAGCCTATCTTCCGAATCTCCTCGGATAACTCGGGTGTCGCCGCGACCAAATGATGAACCCGATCCCGATCGCGATGGTGAAGAAGGAAAAGAATTGCCCGCGCGTAAACATGCCGACTAGCGGCGCGTCCGGTTCTCGGAAATTTTCCACGATGATCCGAAGGATCGAATAGCAGATGAGAAAGAGGCCGGTGATGAAACCGTTCGGGGTGCGGAAACGCGTCCGGACAAACCAAAGGATGACGAAGAGGACGATCCCTTCCAAGGCCGCTTCGTAGAGCTGCGATGGGTGTCGCGGCGTGAGAATGCCTCGCAAGACATCGGCGATTTTGGGATTGGTGCGAACCGCTTCGACGATCGAATCGACCGAGCGGAGCGATGGGTCGATCTGCTGGCAGGCAGCCAGGGCGCGATCGGCTTCGGCCGCATTCCCGGCATCGAGCAATTCCTTTGGAAACTGCATCGCCCACGAAACGTTGGCGACGCGGCCATAAAGTTCGCCGTTGATGAAGTTCGCGCAGCGCCCCAGAAACAAACCGATCGGCGCGACCACACAGAGATTGTCTCCGGGATTCGTCCATGGAAGTTTGTGGCGGCGCGAGTAGATGAGGGTGAACACCACGACGCCGAGGATCCCGCCGTGGCTCGACATTCCACCTTCCCAGACGCGGAGGATAGAGACCGGATCCCGCAGCATCTCGGGTTTATAAAAAATCACGTAGCCAAGCCGGCCGCCGATCATTACCCCGAAAAACGCGACCCACGTCACGAAATCGCCGAGGGCGGCGACGGGCAGGTCGAGATAGCCGCGCTTCGATAAAACGCGCAGAAGCAAATAGGCGAAACCAAAAGCGAGGACGTAAGCCATCCCGTACCAGCGCGGCCCGAAGTTCGCGGTGATGCGGAAGATGAACGGATCGAGATTGTGGATGTAATAGGCGGCCATGAATCGACGCGATCTTCCGCGATGTTCTCCGACGCAGCAACATGCTTGTTGTAGCGACGGCGCTCTGTCGCCGTAACACGCTTTTGCACGGCGACAGAGCGCCG
>JBEEHG010000040.1:0-50553 GCA_041167265.1 Verrucomicrobiota bacterium | reverse complement strand
GTCGTGGGATCGAGTCGGACGATGTAATTGCGATCCTGTCCGCCGATGCTCTTTGTGCCGAAGAAATAGCCGCCCACTAGAATTTTGCCATCGGTCTGCACCGCGATGGAATAGATACCAAGACCGAACGACGAAACGGCTTGCGGATCGAAGGAATCCGCAAGTCCAGTGGTGGGATCAAGCCGCGCGATGTAGTTCCTTTTCTGCCCCCCAGCGCTGGTGAAAAAACCGCCCACTAGGATCTTCCCGTCAGCTTGGATCGCGATTGTCTGGACCGATCCGTTCGCGTTCGGGTCGAAGGCGGCATCGAGCGTGCCATCTGGGTTCAGCCGGGCGATGTGGTTGCGTGTGACCGCGGTCCCGCCGTTGGGCGCCAGCGTCGTAAAATCGCCGCCGATAAGAATCTTCCCATCCGATTGGACGACCACGACGTTTACCGCCCCGTTCGCATTTGGATCAAAGCCGTCGAGAGCAGACTGACCTCGCGTCTGGTCTGCCAGGAGCAACCAGATTGACAGCACTGCGGTTGCGATCGGTAACTTGAATCTCATGTTTTCGGGGGAACGCGTGATCTTCGTGTGGGCCGGGTTATTTACGTCGTTCGTATTAAAAAACAAGCGCCAGCTTTTCTGTCGCTGACGCGATTGACAAGCGCCGGGCGTTTCGGCAAACCGGCTCCATGTTCCGACATTTCGTCGCCGCTCTGGTATTCGTTCTCGCCGCAGCCACCCTAAACGCTGCGTCTGAAATCGTCGTCGCGATTCGTTATTTGCAGGCCCAGGGCGAAAGTCATGCGCATCTTTTTCTTTATCGCGAAGACGGCACCCTGTTGCGGCAACTGACCAAGGAGAACGTCGGTCAGGACCTCGACCCGATGTTCGCACCGGACGGCGAAACCATCGTGTTCACCCGCGAGATCGCCGAAAATAAATTCGAGTACTGGAGCATCGAACCAAAAGGCGCCGGCCTGAAGCAGCTCGATGCCCAACCGGAATGGTACGCGGCCACGAAGAGCGCGCCATATTTCGTCTGGCCGGAAATCGAAGGGTCCGGCGACGATGAAAGCGCGCCGGCGTTTGGGGAACGGACCCAGCGATATCGCGCGCCGGACGGCAGCGTCGAGCTGATCCTCAAGGAGGTGAAAGGGGACGAAGGGGATGCGGACAACGGGCCCGAACATGGCAAGCACTACGTCTTGCACGATTTGAAAACCGACAAGTCGACCGTCTTTCCGAAACTTCCAGGGTTTGAAGGCGCGGTCGAACAACTCCATTTGAAAGGCAGCAAAGACACCCGTTTTCTTCTCGATCCCCCGCTGCGCGTCGCCTTTTTCGCGGTCCATCTCAACAGCACCGACGGCGATACCGACTACACCCTCGACCTCGCGAACCGGCGATTTGTTAGGCTCTCCCCCAACTGGGCCGCGCCATTTCCGTTACCGGGCGACGGCGCGTTCCTCACCATGACGTACAACCGTTACGTTCCGATTCCCGGTAGCAAAAAGACGGCGAACTGCAGTTACCTCGAGCGCTGGGACGGGAACCTGAGGAAGATCCGTTTCGCCCGCGAAGGAACGGCCGCGATCTGCTACGGCGCTTCCATGTATCGGCCGGCAAAAACTCCGCCGACCGTCAACATTCGTCGGAGCGGCGACTAACGTGGATGCGCCTCCGACACCAGGGAACGGCGGTTTGAAACCGCCGAAGAACGGCGGTAGGAAAACCGCCGCTCCTTGAAGGTTCCCGATGCGCGACGCTGAAAGGACAAACGGTAGCTCGCGTGGGCCGCAAATCGTGCTCGCCATTGCCGCCGCGGATCTTCTTTTTCATCTGCTCATTGCCAACCGTTACGGAATTTTTCGGGACGAACTCTATTACCTCGCGTGTGCGGAGCATCTCGACGCCGGTTATGTCGATCAGCCGCCGTTGATCGCGTTCATCGCCTGGATCGCGCGCCATCTTTTCGGAGAGTCGCTCCTCGGCTTGCGCTTTCTGCCAGCGCTCGCCGGCGCGGTCACGGTCTGGTTAACCGGCAAACTGGCGCGGGAGCTCGGCGGCGGACTTTTTGGGCAAGCGCTCGCGGCCCTCGCCGCTTTTGCCGTGCCGGTCTTCCTGCTGATGCATCACTGGCTCACGATGAACGCTTTCGAGCCGCTGATTTGGCTCGCGTGCGCCTGGTGCATCGTCCGCGCTATCAACCGCGACCAGCCGCGTTATTGGCTCTGGTTCGGTGTCCTGATCGGAGTCGGGATGGAAAACAAATACAGCACGGCGTTCTTTGCTTTCGCGGTCGCCGCCGCCTTGCTTCTAAGGCCCCAACGCCGGTTCCTCACCAACCGCTGGATCTGGATCGGCGCGCTCTGTTCGCTCCTCATTTTCCTGCCAAACCTGATCTGGCTTTTCCGCCACGATTTTCCGTTCCTCGAATTGATGCACAACATTCGGAGCACGCATCGCGATGTGGTCCGCGGGCCGGTGTCCTTCATCGCGGACCAGGCCATTATAATGAATCCGGTCCTGTTCCCGCTCTGGATCGGCGGCCTCGTCTGGCTTTTCCTGGGCAGGACGGGAAACCGGTTTCGCATTCTCGGCTGGATTTACGTGCTGCTTCTCGTCGCGTTCATTGTTCTGAAGGGGAAAAACTATTATCTGGCGGCTGCGTATCCCATGCTGTTCGCCGCCGGTGCCGTGGCGTTCGAGGAGATCACCCGGGTCAGGATGAGATGGAGCCGTCCTGTTTACGTCGCGACGATCGCGTTGATTACCTGCCTGCTGGCGCCGCTCTCGGTGCCGGTTTTATCGGCCGAGAATTACATTCGTTATCAAAAGACGCTCGGCTTCGAACCGCCGAAGACCGAGAACCAGCCGACCGGCCCGTTGCCGCAACATTTCGCGGACGAATTCGGCTGGGAGGAAATGGCGCGGAAAGTCGGCGAGATCTACAACGCGCTTCCGCCCGACCAACGCGCGAAGACGGCGATCTTCGCCAACGGCTATGGCCAGGCGGGTGCGATCGATTTCTTCGGAAGCAAATATGGATTGCCCAAATCGATCTGCCGTCACCAAAGCTACTGGCTCTGGGGCCCGCGCGATTACACCGGCGAAAGCGTCATTGTTCTTGGCAGCGACGGGAAAGGCGACCGCGAGCACTTCGCCTCCGTCGAATCCGCCGGCCGGACGGATCACCCTTATTCGCGGCGCGACGAGCACTTCGACATTTTCCTCTGCCGCGACCTGAACACGACGTTGCAAAAGCTCTGGCCCAAAGCCAGGAAGTGGAATTAGGGCCTCTTCTGTAGCCGCGGCCCTGCGGGCCGCGTGGGTATCGACTCCGCTTCTCAGCCGCGTTGACTAAAGTCACGCGGCCCGCAGGGCTGCGGCTACAGAAGAGAAAGAAATCTGCGAGAGTTCGGGAGATTCATGGAAAGCACGGCAGCCATCCTCCTTCGCAAACGCAAACTCAGCGATACGAGTCTCATCATCTCGTGGTGCACCGAGTCGTTAGGCTGTATTCAGACTGCGGCCAAAGGCGCGCGCCGCGCCAGGAGCCCGTTCGCCGGGAAGCTGGATCTGTTCTTCGAAGCCGAAATCCAGATCGCGCGCAGCCGGAAATCGAGCCTGCATACGCTGAGCGAAGTCGTGCTCCGGAATCCATTCAGTGGAATCCGGCAGAACCTGCGGCGGACGCAGGCGGCCTCCTACTTCGTGGAGCTGATTGAGCTTTGCACCGAATCCGATCACCACGAGCCGGAACTGTTTTCGCTCCTGCGGCGCGCGTTCGCGTATCTGAACGACAACGATCCCGATCTCCGCGCCGTGCTTCATTTTGAAACCGAGCTCGCCCGGATCGCCGGCGTGCACGACACGAAGATGCTCAAGAGCAATCCACCGCTCGCGCTCGCGAATCTCTTTGGCCGGTTGCCCTCGTCGCGCAGCGAATTACTGAAAGCTCTGTCACATTTTCTGTAGCCGCGTCGCTGTGCGACGCGAGGGAATCGCGGCACCGAGCCCACGCCGCCCACAGGGCGGCGGCTACAGAAGAAGTAACGTTGGCGTTACCAAGGGCGTGTTGCGGCTGGCTTGGCTGGAACCTTAGCCTGCGATTCATGAAGGCGATTCGTCTGATTCTCGTCTCGCTCCTCGCGCTCGGGCATTCCGCGCTGGGTGACGAAACCTTCAAGATCGATTCCGCCCATTCCACGATCGCGTTCAAAGTGCGGCACATGCTCGGCACGGCGAAAGGCAGGTTCTCGAAATTCAACGGCACGATCGTGGTCGAGCGCGATCATCCCGAGCAATCGTCCGTCACCGTTACCATCGCGGCGGCCAGCATCGACACCGGCATCGCGAAACGAGACGAGCATTTGCGCGGCGAGCTTTTCAACGTCGCGAAATATCCCGAGATCACGTTTAAGAGCCGGCGGGTAAAACAAACCAGCGCGAACAGCGGAGAAATCGCCGGCGACTTGACGATGCACGGCGTGGCCCGCCCGATCGTTTTGAATGTTCAGCTCCTTTCCGGCCCGGAAGCGACTCGCTGGCGGGTGACGACCGCGCCGATTTTGCGCAGCCAGTTCGGCCTGCTCTTCAGCAAGAGTGCTGAGACGGTGTCGATGATTTCGGACGAAGTCGCCGTTGAGATCGAAATCGAAGCGCAACGCGCGCGCTAAATCGCCGGGTCGGTTTTTCTTGCCCCGAAAAAGATCGCCAGCAAAAGCACAGCCCCGAGCAACGAAGCTGTCGCCATCGCGGCGAGATGTGCCACGAAACCAGGGACGCGTTCGAAGATCGTCACGACGTTGTTTGCGTCCGGCTGATTAATGACACCCCAGAAAGGGAGCAGCGTCGCCATCACGGTGAAGAGGGCGACGACCACCAGGTCACGCCTGACGAACGGCAGGACGGTACGTCGCCACCGGCCGAGCCCGGCAAGGCCGTCCGATCGCGCGGCGTCGTCGAGTGCGCGGGGAATGCCGGCCACCGATTTCCAGCAAAGCAGAAGATAAAACCCGGCCACGAGCCAATTGCCGAACCACAAGGCATACGAAGCGGCGTGACTGGTGCCTTGCGGCTCGACGATCAACAGCGCCGGCGCGATCCAGAACAACTGCGCGATCACGACCAACACGACGACGGCGAAAGCGCCACGGCCTTGCCAGGCCAGGCGCGACAGGACGTAACTGAGGAGCGAGTAAATCACCAGCATTCCCGCGAGGTTGACCGCGACGGCGATGAGACAAACGAGGAGCTCGTGAGACATGGGTGACGATTAGGGCGCCGCCGGGCTTGGCTTTCACCCAAAGTGCGGCGAATAATTGTCAGCCTTATCAACTGGATGACGACGGTTTTCAAATCCGCTCGCGGAAAAATATGACGGCGGCAACGATCCTGGCCTGGATCGGGACCGCCTGCTGGGGCGTTTGCTTTTGGTGGATGCACCGGCTTTCGGCGCGCCAGGAGATGATGCTCAAGGAACTGCACGACGTGACTAAAAGGATCGAGAAACTTTCGAAGGCCGAGCACGATCTCATTCGCGAGGTGCATCCCAACGTCGAGGCGATCAAGGAATCGGTGAAAGACGTATCCGAAAAGGTTTCGTCACAGAAAGGTTGAGAGAATCCCGGGGAATGCGCATCGAGCCGCTTGGCGATTCCGCGTTGCTCGTCCGCGTCGTTGAAGAATTCGAAGCGACAGGATCGCTCGATGCCGTGGCGCGCGCGGCCCGGCAAATCGAGCTCGCCCAAATTCCCGGAGTGATCGAGCTGGTGCCCGCCTACACGACGATTGGAGTTTTTCTCGATTCGACCGGGGAGGGAACGTTCGACGAATTGCGAGCGGGCATCGGACGCGCGTTGGAACGCGACCTGGACACCGCCCCGGTCCGCGTTGTCCCGACCGTCGAAGTTCCGGTTTGTTATGAGAACGAGTTCGCGCCCGACCTCGCCGAAGTCGCGGAGCATACCAGCCTCTCCCCGGATGAAATCGTCCGCCGCCATACCGACGCGACTTATCGCGTCAGCTGTGTCGGTTTCACTCCGGGCTTTCCCTACCTGAGCGGTTTGCCTCCGGAGCTCGCTACCCCGCGTCGCGCATCGCCGAGGAAAGAAGTTCCCGCCGGCGCGGTGGCGATCGGCGGGACGCAGACCGGGATTTATCCGCGGAAATCGCCGGGCGGCTGGAACATCATCGGACGCACGCCGCTCCGATTGTTTGACGTTCAACGTGATCCTCCCGCTCTTTTTCATGCCGGCGATCGCGTTCGGTTTCGAAAAATTTCGCAGCAGGAATTCGAGGCGTGGAGAGCATGAACGTCCTCGTGCGTTCCGCCGGATTCCTGACCACCGTCCAGGATCTGGGGCGGACCGGATTTCGACAGTCTGGAGTTTCCATCGGCGGCGCGCTCGATCCGCACGCCCTCCGGGTCGCGAATGCGGTCGTCGGCAATGAAGAGAACGCGGCCGGTCTCGAAGTAACGCTGGGAAAATTGCGGTTCGAGTTCGAAGACGATCGGCTCATCGCGTGGACTGGCGGAGACTTTTCGGTTCGGATCGGGGACGAAAATCTTCCGGCCGGTCATCGCGGATTTGTTGGGAAAGCCGATCAGCTGACGATGGTCGCTCCGGATCGCGGCGGGCGAGCCTGGCTGGCGATTTCGGGAGGGATTGATCTGCCGGTAGTTCTCGGCAGCCGTTCCACTGATTTGCGGGGAACGTTCGGTGGTTATCAAGGTCGGGCCTTGCGGGACGGGGATGAACTCGCGCTAAGCGCCAGGGAACCGCGATTTGAAATCGCCGACGAAGAAAGACGGCGGTTTCAAACCGCCGCTCCTTGGGGGGCGCCAGCAACGTGGGCGGCAACTCGAAACGAAAATGCCTTGCTTCGCATCGTGCCCGGAACGGATTGGGATCGGTTCCGGCCCGAAGCGCAACGATCGCTCGTTACGAGCGCGTTTACGGTGACATCCGATTCGGATCGGATGGGCGCCCGCCTCGATGGGCCGGAACTCGCGCGGATCGATCCCGGCGATCTTCTTTCCGAAGCAGTCGCGCCGGGGACGTTGCAGGTGCCGCCAAACGGCCAGCCGATTTTGCTCCTCGGTGATTGCCAAACCATCGGCGGCTATCCGAAAATCGGGCACGTGATCACCGTGGATTTGCCCATCGCCGCGCAGCTTTCGCCGGGCGATCGCGTTCGTTTTCACGAAGTGCCAGTCGAGGAAGCCCGCCGCCTCCTCCGGGAACGCGAAGGAGATTTTGCCCGCTTTCGCGTCGGCCTCAGCCTCCAGCCACGATGAACGTCGTCATCGATCTCAATTCCGATCTGGGCGAGGGGGCCGGTCACGACAACGAAATCCTGGATCTCGTCAGCTCGGCGAACATTGCCTGTGGCTTTCACGCCGGCGACGCCTCATCGATGTTCGCCACGATCCAGGCTGCGCTCGAGCGCGGGGTGTCGTTAGGCGCACATCCCAGCTTCGCCGACCGCGAGAATTTTGGGCGAACCGAAACGACCCTGCCGCCTGCGGAAGTTTATGCGATCGTCGCCTACCAGATCGGGGCGTTCCATGCGCTGGCCCGCGCCGCCGGCGGACGAATGAACCACGTCAAAGCACACGGCGCCCTCTACAACATGGCCGCGCGCGATCGTGCTTTGGCCGACGTGATTGCGAATGCCGTGCTGGCGCTCGATCCGAAACTGATCCTGTTCGCCCCCGCCGGCAGCCAGCTGGATTTCGCCGCCACCGAGCTCGGTCTGACCACGGCCTCCGAAATTTTCGCCGATCGCAATTATCTCCCGGACGGCTCCCTCGTTCCTCGAAGCGACCCAAAGGCTTTTGTGCACGACCCGATCGAGGCCGCCGATCGGATCATCGGCATTTTGCGCGAAGGGAAAGTTCGCGCGGTCGACGGAACCGACGTTCCGATGTCGGCCGCAACCGTCTGTGTGCACGGCGATAATCCCCAGGCCGTCGAGTTCGTTCGAAAATTGCGGGAGCGGTTGGAGCTGGAAGAACTAGAGATCGCTGCGCCCAGTCCGCCGCCCGGCGAAGATTCCTGAATCGTTGTAGCCGGGATCGTCGATCCCGGCCGCTTCGAGGAAGGAATTCCGATTCGCATCTTCTCTCGACCGGGATCATCGATCACGGCTACAGTTTAACGTGCATCGTCACCTCCAGCGGTTGCACCGAATCTGGCTCGACCATCCTATTTATTTCGTTACCACCTGCACTTTTCGCCGGCGGCACATTCTGGCTTCACCAAACGTGGCCTCAATTTTGATTGATGAATGGCGCGCTGCTCGAAGCCGTCACGGTTGGGCTATTGGTCGCTACGTCATCATGCCCGATCATGTTCATTTCTTTTGCTCAGGGGAACTCGACGCGAAGCCCTTGCCGCGGTTCATGCAATTTTGGAAACAATGGACGAGCAAGCGCATCGGGCCTGAGTTGAAGATCGTAGAGCACGTCTGGCAGGCCGAATTCTTCGATCATGTGTTGCGATCCGAAGAAAGCTATAGCCAAAAATGGGATTACGTTCGGGAAAATCCGACCCGTGCTGCCCTCGTTACAGCAGCTGATGATTGGCCGTGGCAGGGCGAGATAGAGAGTCTGATGTTGTAGCCCGAAGCCGCGATGCTGTAGCTGGGATCGTCCATCCCGGCCGGTTCGAGGAATCAAAGAACTCCGATTCGCATCTTCTCTCGACCGGGATCGACGATCCCGGCTACAACTCTCTCCGTGAACGCGCCGCCACGCGAAACGGATCGCCACCTGGTTCGCCGGCTCGGGCCGCTCGATGCCACCATGATCGTCGTCGGGTCGATGATCGGCTCCGGCATTTTCATCACCTCGGCGGAATCATCGCGGCTAACGGGCGCGCCTGGCTGGTTGCTGCTCGCCTGGGCGGTCGCGGGCGTGATGACAATGACCGGCGCGCTTTGCTGCGCGGAGCTGGCCGCGATGATGCCGCGGGCCGGCGGCATTTATGTTTTCCTCCGCGAAGCCTACGGGCCGTCGGTTGGTTTTCTGTTTGGCTGGACGCTCTTTCTCGTTATCCAAACGGGGACCATCGCAGCGGTCGCGATCGCGTTCGCTAAGTTCACCGGTGTCTTCGCCCCGGCCATCGCCACCGACAATTATCTCGTCCGCCCGATTCACCTTTTCGGCGGTTACGCCGTGAGCGTGTCGACCGAGCAACTGGTCGCCATCGCCCTGATTCTCCTCCTGACGTGGACGAACACCCGCGGTCTCGAGACCGGTAAGCTGGTCCAGAACACTTTCACCTTTGCCAAGACCGCGGCGCTGCTCGCGGTGATCGTCATCGGGTTGTCGTTAGGCTGGAAATCCGAAAGCGCCGCCCGGGCGAGCGACTGGTGGAATTCCTGGCGGAACGGCTGGTTGCCTCAGAACGCCCAACCGGGACTGACCGTGCTCGGTTCGTTCGCGCTGGTTTTGCTCTTTGGCAAAGCCATGGTCGGCCCGCTCTTCGCGCAGACGGCCTGGACCAACGTCACTTTTATCGGCGGCGAAGTGCGCGATCCCGGCCGCAATCTGGCCCGCGCATTACTTGGTGGCTGCGCGCTCGTCGTCGTTCTCTACGTGGTCGCCAATCTGGCCTACGTCGCCGTTCTTCCGCTTTCGGAAATTCAGCATGCGCCCCAGAACCGCGTTGCCGTCGCGGTCATGAATTCCATCTTCGGCCGGCCGGGCGCGCTCGCCATGGCGGCAGCAATCATGATCTCGACCTTCGGTTGCAACAACGGCCTGATCCTGGCCGGCGCTCGCGTTTACTACGCGATGGCGCGCGACGGTTTGTTCTTTCGCCGCACCGCCGCGATCAACCGTCACAACGTCCCGGCCGCTGCTCTGGTCGCGCAGGCTGTCTGGACAGTTCTGCTCACGCTTCCGCGAACTGTCATCACCGATCCAGTCAGCGGCGCCGTTTCCTACGGCAACGTTTACACCCAGCTACTCGAATACATTGTCTCCGCGGACCTCGTCTTCTACGTGCTTCTCGTCATCGCCATGGTGGTTCTCCGAAAGAAACAACCGAACGCCGCGAGGCCCTACCGAACGTGGGGATACCCGGCCGTCCCGATCATTTCAGTCGTCCTGGCCGCGTTCCTCATCGTCGATCTGGCCTACCTCGCGCCGACGACTTCCGGCATTGGCTACCTGCTCGTCCTTACCGGAATTCCTGTTTACTTTATCTGGCGCCGCCGTTGAGCCGGTTAGTTTCGATTAGAATGTCAGGGAGCCGATATTCCCAAACTCTTCCTGCCATGAGCGCCGGACTATCCACTTCGCTTCTTGTTTGCGCGATCGGCGCTACAACGGTGGCCACGAGCTGGGCGGTTGGCGGGGCTGTCGAGACGATGCGGGATTTCCAAAATTTTTCGCCGAGTCTTCGGGTTTCGGAGACCGTTCAATCATTTGTCGCGCGAGGCGAGGCAGCCTTTCGAAGCGGCCGCTACGAGGAAGCGGTTTCCGATTACACGACGGCATTGTCGAGGCAGTCCCCTTCGGATAGAAAAGCGATGGCCGCGATTTACAGCCGGCGCTGCGGGGCGTTGCTTTATCTAAATCGCTTCGACAAGGCATTCCCGGACGCCAACTCGGCGATCGCGCTCGATCCCGAGTTGTTCAATCCATATGAGCAGCGCGGCCTGATCTACCGCGTGCGCGGCCAGCTCGATGACGCGATACGCGATTATACGACGGCTATTCGGTTGAATCCAACCGGCCTTCATGGCTTTCAACAACCGCGGCGTCGTTTATAATCACAAACGTCAGTACGCGCGCGCGATTCGGGACTTCGATGACGCCATTCGCGTCAACCCAAATTACGCCAACGCCTATCAGAATCGCGCTACTTCCTACCAAAGCCTGCGGGAATTCGACCGCGCAATTGCAGACTACGCTGAGGCAATCCGACGCGATTCACGCGTCGAAAATGCCCACTACAACCGCGGCAATTTGTACTTCAAATTGGGGAACTATGACCGCGCCATTGCCGACCTGACGGAGGCAATTCGTCGAAACGGCCCTCGGGAAGCGTCCGCACTTCGGGCCGAAGCAATCCGTAAGAAGGACGAACTCCCAAAGCAGGGTCGCTGACGCATCGAAGCTCAGAGCACCGACAGCGCGCAGGGCCGTGCGCGCGTTCCCCTAAACGCTAGTGCCCGTACTGGACGCCTTGCGTGCGCGTAGAGGTCGTGGTGGTTTCGGTTGTGGTGCCGCAGCCCGCGAGGAAAATCGCGACCAGGCCAAGGAACAACACTGCAATCAGATTCGTCTTCATTGTGAAACTGAAACGGATACGGCTCGCCGCGTGGACGTGTTTTGCCCTCGTTCCAAATGACATTGGCGAAGACCGCGCATATCATACCTGATGAAACCGCTCTCTTTAGCCTTGCTCGCCGCGTGCGCTGTCGGTCTCGGCGGATGCGTCACCGAAACAACCAAGACCAGGACCGTGCAAAATCAGACGGACCCAACGACCACTCGCGTCCACACTCAGGAAGAACTTCGCAAGTCCGGCGAATCTCAAACCGGCCCCGCTCTGGAAAAAACCGACCCCGCTGTTACGGTCTCGGGCCCGCGCTGAATTATCCCGTTTGACTTCCGGCCTCCGCGCTCCGACTTCTGCCGTCTGATTTCATGAAATCACTTCGTTACTTCTTTTGCGTCGCTTTGCCGCCGGTCGCGGTGTTGATGACTGGCCGCATCATGAGTTTCATCCTGAGCCTGCTCCTCACCTTGCTGGGCTGGATCCCGGGCGTCATTCACGCCTGTCTCGTCGTGAACGATTACCAGGCCGAGCATCGAAAATTGTAGGGCGTTTCTGCGAAACGCCGCTGGCGTCTGATACAGACGCCCTACAAATCGGTGCTCTCGCCGCTCAACTTCTCCCGCAGCTTGTCCGTCGTCCGCGTGACCACGTCGAGAGTTTTGTCTCGCACGCTGCCGGTCTCCGCGTGGAGCTGATCGATCGCCCGATCCATCGCGCTCTTGATGCTGGCCGCCGTCCCGCCTTTCTCCACTTCACGCACCACCACGCCTTCGAGTCGCGCGATCACCGCGTCCACCGTGTAAGCCGGGCGCACCTTGAAGCTCCCCGGGTCGTGGTCCTTGATCGCGCTGTAAACGTCGATCACTTCTTCGCTGTGCGCACCCCAGCGCAGCACCTTGTAAAAGCGCGCGCCTTCCCGTTCGCCTTTCAGGACTAGATCGATGACCGCCGCCCCGAGCGACACCGGCATCAGCACCAGGTCGCGCACATTATCGAGCAACATCTTGAGTTGAAACACCGCCACGTCCCGCCAGAACTTCCAGCGCTCATCCGGCGTCGCCTGCATCGACTTCAACTCGTAACTCATTCGAATTCGAAATTCGAAATTCGAGATTCGAAAATTACCTCAAGCTCCCCTTTTCCACGTACCATTTTAGAAACTCCGGCGCCAACCGCCCCGCTTTCACGGATGGATCGGTCGCCACCCATGCTTTCGCCTCGTCCACCGACTCGGTTTTAAGGACAAAAATCCCCCGCACATTCCGGCCCGAGAAATCTTCCGTCGGCCCGGCCTTGAACAATTTTCCTTCCGCCGCCAGCCGCTGCATGTTTGCCATGTGGCCTTCCTGGAGTCGATCCAGCTCGGCCTTCGGCAGATCGGGCGCGTTCGCCGGACGCACGAGCAGCACCAGGATGAACGAATCGAATTGGATCGCCGCCGCGCTCGAATGCGGCGATGCCGAAGCCGCAGCCTTGGTTTCCTCCGCCGCGCGAAGCGGACCCACCAACCCCACCAGAACCAGACAACAAACAAATCGAATGACCATGCCCGCACCCTGGCCGCGGAGGTCATTGTCACTCAAGAAAATTCCCGACAGCATCCGTCTGACCGACCTCCGACCTCCGACCTCCAGCCTTCGCCAAGGCTACTTGCGCTCGTTCAGCCACCGTGCCCGAAACCAGGTGATGCCCACGAGGACGGCGCAGCAAATATTCCAGAGCGTGTCCATCGGTCCGAATTGAACCGGGCTTCTCCTCATTTGGTTGCAAAATAAGCTCGCGACTCGCTCTCAAATTTTCGTTGAAAGAAAAATCGCAACGACTCCGGCTCATCGAGGGTTTGATCGCGCATGAGCTGCAACAATCCGGGGAGCGCACGCGCCCTCGCGTGCCGCGGCTGGCGCCCTCGCCAACCGCTCCGCCTTTCTCACATCGTTAAAACGAGATTTACCGCTGTCGTCCTTCTTCTCAGCTGGGCGCTACTTCTCAGCAGTTGCGCCAACGATTCCACGGGCGACAACGACCGGCCGCATCATCATCGCCATCACCGCGACCGCACCGAGAACGCCGATCGCTCGGACAGTTCCAGTCCATCGCCGTCTCCGGGCTGGTAAGTCGGCCCAACGCGATAAGATTTCACACGAAGGTCACGAAGCGCACAAAGGAAAATCCGGGATTCAGGACCCCCTTCGTGTTCTTTGTGTCCTTCCTGTGAGAAATCTTTTAGATCTTCGTTCCCCCCGCTCTTAATTCATGCTTCGTCGCGATGAACATTCGCGCCCTCCTCACAGCGCTTGGACTCAACGCCATCCCGGCGCTCGGCTGGTTCGTGGGCGAATGGTCCGCGGGCACGATGCTGGTGCTTTACTGGCTGGAAACGCTGATCGGCACCCTCCTCGTCGCCGTTCGCATCATGCTCCATCGCCGCGTCCGGCGCAGCCAGGGACATTGGGCTTATGAAGCGTCGAAAGACACGGAAGGGCAGACCGCTAGTCGCAGCTCCACTTATCTCACCGCGTTCCTGGTTCCCGCCCTCGTTTTTACTTTGGCGCACGGATTCTTTCTCGTGTCCTCGGCCTTGTCGTGTTCTCCAAACAACGCATCCCCGAAAGCCATCTCGAACCCGATCATTTGCTCGCCGGCTTGATCGGCGTCGCCATTATCCAGCTCGTCGATTTCGTCATCGACGTGATCTGGCTCCGAACGCGGCCGTTCGCCTGGATCGAACGGCTCGGCCAGCTCAGCCTCAGCCGCGTCATCGTCATTCACCTCACCATCATTGGCGGCATGGCCGCCGTCATGTTCACCGGCGCCGATCGAAATTTCTTTGGCGTCTTCATTTTCCTCAAGACGCTGCTCAACCTGAGCCTCGTTACCCCTCAATGGAAACCGAAGACGCCGCCCGCCTGGCTCTCAAGCGTGATGGACCGCATCGGCTCACCGAAATACAAGAACACCAGCTTCGCCGAGTTCTGAGTCAGCACCGACCAACAGGAAGTGGCGCGCGTCACCCGAAATGAAGCGATTTTGAAGAAGTGAGTAGAACCGTGACGTGTGACGTGTTGTAGGGCAAGCGCATCGCTTGCCTCCGATTTCGCTTGGTCTCTTCTCACGTCACATGTCACTTTCTGCCTCCGCCGAAGTGTGTAGACTTTCGTCGTGAAATCGCTTGCTCACAAAATCTGGCGCGACTGGCTCCGCCCTTACGTTCTGGTCTTCGTCATCGCTGCTCCTTTCAAGTCGGCGATCGCGGACTGGAACTGGGTGCCGACCGGTTCGATGAAACCGTCCATCCTCGAGGGCGAAATGGTTTATGTGAACAAGCTTGCCTATGACTTGAAGGTCCCTTTCACTACCGTGCGTCTTTCCAGCTGGGGCAATCCCGTTCGCGGCGACGTGGTCGTATTCTTTTCCCCGGTGGACGGTACCCGGCTGGTGAAGCGCGTCATCGGTGTGCCGGGCGATAGGGTGCAACTCAAGAACGACGTGCTCTATTTGAACGGCGTTCCGCAACAATATTCAGCCGCGGATTCGGCGCCGTTCCGGCACGATGTCTTTGAGGATGCGAACCCTGTCGTTGCCATCGAGCATTTGGAAGCCGCCGACCATTACGTCCTGGGATTGCCCGGTCGCGGGGCTTTAAGGAACTTCGGCCCGATCACGGTGCCGCCCGGCCAATATTTTATGCTAGGCGATTCGCGCGATAACAGCGCCGACTCGCGTTACATCGGTCCCATCCCGCGTTCCGCCATCGTCGGTCGCGTCCCCCGCGTGATCCTCTCTTTCGATCCTCGGCGACATTACCTGCCCCGGTTCCGGCGCGTCCTGCAGCCGATGAACGCCGACGGCGCCTAGCCTTCGACCTCCGGCCTCCCCTTCTTCTACGCACGCATGGCACCGTATTTCCTCTCTCGCCGGAAAGACCCGAAATGAATCAGCCAAATGGCGGTGTATCCGGTTTTCAAAAGTTCAAGTTATGGACGTGCGGCCCGATTATCCTGGGAGGACTTCTTCTCATCGGCGCTGCGTTCGTCGGGATGGTGCTCTTATTGGGCCATGATTCCTTTCATCCTCCAATGGATAAGAAAGAAGCGGCCAATATTTTGATGCAGACCTTGCGGGCGGGTAATTATGGAAAGGCTTTGGAGATCCTGGGCCGTACGCTCCGGAAAATTTCGGCGGCGACGCAAACAAGTTTAAACAATGGGTCGAGCACAATCATTTCCAACCAAAAAGCTGGGCGTGGACCGGAGAGAAGTCCGGCCGCCTTATGCCAGGGAACCGGGAAGTGAAGAGCGGTTATACCCTGTCCGGATCGGTAGTTTTCAGTGATGATGAATCTGGAACCGTTGAAATGCAGTTGGAAGCATTCGGTTTGGAGCATAACCCGTGGCGCGTGGAAGCTTTGAAACTAAAACGCGCGGCCAAAGAGTAGCATTGGCCAGTCCCGGCAGGGGCGACAGGGTCTTTCGTCCCGATGGGACTCTCGCCTCGGAGACGATGCTATTGTCCCAGCGCTAAAGCGCTGGGCTATTGTCACGGAGCTGTCGAATGCTTTCCGGTTTCGCCACTGTCACAGGGCCACCCTCGTTCTCCAATCGGCTTATCTTACCGGCAATATTGTCGTAGCGCGTCCTATGGTGCGATCTTTCATCCGGGCGATGAGCCAGCCGCCGATGCCGAAAAAAATGGCGCTGCCGAAGGCGACGGCTGGCCAAAACGGGGCATGGGGCAGGCGCACGGCCGCTTCGGAGACCGCAGCGGCAAGCAAGCCGACGTAGGACCAGGAAGTGTATTTGTAGTGAAGAGTGAGCCAAGCCTTCCTTGGACGGCGAGTGATGACCGGAATGAGCGCAGCGAGCAAGGTAAGGAAGCTCACGATGGCGGCTATATGGAACATGCCGAAATGCCCGGTAAGACGGTAAAGGCCGAACGCCGTCACGTTCGTGGTCAACAAGGCGGCAGCATAGAAATAGCCGAGCACCTTATGCAAACGGGTGCCTTTGATCATCGGAAAGACGAAAGCGCCAAAGAGAAGCGCAGCCATGGCAGCCGAAGTATGAAAGTAGCCGAGCCAGCTATGAATCATTCGCTATGGAGGGCTCCAGGACCAGGAGTTACAGCGCGCCCCATTTCGCCGCGGGTCGCTGCCAAAACCAAACCTGGCTCTATTAGAAGGTTGATCAGAATGTGGGCGGCAATACAGGGCGCAAGACTTCGGCCTGCGAGGAGGAAGACGATGCCGAGCATCATGCCTAGGAATCCGGTCGCGATGGTGGCGCCGAGACAAGCGCGGATGCTTTTTCCCATTAATCCCCAGACACCGTGAATGGCGCCGAAGAGCACTCCTGCGCCGAGCACTTGAACGATAGGACCGTGGCCGTGCGCCATGAGCCAATTCATCGTCCAGCGACGGAACATGACTTCTTCCAGGATGCCGGCGGCGAGAGCCAGAGCGATTGCGAGTAACTTCAGAAGGCTGGGTCGAAATAGATTTTCGCGCACGGACGGCAAGCGGAGAGCGAGCGCCACGAAGATAATCGTCGCGACGAGCGCGCCGATCCACCCGGCGAGATTGCCAGCCATTCCCGGTGCAAACCCGAGGTAGCGGATGAAACGCCATCCGCTGACCTGGAGATTCATCAGCACCCACCCGCCTTCGATCGCCGTGATAATGCCGAGGATGATTCCGCTTTTGCGCTCTGCCGTCATGTTGTGGTCCCGTCGGTCGCACCAGGATTACCAAGTCCACCCATCATTTCGGCGAAGCGCCGCTCGATCTCTTCATCGGAGATATCCTGAATGTGACTCATAAGTGTCCACCGGTGGCCGAAAGGATCTAGAATAGTGCCGGAGCGGTCTCCGAAAGGTTGGTCCGCCATCGGGCGAAGCGAGGTCGCGCCAGCCTCCAGCGCCCGCGCGTACAGGGTATCGGCATTTTCAACGTAGAGCACCACAGAGGCGGGCGAGCCACCGAAGTGTTCGGGGCCGAAGGCTTGGTGCGAGGGAAACTCGTCGGCCAGCATGACGATGGAGTCGCCAATCTTCATCTCAGCGTGCATGATCTTACCGTCCGGCATCGCGAGCCGGCGCTTCACGGTTGCGCCGAAAGCGGTGCGGTAAAATTCCAGGGCCTCTCCGGCCTTCGCCGCGATTAAGTATGGCGACGCCGTGTGATAACCCTGCGGGACTCGCCTGGGATTGTGTTTGCCGGCGGGATCAATGGTAGTCATCCCGCGATTGTGTCCCAGGCAGACGCTGACGTATTGGAAAAATGTGAACTCAAGGTTTGTTCCGCGGATTGAGCAGTGTTAATGAACCAATCGCGGTAGGAGCAGCCCCAGAAAATTACTAAGGCCGTGGCCGATCATATTGGCGACCAAATCCCGCCGCCACAGGTAGAACAGCGTCAGCAATGTTCCCAGGACCAACGCGATGATGATACTTGGAATTCCTCCGGTCCAATGGGTGCCGGCAAAAATCCCGAGCGGAATTGCGGCGGAAAGAAAGCGGCCACATCCGATCGATTCGAGCCGCTCGATCGCATAACCGCGGAAGAATAGTTCCTCGACTACTCCCGGCCGGATTGCGCTGCTGAGAGTCGCAAACCAGATCGGCTCCTGATCGAACGCGGCCGAGCCTGCGCCCTGGCCGTACCCGGTAAACAGGATGACGACATAGGCGGTGACGCCGAGAAGGCCAGTGAGAGTGGCGCCATTTTTGAGCGATTCAGTCCAGGCAGCTGTGCCCAGACCAATGGAAGTCAGGGGCAGTCTTTCGCCGCGCCGGATCAGGAGAATGAGAAGTGCGGCCAGGGCCCAGATGGCGAGTTCCCTCCAGACTCCGCCAGTGATCGAGTTGGAGACGCCGAGAGCGCGGAAGGCGTAGCGCACCGCGTTGAAGCCGAAGAGGGAGATAAACAGGCCGGCCCAGGTGAAAGGAGAAACTTTTGCGCGCATCGCGTTCTTGGGCTTGGTGCTCATGCCGTCGAGCGTGCGCTGCTTCAAGGGCCGCGTATTGGAAAAATGTGAACCCTAGCCGCGCAATGG
The DNA here is from genome assembly GCA_041167265.1 of Verrucomicrobiota bacterium. Classification (GTDB taxonomy): domain Bacteria; phylum Verrucomicrobiota; class Verrucomicrobiia; order Chthoniobacterales; family UBA10450; genus AV80. The sequence continues at coordinate 32,214 of JBEEHG010000040.1, read as the reverse complement.
CAGGTGATTGCGCTGGACGATGCGGCTGGCGAAAAAATCCGAAGGAGTCACTGAGCTAAACGCACGGAAGTCATTGATAAGATGCGCCTGGTCATAGTAACCGTTTGCCGTAGCCGTGCTGGCCCAATCGACTTCGCCAAAGGCCGGTAACGACGCCATCGTCCTTTGAAAGCGGCGAACGCGCTGAAAGAGTTTCGGCGTTAGCCCAACCTGCTCGCTGAAAATCCGGCTGAACCGTCGCTCGCTCAATCCGATCTTGTGCAGGACACCGGCGACGGAGAGAAAGGAATCGTGTTCGAACGCATGCACTGCATATCTGACCGCGCGATGCAGCAAGAGGGAGCGCTGTAACTGCCGAAGGAGAAATTTCTCCAGGAGAAGGAACCGGGCCGCCGCTGAAGACGCCGCGATCAATTGTTCGCGCAGGTCATCTCCGCCAAGGATGAGATCCAAAGGGACCTGCGTGTTCCTGAACTCTTCCGTCGGCGCAGAAAGAAGCCGGAAAACACCACCGGGCTTAAAAAGCACGCCGATGATAGCCGCCGCAGCAGGCAAGATCGCATAAGCGGAAGAGCGCGGGCCGCAGAAGATACTGCCAGCGAGCGTGGTCAGGCTATTGCTTTCAATGTGTTCGTAAAAGCCGATGCGGTTCTGAGACAGATTGAAGACCAGATGAGCGCAACCATCCGGCAGAATCGCTTCCCGCGGCGGTGCACAGACAGCGACTGTCTCGTGGCCCCGATACCAGAAGAGCTCAACAACCTCGCTAAGAGGCGAGGCAGGAAAATGCTTGAGAATGGTCATCGTGGATTCCGGCGGTGACGTCGCGGCACGCGAGGTAAGTCTCCGCGCTTTTCGATTGGAAAGCGAGCGTCTGTCCCGAGCGAAGGCGCCCGTGGCGCGCCGCGCCGAACTTTCTTCGGCCGGACCGAGGACTTCCGAGCGATGGCGGACCAGAGACGCGATGCGCCGGTCGTGCAGATGGGCGAAGGTGCGCGATGTTGGGACGGATTTTGGCGGCGGTGTGCGGGGTTTGCTTGCTTCCGAGTTGGGTCGTGGGCGCTGAGGGAGCGAATGCGCGGCCGGCGATGTTGTATTTCGAAAGCGGGAGCAGGAAGATCCGGGCGGATCGTTATGCGCCGGTCGGGACGCGGTCGCATCGCGCGGTGATCGTACTCTACGGCGCGGGTGGAATGGTCTTTGACGGCCCCAGTATGAAGCGGGTGGCGCGGACTCTCGCCGAATCAGGCGACACGGTTTATCTGCTCCATTATTACAACCGGACGGGCTCGATCGTGGCGCTCGATTCCACGATGCGAAGGCATTTCGATCAATGGCTCGCAACGGTACGTGACGGGATCGCGTGGGTGCACGGGCGCGAGGAGAAAATGTCGGTCCGAATTTATGGGTATTCGCTTGGCGGTTTCCTGGCCATCGCGGCCGCCTCCAATAATTTGCTGGTGGGCGCGGTAACCGAACAGGCCGGCGGGATCTGGGGCGGGGATCCAAGAAGCGTCGGGAAAATGCCGCCGGTATTGATGGTGCACGGCCTGGAGGACAAGCGCGTGCCGGTGGAGAAACACGCGAAGCCGCTTCTGCGCGTTCTGCGCCAACGCGGCGGACATGTGGAGACGGACTTTGTCCCGGGCGAGGGGCATGTCTTCAGCGAAGCGGCCATGGCGAAAGTGCGGCCGAAGGTGGCGAAGTTTTTCGCGCGCGAGCTGCGCTAGCCGCTTCGGAAGTGGGAGGTCGGAAGTCGGAGGTCGGAAGTCGGAGGTCGGCCCGCCGAGCCGTAGCCTTGGCGAAGGCTGGAGGTCGGAATTGTAGGGCGACCGCTCCGGTTGCCTGCCGGCCGTTAGGCAGGCGGTGCGCCTGGCCTAACAAAAGACGAAGCTGGAGCTTCGAAGACAAGGTGCGTTCCCAAGCTGGAGCTTGGGAACGAGGGGGGTAAACTTTGTTAGCTTCGTTTTCTTCTGTACGCGCTCGGCCTCCTCCTGGCGACGGCGACCGGAAAACTAATCAGCGGGATGCTCTAAAGTGTGGGCGCGCTGGAATAAGAGTGACAGGTGACCAGTGACATGTGACGAGTTCGGGAGCGCCAGGCGGCATATGAAACGTAGTCTCAGCATTCTTCTCGCGATCGGTTTCGCTGCGGCGATCTCGGCGCGGGCGCAGACGGATTACGCCGGGGAGATCGAGAAATGGCGGAGCGATCGGGAAGCGAACCTGAAAAAGGAAACGGGCTGGCTGACAGTGGCGGGATTGTTTTGGTTGAAGGAAGGAACGAACACGGTCGGCGCGGGAGAGAAGTTCGATGTTCGCTTAACCGACAACTTCAAGCAGGGAAAATTCGGCGAGATCGAATTCAAGAATGGCGCGGCGACCTTGAAGGTGGAGAAAGGGGTCGACGCCCAAACCGACGGGAAAAGCATTTCGGCCCCGGTCGCTCTGGTGTCGGATGAGAACGGAAAGCCGACGGAGATTCGGACCGGCACCCAGACGTTTTTTCTGATCAAACGAGAAGAGCGGTTCGGCATCCGGCTCAAGGACAGTAACAGTGAGGCGCGCCGGAACTTCAACGGCTGCACTGGTTTCCGGTCGACGAGAGCTACAAGGTCACGGCGCGGTTCGAGGCGTTCGCCGAGCCGAAGGAGATCTCGGTGCCGAACGTTCTCGGCGGAAATTTCAAGATGAAGAGCCCGGGCTCGCTCAAGTTTTCGCTGAGAGGAAAAGAATATGCGCTCCAACCAGTCGACGAAGGCGATGGGACGCTGTTCATCATTTTCCGCGACAAATCGAGCGAGCACGAGACTTACAAGTCCGGGCGATTTCTTTACGCGGACAAGCCGGTGAACGGAGAGGCGGTGCTCGATTTCAACAAGGCTGAGAATCCGCCGTGCGCTTTCACGCCGTTCGCCACCTGTCCGTTACCGCCGCCCGGGAACAGTCTTGATGTGGAGATCAAGGCCGGGGAAAAACGCTACGATCATTGAGCGCCAGGCGTTGATTCGCGTTGTGCTGGGGGATGCGAGCCGATACTGTTCGCGCCACCGATGAAAAAACGGAAACCGTCAGTGCGCCCGATTAAGCCCGCAAAAAAAGCAGCGGCCACGCCGCGACCGAAAGAGGAACGGCTGCCGGGCGGCGACGAGATCACGCAGAGCGCGGCGTTTCGCCGGGCGGCTATCGACTCAGAGGCGTACGCGCGCGATCCCAAGCAATTGCGGCAACTGGTGGAGGACGCGGTTGGGAAGATCAGCGTGATTCCGCGCGGGCCGTTCGCCGATACCTGGCCCTACCTGATGGCGATGATCCGGCTGATCCGGGATTATCATCGGGCGGAGTATCGCGATATCTCGGAGCAAAACCTGCGGATCATCATCGCGGCGATCCTCTATTTCGTTTCGCCCTTCGATGTCATTCCGGACTGGGTACCGGTGCTCGGCCACATCGACGACGCATTCGTAATCGCGCTCGCACTGAAGTCGGTCCGCCTCGATCTCGACACGTTCATGGCGTGGGAGACAGCGAGAATTTAACGTCGACGCGAAATTCGCTTTTGGCGCGGAGGGAAAAATTGTTCCAATCGAGAACGGACAGAATGTCCGTTGGGCGCACAGACCAGAGGTCTATGTTCCGATTGACAGCTCGACGGTGACCGCCGTCAAAGCATTATTTGATCGTCGAGAGTGAGCCACCCAAACTTACTTCTCCTTTAGGACCGGTTGAAATCACTTCCTTGGGTTGAGTCAGCTCGGCTTCTACTCCGGCAAATTTGAGCCGGACCAACGCGGGAAGCATAAAACCGACAACGATCATTCCGAGGAGCAATGGAGTCATCACGGTCAGCATTGTCTCCGACACTCTGGCAGCTGTCGGTTTGCTGGAATCGGCGCGGACGACAGTGTCGGTCATGACCGAAGCGGTGACTGGCGACTTGGATGGTGACGCGGAAGGGGGCGCAGTGGTGGCGGACTGAACAGATTCGGTAACGGTTTTTGCGACTGTGGCAACGATAGCGCTGGGGATCGATAGCTGGGAATTGTTGACCGCCGGCGCCGTTGGTTCGGCCGGCACGAAAAACCTGAACCAGAGAACAAAGAGCAGAGCAAACCCCACCCCGACGACGCTCCCACTCGCGATCTTACTTCCCCGATGGATGTCCTCGCTTATCTGCTTGCTGACCAGTCTCGCATACCGCTCCGCCTCATAATTATTTTCGTCCAGCCGCACGCATTCGTTGAAATCCTTCAAGGCCCCGCGCGGATCCTTCGCTTTGGAACGCAGAATTCCTTTCTGGAAAAAAAGCTCGGGCGCGTTCGGCTTGATACGGATAGCTATCTGCACCTCTTTCAACGCTTCGCCGTAAAGGTCGTCGTCGCTGGTTTTGTCGCCTAATCGAGTGAGGAGTTGCGAGAGGGTGAGGTGCAAACGCCAGCGCTTCGACTCGTCCTGCTTCCGGATAGCTTCGCGAAGAATTTTTTCTGCCTCCCTGTAATCATCCGCGCCGATTAACGCGATGGCCAGGGCACGAGGCGCTGATTCGCTGTTTGGCGCAATCGCGATGACACGGCGACACTCTCGCACCGCCTCTTTCGCGCGGTTGGTTTGAAGATACAGGTTCGCCAGTTCGAGTCGCGGTTGGGGATCATCTTTCTTAAACTTGACGGCATCTTTGAGCATTTGCTCGGCTTCGTCGTAACGACCCATCAGCACATAGAGCGCGCCCAGGTCTGCGTAGCGGCCCTGTTTCTTCTCGGCTTCAATCGAACTCAGGAAAAAATCCTCTGCCTCACGCAGGCGCCCGCGTTTGAACGCGATCAAACCGAGACATCCGAAAGCGTAGGTATATCGTCGCTCCCGCTTGAGGGCGGCGGCGCAGGCGCGCTCCGCGTCATCCAGGTCCGGGTGCGGTTCTTGTTTCACCAAAGCCCATCCGAGGTTGGCATGGAAGGCAGCACCATAAGGATCGATCTCGATCGCCCTTTTGAAGTAATCCGCGGCCTTCTCGTATTCGCCTTCATCATAAAAGAAAGCGCCCATCCCGTTCACCATCCGGGTATCGTCCGGAAATTTCTCTAACATGGCGCTGAACTCCCTCTTCGCTGCAATCGGATCGTTACGGCCGAGGTAGAAGAAGGCCAGCGCTTCGGCGACTCCGGTGTCGTCTGGGAAGCGCTGCCGCAAATCGCGAAGGACATCGAGCGCTTCGGTCTCCCGATTAAGCCCGCTCAAAGCGTCCGCCTTTAATAAACCAGCGCTAATGCGATCGCCGTGTTGAGACAGTACTTTGTCGACGCATTCGAGGGCCTCATCGAACTTATTTTGCTCGAAGGCGAGGCGGACCTGCTCTTCGAGGAGAGTCGGGTTGCCGGGAAGCAGGGCCAGGGCCGCGTCCAGCTCTTGCTTCGCTTTTTCAAAACTCCGTAATTGTCTCAGGCAAGCAACGCGCCAGAGCAAGGCGTCCTCGGACTTGTTATCGATCCTGAGGACGTCGTCGAAACTTGTGAGTGCTCGTTGGTATTCCTTCGAGTCGTAATATATCAATGCGCGTTCAACCAGGAGCAGTAAGTTATCGGGCGAAACAGCCAGCCCTTCGTCGATTGCCTGTTGCGCTTCCTGGTAGCGCGTTGCCAACCTCAATGCGAAACAGCGCCAGAACCACGCATCTGAATCCTGGCTGTCTATTTCCAACACCCGGCAGAACGACCTGAGACAGGCGTCAAGCTGCCCCCGATCGTAAAACACCTTTCCGGCTTCTTTAAGAATCGCGATGTTGCTTACCCCCTGCGTAAAAGATTCCGTGAAAGAGGTCAGTGGATTGCCGCGCAAGCTGATTCGCCCGATTCCGCTCAGTCGTCCCAGCCAGTCTGGCAGCGAACTCAATCGGTTGCGGCCAAGGAAAAGCGACAACAAGCTCGGAAGATTGCTTAAGGATTGAGGCAACCCCACCAGCTGGTTGCCTTCCAGGTTCAGCCACTCCAGCTTCGCCGACGCGCTCAACCATTCCGGTAGGGCAATCAAATGATTCTCGGACAGATCGAGCGACGTCAACTCTGTGAGCTGACGCACGCAGTCTGGTACCGCGGACAGTTTCGTTTCCGACAGGTAGAGCCCTTCGAGCTGTGTCAGTTTTGCGAGCCACTCCGGCAGCGTAGCTAAACTGTTCCTGGATAGACTGAGGGACTTCACTTTGCCGAGATGCTGGATGAACTCCGGCACGGCGGTAAACTTGTTTGCGTCGAGGTCGAGCGATCGCAGCTCGGCAAGTTGTGCGAGCGAGCTGGGGAACTCCGTTAGTTTATTTTCCGACAGGTCGAGCACCTCCAGCTTGGTAAGCAGGCCCAAAGACTCTGGTAACTTCGTCACCTGGTTGTTCGCGACGATCAGAGATTCCAACTGGGTTAGCTGGCCGATCCAATCCGGCAATACGGTCAGCCTGTTGCCGGCAAGCTTTAGCCTTTTGAGATGAGTGAGTGTGCCGAGCGAATCAGGCAGCTCGGTTAACTGTTCCTTGTTTTCAAAGGTGTCCGCGCTTAGGTCCAGTTCCTCCGCTTTCGACTGGCGCGTTTCGTCGATTCTTCGTTGCGCAACTTTGGAGGCGTTGGATTCAGCCATCACGGCCTTTCATCAAAGACCGCGAACGCGCGCCGCCGGTTCGCGGGTATCGAGCCTCCGGTCTTAGGAACAGCCGATCGAAGTCAACGGGGAGGGGCAACATATTCTGACCGCAAGGGAGTCTATCTATTTGGATGGAGGCAATCCAAACAAAAAAACGAGGTCGGAATTAGCAGCAGCAGCCAGGTGCTAGGAGGACAGACGCCGCGCCGGCCCTGCCTCAGGCCGTTCGTTTCGCGGCCATTCCGAGGATCCAGCGGTAGAGCAGGAACGCGATCGCCGTGAACGCGATTCCGCCGATGATTTTCCCGGCCGTTTCGAATTCCGGGCTAACCAGCGCGAGCGGCGCCGCGACGCCCGAGAACACGACAATAGCGGAGAGTACGACGCCGATCGTGCTTTCGCCAACGATGAGGCCCGACGCGAGTAACACCCCAAGGTCCTTCGTCGCCTTTGGTCTGGGCGTGCGGTCGGCCGCGCGGTCGAAGAAATAACCAGCGACGGCGCCGACCACAATCATGAGCGTGCTCGCAGTCGGCAGATAAATCCCGAGGCCGACGGCAAGAGGAGGAATTCGCATGTCTTTCGTCGTCTTCGACAGGAGGTAGTCGAGGACAATGATGCCGATGCCGATCATGCCCCCCATCCGGATAAGGCTCCAATCGATGTCCGCGGCGATGACGCCTTGGGCGAGCGATGAGATCAGCCCGGCCTGGGGAGCGGGCAGCGGGGACGGACGCAAATCCGCCCCGGGCGCGCCGAGAAAACCGTAGGCCTGGTTCACCAGGTTCAGCACCGGCGGGATAACAACCGCGCCGGCGAGGACGCCGATGATGAGCGCGACCTGTTGTTTCCACGGAGTCGCATCGACCAGTTGCCCGGTCTTTAGATCTTGCAGGTTGTTGTTCGCAATAGCGGCGACGTTGAAGACGACCGCAGTAGTAAAAAGGGCGAAGGCCATCAGCGCCTTGAACGCATCCGGCCCGACGTAAGGCTTCACCCCGAAGACAAGCAGTAACGCCGCGCCGATTACGACCAGGATGCCGATCCCCGAGAGCGGGCTGTTCGACGAACCGATCAGGCCCGCCATGTAACCGCACACGGCCGAGACGAAGAAACTCATGATGAAGATGTAGGCCACGCCGCCGATGACCAGCGTCATCATGTGGGCGCCCAGACCGCTTTCAGTGGCGAAGTAACCCAGCACCCAGCCGATCGGCAGCATGCAAATCAAAGTGATAAGACCGACCATGCCGATCGGGATGTCGCGCTCGGTGATCGGCAGCGTGTCGGCTCTGCCGGCCTTGCGCGCGCGGTTCGCCGCCATCGCGCCGGCCAGACCGCTTACGACCGGTTTCACCAGTTTCATCAGCGTCCAAATCGCGGAAACGCCGATCGCGCCGGCGCCGATGAACCGCACTTTCTTGCTCCAGGTCGCGGCCGCGAGTTTCGCCGCCTCAGTCGTTAGGTCACCGCTGAGCGAGGAGTAATACGGCACGAGCCAACCCCAGCCGATTGTGGCACCGATCAACATGGCGATGCCGACCGACAGACCGACCAGGTGACCGATCGCCAGGAGCGCGAAGGAAAGCGAAAAATCGTAGCCGCTCGCCGCGCCGCGTTTTCCGATGCGGAAACTCTGCGCCACGTCAGCCGCGAAAACCTGGGTAGCGACGATGATGGCAAAGACCGCCGACACGATTGATCCCCACACCACCGCGAGCAGACCGGACCGGCTATGTTCGACTTCGCCGGCGTTCGCCTTGTCGCCGCTGCCGATTTTGAGGACCTCGGCACAAGCGACGCCTTCCGGGTAGGGCAAATCGGAATTCGTGACGAGGGCGCGGCGGAGCGGGATCGAATACATCACGCCGAGGATGCCGCCGAGCGCGCAGATCAGGAACGAGATCCAGAACGGAAACGCGGTCCACCAGCCGATCATGATCAACCCGGGCAGGACGAAGATGATCGACGACAGCGTGCCGGCCGCTGATGCCACTGTCTGGACGATGTTGTTTTCCTGGACGGTCGCGTTTTTGAAACTGCGCAGGATCGCCATCGAAATCACCGCGGCCGGAATCGAGGTGGAGAAAGTGAGCCCCGCTTTGAGGCCGAAGTAGACATTGGCGGCGGTGAAGACCAGCGTGATGATTACGCCGACAATCAGGCCGCGAACGGTAAGCTCCGGGCGCTTTCGTTCGTCGATGTCGGTTATTTCAGCTGGCGGATTTGATGGCTCCATGGTCTGCGTCCGGTTAAGAATGAATTCGGCTGGCGGCGAATCTTTGCGCTTGCGCGAGGAGAGCGATTCCCAACGCGGAATGCAACAGCAAATCGAGGTCGGTTACGCGCGTTATGCGCCGCAACCGGTCGAGACCAGCTCCTCGATTTTTGCGGGTGTGCAGCGATAAACCGTCGTTGCTTCGCCTTCGTAATAGGCGCTGTCGACGATGACCTCCATTTTTCCGTCGCCATCGAGGTCGAGCACCGCCAGCACGGAATAGCGGTTCGGAGCGTTGAACTCCTTGGCGCGCGGGTAGAACTCGCCGGCGACCAGCTGCGTTTTCACTTTGCCGGCCACCACCCGCCGGAGCAAAACGAAGGAATAACTTCCGCCCGGTGCGCTGGACGGAACGCCACCATCCTTGGCCAGATAATTGGTTGCGCTGATCAACACTTCCTCCTCGCCGTCGCCGTCGAGATCGACGCGCAAAACCTGCGCGATCTTGACTGCGGCCTGCCGCAGGCCGTGCTGCGCGAGAAATTCGCGCACGGCCTCCACGTAAACAGGCTGGGTGACGTCCGTGGTTTTCGGTTTGCGCGGCAAGGCATTCCAGGAGGCACTGAGCGCGATCGCGCCGCGCTCTCGATTGGGGGAAAGTTTTACCGTCTGAGTGTCGGGGCACGGTTCGTCCACCGATTGCGGCTTGCTCGCCGTCGCAGTTCCCAACTCATGGGTCAGGTCGTAAACGCGAAAGGAGGCGCCTGGTTTAATCAGCGCCGCCGCCTTCGCGCTATCGAGCCAATGGCCGTCGTTCGCCGCGCCAATGACGTAACCCGTTTTCACCGCGACAATCGCATCGGTCCGCCCGGCTGCGGTCGCGTGGTGAAGAGCAATCAGGACAAGAGCAACGACGGCGATGAGGCGAGAGCGGTTCATAAGCGGACCGCGAGTGTGCATGGCGAGGGCGGTAACGGGCAAGGTTCGAAAAGGCGTGGCCGCGGGGTTGCGGATCGCCGCGGTTCCTGACAATCTCGGCGCGGTTCAGCAATGAAGGAGCAAGAGCAACAGTAAGAGCAAGAGGGAAGACGGTGAACGACGATTCCAAACAGTGGAGCAAGCTGCTCCAATCGATTGCCAAGGGGGTGGTGATTCCGATTGTCGGCCGCGACCTGTTGCGGGTCGAGATCGACGGGAAGTCGCAGTTGCTTTACGAATATCTCGCGCAACGCCTCGCGACCGAGCTCGAGGTCGGCGATTGCGGTCCGTGCTCCAGCATCGACCAGGTCGTCGCCGCGTATCTCAACGCCAGCCGCCGAAATTCGCGGGACGATGTTAACGTCAAGACGTTCGAGATTCTCGCGGAAATCCAGGGACAGGTGGCGGTCCCGGAGCCGTTGCGCAAACTGGCGACGATCGAGCCGCTGCGTTTGTTTGTGAGCACCACGGTGGATTCGTTCCTCGCGAAAGCGCTCGGCGCGCCGGCGGACCATGTCTTTGCCTACGCGCCCAACTCGGCGCTCTGCGACATTCCGCGGGATTACGCGCGTTCGCCGCACCGGGCCGTGTTCCACCTCTTCGGCAAAATCTCCGGCATCCCCGACAGCGCGTTGATCGACGAGGAGACGCTCGAGTTCATCTGGAAACTTCATGAAGAATCGATGTCGGGCCGCCTGGCGAATTTGTTCGACGAGCTCCGGACGAAGCGGCTGCTGCTCATCGGGAACGCCCATCCGGATTGGCTGGCGCGGTTCTTTGTCCGGCTCAGTCGCCGCGACCGGCTTTACAGCGGGAACGAGACCCGCGAATTCGTCGCCGATGGCGCAGTCGTGGCCGACCTCCAGCTGCGCGATTTTTTGGAGAACTTCAGCCCGCAGACGAAATCGTTCGGGGTCGCGAACCCGATCGAATTCGTCGATCAGCTCGCGGAGAAATGGGAAGCGTTTTCCGAGAAACCGGCGACGACCGAAGTTCATGCGTCCGTAGTTGCAAAAAAACCGCCGGCGGTTTTCGTGAGTTACGCGAGCCAGGACGTGGAATCGGTCGAGCGTCTGCAAAGCAGTCTCGGCGGGGCCGGCCTGGATGTCTGGTTCGACAAGGGCCGGCTCGGCTCGGGTGACCCCTGGTGGCCCGTCATCGAACAAAACATTGCGACCTGCGACGTATTCGTTCCGGTCATTTCCGCGAACACCAACAAGCGCGACGAAGGCATTTTCATTCGGGAATGGAACCGCGCCCTCGAGCGATTGCGCGACATGGATCGGGCGACGGCCCGCCTGATTCATCCCGTGATCATTGATGAAACGCCGGAGAACGCCGTGAGCTTCAGTGGCTTTCGCGATTTCCATTACACCCGCGCGCAGGGTGGGGAACCGCAGCCGGAGTTCATCAAGGCGCTGACGGACATCGTCCGCGAACGGCGCCTCAAGGCTTCTGCCCAATGAACGATTCGCCGGGCGAACGCGCGGACGCCCAACATCCGTGGATCGGCCTCGCCTCTTTCACCGAAGCGGACCGCGGCTTTTTCGCCGGCCGCGGCGATGAGATTGAAGATCTGCTCAGGCTCGTCCGGCGCGATACCCTGACGTTGCTCTATGGCGTTTCGGGTTTGGGAAAAACCTCGCTCGTCCAAGCCGGCCTTTTCCCGGCGCTGCGCGAGGAGAACGTGCTGCCGGTCCCGATCCGGCTCGATTATCTGGAAGGGGCGCGCCCGTTGTCCCACCAGATCATGGATGCGATCGGCGCGGCCGCGAGGGCGGCGCGTGTGGAAGCGCCGCTGCCCCGGCCTAACGAGACGTTGTGGGAATATTTTCATCGCGAGGGGAACCATTTCTGGAGCGCGCGCAACGATCTCGTCACGCCTTTCCTCGCCTTCGATCAATTCGAGGAATTTTTCACGCTCGGCCGGGAAACGCCGGAGCGAGCGGCCCAGGCTGGTCTGTTTATCGAGCAGTTCGCGGATCTGGTCGAGAACCGCCCGCCGGCTGCTCTCCGCGACGATCCTGCGCGCGCAAAGGGGTTCAACTTTAAGCCCGTCCCGCTGAAGGTCCTGCTCGGAATGCGCGAGGATTACCTCGCGGACCTGGATCGCATTCGTGCGCATTTCCGCGCGCTCGGCCAGAACCGGTTGCGGCTTCTGCCGATGGGGCAGCGTCAGGCGCGGCAGGTGATAGCGCTCGGCGCGCCTCTGCTCGCGCCGGGGGTCGAGGATCGCATCGTCGAATACGTGGCCGGCGGAACGCGAGACGCCGAGATGACTGTCGCGCCGGCGCTTTTGAGCCTGGTGTTGCGCGAACTGAATGAACGCCGCCTGGCCCGCGGCCCCGAGGCGAAAATCACGCCTGACCTGCTGGACGTGGAGCAGCATAAGATCTTTGAGGACTTCTACCTCAGGACCCTGGCTGATTTTCCACCCTCGGTCCGGCTGTTCGTTGAAGACGAACTGCTCACCGCCAGTGGTCATCGCAATAGCTGCGCCCTCGATGACGCCCTGACACGGCCCGACGTCACTCTGCCGATTCTCAACGAGTTAGTGAACCATCGTTTGCTGGCCTACGAAGACCGCCACCATAGCCGGCGAGTCGAGCTTACCCACGATGTCCTTGTTCCAGTCATCAAAGCCAGCCGGGATTCGCGCCTGACTCGTGAAGCGCTGGCCCAGGCTGAGCGTCTTCGCACCGAGCAAGTGGCCCAACGCCGGAAACAGCGGGTCACGCTTGCGGTAGCTTGTCTGCTTGCGGTCGCCCTCCTCGCTACCATCTGGGGCGGTTACTACCTCTTTGTCCAGGAGCATAAGGCTTACTTTAGCGAGTTCACCAAGCGCAACGGATTTCCTTTCGGCGCCATTCCCATCTCCGAAGACGAGGCGCGGCATCATGCCGTGTCTTACCTGTTGGTTCACAAAGGTATCACCCGAGACGGATGGCGATTTCATTGGAAGCCGGCTTTTCGGATGGTCGCGGTCGATTCCCGGTTGAAGCCGACAAGCAACCACGGGGTTGGCACCTACCTCTGGAAACGCGATTCGGAAACCGATAGCGAAGGCGGCCAGTCCCAGGCCCGCGCCGAGCGCCTGGGTCTCCACACCGTTTGCCAATGGGAATTCGTGTCCAACGCCAACGGTGAAATCATCTATGAGCGCGCGCTCGACCGCGACGGCCACATGGTCTTTGGTTTCATCTACTCGCCGCCCGGTTCCGGCCCGGCGTCCACGCGACTCGCTCGCTTTGTCGGGCCCGATGGCTTCCCTCAACTGCAACGCAGTTCGCAGGCGGAGTATGTCTCTATCCATTACGACAAAGACGGATGGGAAGACCGGATCGCGGATCGCGACGGTAAGAACCTTCCGGCCGTAGGACCCGACGGCGCGTTCGGCCAGGAGATCAGCCATAACTCCCGCGGCCAGATCACCCGGCTCCTTTCCCTCGACGCCGATGGGAAGAACATGATCGACAACGCGGGCAACTGCGGCCTCACCCTCAGCTACAATGACAAGGGTTGGATGACGGAAGTTCGGTCGATAGGTCCCGACCTTGCGCCCATGCCGGTAAAGGACGGCTGGTATATCTCGAAATTTGAGTACGACTCTCTCGGGCGATCCACCCGCACCACCTACCATGGCGTGAAGGGAGAGCCCGTCCTGCACAAAGACGGTTACCATGGGATGGAAGCCGAATACGACGACCACGGCAACCAGACAGCGACGATCTATATCGGCCTCGACGGTAAACCTACGTTACTCGGGAGCGGCATATCCATCTTTCGCTCGGCCTTTAACGGGCAGGGTAAGGTGACCCGAATGACGTATCATGGCGTCAAAAACGAGCCGGTCCTGCATCGCGACGGTAACCATGCCTGGGAACTGCAATACGATGAGCGCGGCAATACCATAGCCACCACCTACCTTGGACTGGATGGCAAGCCGACTCTCGTATCGGCCGGCTATGCCTCGATGACGTCCAAGTACGATGCCCGCGGACGGAAGACCCGCCAAAGCTACCATGGCGTGAACGGAGAACCGTTGCTGCATAAGGATGGCAACCACGCCTGGGAATCGCTCTATGATGAACGAGGCAACGAAGTCCTGATAACCTTCATCGGTGTCGACGGAAAGCCGGTCGTCATAACCAACGGTTACGCCATTGTTAAACGGAAATACGATTCAGATGGGAATGAGTTGGAGGAAGCCTACTTCGATGCCCGGGACATGCCTGCCTTGGAGCGCGATTCCGGAGTTCATGGGGTCGTTAATATTTTCGACGGCCGCGGCAAGGTGACCCGCAAGAGGTATTGGGGGCCTAACGACGAGCCGTTCCTGCACAAGGACGCCAACCACGGCTGGGACGCCCAATACGACGACCGCGGAAACCGCACGGTCACGACCTATGTCGGCCTGGACGAGAAACCGGTCCTGCTACTCGCCGGCTTCGCCACCATGAAATCGGCATTCGACGCCGGGGGCCGCGAGACCCGAATGAGCTTGCACGGCGTCAATGGCGAGCCGGTATTGCACAAGGACGGCCACCATGGCTGGCAATCGAAATACAACGATCGCGGTCTCCGCATCCAGAAAACCTATATTGGTCTCGATGGCAAACCCATCCGAATGCCGGACGGCTACGCTAGGGCAAACTGGACCTACGATCTTCACGGCAACATAACGCAGGTGACTTATACCGGGGTGAAGAACGAACCGATCCTTTACAAGAACTCCTATCACGGCTGGCAATCCCGTTATGACGAGCGCGGCAACGAGACCGCTACAATCTTTATCGGGATCGATCAAAAGCCCACCTTGACGGCGGAGGGCTACGCCATCATGAAAGCGACCTTTAACGAGTACGGTAAGGCCACTCGAACGAGCTACTATGGCGTCAACGAGGAACCGGTTCTGCATAAGGAAGGCTATCACGCCTGGGAATCCACGTATGACGCGCGCGGGAACGAGCTGGTCCGGACTTTTATCGGCCTGGATGGCAAACCGGTGTCACGCAGCCTCGGCTTCGCCACGATGAAAGCCAGGTACGATGCGCGCGGAAAGGTGGTTCAGGTGACCTTCTTTGGGAGCAACGACGAGCCCGTCGTGCATAAGAACGGCTACCATGGCTGGCAGTCGCAGTTTGACGAGCGCGGCAACGAAACGGCCACGACTTATCTTGGCATCGACGAGCAGCCCGCCCCGCTCCCGACCGGCTATGTGACGGTCAAGTTCGTCTATGACGGACGCGGCAACACCATCCGGCAGACCTATCACGGCTTGAACGACGAGCCGGTCTTACTCAAGGATGGTTACCACGGCTGGGAAGCGACCTACGATGAGCGCGGGCAGCAGACCGCAAAGGTTTACATCGGCTTGGATGGCAAGCCGGTCCAGATAAAGGAGGGATAGTAGTTCCTGCGGCTTAAGCTCGCCGCAAATCAGCCACCAGGGGGAAATGGTCGGACGCCATTCGGGCCACATCATTTTGAAAAACGCTGACCGAACTGACCCGGAACCGGTCGTTCACAAAAATATGGTCCAAGGCGAGAAGAGGATAACGAGTCGGAAAGGTCGGGAGACGCCGGGAAGGAATGACCATCGAGCGGACGGCGCGCAGCTGTCGCGCGAGCAACCGACACCCGGGAGACTTGGGAAGACTATTCAGGTCGCCCATCAGGATCACGGGCTCATCGGCGGAAACGCGGCCGAGCCATTCTGGGCCAGCCAGAAGCTGACATTGCATCCAACGCTCGCGCCGGCCGAGGCCGAGATGGGTATTGATGAGCTGGACGGCTCCTCTGGGAGTTTCAATTTCCGCCCAGATCGCGCCTCGAATTTCCGGACAAAATGCCGTCGTTACCGAGGGCAATTCTTTGGCTTGTTGTAACCGCAACGGATACCGACTCAGGATAGCGTTGCCGTAAAGTTCATCAGCCATACGCAACGCTGGATGGAAGATCCAATGCCACCCAAGTTCCGTTGCGATAACGCGAGCCTGGTCCACGCCACCCGAACGTCGTCGATTCAAATCGAGTTCCTGCAAGCCGACCATATCCACATCGAGCCCGGCGATTACTTCGGCGATACGCGTCTCCGAGCGGCGCCCGTCCATTCCCCGGCATCCATGCACATTGTAGGTTGCCACCCGCAGACGTTCGCCAGCGCTTTTACTCATCGCCGGGAACCTGGAGTTTCATGAGCCTTTTTGTTTTGTCTGGCGTTCCAAATTTCCATCGAACAAATTCGCATACGCGTCGATGGTTGCGCGCTTCAATAAATGAACAAGAAACGTTTGGCGAAGTTCGGGCTACTAGCCGCCTTTCTCATCAGTCTGTCGGCAGCCGGAAAGGCGGAAGAGCAGGTTGAAGTTCTTTCCACCAGCCCGAGCGGGGCTTTTCGAATCGAGTCCAGGTTCCCCGATCAATCGGCAGACGATGCAACCGCAGACATCTGGGTGAGATCGACGAAGGACCCGGATCAGCGCGTGAAGCTCCCGAAGCAGTCCGACGACTCACCGACCGACGATGAATTTCACTTTTCGCCTAACGAGGAATGGCTTTTCGCGACGCGGCATGTCGGGTCGGGACTCCGCTACGGCAACATCTACCACCTGCTACGCCCGCTCCGGATCGAGGCTGTCGGAGAACCAGGTTCGTTCAACGACCTGGTCTGGGCGACCAGCGTAAGGCTCGGCGCATTGAGGACGAACTATGGCGCCCTTGGCTTCTATGCCATGACTGCCTTTACGAATTGGAGCCTCGATTCCAGCCGTCTGCTGGTCCGGCTTTGTGGAGGAGAGGAAAAGCGCAACATGCTCTGTGGCTTCCTTTATTTTAACACTCGCACCGGCAAGTTCGAAGTGACCGATTATTCGCGGAGACTTGGCAAGGGGAAGGCAGAGCTGTTGGCTTGTGCCGAGCCAGTGGATCCGTTGCCCGATGAAGCCGAGTTGAAGAAAAGGTTCGACGCTTTAGATCAGCAGTTGAACAAGAAATACGCCGAGGTCCTGGCGAAAACGGACAAGGAACGGGTCGCTGGAGTGCGCGCGGCTCAACGCGATTGGCTGAAACAGCGTGATGCCGGCGAAAAGTTCTACGTCGCCTCTTTTTCGGCCGCGGAAAAATCCCGCCGCCGCCTTCAGTTCCTCGGCGACGTCACCGCTTCTAGAATCGACACGCCGGCCGACCAATGGGAATAGGGAGTGCCGAGCGCGCTCCTATTTCTTGAGGAGCTCGATAGCCGCTTTCGCGGCGTCTGCGACGAGTTGATCGCGCGCTTCCTGGGATTCCGCCGGATCCACCGTGTAGATGGCGATGAAGATCGGCCCGCCGGCAGGAGGGCGTAGAACGGCGATATCGTTCGTGGCGCCGTCGCCGCTGCGGCCCGTCTTGTCGCCGGCCTTCCAATCGGGAGGAATGCTTGCCCGAATCATCTTCAAGCCGGTTTGGTTTTGCTGCATCCAGGTTTCCAGCCTTGTGCGTGAGGCGATCGCGAGAAAGTCCGACGCAAGCAAACGCTGAAGATCGGCAGCCATGGCCGCCGGCGTAGTCGTATCGTCCTCCTTTCCGGGCCTTGCAATGTTGAGGTCCGGTTCGTTGTGATCGAGCCGCGAAAACCTATCTCCCAGGCTCCGCGCGAATTCAGTCCACTTCTCGGGGCCGCCGATCGCTTCGAGGACGAGGTTCGCCGCCGTGTTATCACTCTGCTCGATGGCCGCCGCACAAAGCGCTTCCAGTGTCATGCCGCCTTCCTTTACATGCGTGCGCGTGACCGGCGCATACTCCAGCAACTGCGCTTCCCCGTACGGCACAAACCGGTCGAGCTTCTCCTTGTTTTCATCAACTCGTTTCAGGACAGCCGACACCGCCAGCACCTTGAACGTGCTACACATCGTGAACCGTTCCCCTGGGCGATAGTCGACCCGGCGATTTGTTGATAGGTCGATCGCGCTGACGCCGATGCGCCCGTTGGCAGCCCTGGCTTCGAGGCGCGCGAACAGTTCGTTGCGGTCGCGATTGCCCTCAGCTGAACTGGCCGGCTGCGATGCGACCAGCAATGAAACTAAGAGGACAAAAAAGAATCTCACGGATTCCGGAATTATTGGTCGATTGAGAATAGAGCCGCTGCCAGGCAAATGCGAGTCGCCGTTTTGGCTGAGTGTTTCGCCACGAGATTTCACTACGACTTCACACTTGTTGTTCATAAGAGCTGATTTTTCGCGACGCCATTCTCCCCTACAGCAAGCCGGTCGCCACCGGCAGCCGCCTGCAATTCAATGCGCAGCGAGAACTTCGGTTTGTCCTTTCCGTAGTGTTTTTGTCCACCGCTCATTCCAAAATAGGACAGAGCGGTCGTTAATCGCCAAGTTCACTATGATTAAGCAGCCCCCTCATTTCCGCGCAGTCTCAATCATTCTGGCAGCAAGCGCCGTTGCCTATTGGGCCCCGCCGGCATCCGCCTCGCCCCAACCTGTGCCGAATCACTTAACGGATGGCGAAATCCGTAATCACGTGATTGCAGCCGCACCCAACGGAAAACCATTGTGGCCCCAAATCCAAGAAACCGCCTCCGGGTTCGTTCCTGTAATCGACGAAAGGCACCCGGTCGCTCCTGAGCGTTATCGGGATGAATATTTGAAGCCTCTTATTCAGAACATCAAGAAATCGGGTAAGAAAAAGATTCTAATCTTTATCCATGGCGGGATGAATGTGCCCCGCCAATCGCTGCGTCGATCCGCGATCCTGGGCGCTGATAGGAACCTGCGGGCGGAATACTATCCAATTTTTATTAACTGGAATTCAGAGCCGTTAAGTTCCTATGGCGAACATCTTTTTCTTGTTCGCCAGGGTCAGTATCAACCAGTCATGGGCCCACTAACCTCGCCGTTCTATCTGGCGGCCGACATTGCCCGGGCTCTCGTCCGCGCTCCGGCGGTTTGGGAAAAACTTATCGAAGCGGAGATCAGCCGTCACGAGCATCGGCGCACGGTCTTCTCACAAGAGAGCTTGCGTTATTTGCGGCACCAGCCGGGTTCTACGTCCCCGGACCTTACGGAAGCTGGTCTGCGTGAGGCCGATGAACGTTCCCGTGTGCAAAAAGTTACGGGAGACCTGCATAACTTAAGTTTGGTGTTGAAGGCTCCGGCCGAGATTATTCTCGACGCGATCGGAACGGGTGCCTGGGACATGATGTTGCGAAGGGCCCATGAACTCTTCGATTCTCCAACGCGCTTCCACGACCAAACTAAGGAACACCAGCTTGCAATAAGGGAGATTGTGAAGCTCGCGGATCACGAGAAGGCAAAGGAACATCGTTCCACAGAGGTCGGAACAGAGATCGATACCAAGCTCGGATCCTTGTTCACGGGAAGTGTGCCGAATGTTGAGACGAAAGGCCAGGAACGGAAAAGTCGACAGGCAAATTATCTGGTACGATCCGTTCCGGGAGCGGTTGAAATGTTTCTCGATCGGATGGAGAAAGACCTGGGGGACGGCTATTCCATCACTTTGGTCGGACATAGCATGGGGGCGATTGTAGGTAACGAAATGCTCGTCCGGCATCCTAGTCTACCTTTCGATAACATTGTCTATATGGCAGCTGCGTGCAGTGTGAAGGAGTGCGAGGCGGCCGTAGTGCCATATCTGCGGCGGCGCAAGGAGACGAAGCACCGGGCACAGTTTTACAACTTGTCGCTTCATCCCATTGCGGAGGCAACGGAGGCTTTTCTTTCGCCGGAGAAAAAAAAGCCGAGCCTGGCGAATTACGCTGTGGGTTCGGTCGGGTTGTTCGTACCACGCGGGAGCCTGCTAATTTGGTTGGACTCATTTTTTACCCGACCAGTTAATCTCGAAGACTTGCGCTTGGGGAAATGGTCCACCTCAATAAGTTCCGCTGGAATCTTTCCGGCTGATGTCAGCGACTGTGTTCATTTGACAATGTTTCACGTCGGCAACCCGCAGGTGCCACAAAAACACGGCCAATTTGCTTCGACCGAATTCCCGACCCCTTTTTGGAAGCCCGAATTCTGGGAACCGAATGTTAAAATGGAAGCGAAGAGTCTTGGGTCAGAACCCGAGACCGATATGATCGAATCGCTTCGCTGATTTCACCAACCGACTACCCTAAGGGTCGCATCTTAGGTTCGACGCTCTTTGATCGCTTGTAATATCTCCGCAATCACTTCATTTCTCGGCTTGGCGCCCAGGTTGCCTTTGGCATGAATGCGGACGCCGAAGGCGTTCGCTTCCAGGTCGCGGTTGCCGATGACAACCTTCGTCGCCGATCGGCAGGAGGCGAACCTGCTCCGGCTCTAACGGGATCGGCAAGTTGTGGACGTAACCCTGGCCGGAGATCGATAACAGGAACTTCGATCCTCACTTTCCGTAGTTCTTCCTGTCCGGAGTTTTCCGGTCAGATCGAAAAAGTGAAGCCAAAATCGAGACCACTACCCTGACAACCCTCCCGCGCGCATTATGCCACACTTTCCATCTCAGGCCTGCCGCTCTTTAGCGCTGTTGCTTTGTGTCGCTGTCGCGGGCTGCGCTCCGCTGAATAAGTATTCCTACGAGACCTTCCGGGCTAACCCGGCCTATGATCACTATTCCGGATCAGCACGGAGCGACCTGCTCGCCCTAGTCTACGCCGATTATGTAGCGAAGCTTCTTGAAGGCCGGAGCACTGGCGCCCGCATAACGCGCGAAATATCGGACTCCAGCCTGGCGGTTGGCGGTGCGTTGTTGGCAGCGAAGGAAACGTTAGAAATATCGTCCGAGGCGGTGGCGCACATGGGGGTAGGGATAGTGATCATCCAGCAGTTGCAGAAGATTTTCAATGCGGGGGGGCGCTCGGAAGCTTTTGCCGATGCCGCGTATCTCATTCGCCAGGCGCAGAACGAGTATCGGCAATACAACCCCAACCCCTCGCCGACAACCATGACGGAGAATGGAGCGATCCTCATCGCGCGGGTGGATGCCGCCGTCTACGCAGCCCAAAAAACCTTAACTGGACGGTTGCCGGGCCTGCTCGACTTGAAGCAGGCAACGCAGCCAATGACGAAGAAGGGCGCAGACCGGGAGAGCAGCGGCACACCACAGACGATGTTCAACGCAGCGGGAGACCCGCCGGGGCAGATGGAAGCGCTCAATGCTCGAATCGACGCCGCCATGGCGATGAAGTCGAATCGGGAGCAGCGCATCAGCGCGCCGCAAGCCGCAGAACTGAAGGCTCGGCAGGACGAAATTCTGGCATTGCTCCCGACTATCACTGCATTCAACGAGTTTAAAGATCAGATCGAGGAAAACAACGGGCACGATGCAGCGAAGAACAAAGCGTCCTACGCGGCGCTCTTGAATGACAAGGCCGTGAAAGACTCCGGGGTCCCCGCCATGAATCCGGATGTCGACGAGATCAACCAATTCCTCCGGGGAAAAGCCGCGCAGAAACCGACGGATGCCCAGAAGAAAGCGATTGTCGCGGCAGCGTCTCGCCTAGCGAAAAATAAATAGTCCCGTCTCTTACTGATATGGAATCCCAAGACCCCCTCCCATTTGCAGCCACGCTCGATGATCTTGCTGACCAACTCAATGAACTCGAGCTCCATGAAGGGCTCAAAGTTCTTTCCGTGTTCCGCAAGGCGGGCGACGATCCCACCGCCCGGTTCAATATTGTCAATTACGCTTTCGACAGTACCGGGAAGAGCCTGAAACGACTGTTGGTGAAGGATATCCCTGCCGGCGCGACCTCCGCCGATGCGGATAAAGCATCGACGCCCGAGGCGGCCCAAGCGATTAAGGACGCGTTCAAGAAGTTCATTGCCCCGCTGATGCAGGACAATGAAGCGGTTAGCCGAGGCGAGGTCTTTATCGGTGAGAAAGGAACGGAAGTCATGGTGCTCCGCAAAGCGGATCCCTTGAAACCGCTCCAGCTGGGTGGAACCATTCTCAAGGGGAGTGGAGACTGGGGATGGACCGCGGAAGTCATCGGCAACGACATCGTGGTGCAGAATTCCAAGACGACAGCGTTCGGCGGGGCCAACGACAAAGCCGACAACGGGCAGACCGCCTGCGGCTTTCCGACCAAAGGGCACACGGAGCTCTTGGGTTGCGCACTGCCGCTGGATGGTTACGCGCACACAAAAGGGGAACACGACGCCTTGGATGGCACGCCTCTGCCGCACATGGATTTCGGCCTGACAAGCAAAGGAGCTGATCGGCCGAGCGGCGCACATGTGGAGGTGACCGATCTGAAAAGCGGGGTGCAGATCGTGGTGCCCGTCATCGATCTCGGGCCGGCGAAAGGAACCGGACACGCCCTCGATCTCACCGAAGCTGCGGCGCGCCGCTTCAACAGCAATGCGACCTCCAATAACTTCTCGATGGTGCTTCAGTATCGGATCATCAATGGAGCGCTCGCTCTCCCGCCCGGCAGCATCCCGGCAGTTGCGGCGGTGCCGGCCGGCGGCGTGAACGCAGCCATCTTTGCCAAGGCGCTGTCAAATGAAGGCAAGCTCGACTCGAAAAATGTCACGGGAACCAATAACGGACATCTCGCATGCGCATGGGCAGTCAATGAAGTGGTGCGGCAGGCGCTAGGGCATCCCATCGGCGGGAACTTGTCCACGGCTGGAATGTTCGATGCCTTGGAATCTAAAAACATAGCCAAGCCGATCAAACAAGAGGAAGCCACCCCTGGCAGCATAACCATCTCTCCCACGGAGGGCGATACCCATGGGCATGTCGGCATTGTCGGCAAAGACGGGAAGATCTATTCGAACTCAAGCGAGGAGGGTTTATTTGAGCAGAACTATGACTTTGATAAGTGGAGGAAGCGCTACAAAGAAAAGCTCAACCTAGACGTACTGTTTTACGACGTCGTTGCTTAGCTTGGTTTGAAAGATTGCGGAGGTCCCCTACGAACCGAAAAATGATTCGGCAAGACCACCGGGGTTACCGCACAAGTGTGTGCATGCGCGGGCCCCTTGTGCGGGTGAGCCGAAAATGGATTCGGCGACGGTGCAAATCATCTCGGCTGCCAGAGCCTCTCTACCGCCGCGACACGAGTTCTTCGATGCAAAGAGATGGCTGCTCTTAGGTGCGCCGGTCTTTGATGTCGCCGAGGATGTCGGCGACGACTTCGGTGCGCGGTTTGGCGCCGAGATTGCCTTTGCCGTGGACGCGGAGGCTGACGGCGTTCGCTTCCAGGTCGCGGTTGCCAATGACGAGCATGGTGTGGACTTTCATTTGCTCGGCGTTGGCGATCTTGGCTTTGATGTGATCAGTGCTGGCGTCGAGCTCGGCGCGGACTTGATGGGAGCGGAGCTCGGCGAGAATCGCGCGCGAGTATTCGAGCAGCGGCGCTTCGTCGCCGATCGGGAGGATGCGGACTTGCTCGGGCGAGAGCCATAGCGGGAAGTTGCCGGCGTAATGTTCGATAAGGAAGCCGATGAAACGTTCGTGGGTGCCGAGCGGGGCGCGGTGGATGCAGAGGGGCGTCTTCTCGGTGTTGTCGCGGTCTTTGTAAACAAGATTGAACCGGCGCGGCTGGGCGAAGTCGACCTGATTGGTGGCGATGGTGAATTCGCGGCCGATCGCGCTCCAGACCTGGACGTCGATCTTCGGTCCGTAGAACGCGGCTTCGTTAGGCACTTCGACGTAGTTGATGCCGGCGCGCTGCAACACGCCGCGAGTCATGTCCTCGGTCTGTTTCCAAAGCTCCGGTTCGTTGACGAACTTTTCGCCGAGCCGCGATGGATCGTGCGTTGAGAAGCGCATCACGTAGCGATCGATGCCGAAAAGCTTGAAGTATTTCAGGTACATGTCGTTCACGGCATTGAACTCGGCCTCGAACTGGTCTGGCGTGCAGTAGATGTGGGCGTCGTTCATCTGGAGCGAACGCACCCGCATCAACCCGAACAGTTCGCCGCTTTGCTCGTAACGATGGCAGGTCCCGTATTCCGCTAGTCTCAGCGGCAGGTCTCGATAACTTCGCGGAAGTGCGCCAAACATCTTGTGATGATGCGGGCAGTTCATCGCTTTGAGGTAGTAGCGATCGATGGGTGGCAGGGCATCTAACTTTGCTTGCCAATGATCGCGTTCCTTCGCGCGCTTTCGTGTGTACTCGTCCGAAGCCGAAGCAAGCAACGCCTTAGCACGCTCGATTCCTCTCTTTGCGGGGGTTTCGTCAGGCCCGAGGACGAGTCTGCCGGTTTCTACCTCCTCGCGGACCTCATCGATGGCGACGGAGTACACTCCCTTTACTGCTTCGTAGATTTCGAAGTTGTAGTCTTCTCGTCGTCTCGCAAACTCATCGAGCTCCATCGGCGGGAACATCGACTCCTTGTAGTAAGGCAGGTGACCGCTTTTTAGGTAGAGGCTTTCTCGTGCCAAGTTCGTCGACCGGACGCGGTGATAGCCAGCGGCGAATTCTGTTTCGCGCGCCAGCTTTTCGAGTTCGTCGATGATGGCGGCGCCGCGGGGGAGCCAGAGGGGGAGGCCGGGGCCGACGTCGTCGTCGAAGGTGAAGAGTTCTAGTTCCTTGCCGAGCTTGCGATGGTCGCGCTTCTTCGCTTCCTCGAGCATGGCGAAGTATTCGTCGAGCTGGGTCTTGTTCTTGAAGGCGGTGCCGTAGATGCGCTGGAGCTGCGGGTTCTTTTCGTCGCCTTTGTAGTAGGCGCTGGCGACGTGGGTGAGCTTGAACGCGCCGATGTTTCCCGTCCGCATGACGTGCGGGCCGGCGCAGAGATCGGTGAAGTCGCCGTTGCGATAGAGCGAGATTTCTTCGCCCTCGGGAATGTTCTGGATGATATCGAGCTTGAACTTCGACGGTGAAGATCTCTCACCAAGAGCGCCAAGGACGCCGCGATTGGCCATGTCGAGCGCTTCCGCGCGCGGCAGAACGACGCGCTCGAAAGTGTGATTCGCTTTCACTTCCTTCTTCATCTCGGCCTCGATCTTCTCGAAGTCGTCGGGCGAGATGCGATGCTCTAATTCGAGATCGTAATAGAAGCCGTTCTCGACCGGCGGCCCGGCGGCGAACTGCGCGTCGGGCCAGATCTTGAGGATGGCTGTCGCCAGCACGTGGGCAGCGGAGTGCCGCAGGCGCTCGATGTCGGTCATCTGCGCCCGTTGCTCTAAAGTTTTGCGGTCGTCGCTCACAATTACGGCGAAAGGTTGATTCGCGATTTCCCAATCGCTCACGCTTCGGGCTTTGTCCATTTCGCTCCGCTGGTCCGGGCTCTATTCAGCGTTTCGGTGGGAGTGACAAGTTCCGGGTTTCGAATTCCTGAGTTGCCGCCAAGACGTTTAATCGTGGATTTCCCGAGATCGTCAGAACTTCGGTCAAGCAACGCCGTATTAAGGAGTACCCACCAAGAGGCATTCGGGACCGGCCGACCAACCGCTTCGCAGCGCGAGGCCGCCTTCGAAGCCAAAACCCCAAGAAGCAAAAGATCATGGCAAAGCCGAAACCAATCCCGCCGAACATCGCCAAAGCGAAGCTTAGCAAAAAAACCACGTCGTTCCCGCCGACTTATTGGATCGTCATTACGAATCTTCAGCCCGGCTGGACTTGGATCGTCGTCCCGGCCTCAGGAAACCTCTGGCTCTATTACGAGTGGGGTTCGGCGCCCGCTGCACAGATTTATGTTTGGCATCAGGGCGGTACGACGACGCCGGTCAATCCTGGTGAGAACAACATTCAAGTGGGGTCCCAAGATATGATCATGTACCAACTGACCAATCCTGGCAGCGACTCCATCAAACTAGGTTATCAGCTTACCTAGAATCCGAAGAAAGTCCCGACGCCAAGCGGTGGTGAGTGAACCGCAGCAGCGTCAACTCGCCCCAAACCTCGGAGTAATACAATGAGCCAATATCTAGATATCTATATGCGGGATGCCTTGGGCGATACAGGCCAAAAGCCCGATCCAGCGCGAATCTATTGGGTGTCGCCGGACATCATCCCGTCCGGCACGGCTCCAACGCCAAACTACCAGCAGCTCTTCGCCTCGAACTGGGCGCAGGACGTCGGCCAAAACCTGGTCGTCGGCACGATGAATTATATTTACGTGCGGGGAATGAACGCGTATACGGGCGCGGAAACCGGCACCATTCAGCTTTATTACGCGAACAGTTCGCTCCTGCTCCAAGCCTCCCAATGGATAACTAATGTCATCCAAACGGCGAACAATTCGCCGACTACGGCGGTAAGCGCATCAGCGCAGAATGCTGTGGTGGTAGGGGCGGATGCATTTCAGTGGACCCCAACGCAACCCCAGGGAGGCTCGCATTTTTGTCTAATCGCCTTGGTCGGCACGTCGAACAACCCCGCGCCCGTCCCGACAGGTGATTTCGCCAACTCGGCGGCCTTCGTGACTTGGCTGCTCGATAATCCGTCGGCCGTGCAGCGCAATATCACGATCGTCAACTACCCGCCGCCACCGAGTTGGCAGCAAAGCCAGGTGTTCATCAACCTCGATGCGGTCGCAGAGGAATATATGTTCCAGGTAGATGTTAGTCCGCTCCCAGCCGGGACCGTCGTAAGTTTCAGTTGTTCGGCCGCCGGTCCGACGCCGCCGATTAATGCCAGCACGACGGTGCCGCCAAATGGGCCTTCGCCAAATTGGCTGAGCCAAAACACGCAATTGCCGGCGGGCTTCAGTTCCTCGCTGGTGCTAACGTTGCAAATACCCCAGGGTTCGCAGCCACCGCCTCAAGGGATCACGGTGGATTATGCGCGTGTCACGCAATCTCACGACGACGAAATCCTGAAGCGTCATGCGAAGCCGGTTCATTTCTTCTACCCAGGGTGCGACCTCGATGCCGACATTGAGGTTGTGATCATGGGGTCGTGTACCATCCGCTTTCAACAACCATCGTAAGCGATGGGAACGCCCGTTTCAGGGACTGCGGCGCCGGAGACCTCCGCGATTCTTCACCTAAGCGGCGCCGCTTACGCCGACCTCGGCAACGCGCTTAACGTCAGCTTTCTGGGGGCCACCCCGTACACGTTTGAAGGCTGGTTTTCGTTCGACGGCTTGTGCCCGGACTCCACGTTATTGCAAAAGCCAGGCGAATTTGTGCTCGGCACGAAGGGCGCGACCGTCTTCGTCCAGCGGACGGGACAAATCTTTCCGTTGCAAACGCCGGCCGTGCTGAACGACCGGGACTGGTTCCATATCGCGGCCTCGTTCGATGGCACCACGCTCTCGCTTTACATCAATGGTCTGCTCAGCGTTTCGACTTCCTCACCGGGGCCCGGGATTGCCAATCAAGGCCAGAATTTTCAACTCGGCGCGACGTTTCAGGGCGATATCGATAGCTTCCGCATCTGGAATGTCGTGCGCACCCAAGCCCAAATCTACACCGGCCAGTGGACGACGTTGCCGCCGACAAGCGGCATGGTGGCGGAGTACGATTGCACCCAGGCGCCGCCCAAGGATGTTTCCGGCAACAACAACCCGATCACGTTGCGCGCCGGCGCCGTCAGTTTGTCATTAACGCCGGCGGTCAACGTTACGGGCGCGGGCTATTGCGAACCGGTGGATGATGGTCCTCTGGTCAATCCCGGCGGAGGCGGCAACGATGCCTATACGATTCTGGCTTGGATCAATCTGGAGTTTGTCGGTGGTCAGCAATGTATTTTCGGCAATGGCGATCTCAATTCCGCGACCGGGATCTATTTGCTCGTCAATAACGACGGCACCGTGAGCGCCCAACGTGGCGGCACCAGCCCGACGGTTCTCACCTCCAATGGGAGCCTCAGTCCCGACCAGTGGTATTGCATCGGTTACAGCTATGACGGCGCAAACCAGGCACTCTACATCAATGGGGTGCTGGATAGCTCGGCTGCGGCGCCCGCCCTCGGGACCATGGGGCAGGGGGATCTAACGATCGCCGCGGCCTATGGCTCGGCGTCGGTTACTGCCCAGATGACTTTGCAAGGCTACGTGCAATTTGTCAGCGTCTGGAATGTCTGCCTGACCGCCCCGCAAATTAACTCCTGGATGTACAGCAATCCCACGGACCAACCCGGGGTGACGGCGGATTATAGCTTCGCGGCCGATTCCGCCACCAATTTGCAAACCAACAACCCGGTCGGCCTGGCGGCGGGCGCCAAGCTCGTAACCATCGAGACTCCGGTGACAGCTGCCCGGCCTGCGCCTCCGCCAAAGTCACCTCTCCAGCGACCCGAGGGGCGTGCCCTCACCGCCGAGCAAGTCGGCGAACGCCAAGCCTTCTACACGCCGGAGCGGCGAGCGGCGCTGCTTGGCGAGTATCGGCGGGCGTTGCCGCCGCATTTGCCGCGCGCCCAACGCACAACCGCCATTCGCGAACTCGAGCAAATCCTGGAGAACCTGGCCGGACCGGATCCGGCGACTGGGTTTGGCCGGCGGTTGCAGTATCGCGTGGTGTTGGATGGAGATTACTGGTCTTTCCGCCAAACTACCGGTCAGGGGGAGATCGAACTTGCTCGCACCGCCAAGCATGACCTTACGTCCTGCCAGGCGGCGGAATTAACCTTCGTCATCGCCACCTTCGATTTGTTCCTGGGCTTGTTTGGTTTGGTGATCGAGACGAGCGTCGCCACGCGATTTTTCAACCTGCGCATCGCGGAAGGAGGATTCACCACCGCGCTCAATGCCATCTTGAGCTTGCCCTTGGCTGCGTCTTCGGTTTTGAAGGTCATCGCCATTCTGTGGGATTTCGGCTGGTTCACGGCGGCCGTTCAACTGGCCATTAACGGAATGACCTGGTGGGATTGGATTACCCTCATAGCGCGCGTCGCGGCGATGGTCGCGCCTTATCCGAGCTACCAGAAAGCCTATGCGGTCTCGCAAATAATCATTGGCTTATGGGAACTCGCCACCTCATTTGTCCAGGCGCACAACGCCTGTCCTTGAGGGTTAATCAGCGCGGCGGCCCGCAGGTCAGCTCTTGATGGTGGTTCCTGGCGGTGCTGCTGCACCCCCTTTCACGCTTACTTCACTTCCGCGAGCTTCTTTACGTCGATCCGCTTAAGCCATTCCTGAAGATCTTTCGCATCCTGGTTCTGCGTCTCGATCGTGAGGACGTAGCGTTTCGCGACCATGAGCCAGAGCGTGCCGTGCTTGCCTTCGTTCTCGAAGGTCTCGAAGCCGGGCATCCCTTCGATCGTGAGCGTTTTGGTGTAGCCCTCTGGCGTCGACGTGCTCAGGGTCCAGGCAGCGGTGGTGGACGCGACGTAATCGGGGTTCGCCGCCGAATCGAGGATGCTGATCGATGTGGTCGGCGCGGTGTCGCCTTCGCCTTTCTTGTAATCCCGATGGACGCTGGTGATTTTCGTGCCGCCGATGTCGTCGGTCGAGCCCTCGGCTTTGTCGGCCGTCCAACCGGGGAGCGGCTCCGGGAGGATGGGGAGGAGCTTCTTGAAATCGACCACCTCTGCGAGTTGCGGGGCCTCTTCCGCCGCGAGCGTGACGCGGGCGAAGGCGAGGGCCAGCATGAGCAGAGTAGCGACGGTTTTCATTCCGGGATCGGCTAAGCGCGTGTACTCGATTGACTTTAACCGGGGGCTTTGTCAAGACGCGATGCGTGGCGCGCGCCAAATCGCTCTTGATTCTCATCGTCCTCGCCGCCCTCGTCGTGCGGCTGATCGCAATCAATCAGCCGTTCATCGATCCGTGGAGCTGGCGGCAAAGCGACGTGGCGGCGATCGCCCGGAACTATCTCGAGAACGGTTTTCATTTTGCCCGGCCGCAAATCGATTGGGCCGGGAACGAGCGTGGCTACGTCGGAACGGAGTTTCCGGTCCTGCCTTTTGTGGCCGCGCTGGTTTACAAGATGGCGGGTGTTCAGGAATGGATCGGGCGAATCGAAGGCGTCCTGTTTTTTATTGCGGCGCTGCCGTTTTTCTTCGGGTTGGTGCGCAGGATTTTCGGCGAATCAATCGCGCTCTGGGCGACGTTCTTTTACGCGTTCGCTCCGCTCAGCATCGTGGCGAGCCGCGCTTTCATGCCGGATGTGCCCTCGCTCAGCCTGGCCATTGCCGGTGTTTATTTTTTCCTGCGCTGGAGGGAGGAGGAGAAATTTCGCTGGTTGATCCTGGCGGCGGTTTTGGTTTCGCTGGCGCTGCTCATCAAGTTGCCGACGGCGATCGTCGGCGCGCCGTTGTTTTATCTGGCGATGTGCCGGGAGCAAGGAGGGGCGGTTTACAAACCGCCCTCTGGAAGCGAAGACGGCGATTTGGAAATCGCCGCTCCCTGGACAAGAATGCTCGCGCGCTGGGAACTGCGGTTCTTCGCGGCGGTAGCGCTGGTTCCCTCCGGGATGTGGTACTGGCATGCGCATCGCATTGCGGAACGTTTTTATCCGCATCACTTTTTCGGTGCCGGCGGGTTCCAAATCATGAGCCTCGCCTGGTACTGGCAGCTTCTGCGGCAAACGGCGTTCTCGAGTCTGACGCTTCTCCTCTTCGTCCTGGCAATGCTCGGGGCGGTGATCGCGCCTCGTGGAAAATTCACTCGCCTCTTCCATTGGTGGTTCGGGGCGACGGTCCTTTTCATTTTCTTCGTCGGCTACGGCAATCGCCATCAATGGTACCAACTTCCGCTGGTGCCGATCGCAGCGGTGTTCGCGGGCTGCGCTTGCGTCTGGGTTGCGAGAATCCCGATGCCGCGACCGCTCCTCGCGCTCGGATCGGTGCTCCTGGTCGTTTCGTTTGCGACGTCGTCGTGGTACTGCGTGCAGCCGCTGTATCGGCCGGCCGCGGCGTCGTTGCGCGATCTTGGCGTCGAGCTGAACGAAGCGACGACATCGAACGCCCTGATCATCGCGGCCACGGACGGCGATCCGACCGTTTTTTATTATGCGCACCGGAAAGGCTGGCATTTCCTGGGCGATGGAGTTTACGACGGCAACCCGCTCGATAGCGCCCAGATCATCGCGAACCTGGAGAAACTCCGGAGCCGCGGCGCGACCCACCTCGTTTTTTACGCGGGCACGCAATGGTGGCTCGATTATTATGCGGAATTCGCCGCGCACGTCGCGGCGAACGCGACCCTGGTCGAGCAGAACTCCGAATTTACGATCTATAAGCTCACGCCTGCTTCGCTGTGATGTGTAGGGCGTTTCTGTGAAACGCCGGATTTTGGCGTCTGACACAGACGCCCTACAATAGTGAGCAATAGAAATATGACAGATTTCGAAATTCGGACGACGACGGCAGCGGACATTCCTGTGATCCTCGAATTGATTCGCGACCTCGCGATTTACGAGCGCGCGCCGGACGCGGTCGTCACGACCGAAGCCGGGCTGCGCGAAGTTCTCTTCGGACCGAAACCGGCGGCGGAAGTTTTACTCGCGCTGGAAAAGGGGGAGCCGGCCGGGTTCGCGGTTTTCTTCCACAATTTTTCGACGTGGCTGGGACGGCCCGGACTTTATCTCGAGGACCTGTTCGTCAGGCCGGAGAAACGCGGGAAAGGGTATGGCCGCGCCCTGCTCGAGCGGCTCGCGCAAATCGCAAAGGAGCGCGGCTGCGGGCGAATGGAATGGGCAGTGCTCGATTGGAACGATCCGGCGATCCAGTTTTATCGGAAGCTTGGAGCGGAGCCGATGGATGAGTGGACGGTGTTTCGGTTAACGGGAGAGGGGATCGCAAAGCTGGCGGAAAGAAATTCCTGCTCCTGATCATGATCCTGCTCTTGATCTTTCAGGAGCGGCATAGCGTTACGAAAAGATTATGAGCACGATCAGGATCATGAGCAGGACGCGAAGCTAAAGCTTCGCGAAGGCGCGGACCGGAAAGGTCCCCATTCCTTTCACCTTCACCGGGACGGCGAAGAAGCGCGCGCCGCGATCCGGAACGGCGCCGAGATTGCAGAGGTGCTCGACGATGGGGATGCCGGCGCTGAGCAGCGCGGAATGGACCGGCCGGGCGCCGTCGTCGATCGAGTCGATATTGAACGAGTCGATCCCGACCAGAACGACGCCGGCGTCAGCCAATTGCCGGGCGAGCGCGCCGGTGAGATGAGGATGGCCTTCGAAATATTTATCGGTGCGCCAGTGCGCGTCCCAGCCGGTGTGAAACAGCACGGCTTTTCCATGTAAGGTCGCGGCGTCAAAAGGCAAACGATCGATGGCGCGATCTGGCCGCTCGGTGACGCGAACGACGACGCAATCAAGATCGGCCAGGGACTCGAGTTGGAGCTGCGAAAGATCGTCGCCGTCGGCGTAACGGTGAAACGGGCTGTCGAGATAGGTTCCGGTGTTCGCCACCATCTCGATCTTTCCGATCTGGAATTCCGTCCCCGGCGCGTAACGAGTGCGGGAAGCTTCCCGGCTGAGGTAATCGCAGATGAGCGGCGCGGGCAGCCCTTTGTAAGTGATC
This sequence comes from Verrucomicrobiota bacterium, assembly GCA_041167265.1. GTDB lineage: Bacteria > Verrucomicrobiota > Verrucomicrobiia > Chthoniobacterales > UBA10450 > AV80. Next base: position 34 of record JBEEHG010000040.1, on the reverse strand, counting down.
ATGCCGTGCTCGATGGTGTGGCTAAGATCGATGA
>JBEEHG010000039.1:0-59200 GCA_041167265.1 Verrucomicrobiota bacterium | reverse complement strand
AGGCAAGAGCTGTATGTCCGTGAGTTGGCGCGGCTCAGTTTTCTCTCGCTCCAGACTGTCCAGGACGAGCTCGCCAAACTTGAGGCCGCCAATTTGATCTCAAGTCGCAGCAATGGTTACCATCGTTCTACCGCGTAAACGCGCAGCACCCGTTGTATGGAACATTGCGAAACCTGATAGTTCGAGGGGCCTTGCATCGGAAGCCCACACCACGGGCCCGGGGTCAGCGTAACAAGAGGTGGAATTAGAGTCCGATAAACTCGACCGCTTAAAGCGGTCGGGTTCTTACCGGCGAGATTTTATCTGTGTCTCTCGAAGCGTCACCATCGCCAATCGCGATGGCAGTCCGCAACCGGCCGTCGCGTGCGGGGCGAGCTTGCACCGACGACGATCCGACATTGTCTCGCAGTCTGTTCCTCGCTAGGATCCAAGCGTGAGTCTTACGGAAATAAAAACGGCTGTGGATGCGCTTTCTCCCGAGGAGCTCGCTGAGCTCGCGGCCTTTATTCGGGAGCGGGACCAGGGAGCATGGGATCGCGAGATCGACGCCGACTTTGCCGAAGGAGGGCGGCTGCACCGCGTCGGCGAAGACGTCCGCGCGGATATTCGTGCAAGCCGGCTTCAGGATCTCCTTGGCGTCCCATCGCCGCCACACGCGTCGTGTCGATAGTTAGCTCTGACCCCTTCACACCTTCGGTGTGTCTCGGCGGCTCGTGTCGCCTGTGAAAGCATAAAATCGCCTGCCCCGCCGCAGCGATGCGAAAGCGCGTGGGGTACCACGGCCGAAGTTTGAAAACTGACTCTACGGCCCCCGTCTTCGAATGAACCGCGCCAGCGCCGCCGCAATGCCGCCCCGAACAAAAAGTGACCTGCGCAAAGGAATGCCGACATCTTCGTTGTGCGACCGAGCCGCTCGAACGCCGCGGTCGGAATAGGATTGCCGCGCGCCCGGGCGGAACGTCAGGGTATTTGAATGATAATTCACAAGTAATAGAATTCTAATTATCACTTCAAATATTCACCTTCGATAAAAGGATATTAAAATGATCGAACTATTGATAATAGATCATCCGTTCTACGCAAATTTATCGGACGCACGCACAACTGGGAGTGTCATTGCGAAACCGATCGTTAATTGTCTGGCAGGAGAGATAAGTAACATATCATATCAGAAAAACACCAGTAAGCCGAGAGGATAGCAGATATATCTCTGAGGCACAGAGCATATTTGAACTGAAGAGGTGATCCCGGGCACGCGCTACCTTTCGAGTTTGGATGCCAGTCGGGGTTTTGGATCAGGAAAATCATCTCCAAATAAAAGTTGCAAAGCACAAAGAGGATACTATAATTCTCGTTATATGAATTCAACTCTTTCAAGCTTGCTTGTATCCGAGGACGAGATCGCACGCGAGGCAATAATAAACTGCCTGCAAGGATTGATGGAGATTGGGAAAGTGAGCGGCAATCCCATTCCGACCGCGGCATTCGAGCGGCTCGATCGCACAACGAAGATGTTGACGTTTCTTGTCGCGTTAAAGGCCGCCGCCATGCTTGGAGTCGGCCACCGGACCGGCGCTACTGCCGAAGAACTTGCGGCGATCGTCGGTTCAGACGTGAAGTCCGTCCGCGAATACGCGTCCCGGTTGAAGCGCAAGTTTCTTACGCGCGGGCCAACAGGTTACGAGGTGCCTATCGAGAGAATTCGCGCGGTCACTGCGGAAATTGCAACACGGAGGAATGAGTAATGAGAGTGGACGAAGAGAAGAAGAAATTCCTGGTCGAAGTGAACGGGTTCGTTAAGACGCTGGACGAGAATGTTCGCGAAGCGGCTTTCAACTTCCTGGTTGGAGAATTCAACGTAAGCAGCGAACTCACTCCCGCGCCGCGCAGTGCAGCGCGAACCGAAGGCGGGGCTAGCGGCGACGACCGTGGAATTTCGCCTCAGGAACTAATCAGGCAGACCAACGCGAAATCGAATATGGCCAAAGCGGAGGTGCTTGGTTACTGGCTCGAGGTTCACCAATCCAAGCAGAGCTTCTCAAGCGGCGATTTGAAGGATGCGTTTTCGGTGGCGCGAGAACCAGCGCCTGGGAATCCGAGCGATGTCGTAGCAAAACTGGCATCCGCCGGGAAGCTAATGCTGGCTGAAAAGATAGGCGTGGTTCAGCACTTCCGACTGACGCGGACCGCCATCGACGAAGTCCGCAGTTGGCTCAACCAATAATAGAAACACATCGAACTATGGAAAGTGACCTCAAGAACAAGCTCGTGCAGCTGGAAGCACAAGTCGCCGAAATCAAGGATCCTGCGCTGCGCCAGATCGCATTTGGTAGACTACTCGACGCTGTCGTAGGGGCGCCGGCCCCCCGAAGCAAGCCGGAGCCTGCAGCAGAGCCTGCAGGCAAGAAAACATCACCGGCGCGATCGGCCACAAAAGCGAAGGGCAAGAGCAAGGCTGCCGAATATTATGCGATCGGACAGGTTCGCCAGGAGGTGCAAAACCTGAGTGTCTCCGGAGCGACCAAGGGCCTGCCGAGCCTGAAGAAGTGTCGCCTGGGTTGGGAAAAATACCTTTGGGTTTTGGCTATCGCAAAACGGGCCAGCGTTGAAGGATTGAATAATCACGAGATCGCTTTCCTTCTTACGAAGCGCTTCTTCAAGGCGACCAAATATACCGGTGTGAACAACATTCGCCGGAAAGTGGAGTCTGGTTTCGTTACTCCCGATCCGGAAACGCAGCGCTGGGTGCTAACGCCCGAAGGGGAAGAGCATCTAAAGAACTTGGCCACAGGCGGTGACGCAGGAGAAACCAAATGAACAAACGCGTCAGCCCGGAAGCGAGAGAGTACCACAACAAGATCGACTGGAATGTATGGCGTAGGCCGCGCGAAATTGAACGGGTGGATGATCGCGCGTTCGAGGTGCTGCAAGCGCTGCGTGCAGCGGGAGTCGACGACTATCTCTCTGGAAAGATCATCAGCGAAATCATCACCATCGAGTCGGGGCGGCGGTTTGCCTCGAACGCCACTGGAATCGTCAAGACGCTACAGGCATATCAGGGCCCAATAGAAAAGAAGTCCAAGGACGGAAGGTCGCTGCTCTTCCGGGCAATGAGCACGGAAACCGCCATCAAACCCGACTCCAAGATTAAGGAAGACATGGACTCGAAGCTCACTGCGATTTGTGACCGGGTTCATCGCGCTGTAAGTCACGTCGCGAAACGTCGGAAGGGCAAACAACCAATTGATTTTTCCGACGAGTACGATTTACAGGACGTATTCGGCGTGGTTCTTAAGTGTCTGTACACATCCGTGAAAGACGAGGAATGGACGCCGAGCTACGGAGGGAGTTCTTCTAGAATCGACTTCGTGATTGAGGATTGTGAAACCGCCGCCGAGCTAAAATTGGCGCGGGCGAACCACAAGGTGGCGGATGAACTGATTGTCGATATTGCACGGTATCGCTCACGCGCCGACATTCGCACTCTCGTCTGTTTTATCTACGATCCTGATGGTCATCTGCGACGGGACGCAGCAGAGATTGAGAAGACGCTATCGGGAACGCACGCCCAAGACGACAAGTCCATCGCTGTCCGCGTAGTGATTCGGCCTCACTAGCTAACGTAACTTTTGGGTGAGTCGGCTCGCAATGGCGGGATCGTCAACTGGCTTGGGCCCCTGCTCTTTGATCCAGCGTTCCACGCGCTCCTACAGCAGATCGAGCGGCATGGCGCCGCCGTTTAGGATTTATGAGATATTTTCTCTTGGCGGTCACAGCCATCGCGCTCAGTTCGATTCCCTGTCACGGCAAACCGCCGCCCGCTCGCGATCAGAAGTCCGCGGCGAAGGCTGTCACGGCCGAGAACTATCTCGATCAGTTGGTTGACCGCTCGGTCTCGCCAGGCGACGACGACTTCTTCCATCAGTCGGAAAATGGCTCAAGGCGCATCCGATTCCTCGTTCCCAAACTCCAGTTTGAGAGCACTTGTCTTGCGAAATTCTGTTTCGCGAGCGGGGCAACGGAGTTGCGGGGACATTGGCATTCCCAAACAGAGTTTGGGAACGAGGGGATCTGGTAGAGCGCGAACCGGCGCGCGCTCGATCCACCCGCCATTGCGGCTCGATCGTCGGTTCGACTTGCTTTTATCGTACGGACGGCGGCAGAATCGCCGGCGAACAATGGAAACGAAAACGAGCGGCAACGGCGGGCGCGGCATGGAAGCGGGAGCCGACGCTGGTGAAGCAGGCGGGAGAGGCGCCCAATCGGTTTACACCTGCATCAACTGCGGCGCCCAGAACTATGTCGATCCCAACTGGTCGTGGTTCACCTGCTGGAAGTGCAATTTGCAAAAGCCGCTTCCTTTGCCCGGACACTGAAGTGCAGTAAGCCGCCGCGGGTCGACTGAGTCTCGCCCTACCAGCGGAGAGTCGAGCGCCAGCGCTACTTCACGCTCGCCGTCTTCGGACCTTGCGCCTTGATCCACGCTTCCACGCGTTCCTGCAGCAGGTCCAACGGCATGGCGCCGCCGTTAAGGACTACGTCGTGGAACGCTTTGATGTCGAACTTCGGGCCGAGCTGGGTCTTGGCTTGTTCACGCAATTTGCGAATGGTGAGCTGGCCCATTTTGTAGGCGAGCGCCTGGCCCGGCCACGCTATGTAACGATCGCTCTCGGTCTGCGCGACGGCGTCGTTCACGTCGTTGGCGTGCATGAACTCGATCACCTTGTCGCGGCTCCAGCCCTTGTCGTGAATCCCGGTATCGACCACGAGGCGGACGGCGCGAAATAGCTCGGAGTTAAGACGGCCGTAATCGGAAACAGGGTCCTTGTAGAAGCCGATCTCCTTTCCTAGCTCTTCGGAATAAAGCGCCCAACCTTCGGCATAGGCGGAATAAAAGCCGCGTAACCGGAACTTCGGCAGATCGGGCAACGTCTGCGCAATGCTGATCTGCATGTGATGACCGGGAACGCCTTCATGATAGGCAACAGCTTCGTCCAGCACGAGGGTGCGCTTGGTTGGGTCGGCGACGGCAACTACGACGCGTCCCGGCCGCTTGCCATCGGGGGTACCGGCGACGTAGTGCGTGGCCTCGGCTTTGGCGAAACCTGGGATCGGTTCCACTGTCACCGGCGACTTCGGAAGCAGCCCGAAGAGCTCGGGTAACTTCGGCTGCATCTGGTCGATGTATTTCTTAAAATCGTCGACGATCTGTTGCTCGCTTTGCGGCTTCCACTTCGGGTCGGCATTGATCTTCTCGCGGAAGCTCGCGAGATCCTTGTGGCCCTGCTCCTTCGCGAGCTTGGTCATCTCGGCCGTGATGCGTTCCACTTCCTTCAGTCCGATCTCATGAACCTCGGCGGGCGAGATATCCATGGTCGTCATCGTCTTCACGGCTTCGGCGTAGCGCCGCTTGCCGTCGGGCAAAGTCTGCACCGAAATCTCGGGACGACCTTTGGCGTCGTACTCGTTCTTCAGGAAGTCGGTGAACTTCTTGTAGGCTGGGATCACGTCGTCGTTGATCGCCTTTGTCATCTCGTCGGTCAGCCGCTTCTTGTCGGCTTCGGAAAATTCCTTGGGAAACTTTTTCGTCGGCAGGATGAAGGGGTTCGCTTCGACGATGCCTTCGCATTGGCCGGGCAGCTTCTCGAGGACGAGCCTGGGCGGCATCAATCCGTCTTTCATTCCCTGGCGCAGAACTTCGGTTGTCTGCTCGAGCACGCGCGGGATCTGGTGCAATCGCGAGATGTAATCCTGATAGTGCTGGACGGAATCGAACGGCACGCTGAGCGGCAAATCGGCCAGCCCGGTGTGGACGCCGCGCTGCTGGTTCACGGGCATCTCGTAATTCTTCAGCTCATAGTTGACGTCTTCCCGCTCGAGTTGCCGCTCCAGGAGCTGGTGGCTGAGAAGGTCTTTGTCGCTCATTCCATCGGTTGGGATCGCTTTCAGCCGCTTCAGGAAATCATCGGCTTCGGCATGCTGGCGCGCGATCTCGGCCAGCGAAGCCTGGCTGAGCTGCGAGTTGTAACGGTAATCGCCAAACGACGTCGCGCGCTCGGGAGCGTTCTTCAGCCCGGTCTCATAGAACTCATCGAAAAGGGCATTCTGCTTTGCCACCCGATCGGCCACAGGGGCCACCTGCGCGAAGCCGGAGGATGCCAGCGCCAGAACAACCAGAGAAATAATCTTTCGCATTGGAAAAACCTAGCAGACCGCGTCCGCCGCGCACGGGAGAATCATGACGTGTCGCCTTTGTAGGGCGTTTTTGTGAAACGCCTCGGCGTCAAATACCCTGGATGGCGTCTGACACAGACGCCCTACAAACTGCCCGCGGCCGGTTGCTGTCGCCGCGTGGCGAAGCGTTCAATGAGATAGAAAGTCACCGGGATCAGGAAGATCGCGAGCAACGTCGCGGCCAGCATTCCGCCAATCACAGTCGTGCCCATGATCCGTCGAGCGACGGCGCCCGCCCCGGACGCGCGCCAAAGCGGGAGGCAGCCGAGGATGAACGCGAATGACGTCATGATGATCGGCCGCAGACGGAGGCGCGCCCCTTCGAGGGCCGCTTCGAGCAAGGGAGTCCCGCGCTCGTAGGACAGCTTCGCGAATTCCACGATCAGGATCGCGTTCTTGGCCGCGAGGCCGATCAACATCACGAGCCCGATCTGCGCGTAAACATTGTTCTCCATTCCGCGCGCCCAAAGCGCCGCGAATGCGCCAAAGACCGCGATCGGCGTTCCCAACAACACACTGAATGGCAGGGTCCAACTTTCATAGAGCGCGGCCAGGATCAGAAAAACGAAGAGGAGCGATACGCCGAAGATCACGCTCGGCGGCACGCCTTCCTGCGCTTTCTTTTCCTGGAACGACATCGCGGAATAGTCGTAGCCCATTTCGCCCGGCATCGTTTGGGCGAAGGTTTGTTCGAGCGCGTTCATCGCGTCCCGGGAACTAAATCCAGGGGCGGCACTCGCGTTGATCTGCGCGGCCCGATAGAGATTGAAGCGGATCGTGAACTCCGGTCCGGCGCGGGTTTGCACATTCGTGACCGTGCTCAGCGGCACCATCTCGTTGTTCGAATTGCGAACGTGAAACAGGCCGACGTTTTCCGCCCTGGTCCGGAATTCGCCTTCGGCCTGAACGAACACCTGCCATTGCCGGCCGAAGCGGTTGAAGTAGTTCACGAAGTAACCGCCCATGAAAGTCTGCAACGTCTGGCTGACCTGGGTGAGGTCAACGCCCTGCTTCAGGACTTTGTCGCGATCGACGTCGATGAACACCTGCGGCACCGAGGGCAGGAATGTGCTGGTCGCGGACGCGATCTCAGGACGTTTCCGGACGGCCTCCAAAAAACGGTTCAGGTTTTCGCCGAGAAACGCCGGGTCGCGTCCGGCCCGGTCTTCCAGCATGAAGGTGACGCCACCCGAGGTTCCGATTCCTGGAATAGACGGCGGCGGGAAGGCGAACCCGATTCCTTCCGGGATGGCGGCGAGCTTCCTGTTGATGGTTTGCTTGAGCGCCGCGTACTGCTCGTTAGGCGCGGTCCGTTCGTCCCACGGTTTAAGGGTGATGAAGAAGAAGGCGTTGAAGGTTGTCTGGACGGTGCTGAGGAGGTTGAACCCGATCACACTGGTGACGTGCGCCACGCCGTGTGTGTTCAGCAATGCCTGTTCGACTTTGCGGGCGGCCTCCCCGGTCCGTTCCATCGAGGCCGCATACGGCAATGCGAGGGAGCCGTAGAGATAACCCTGGTCTTCCTCGGGCAAAAACGCGGAGGAGAGTCGCGAGCCGAAAAACCCGGCGAGCAAGGCGAACACAACCAGCAACGCCATGCTGACGGCCCCTTTGCGGATCGCGATCCGCGAGGCGCTCACGTAGCGATCCGTCGTGCGTTTGAAGACGCGATTGAAGCGCTCAAAGAACCAGCCGAGCGGACCGCGCGCTGCTTTCCGCGGACGCAGCAAAAGCGCGGCAAGCGCCGGACTGAGGGTGAGCGCGTTGAACGCCGAGAAAAGAACGGAGATCGCAATGGTGAGCGCGAATTGCTGATACAGGCGCCCGGTAATTCCCGGAATGAACGCCGTCGGCACGAACACAGCCGACAGGACGAGCGCAATTCCGATGACCGGCCCGGACACTTCCTCCATCGCGCGCACGGTGGCGTCCCGCGGCGACATGCCTTCTTCGATGTGATGCTCGACGGCTTCGACGACCACGATGGCGTCATCGACCACCAGGCCGATCGCGAGGACGAGACCGAACAGGGCGAGAATGTTGATCGTGAACCCGAAAAGCGGGAAGAGCATGAACGTGCCGATGAGCGATACGGGCACCGCGCAGAGTGGGATGAGCGTTGCCCGCCAGCCCTGGAGGAACACGAACACGACGAGAATGACGAGCGCGAGCGCTTCGATCAGCGTCATGACGATCTCATGCATGCCGGCGGTGACGGCGCGGGTGGTGTCGAGGCTGACGGCGTACGACATGTCGGCGGGAAATTGTTGCGAGACGCGCGCCATCAATGCTTTCACGCCGTCGGCCGCCTCCAGCGCATTCGTGCCCGGCAGCTGGTAACAGGCGAGAACGGCCGCCGGTTTCCCATCGAGGCGGCCGTTCAAGGTATAGACCTGCGCGCCGAGCTCGATCCGGGCGACTTCTTTCAAACGCAGGAGCGATCCGTCGGGATTCGCGCGGATGACAATTTCACCGAACTCTTCCGCGCTCGTCAGGCGGCCGGGCGAACGGACGGTGTAGGTGAATTCCTGGCCGGGCGGCGCGGGTTCACCGCCGATTTGTCCAGCCGGGTTGACGGTGTTCTGCGCGCGCAACGCGTTGATGATGTCAGTGACCGTCACGCTGAGCTTCGCCAGCTGGTCGGGCTTTACCCAGAGGCGCATCGCGTACTGGCCGGCGCCGAAAACCTGGACATTGGAAATGCCGGGAACACGGGTGATCTGGTCGATCAAATTGATGTTCGCGTAGTTGGCGAGGAAGACATTGTTGTAGGTGCCCTTCGGCGAATTGAGCGCGATGAGGAGGAGCGGCGCCGTCGTCGATTTCTGCACGGTCACGCCGGCATTGACGACGTCCTGTGGCAACTGCGAGGTCGCCTGGTTGACTCGCATCTGGGTGAGGATGTGATCGACGTTCGGATCGGTGGCGGTATCGAAGTTGATCGTCATCCGGATCGAGCCGTTGGCGTTGACGGACTGGATGTAGTTGCTCTTGTCCACGCCACTCATCTGCTGCTCGATCGGGGCCGCGACCGATTGCTCGATCGTCTGGGCGTCCGCGCCGGTGTAATTGGCGCGCACCTGGATTTCCGGCGGGACGATGTTCGGATACTGCGAGATCGGCAATTGAATCATCGAGTTCGCGCCGATGAGCGTCATCAGGATCGCGATGACGATGGCAACGATCGGCCGCCGGATGAAAAATTTCGACATGCCTAACGAGTCGTCGCTGCGGGCGACGGAGACGGCGGCGTCCACGGCTTTGGGTTCACGAGCCCGCCTTCGCGCGCTTTCTGAATCCCTTCGACCACGATCTTGTCGCCGGCCTTCAGACCCTCTTCCACGATCCATTCGTGGTCGATCCGGCGGCCCATCCTGACGGGCTGGATGTGCACCTTGTTGTCAGGGCCCACGACTGCGACCTGGGTCGTGCCCTGCAACTCGGTCACCGCCCGTTGCGGCACGAGGAGCGCGCCGGGTTTCACTTCGGAAAGCACCCGAATCCGCGCGAACTGTCCCGGCCGCAAAATATTTCCGGGATTCGGAAACAACGCCGCGACCCGCAACGACCCGGTCCGGACATCCACCTGATTATCGGCCGCGAACCACTCGCCGGTGTGCGGATAAGTCGAGCCATCGGCCAGGATCAGTTCGAACCTCAGCTCTTTCTCGTGCGCTATTCGCTGCTGCGGATCGGAGTAGCGTCTCGAATACTCGGAGAAACGCTGCTCGCTTACCGTGAAGTAGGCTTTGATCGGGTCGACCTTGGTCACGGTCGTGAGAGTGGTGCCCGCGCCGATCAGGTCGCCAACCTGGACCCGGACCAATCCTGCGATCCCATCGACCGGCGCGTGAATGGTGGTGTAATCCAGACTCAGCTGGGACTGTTCGACAGCCGCTCGCTGCGCTTCCGCCTGGGCGCGCGCGGCGGTGGCGCTTTGGACGGCATTGTCACGCTCCTGCTCGCTCGAAACTTTCCGCTGAAATAAATCGGCCGCCCGTTGCGCGTTCATTTCGGCCTGCTTCGCTGAGGCGTCGGCCTGGAGAAACGCCGCTTTCGCCTGGGCGAGCGCGGCCTCGAACGGCCGGCGGTCGATCTCGAAAAGGACATCGTCCTTTTTTACGAGCTGGCCTTCCTTGTAATTCTGCGAGATGAGATAACCCTGCACCCGCGCCTGGATCGTCGCGTTCACCGACGCATCAAGCTGGCCGACGTACTCGTTATAAATCGGCACATCCCGTTGCTTCACCTCGGTCACGAGCACCTCCGGCGGCGGAGGAGCGGGCGGCGCTTTCGGTCCGCAGCCGGCAATTGCGGCTGCGACGACGACACCGAACATTATCCGCCGGGCGAGCAGAGCTAAAGGTTGCGTCATACCAGTGGTCTCTTACCGACCCACTGTCTTCATGAGGTGCTCTGGATAGCGCTCGCCCTCGATTTGAATGGCAGCCGCAGCGCCGTCGATCTCCGCAAGATCGTGTGTCGTTAGCTCGACCTTAGCTGCGCCGATGTTTTCCTCAAGCCGATGCAACTTCGTCGTTCCGGGGATCGGCACGATCCAGGGCTTTTGCGCCAGCAGCCAGGCGAGCGCGATCTGCGCCGGCGTCGCTTTCTTCTCTTCAGCGATGCGTTTCAGCAAGTCGACCAGCGCCTGATTCGCTTTCATCGCTTCCGGCGTGAAGCGCGGGAGCGTGCTCCGGAAGTCGTCCTTCCCCAGCTTCGTCTCCTCGTTCATGGCGCCGGTGAGAAAGCCTTTCCCGAGCGGGCTGTAAGGAACAAAGCCGATCCCGAGTTCCTCGCACGCCTCGAGAATTCCGTTCGTCTCCGGCCCGCGGGTCCAAAGCGAATACTCGTTTTGCAGCGCGCTCACGGGCTGGACCGCATGCGCCCGCCGCAAGGTCTGCGCGCTTGGCTCCGACAATCCGAAATGCTTCACCTTGCCTTGCCCGATCAACTCCTTCACCGCGCCGGCCACGTCTTCGATCGGCACCTCCGGATCCACGCGATGTTGATAAAGCAGATCGATGCTCTCGACCCGAAGCCGCTTGAGCGATCCTTCGAGCGCTCGCCTGATGTTGTCCGGTTTGCTATTCAAGCCCGCTGCTCCCGGCCGCTTGTCCGGTCCTGTCAGGTCGAACCCGAACTTCGTCGCGATCACCACCTGCCCGCGAAACGGCGCCAGCGCTTCGCCGAGCAGCTCCTCATTTGTGAACGGTCCATAAACTTCCGCGGTGTCGAAGAACGTCACGCCCCGATCCACCGCTGCGTGGAGGAGCTCGGTCATCTCCTTCGTATCCTTCGGCGGCCCATAGGAAAAGCTCATCCCCATGCACCCGAGCCCGATGGCCGAAACTTCCAGGTCACTCTTCCCAAGTCTGCGCATTTGCATGACCAAGAATCGCCGCTGCTGCCGCGTCTGCTCGCGCGATTTTGCGGTGACTGTCGCGTTCTTGCGGGAAACTGAGACGCCTTATTCAGCCGGGACGCGGCGCTCCTTATCGAAATCGAGTGAGGTCGAAAGATCCCGCTCAGCCTCGATCTGAGATCGCAGGTCGGCGATCTTCTGCTCGGCGGTGGCGATCGCGTCGGCGCCGGCGATAAAGCGCCGCGGCGGCGGCTCCTTGCTCGCGATCGTGATGAGCGCTCGCGCCAGCTTGGCCGGATCACCGGCTTGCAAACCATTCTGCGTCTTCCAAAATTCCAGCTGCGCGGCGCGGCGCTCGTCGTAGTCCGAAATGGAAGCCTCGGCGTAGTTCGTCGATTGTTCCGTGAGGAGTTCAGTGCGGAAGAAGCCCGGGTTAACGATGGTCGTCTGGATGCCGAAAGGCGCCACCTCGGCCTGGAGCGATTCCATCCAGCCTTCGAGGCCAAACTTGGACGCGGCATACGCGCTCACGAACTCGAACCCGGCGGCAATCCCGGCTGACGACGAGATCGAAATAATGTGCCCCGACCGCTGCCTGCGCATCACCGGCAGGACCGCGCGCGTGACGTTCATCGGCCCGATCAGGCTCACGGCCAACTGCCGCTCGAACTGCTCCGGCGTCAGCTCCTCGAAATAGCCCGCATAAAAGCTGGCCGCATTGTTCACCAGTACATCAACGCCGCCGAACCGATCGACCGCGGCCCGGACCGCCGTCTCAGCGTCGGCACGGCTCGTCACGTCCAGCTTTACCGTCAGCACGTCACCCGAATGTCCGATTGCCTTCGCCACCGCGTCCGGATCCCGGCCCGTGGCGACGACCGCGTGACCCGCCTCGACCGCCGCCTCCGCAAAATCGAGCCCCATGCCACGGCCAGCGCCGGTAATGAACCAGGTTTTCTTGTTACTCATGACATTTCTTAGCTTGCAAGTTGCGCTTTTGCATACCCAAGAATCGCCGCTGCTGCGCTATCTGCTAGCCGGATTCTAAGCCGCCTCTCACCTTCGTGCGCGATAGCTTGCGAGCGCCTACGATTATCCAGCCACCGCTTCTTCGGATAATACAAATCGAGTCGCGATTGCTCAAAAGTAACAAACACGCAATCGAGTCAGAGCAGCGTCGAGATTACAGAAGATGCTGTTGGTACCTCTTCTCTCGCGCCTGGAAGGCTTCTTTTCCTCCCTCCATTATCGCAAGAACCGAGTCGATAACATCCGAGTCGTCGATCGAACCGGATCGGACAACCACCGCTCGCCGCGCTTCCGGTGCGTCCAACACAATGACCTGCTCGGCGTCGCCGCCGACCACAATATTTGGGTTATGAGTGGCTACGATTATCTGTCGGTTCTCCTTTAGATCGGCGAGTATCTTTGTGAGCGTTGAGCCCACCATGCGATTATCAAGATTGTCCTCCGGCTGATCGATGATGAGTGGAACTTTTTCCGATAAAGCAATCAGGGGCAACATCGCGCTGCTGCGTTGACCGGGTGAAAGTTGGTCGACCGGGCGCTCGTTCATCAGGATGCGGAGTTCGTCATCCCACGGTTGCTCTTGAAGTTGGAGCACCTGATTAAGCCGTTCGGAATTCACTACCCGAACTGCCGCGTCTTCATCCTCGGCGAAAGCGTTGAAATGGTTTAGGAGCAAATTCACCTCAGCTTGACAAAGAGCGTCGCGATCGATGTCGATTCCTTCCTCGGTTAAAACCGCCCCGGACTGAGTTAGAATCGCCCGTGCGATCCGCGTAGGAGAAGCCATCTCAATGCACCGTTCAGCGAAACGGCTTGCGCGATAGTGGCCAAATGGTTGCATCGCGAGGAAGCCCTCATCTCGCAGGAAGCGAGTTACCCGGGTGCGATCTTTGCCTGCGCGAAATTCGATCGAGACTGTCATACCGGGCGCGGTGAAGCGGCCAAGCGCAATCTCCAAGGCGTCTCGCGAAGCTGAGCGCGCGCCAGCAATAGAGTCTTGCACACCGTCAAGTTGACTGACGATCCCGCAGCGCTCCTCTAGCAATGCTTCTAGTGCCGCAGAAAGCTCGTTGTATTCGACCCGTTTAGCCGATGCAGCGTCAAACCTACCTTTGCTTTGCTCGCGTTTTCCTCTGACTAGCTCGTCCTCTGCGCTTGTCTGCGTACGTTCTCGCAGCGTGGCTTCGCTTGCGGCGATCGAAGCGTTCTCGGTGTCGATTAGCGACCGCAATGACAAGAGCTTCTCCTCCACTCGCGATTCGACTTGGCTGGCTAAGGCCGCGATCGTGTCTCCAATCTCAAGCGGCCGGAGTCGCACGCTGACCTCTAATTCCCACCAAGCGCGGACGGCGTCAGAAGTATCTGACAGAATCTCGGCGATCACAGTGGGAAACGTAACGTTGGCTGCGGACCGGATCGTGTCCCTAACGTCGATCAAGCTGCCAGCAAAGGCCTTTAATACGCCGACCCTGTCCCGAGCAGCGTCGAGATCTTCGAACAAGCCTGCGATTTCCGGTGTATTTATCCGATCGAACTCGACTTTGTATTCTGTAAATCTGCGCACGAGGCCTTGTTCTTCCGCGAGCTTGTCAGTTAGTTTGTCGCAAAGGGTTTCAATCGTCCGCCGATTTTCGGCAAGGCGTGAATAGATTGCCGCGCGCTTATCACAGTATTCCGGCAGACGCTCGACCAGCCGGTCGAGCAATGCGCGCTGCAGCTCCGGTTGTCGCCCGAGATTTTCAATTTCGCTCCAGCTGTAGATGCGGACCGGATAGTCGACAGATATCTGTTCAGAAGCAATCAATCGCCGGTCGCCCGCTAAATCGAACACTTCGGTTACCGTGTCGCTATGAGGGTCGTACGTCGCTGAGAGATAATGCCTGGCTCCATCGCGATTCTCGAAAACGAGATCAATGATCGTGTCCTCAAGATTCGCTTTCTGGATCCCTAAAGCGATATTTTGAAAATTTGTTTGAGCGTCGCCTAGGGCGAGTTCACTAAGCGCCCTGTTGCAGCCCAGTGCGTATCGCAACGCTTCGATGACCGTGCTTTTACCGGAACCCCGTGGCCCGATGATGCAGTTAAGGTTTTGGTTGAAAGCAAATGAACCTTCGCGAAAGACACCGGTTCCGCCGGGTGAACGAAGGCGCATACCAACTATTCTCGGGGAAGGTCCGATCGGCAGATCGTCGTGAAACTTGATCCGCGTTTCATGAAACTTCAGTGCATCACGAACGCTTTCGAAGTCGAGCCGCGCCACCTTGATGAAAGTTTTTTTCTCGCGGCGGCCGAAATCCTCGACGCAATGTGCATCATTTCGAGCGACGCACGGTATATGTAGCGCCTTTCCATTAGAGTCTTTGACGGACAGAAAATGGTGCCGATCTTCCGGCTTCATGATCTCTATCGCGCTCACGCGACTAGTCGAGATATGCCCCAAATATTCCTCGGAAATCTCCTGCTTCTCCTTAAGGATTTTGTCATTTGCGTCTACAAGAAACATCCGAAGAGAATCCTCTCGAAGCGATCGGAAGTAGGCCCGATGGCCGCGATGGAAGTCATCGATATGGGCGACGATCAACATGCCGCCTTCTTCCGCTACCTTCGCAGCCCAAACGTCGAGAGAATCGATATCGATTTGTTCGTTGCCGGTGCGATCTGCGTCCGCTGGGAAGTCACCTAAACCAGCGAAAATTCGTTCGATGGCAGCAGCGTTTTTTTGGGGAGGGAAGATAACTAACAGATGAATTCGTTGAGTGCCCGGCCGAATCGCGCAATTCACCTCCATACCAGGAAGAACGCGGATGTCGTTTCGCGCTAATGAGGCGCGCCCGAGCCTACACGCGTAGTCCAGTTTCATGTGGTCTGTGATGCATACGATCTGGAATTCCCGCGCCAATTCGTTGAGAAATTCTTCGACGCCGGCGTCCCCCGCGAAACGGGCTTTTTCGTTTCTTCCGGCGTCGGCATGTTTGGGAGAGCCCCAGTCATAACTACCAGGCGAATGAACGTGGAACGCCATTGCGACGAATCGCGAAGTATTCGTTAGCCGTTGTTCGAACGCCTCGTTTAACTCTTCGAAAGGTGTCATGCGGGAATTTGAGCTGCAGGTGGGTCGTAAGGAGAGCGTTGAACAAGACGCGCCGCTAACTTTCCGCACAACTCGGTAAGTTGGCCCTCAAAATCCCGTGATATGTCACTCAGCATATGCTTAGCATGGAGTGCCTCGTGTAGAAGGGTGGCTGCGAACGAGTCCAAGCTCCGTAGCTGCGAACGTTTGATTATAATGCGCCGATTAGCTGGGTCCCAAAGTCCGACGGTTTCTCGACAGAGAGTTAGGTCCTTCCGCATGGTTTCAGAAATACGGATTTCAGTGACTGCGGCTGGCTTCCCGCCAATTAACTCAAGAATAGGGTCGCAATGCCTCCAGACTGCCCGCTCATCGGTTGCGAGATTCGCTTCCTCAACCCATGAGAATGCGAATGTCTCGTTATGCTGCACAACGAATTGCTCGATCTCGACAACGGGAGCCCCGCCGATGTCGCTGATACCGCGGATTCTCGTCGCGAGGTTGTCAGGTATCGAAACGATCTTGAACCCCGCTCCTTGCGCGGCATCGATCATATCGGGCCGCGTTTGGACTTGACCATGCCCGAGAAAAACAACCCGACGGTCGCTATGGCTTAGCACACGAACAGCGTGTTCTTGGACGTCGATCCAGCTCAACTCCTCATGTGCGGCTCCGCCGCTCATCGCCTGTAAGTCATCTGTTAGCCGCTCGGCGACCGTCGCTGATTCGCTGGCTAGCAAGATGGCGCGAAGCCGTTCCGAATACGCTGAGCGTCCTAAATTCTGCCTCTCACGATTAAGCGCTTTTTTTATGGCTGCTGTTAAAGCGGTAATGTTGTAGCTAAAGAGAAAGTTTGCCTCGTGCGCAACTTTCATCCCGTTGATGAAGATCGCACCCGAATAGTCATGGCACTGCAAGATCGAGCCAAATTTCGTCTCTTCCAGAAGTGTCGCGGGCGCAAAGCGAAGGAAGAGAGCCTTAGATGCGTCGACGTCCGCAGCGCTTATCCCGAACACGGCACAGTCCGTGCCGACGAGGTCGGGAATCGACGGGGCTGACACCGTGGCGTGAAGTGTAACCAAATCCTCGAATTCGTGTTTGGTAACTCGCGCTAGACTGATGTCTCCCTTTGCCGATCGCAGAAGAACGTGAACCCCTTTCCGTTCCAACGTTGCGAGCGCATCCTTAAGGCCGATACCGAATTTACCGATCATCGAAGGATGGCCGAGCTTCTCGGGATTTTCGGTTTGAATGAGGTCTTGATAACGGAGGCCGCGTCCAAAATCTCGTATGTGCCACCAGCCGGCTTCGTCCAGAAAGATCTGCGGCTCTGATGTTCCAGTGATGACTGCTTCATCAATAGCGTTCGCGATCAGCTCGCGGAACGCATGCGCGGCGTCCCAATTTTCGAGAATTTTATCGATGTTAAGATCGAAGTGCTTCATTTCGGAATCTGTTAGTGACCAGACACGCAGTTGCGGTGGGGGTGCGCGAACCCCCCCGGCCTTCGTCCCGATTATTGCCGCAATAAATGGCGTGGGCTTCGACTGGGGCGGAATTGGGAGGCATAAACGTAGTTCTTCTATCCGACGAACCGGAATAACTCCATCCGAAATACTACGAGAAAGACAGCTGAAAGTTTAACGGCGAACGCATGGGGAGCACGCTCCGCTCATTAAGGAGCGAGTTCGCCGAACCAATAGGCGGCGGTTACTCCGCCATCTATGAGGAAGTCGCTGCCGGTAATGAACCCGCCGTCCGGGCCCATGAGCAACGCGGCGATGGTTGCCACCTCCTCTGGTGTGCCGACGCGGCCCGCAGCTGACAATTCAATCATGCGGCGGTAGCCGGCGCCGCGCGGGCGGGTAAGTTCGTCCCTGGCTAGCGGCGTCATGATAATGCCGGGGCTGATGGTGTTGATTCGTGCGCCACGTTTGCCCCACCGGACTGCGGTCGGCCATGACACGCAGCGAGGTGCCGCGTTTCGAGATTTGATAGGCGTGAAACTACGGTCGCTCTACGCGAACAACGCAGACTTCATGGACGAACGCATCGAGCCAGTAAACTATTCCCGCGCGCACCGACATGCTTGACTAGATAAATCCGATCGTTCGGCGGCCGGATCTGCGCGTCCGGCATTTGCCACGGATTTTCCGCCAACGACAACAAAGCTGCGCGAATTGCGCGTCGCTCAGCCGGCGGAAGTCTGTCGATCTCCTCCAGCGCGCGCTGATGGAGCACAAACTGCCACCGGTTCATTCAGTCGGCTCTTCCGCGACCTTCCAGTTGCTCCGCTTCGACCTGACTTACGCGTTGGCGCCCCGCAAGTAGGTCGCTCCGCCGCGTCGCCAACTCAGACAGTTCTTCGGCGGTTTGCCTGAGTTCAGGGACGGCGAACATGTGATCGAGGAGGTAGGCGGTCATCCACTTTCGCTCTTCTGTCGATCGCGCATCGATCAGTTGCTTCAACTCGGCCGTGCTCATGGAGTGTTCAAACCGTAGGGCTCTGCGTTGCCCTTGTCCAGACGGGCTCGCGCGCAACAGTCAGCTTATTGAGGCGCGAGTTCGCCGAACGAGTAGGCGGCGGTCACGCCGCCGTCCATGAGGAAGTCGCTGGGCGCAGTTTTGCCGCTGTCGTGTTCGCGGAAACCGGGATTGCCGTGTGCGAATTTCTTTCCCGCGGCCAGGTTGGCCGACGATCACCAGCTCGCAGCCGCCATCGCGCTTGATTGAAAGTCGAACCCGTCTGCGTCTATAGTTCAAACTCTGAAGCGCTTCTTCTTTATCCTTGTCCTGTTCGTCCTGGCCGGGGCGACCGGTGTTTATATCGATTGGGTTTGGAAACGTCCGCTATCGCCGCGAGGCGGACGTTACTATTTTCATCGGATGGAATTGCCGGTGCCTTCCTTGCGCCAGGGCGACGAGCGATGGAGCGAAGATCCGCTCGGCGGGGTCGAAGAAAATGGAACCATGGGCAGTGCGGGATGCGCGGTGGCCGCGGCCGCGATGGTGTTCCAGTCTTACGGGATCAAGGTCGATCCGCAGCAGCTCAACTGGTTCCTGACCGCGACCGGCGGTTACACCGAAGAAGGCTGGCTCTATTGGGATCGTGCCGCGTGGTGGGCGCCCGACCGCGTTCGGCACGTCTACGAAGATTTGCCGTCGTATCAGCTCATCGATTCAAATCTGGCGCGCGGTAATCCCGTGATCGTGCGGGTGCGCTTCCGCAGCGGCATCACCCATTTCGTCGTCATCGCCGGCAAGGAAGGGTTCGACTACCTGATCCGCGATCCCGGCGCCGGGGCAGCCAAGGGTTTTTATCCGCTCCGCGAGCTCGGCAGCAACATCGAGGCGCTCCGTTTTTACGAACGGCTGACGCCCGCTGAGCCGCGCGTCGCGGCGCGAAACTAATTCAGTCAGGAATTTCCGCTTCGACAAGTTTCGCCAGGAGAACCAGCGACTCCTGCCAGCCGAGATAACACATCTCGGCCGGGATCACGTCAGGGACGCCTTCCTGCACGATGTTCAATTCCGTCCCGCACGCGACCTTAGTCAACGTGACGGTGACCTGCATTTCGCCGGGCAGATTGGCGTCGTCGAATTTGTCGGTGTAGCGAATCAACTCGTTAGGCCTGAGTTCCAGATAGGTGCCGCCGAAGGAATGGCTCTTCCCGGTGGTAAAGTTCGTGAACGACATTTTGTGGCCGCCGCCGACTTTTGCGTTCATCTCGTGGACCTTGCCGGTGAATCCATTTGGCGGGAGCCACTTCACCATGGCGTCCGCGTCTACGAACGCGCGGTAGATTGTTTCAGGTTCGGCCCGGAGGACGCGGTGAAGGCGGATCGTATTAGTTCCCATGATTGCCCGTTCTTTCGGCGCTCTCCACTCCCGACGCAACGCGGAAGGCGTTCAGCAGCTTCAAGGTGGTGACGCCGGGTTTTCCGTCCCCGATCTTATGTTCGTCGAGGACGGTTATTGGCAGAATCTCGCGTGTCGTGCTGGTGAGGAACGCTTCGTCGGCGGCGAAGAGATCGTCGTCGCGCAATATTTGCTCGCGGACGTCGATGCCGGCAGCGCGTCCGACCTCGAAAACGAACTCGCGGGTGATGCCCGGAAGCAAACCGGATGCGAGCGGCGGCGTGAGTGCGCCGCCGTTCTTGACGACGAACAGGTTCGACTGGGTGCACTCCGTCAGCTCGCCCCGATAATTCCGCATCACCGCTTCGAACCCGCCGCGCTTCAGCGCCTCCTGCGCAGCCAACGCCGAGTTCATGAGATTGTTGCTCTTGATCATCGGGTTCACCGACTGCGGGTGGTTCCGGACGACGTCGACGAGCACGACCCTGACGCCGTGCTGATAAATTTCCGGAGGCAGGGAGGGGAGCGGTTTCACGATGATCACCCACGAAGGTTTCGGCGTGGCCTTCAGATCGTAGGTCAGCTCGCCGACTCCGCGCGTGACCAGGACGCGAACGTAGGCCTCGCTGCCGTCGAGCTTCGTCGCCGCGATCGTTTCCCGGATGTGCGCGCCGAGCTCGTCGTCGCTGAACGGGATTGGCAGATCGATCAGGCGCGCCGAGTTTCGGAGTCGCCGCATGTGACGGTCGTAAAGAAACAGCCGTCCGTTGTAGGTCCGCAACGTCTCGTAGATTCCTTCCCCGTAGAGAAACCCATGATCGAAGACTGGGACGACTGCCTCGCGGTCCACGGTAATCCGCCCGTTGACATTTACCATCGCTGCCACGGCACAAGTTGATCGTCGCGACGCGACTCTGTCGAGCCGAGGTTGGCCGTCTTCTCCTTGACAGCTTAGGAAAGGGACAGTTACTCTCCTGACCGTCTTAGGAAACGCCGATGCCTGACCAAACCGCCGAACTCCTGCCGGGAACGCTCGATCTTCTCGTTCTGAAGGCCGTCTCGCTCGGGCCGCTGCACGGCTATGGAGTGCTGCTTCGGATCAGCCAGATTTCCAAGGGCGCGCTGCTCATCGAACAGGGAGCACTTTATCCGGCCTTGTTCCGTCTCGTTCGTCAGGGGTTGCTCAAGACAGAGTGGGACAAATCGGACAACAACCGGCGGGCGAAATACTACGAGCTAACCGCCAAAGGCCGCAAACGTTTGCGGGAAGAAACGGATTGGTGGAACCGCCTCGCCGCCGCCGTGGCGACAGTGATCGCGGCCGAACCGGAGAGAGCATGATCTCATACCTGCGTTCGCTGGCCGCGAAGTTTCTTCGCCCTTCCCGAACCGAGAACGACCTGGCCGAAGAGCTGCGCGCGCACCTCCAGTTTCGCGCCGCGGACCTGGAGCGCGCCGGACTGAGCCGGGCCGAAGCCGAGCGCCAGGCCCGCGTCGAATTCGGAAGCCAGGAACGATTCAAGGAGGAATGCCGCGAAGAACTCGGCGGAAGTTTTGTCGACATTCTGATACACGATTGTCGCTTTGGCCTGCGCATGCTGCGCAAGTCACCCGGCTTTACCATCATTGTCGTTTTGACGATTGCTTTCGGCGTCGGTGCGAGCACGGCAATTTTTTGTGCCGTCAATCGCATTCTCTTTCAGTCGCTGCCTTACCCTCATGCCGACCGGCTGGTGACGATCGACGAGGCAGCCAGCAACGGGGCGCGAAATGCCGGGACGTTCGGTATGTATCGTGGACTGGTCGACCGGAATCACTCATTCGATTCCATATCCGTTTTCAAGGGCTGGCGGCCGACTCTAACTGGAACGGCCGAACCCGAGCGGCTCGAGGCGCAGCGCGTGAGTGCGAGTTACTTCAGCGTTCTAGGCGTCTCGCCGGTCCTCGGACGGGATTTCCAAACCGTTGAAGACCGACTCAACGGCCCCAGGGTGGTGATTATTAGTGACGGAATATGGCAGCGGCGTTTCGGCGGTGACCGCACGATCATCGGCCGTCAGGTCACCCTCGACGACAACGCCTATACCGTCATTGGTGTGATGCCGGGAGTCTTCGAGAACGTGGTTTCACCCTCAGCCGAGTTGTGGGCGCCGCTCCAGTATGACCTGTCCCTCGGAACGGCCTGGGGTCATCACTTGCGAACGATGGGACGGCTCCGGCCGGGAGTTAGCGTCGACCACGCAACCCGGGAGATTGATGCGCTCGGCCCGCGCGTATTGCGAGAGCAGCAGCCTGAAACGTACGGCCCAAATATTAAGTTCGTCGCCTCTTCGCTCCAGGACGAGGTCACGCGCAGCGTCAAACCCGGCCTCATCGCCGTGCTCGGCGCCGTAGCGTTACTTCTCGTGATTGCGTGCGTAAACGTGATCAATCTGCTTCTGGCGCGCGGGGCGCAACGCCGAACCGAATTCGCGGTCCGTGCCGCATTGGGTGCCGGACGCACCCGGTTGATCCAGCAGATCGTAACCGAGAGTCTGCTCCTGGCTTTGCTCGGCGGCGCGGTTGGCCTCGCGGTTGCGCCATTAGGCATAGAGGCGCTCAAAGCGCTTGGACCGGGCCTGCCGCGCGCTGGAGCGATTCGCGTAGACGGAACTGTGTTCGCCTTCGCGTTGACCATAACGACGCTGATCGGCCTGGTGGTCGGTCTCGTCCCGGCGTTACACACGGCGCGTGATGAGCTCTGGGACGACCTGAAGCAAAGCTGCCGCCGGGCCGCGAGTGGTCCGCAAGTTTTGCGGCGCGCACTCGTAGTCGCCCAGTTGGCGCTCGCCGTCATTTTGCTGGTAGGTGCCGGATTGCTCCTGCGCAGCTTGCAAAAGCTGTTCGCGATCTCCCCGGGATTCAACTCCTCGCACCTCCTCACGATGCAGGTGCACACTTCCGGTCGCCGATTCACCAAGGAAGCGAACGATCGGTTTTTTGCGCAAGCTCTCGAAGAGGCGCGTCGCCTTCCGGGTGTCGCTGGGGCGGGCTTTACCAGTCAGCTACCTTTGAGCGGCGACGATGATGAGTACGGCGCGCATTTCGAGGGTGATGATCCGACGACAGGTTATAACGTGTTTCGGTACGCGGTCAGTCCGGGGTATTTTGAAACGATCGGCATCCCACTTCGTCGCGGACGTCTGCTCGACACGCGCGACGTGGCGGACGCACCGCTCGCGCTCGTGATTAGCGAGTCACTGGCGAAGCGCAAATTCCCGGACCAGGATCCCATTGGACACCGAGTCCATGTGGGTCCCCCGGATCTGCCATGGTTCACCGTCGTGGGTGTGGTTGGGGATGTGAAACAAGCATCGCTGGCCGTCAGTCAGACGGACGCGGTTTATTCTACCCCGATGCAATGGCCATTCACGGATAACGCAATGTCTTTAGTCGTCCGCACCCACGGTGACGCGGCTGCCCTTTCACCCGTCGTCCGGGAAGCGATCCGGTCAGTCGACAAAGATCAGCCCATTGTTCGAGTCGCGACGATGGACAGTTTGCTTGCGGCCACCGGCGCCGAGCGTCGCTTCGCCCTCGTTTTATTTGAGGCCTTCGGACTGGTGTCGCTGGCCCTCGCGGCCATCGGCATTTATGGCGTGCTCTCGGGGAGCGTTACCGAGCGCACGCACGAAATTGGCATTCGCCTCGCCCTGGGAGCGCAGAGGATGGATGTCGTGCAGCTCGTTCTCCGTCAGGCGTTGCGCTTCGCGATCGTCGGTGCAGCCGCGGGGCTGATGGGCGGCCTGATGATCTCGCGCTTGATAGCCGGGCTGCTCTACGCGGTAAGGCCGACCGATCCTGCGACATTTGCTGGAGTCGCGTTCATTCTCGTCGCCGTCGCTCTGCTGGCTTCTTATGTTCCAGCCCGCCGCGCCATGCGGGTTGATCCGATTGTAGCCCTGCGTTCCGAGTAAATCTCGACGGTGGCTTCCGTGCCGATCGGACTGGGGAGTTTTGACGATCCAGCGTCCGCCGGTTAAGACAGGCGCGTGAATAATAAAGGCGGCGCGCGGCGGTCCAGTTACGGTCCTTGGCTTGTCGGCCTCGGCGCGGCGCTGTGGGGAACCGAGAGCGCGTGGCGGATTCCGCTAAACGATCTCTTCGATGCCGACGTCATCGTGTTCTGGGAACACGTCCTTATCCTCTTCATGTTTTTGCCGATCCTTTTTTCGCAGCTCGGCCAGGTCCGCAAGATCGACAAGCGAAGCTGGGGTTACCTGATCTTCTCCGGGTTCGCCGGCTCGGCCGTGGGCACGATCTTCTTCACCCTCGCTTTGAAAAACGGGAACCCGACCGTGGTGAATGTCATCCTGAATATTCAACCGGTCGTTTCCACCCTGGGCGCATTTCTCCTTTTCGGCGATCGCCTTACTCCGCGGTTTTTTCTTTTTGCAGGCATCGCGATCGTCGCCGGCATTTTTCTGTCGGTAGAACATCCGGCGCTCATTGGCGTTTCCTTTTCGGAGGCTGGGCTCAATCTCGGAACTGGCTACGCCCTGATCTGCGCGCTCTTCTGGGGACTCTCCACCGTGGCCGGGCGCGGAGTGATGGTCGGCATGCCGCTGCGGCTCGCCGCCAGTCTCCGCATCGTGGTCGGGCTCGTTTGCATGACCTGCATCGTGGGCGCAGCTGGAAAACTGCGGGGCGCCTCGCTCTGGCCCGCTGCCGCGCAAGCCCATCCCGGCACTGCGATTCTCGCGCTCCTTCTTCTCGCTTCAATTTCCGGCGCCATTCCGTTGCTGATTTATTTCGAGGGGTTGCGACTGACCCGCGCGTCGACCGCCGGCTACTTCGAAATGATGCAAACGCTCGCAGCCGTCTGCATAACCTGGGGCTTCTTTCATGCGGCGCTTCGCCCCCATCAGATCGTCGCCGCGATTATCCTGATCGCCGCGGTCGCGATGGTGCAACGAGCCCAGGCCGCGACTGAGGTTGCCTAACCCAAATGCGATGAGCGCTGCTCTTTTACCAGGTCTCTGGTGAGGATGAGCATTAGGCCGAACAGCTGGAAAGTGATGGCCGCATAGCTGGCATAATTTGCTTTTTGCGCCAGGGCGGAACGTTCGCGCTCCAATTCGCGCCTGCGGTTCTCCTTCTTCTGGATGCTGTCCACAATCTCTTCCCGGAACGATTTCAAGACCGGCATGAGCGACGACATGACGACCAAATCATTGTCCGCATATTCCGCCTGCGAATGCTTTTGAATCTCGCGAAGTTTCCGGCCTAGTTCGGACTTTGGCTCGGGTGCAGACTGGCTCAGCTTCGCCAGTTCGATGGCGAGTCGGCCGCGCTCTTCCGGATTTGCGCTGGCTTGAAGCGCTTTGGTCAACTCCAGCCCTTTTTCCAACAGCGGCAAAACTTGCCCGGCCTCCTCGACTTCAACCCGGGTGATTTCAGTCCGCGGAATGTCGTGGGCCGCCGCGTAGTATTTGGTCAGAAACCTTTTCAGAATGGCCTCGGCATCCTGGCGCGCGTCCTTCGCTTTGGCCGGAGGAACCGCCAGGACGAGATTATGCATGATTCGATACTGATCGAAGAGCGAATCGCCTTCGCTTAGTTCCGCTGCCTGATTGGCGAGCGATTCCGTCAGCCGGTTGGATTCAGCGTCCAGTGCCTGCAAGCGCCGGCCGATTGAAGAAAGGACAATGGAATTGAAAGCGACGGAGAGGAGAGAGATGAGGAATCCGGTCAAAACGAAATTCCTGGACGAAGTCAGATTCATGTTGCGCGTTCCGGGCCGAGACTAGGACCGCGCCGAATGGATGGAAAGCCCGGTTCCGCGTCCACGGCAATCGGGAGCTTGATCCGGCGCCAGCCGTCCAATACAACGGAGCAATGTATAACTTCCTCCGTCGCACCCTCGCCGTCGCGCTCCTTTCTCTGGGCGCTCTCCTCCTCGTTCTGGTTTCTGCCGATGCGATCACTTATGGCGCGCCGGACGGAAATGGACATCCGAACGCCGGCGGCCTGGTTTATCCCCACGTGTTTTCCGATGGCACCTGGATTTATTGCTCGGGAACTTTGATCTCGCCGACGGTGTTTCTCACCGCGGCCCATTGCGATATTGGTTCGGCGCAAGTCACGGTCACTTTCGATTCGGGCTACCAGGACGGTGACAAGACTTTCGTCGGGACCTGGCACGCCGACCCGCTTTATGGCCACGACGAAAGCGATCCGCATGACGTTGCCGTGGTGGTGTTCGACAAACCGATCAAGGGCATCGCGCCGGCGCTCCTCCCAGCAGCCGGTTCGCTTTCCAATTTGCCGAAGAACCAGCAGATCACGGCCGTTGGTTACGGCGCTTATGAAGTGACTAACCAGCCTGGCGGCCATCGCTATCTTTATAACGATGTGCGCGGGGCGGCGACGGGCACGCTGAACTCGATCTCTCCTTCGTGGCTGCGCGTTTCGGAGAATTACGCCACCGGTAATGGCGGCGGTTGCTATGGCGATTCGGGTGGGCCCAATTTTCTCGGCGGCACCAATACAATCGCCGCCACCACGATCACCGGCGACGCGATCTGCCGTTCCACCAACACGGTCTATCGCCTCGACACCGACTCCGCGCGGTCCTTCCTGAAGCAGTTCGTGGTTCTGCCCTGACGGCTACGCCGCGAAATCGAACTTGAGCGCGGCTGCGCTGCCGCACGCTTTCTCATAAACAGCGACGGCGGCGACTGCGTCTTCGAGCGCGATGCCCGTGCTGTCGAACACGAAGATCTCGCCGGCCGCGGTCCGGCCTGGTTTCCGCCCGGCGACGATCTCGGACAGCTCGGCGTAAACATCTTCTCGTCGCATCAGGCCGCCGGCGATGGCGTGATGAGTGTCACCGATCGTGCAGGATTGTTCCAGGCTGTCGGCGACGACTTTGGCTGAAGCGATCAGAGCGGGATCGATTTCTTGTTTGTGACTGTCGTCCGCGCCGACGGCGGCGATAAACATGCCCGGTGGGGCGTCTTCCAGCCGAACGAAAAACTCGGTGGCGGTCGTGCAGGTTATGCAGACGTCGCTGGCTTTGAGCGCGGAGGGAAGATCGCTCGCCGATTCGATCGCGAGCCCGAGTTCTTTCGCGAGCACCTTGGCGAAACGATCAGCGGCGGGTTGGTCGGAATCGAACGCGAAAATTCTCTTTAGCGATAGGACCGCGCAAATGGCGCGAAGCTGGGCGGCGGCCTGCTGGCCACAACCGCAGATTGTGGCGACGGAGGAATCCCGTCGCGCCAGATATTTCGCGGCGACCGCGGAAGCGGCGGCGGTGCGTTTGATGGTGATGTCGATCGAATCGAGGACGGCGAGGGGCCGGCCGTTCAAACCGTCGCAGACCACGATCAATCCCTGGATCGTCGGCAGATCGTGCTTCGCGCGGTTGTCCGGGAAATTCGTGTTGAGCTTCGCGACGATGTAATCGCGCTCGCCCGGAAGCAGGCCGGCCTTGATGTGCAGGCCGCCGCGTTCCGATTTGATTCCAAGAATGCCGGGCGCAGGGAGTTCGCCCTCGCCCAGGAGCCGAAACATTTTTTCGACGGCCTCGATGCACTCCGGCATCGTGAGCAGCTGCGCGACTTCGCTCCGGGAGAGGAGCAGCGCCGGCTCCGGTTTCATTCCGGCGCGCCAACCAGGCCGGAGATTTCGTCGCCGGTCGTTTTTTCCACCGGCACTTCGCCCCGGCGAAAGATGCGTGCGCCGCGAGAGCCCCCGAGAACGACCGTCTGGTTTTCCGCGCGGACCCAGGCGCCTTCCCGCATCCCGAGCACAGGCGTTTCGTTTTCCTCGAGGAACTGAAGAATCCGTTCCTCCTGGGTCTCGCCCATGTGGGTGGAACTCGGATCCGGATCTTGAAAGTGCGGACTGATTTGAAATGGGACCAGGCCTAACGACTCGAACGAGCGCGGCTGGACGATCGGCATGTCGTTGGTCGTCCTGATCGTCGGACCGGCAACGTTCGAGCCGGCGCTGCTCCCGATGTAAGGCGCGCCGTCGCGAACATGGCGCCGGATTGGCTCGATCAGCTCGAGGTCCTGGAGGGATTTCAAGAGCCGGAAAGTGTTGCCGCCGCCAATAAAGATGGCGTCCGTGTCGGCTACGGCTTTGATCGGATCGCCGGCGGAATGGACGGAGCTCATGGTGTAACCCATCTCGGCAAAGCGGGCGCTCGCCCTGGCCGCGTATCCGTCGCGGTCGTAAAGCGCGAAGGGGAAGAAGAGAACGGTCTTTGCCGGGCCGAGAAACTTTCTGATCTCTGCCTCGGCGTGGTCGAGGTAGCCGCGGCCGTGGATGGTGGAGTTGCTGATCAAGAGGACGCGCATAAGCAAGGCGGCGTTGTTACAGATGTGACATCAGGATACAGGTGTTGGAAAGCGGGGCGCGAGAAAAAACTTCCGGGCAAAGGCGGCCCGCGATTCGCCAACCGAAATCACTTGGTGAACAGTGCGGGCTCATGAGAATTGCCTGTCTCCTCGGCATCGTCATCCTCCCGGCAGCCCTTGCCGGCGCGGAGGAGCTCTTGCCGGCGGCCGACGGCACGACCTGGCAGTACGAATCCGTCGAGGAACTGGGCGGGCCCGCTGCCGCTCCGCCCGCCACCACCTCCGTCACCGTGCGAATCGGCCGCCAGAATTTCGGTGGGAAAGATTTCATCAAATTGGAAACGATCGTGGACGACACCGTTACCAGGACCGAGCTGATGACGCTCGACGAGCATGGCTGGGTCTGCCATTTCCGCGCCGGGAAAGACGGACGGATGGCCAAACTCGATCCGCCCCAGACCGTTATTCCCGCGACGATAAAAGTCGGCGATTCGTGGGATACCGATGGCGAGCTCGCCGGCATGGAAATGCGGCAGCATTTCGTGGTGGCGAACCAGGAAAGCGTCACGGTCGCCGCCGGGACATTTCGCGCCTTTCGAATTCATTGCGAAGATTCATCGATCATGTCGGCGAAACTGGACAGGTGGTTTTTCCCCGGGGTCGGTTTTGTGAAAGAAACGACAGTGGTGCGGGGGCCGACAGGCGGGCTGCTCCAGCGCGCCAATCTGGAACTGCAAAAGCGCCCGGAAGTAATTGCCAAACCGGAAGTCACACCCACTCCGGCGGCAACGACGTCGTCGAGTCCCACGCCTCAGATTCGCGGACCCGCCATTGAAACCGATCCGGCCCAGGCGGGCAAAAAATTGACGGTGGAAGTCTCGACCGACCCCGCCGGCGGCTCAAAAACCGAATTCAAATCCGACGTCCAGAACATTTATGTGCGATGGCATGGTCACGGATTGCCCGAGGGCGCGAAGGTCCGCGTGGCCTGGATCGCGGAGGACGTGGGCGACCTGGTCGACCCCAATTTCGTCGTGGATGAAACCGAAAGCGTGGCGCCGGCGCCGGACGCGAGCGCTCGCTTTACCCTGGGGCGTCCGCCGGATGGCTGGGCCGAAGGCAAGTATCGCGTCGAGTTCTACGTTAACGACGAGCTCGAAGAGACGGTGCGGGTAACGATCGTCAAATAGCGACCTGCGTCCCATGCGGCGGGCGGCGACTCGTTAGGCGGTCGCGCGAAATATTTTCGAAATATCTTGTCCGTTTCGATTGCGTTCTGTAATCCTCCGCCAACGGAAGGAACATTTATGAACAAAATCGGATTGGCGAATCTCGGATTTTTCCGAACGTCCCTCGCAGTCAGTCTGCCCCTCGTCCTCGCGACCAGCGTCCTAGCCCAGGATCCGTCGCCTCCGACGACTCAACCGACCACCGTCCGCTCGTTCAACGAAAACGGCACGGAGGAAGCCACCACCGAACGCGTGTTCGTCACCGGGTCGGCCATTCCGACTGCGGCAGAAGTAGGGCCAAACCCGGTCCTGAACGTTACGCGCGACCTGATCAACAAGTCCGGCGAGCGCAATACGGAGGAACTTCTCCGCAACCTGACCGTCTCGAACGCGAACGGCGTGCCTGTCTCTAACAACGAGAACGGCTCGAACACCGCGGTAGGCGCGGCCACGATCGCCCTCCGCGGCTTCGACGCCCGGGCGACTCTCATCCTTCTCGATGGCCGCCGGGTTGCGCCTTATCCGACCGGCAACAGACGCGTCGTCTTCGTCGATTTGAATTCGATTCCGGAGTCGGCCATCCAGAGCATTGAGATCTTGAAGGATGGCGCGTCCACCACTTATGGCGCGGATGCGGTGGCCGGGGTGGTGAACATCAAGCGCTGGAAGGACTATCGAGGCGCCGAGGCAAAGTTCGAGTATGGGAACACGACCGACAAGGATTCAGGCAGCATTAATACCGCGCTGACTTTTGGGGTGGGGGACGGAAAGACGAACGTCTCCGGGACAGTCAACTACTACCATCGCAATTCGATCTTCAATCACGACCGCGATTATTCCGCGGTGCCCCCGTTCCTGAGCAGCAATGCGAGCCCCTACAATTTGCAGGTCACAAATGCAGCCGTGGCGGAAGCAGGTGGGACGGTCATTCCCAGCGCCGGCGGAAACCAGTTCGCGAGCGCGCCCAACGGGACGAATGGACTCGCTCCGGCCAACGCCTATCTCTACGGCGCCGGCCGGCCGAGGTCGGGCCCGAACGGTTTTAACTTCAACGAATTCTCTCTCTCGTTTCCGTCGTCCGAGCGCTACGGCGGTTACGTCGCCATGGACCACAAAATCTTCGGCGATCAACTCGTCATCTACGCCGACGGGATGTATCAGGACGTAAAGACCCACAATGAGCTGGCGGCACCGGCTACAGGAAATTTCCAGAGCCCCGGCTTTACCACCCTTGCCATTCCGCCCCGGGTTGCGAATCCCGCCGGGACGACTCCGTTCGGCGGGCCGACCTATGCCGAGACCGGAGTAACGCCGGGCGCATTCAATCCTTTCAATCCGTTTAACCAAATCATTTCCGGCGGGACCCGGGCGCGGTTGGCAGAATTCGGCAACCGTCTCTTCGACAACGAAAGTGAGGCGTGGCTCGGCACGATCGGCTTTCGCGGCGACAAGCTATTTAACGGAACGTGGGGTTACGACACCGCTTTCCGCTATAGCGAAATCAAGAACACGACCACTGGAACCCAGGTCTCGATCTCGCGGTTTAACCGCATCCTGAACCAGGCCGACCCGATTTTTAACCCGGCGTCGCCGGAATACATCGGGACAAGGGTGGCCTTCAATCCGTTCGGGGATTTCCGCGTTCCCATTCCCTCGAACGCTGCGTCGATCGAGTTCGCTCGCGTTCATCCGACAGACCTGGATACCTCGAAGCTCGCTACCATCGATGCGACCATCTACACGACCGCCCTGTTCGATTTGCCGGCCGGTGGAATCGGTTTTGCCCTCGGCGGCCAGTTCCGGCGTGAAACGCTGGACGAAAATCCCGACCAGCTCAACATCAGCGGCGATATCTCGGGCAATTCGTCGATTGCCACGGCGCACGGCGGACGAAAATCCTACGCCATCTTCGTCGAGACGAGCATCCCGATCTTCAGCGAGAAAAACGCCGTGACCGGATTTCACGCCCTCGATGTCAACGCCGCTGGGCGTTACGAAGCCTTCCTCAATAACAATACGAGCGTTGCAGTCCCAAAGATTGGCGTGCGCTGGCAGCCGGTGGACGACACGCTCACGATCAGATTCACGTGGGGACTCGGGTTCCGGGAACCGTCCTTGGAGGAGCTCTATTCCGCTCCCATCTCCGATATCCAGCCCTCGCATGATCCGAAGAATGGCGGCGCGTTCGAGCCGGAAACCACCACGCTCATCCAGAGCACGCCGGACTTGCAGCCGGAGGATTCAGAGACGTTCAGCGGCGGCATCGTCTGGACGCCGAAGTTTGTTCCCGGCCTGACGCTTTCGACGGATCTTTGGCAGATCGAGCGGACTGGCGTGGTCCAGTCCGCGTTTCTCGATGCCGTTTTGGCGCGCGAACTGGCGGGCACATTGCTGCCGGGGGAAAGCGTGGAACGTTTGCCCGACGGCACCATTACGCGGATCATCGTTTCGAACCGAAACGAAGCGTCCCAGAAAGCCAACGGCATCGATTTCGGGATGCAATATCAATACCCCTCGACCTTTGGTACCTTTACCTTGATAACTCAAGTCACCTATCTCAACTCCTTTGAAGTCCAGCGGGTCGCAGGAGGAGTGACGGAACAACTGGCCGGAGTGACGACTGACCCGGGACAGTCCCAGGAGGGTTACTACCGGTGGAGAGGCAATACCAGCATCGACTGGACGTGGAAAGGCTTCGATCTCCTCGGAAGGGTTCGCTTGATCAGTGGCTTTATTGAGCAGGATCCGGATCTGGTTACCCGAAACGTGGACAGGCGATGGCTGTTTGATCTTCAAGCGTCCTACGATTTCAGCGCCCTGGTCCACGAAACTTCGGAAAGCCCCAGCACCTCAAAAGACAGTAAGGCGACTGTTACAACATCAGCTTCAGGCAAGCTGAGCTTCTGGGAGACCCTCTTGAAGGGCACAACATTCACGATCGGCTGCAACAATGTCTTTGACAAAGATCCGCCGTTCGCGTCCGGCCAGGGCGGAAACTCGGTCGGTTACCCCGGCTTCACCTACGACGCCACCGGACGTTTCTACTACGTGCGCCTGACGAAGAAATTCTGAGCGCCGATCAGAGCTAACTCAGTGACGCCCTTCTTGCGGCGCCAGCGGAAAACCTATAGGGCTTTCGGCAAGTGCGTGCCGCGATTGTCTCCGTCATTCTGTTTCTCTCCGGGACTAGCGCGCTTCTTTTCCAGACGCTCTGGCTTCGGCTGAGCGGCCTGGCTTTCGGAAATTCGGTTTGGTCCGCGGCCCTGATTCTTTCGAGCTTCATGGCGGGGCTCGGCTTGGGAAGCACCATCGCCGCTTCGAGTTCGGTTGGCCGGCTGCGACCACTTCGGATCTACGCGGGACTGGAAATGATCGTGGCGGCGTTTGGTTGCACGCTGGTATTCGCGCTTCCGTTGCTGGGCGAGTGGATGAGTCCCGTCTTTCAGGCCTTCTGGAATCATCAACATCTCCTTAACGTCCTCCGATTCGCGGTCTCGTTCGTGATTCTCCTCATTCCCACGACAGCCATGGGATTAACGCTTCCCGTTTTGTTGGAAGATCCCGTTCTGAAACGGCAGGAGTTTGGCCGCAGTATCGGCTTTCTCTACGGAGCCAACACCCTGGGCGCCATGGTCGGCGCGCTGTTGGGCGAAATGTATTTGGTCCAACGATACGGCCTCCTGGGAATGGCCTGGATCGCGGCGGGAGTCGGGTGCACCGCCGCTCTGATCGCATGGGTCTTCGCACGGGCAGAGCCGAAGCCGCGCGGAAAAGGAGCGGCGCGCTTGCGATTAAGAGTCTCATTGAAAGGACCACTGCCTTGGAAACTACTCCTGGTCAGCGCCGGGGCCGGGGCCGTCCTGCTCGGCCTCGAAGTAATCTGGTTCCGCTTCCTGCGCTTGTACGTTGCTTCCAATTCCATCGCCTTTTCCGTCATGCTCGCGGTGGTCCTGGCCGGGATCGGCGCCGGCAGCATCAGCGCAAGTCTCATTTCCGACCGCCTTCTGCCGCGACGCCAACTCGTGCCGCTCCTTTTGATTGTCGCCGCTGGCGCAACCCTCCTTTCCTACCTGTTTTTCCCAGTGCCCGGACACGCGCCGAATATTCCGACGTTCGATCGCGATTTCGCCCAGCGGGTCGGCCTTCTTTCCCTGGCCCTGATGTTCCCGGTTTCGTTTCTTTCCGGAGCGCTGCTTCCAGCGATCGCGAGCTGCGTTCAATCTGCGATCGCGGATCGAATGAACAGCACTGGTCTGACTATTCTCTTCAACACCATCGGCGCCGCTTGCGGGCCGCTGCTTGCCGGCTTTCTGCTCCTGCCTCGACTCGGGTTCCAGTCGAGCCTGATTCTTTGCGCGGTAGTCTATGCCGGCCTCGCTCTCGTGATGACTCCAAAAGAGAACTGGTCGCTGCGACGACCCTCGGGAATCGCGATGGTCGCGTTAAGCGCGGCATTTGTCCTGGCCCTGATCTTCTTTCCCTATCATCGCGACGAAAGCCACTTTGCGAATGCCCGTCATCTCTACGAAGGCGATGGTTCGGTCCTTTCGAGGAAGATCGAAGGTACCGCCGACACTTATCAGTTACTCCGGCGCGATCTTTACGGTCAGCCCTACTACTACCGGCTGGTCACTAACTCTTATTCCATGTCGGGAACGGTGCCGCGGACTCAGCGGTATATGCGGATGTTTGCCTACCTCCCGCTTGCCTTGCGCCCCGAGAGCGAAGAGGCGCTTCTGATTTGTTTTGGCGTCGGCGTGACTGCGGATGCCTTTACCCACGACTCCCGGCTCAAGCATCTCGACATCGTCGATATTGCGAAAGAGATCTTCGACCTCGCTGACTCCTACCCCGGGGCGGGTTACGCAAATCCGTTGCGCGATCCGCGCGTCACGGCCCTTGTCCAGGATGGCCGCTTTTTTCTTCAAGCCTCGCCGACAAGCTACGACATTATCACCGGGGAACCGCCGCCATTAAAGGTAGCGGGAGCGGTCAATCTTTATACTCAGCAATTCTTTTCCCTTATGAAGGGGCGGCTCAAGGATGGTGGGATCGTCAGCTTCTGGTTGCCGATCTACCAGATCAACGTCGACGAAACCAAAGCAATTCTTCGGGCGTTCCATAACGTTTTCCCGAACGCGTCTGTCTGGGCTACCTCCGACATGGAATGGGTGATGGTCGGCATAAAACCGCCGGTGCGACCCACCGACCCGGAAAAGATCCGCGGACTTTTTCGCGATCCACTTACGGGACCCGACCTGGCCCGGGTAGGTTTCGAAGTTCCCGAGCAAATGCCGGCTTTATTCGTCATGGATGGCGAGGAGATCGACCGGCTTACCCAGGGGATTGAGCCTTTGGACGATTTTTATCCCAAACGCCTGACGGATGCGCAGCCCGACATCCAGCCGATCTATCGGCTGGCTCATAGCTATCTCGCCAGCTCTGCCGCATTGCAGCGTTTCTCTGATTCTTCTTTTATCCACGATCTTTGGCCTAACGAACAAAAGGAAACGATCGACCCGTTTTTTTTCATTCGGGAAACGCGGTTTCGCGCGGATATCTCCGGCAGTAACTGGTTGGCCGAGCTCGACTTTTACCTTCGCCACTCGCAACTCCGCACCCCGGTCCTGGAGGCCCTGAAGACTGACGTGCTTCGCGTTTCCCTCGCTGAGAGGTTCGCGGCCGCCTCGCCTTCTCTGCCCACCGAGGCGGTTCGGGATCTTGTGGCAGGCGCGCTCGCTCAACGCGATTTCGCGACCGCCATTCGACTTCTCGAAGGCGAAAAAGACCGGGGCTTCTCGAACATCAACGACTGCTTCCTCCTGATTTATCTCTACTGTCACGATGGGCGTGTCGAGGAGGCCGAGACCCTCGCGACCGCCTACGCACGATCAATTCCGAAGGACGGCTTTGTGGATTGGCTTTGGGGAGAATTGCAGGCCGAATTCGGTTTCCGGCCTCCCCGCTAAGTGTTGCGTGGCGCCGCGGCGGTCGTAGAATTCAGGTGTGAGCCTTCGGACTTCTGTCGTTGGAACAGGTCTTATCGCGACTGGCCTGCTCGTTTCCGCTGCGTTCGCCGGAAAGCCGGTCGATCAACAGCCGAACGAACGCACGGTTTTCGTGACGGGCTCGCTGATCCCACAGCGGATCAAGTTGAAGGCGGTCGGCACGACAACGGTCTCACCGGTGCGGATCATCGACCGCCGCGAGATCGATGGAACCGGGCGCCGAACCGCGGCCGGAATATTAGTCGCTGATCCCTCGGTTCGTGTGGTCGGTCATTGATTTGTTCCGGTGACGTCGCTACAACGTCGCCCCGCCGAAACGTTCGATCCACTCGGCTAACTGTTCGGGCTCGATCTTGGCGAACAATACGTCAGGGACGGCAATGGCCGCGCCGGGTTCCAATGTGTCCTCTACTTGCGCAGGCCACGGGAGAGACTCTGTTTTTCCAGCTATTGCCTGGGCAACCGCCGCCGAAGCCTGCGGGATGAATGGCTGGGCGAGGGCTGCGAAGAATATGGCGAGATTAAGCGCGTAACGAATCGAAACGCCCGCCCCGACCGGATCGGTCTTTATCTTCATCCACGGTTCCGCCTTCTGGAGATATTCATTTCCAAGCACCCAGATTGATCTGAGCTCGATCGACGACTTCCGGAATTCCATCGCTTCCATCTGGGCGGTAAGGGTGGCAAGGCGTTGCTCGAGCGCGCTGGTTGTTTCCGCTTCGAGCGGGCCATAGTCGCCATCTGCAGGCACTATCCCGCCGAGCCGGGCGTTGCAAAATTTCGCGATCCGATTGATGAAGTTACCGAACACGTCCGCCAGCTCGTGGTTCACCGTCGCCTGGAAATGTTCCCAGGTGAAATTGGAGTCATCGGACTCGGGGGCATTGGCAAGAAGATACCAGCGCCAGTAATCCGCGGGCAGTAACTCGAGCGCCTGGTCCATGAAGATGCCGCGGTTACCGGAGGTGGAGAACTTCCCACCGTAGTAATTCATCCAGTTAAGTCCCTTGATGTAGTCGACGACCTTCCATGGTTCTTTGGAACCGAAAAGGGTGACCGGGAAACCGACGGTATGAAAGGGCACGTTGTCTTTGCCCATGAACTGAAGGTAACGAACGTCGGAAGCCCCTTCGTCCTCGCGCCACCAACGCTTCCAGTTGTTCCTGGTCGCGTCCGCCCATTCCATGGTTGCGCCTACGTATTCAATTGGCGCGTCGAACCAGACGTAGAAGACCTTTCCCTCAAAGCCAGGTCGCATCTTGCCTTGATAAGCGACCGGAATGCCCCAGTTGAGGTCGCGGGTGATGCTACGATCCTTCAACCCTTCATCGAGCCATTTCCGGGCGATGGAACTAACCAGCACCGGCCAGTCGGTCTTCGAGTCGATCCAATCCCGCAACCGGCCTACCATCTCCGACTGTTTAAGGAACAGATGCTTCGAATCCCGGAGCTCGATGTTGGTCGAGCCGGAGACAGCAGAACGCGGTTCGATCAGATCGGCCGGATCGAGGACGCGGGTGCAGTTCTCGCATTGATCGCCGCGGGCCCGCTCATAGCCACAATGCGGGCAGGTGCCCACCACATACCGGTCGGGGAGAAAGCGTTTATCATCGACCGAATAAACCTGAGTAGTGGTGCGTTCTTCCAGGAGATCGTTCTGGTCGAGCTGGTGATAGAAATGCTGGGTGATCTCGTGGTTCTGGGCGGAATGGGAACGGCCAAAGTGATCGAACGAAAGACCGAAACGATCGCCCAGGTCTTTCTGGATCGAATGCATCCGGGCGCAATACTCTTCGACTGGCAGTCCCGCTTCGTGCGCCGCCAACTCGGCCGGGGTGCCGTGCTCGTCCGTGGCGCAAATGAACAAGACTTCGCGACCGCGAGCCCGTTGAAAGCGGGCATAGGCGTCCGCCGGCAACATCGAACCTACAAGGTTACCAAGGTGCTTTACCCCATTGATGTAAGGCAGGGCCGAAGTGATGAGATAGCGGCTCATTCAATGATTGGCCTTCAAGGAGCGGCGCTTTCTAAACCGCCGTCGCTTTGCGTGGCACGGTGGGCGGCTTGGAAAGCGCCCCTCCTTGGTAAAGGCGCTCTTTCATTACTCCCAGCCAATCTGGCGGCCTTTGTTTTGTTCTTCCAGCCACGCTTGGAGCGGCTTGAAGTATTCCGCCATGGCGCGTGTTGAAATGTCTTCGCCGGTCGCGTCCTTCAAAACCTTTCTCCAATCCTCGGTGCCGCCTTTTTTCAGGATGTTGTTCAACCACGCGCCCACTTCCTTGTTGTCGGCATAGTTACACGATTGCGGCGGCTGCTTGAGGATCTTGCGCGCGATGTAGTCGTGTAACTGGAACTTGAACACGGTCGCGAACGCATAGTTATAATAGTAAGCGGGGTTATCGTTGATGTGCGTCTTGGTGGCGGCATCGCAGAACTCCTCGCCGCGCGGCGTCGGCGGTTCTACGCCTTGGAAATCGGAAACGTATTTCCACCAGCGGGCGTTCCATTGTTCCGCCGGCAATCCCTTCGCGTAAACGTCCGCCTCCCAATGAGGCATCGTTCCGCAGGAGAAATAAATGAACGGGATGGCCTGGGCGAGCGCGGTGTTAAGGAGGAGCGCGTTGGTGTCGGCCTTGAAGTCCTTCGGCAAAATTCCCCGCGATTGCAGATAGGGCACCTGGCTCGAGGCGAGCGAAATCAATTCGCCGACGCCTTCATGAAATCCGGGGGCGGCGCCGAGCCGGAGCAAAGGCGGGACCTCCGGACGAGTGTAAGCCTTGAAGTAGTAACCATGACCCAGCTCATGATGGGCCGTGAAGAACCAGCGCGAATTCGGTTCGATGCTCTGGAGGGAGCGGATATCGTTTTCAAGATCGATGTGCCAACAGGAAGCGTGGGTGTTTTTCTTGCGCTTGTCTCCCGCCGGGACCGGGAACAAATCCGATTTCTTCCAAAAGCTCTCCGGTAACGAGGAGAACCCGAGGCCGGTATAGAATTGTTCGGCTGTCTTGATGATCCAGTCCGGCTGGCGGCCTTCGAAGTATTTGTCGACGTTCGCGGCTTCGACCAGGCCTTCCCATTCCTGCGCCCAACGATTGTTGATCCAATGCGCCGGAATCTTTTTGGGGACGGGCTGGTGATACTTCTCGGCCAGTTTGTATTTGGTCCAGGTATGGAGCTGGAGATAAAGCGGCCGCAGCGTCGTCATCCACGCTTCCAGCATCTTGAGCATCTCGTCGGTGCTCATGCCGTAGTTTGAGACCTGGAGGCCGAAATAATCCGGATAGTTCATCTCCTTGGCGACGCCATTCCGGAGATCGCGCAGAAGGACAAGATTCGGTTTCAAGGCCGGCCCGGATTGTTTGGACGCTTCCCAGACTGCTTTGCGCTCTGCCAGGTCGACGCTCTTTTCGAGCTTATTGTCGATGTCGTTGGCGGTGACTTTTTGTCCGTTCAACTTGAACTCGAAGCTGTTCAGGATCGATTGCTGTTTAGTCTCCGCTTCGACGCGTCTTGTGACGAGATCCGGATTCGTCATCGGCCCTTCCGCGGCATTGAGCAGCAGTTGTTTCAACTGCCGGACGCTCAGCTCGGTTAGCTCTTTCTCGTGGGTAAGGAGATCGCGCGCTTCCGTGATCAACGCCGGGTTGCCGTTGAAGGCGGCGTAGGCTTTGCCAGTCGCTTCGACGGCAGCGTCGTGCTCCGGCGTCACGTCGGTGACGGCGAGCCATTGAGCTTCGGCGTTCGTCCGGTAAAGGGCCTGGTAACCGGCGTTCGCGAGCTTCAGAAAGCGATCGGCGCGGTCCTGGATCGGGGAGGGCGCGGCCACCACGTTGAGGGCTGCGCCCAAAAACAGCGCCGCCGCGGCTGTTGTTAACCTCAAGCAATCATGCATGGCGGAAAGTAGCGACGCCGCGCGAAGGAGCAATGGAGTAATGGAGTGTTGGAGTATTGAGAAGGAGCTCGAATCCCATTACTCCATTACTCCACTACTCCACCGGCCGATCCACGTTCCCCAGCCGTAGAATCCGAGCGGACGCAGCCGACCTTGCGCAGTCAGTTCGTCCACCTGGGCGCGCGTCGGTCCGGCTTTGGTGGTGGCGCTGATGTAATCGTCGATCACCATCCAGCAGCCGTCGGCGAACCGGTCTCCATAGCAATCGATGTCCCGCCGAACGTTCGCGTCGGCGTCGAAAATGAAGAGCCCAACCTCGCGCGGCCCAAACTTCGATTTCACCGTGGCAATTATATTCTGGTCGAACGAGGACCCGTTCAGGAGGGTTACGCTGTTCGCCAGGTCGGCGCGCGCGACATGTTTGGTCAGGTCCTTGAAAATATTTCTGGTCGCGAGCCTGTGGTCTTTCAGCTCACCGCCCGGTTCGATGGTGAGAAATTTCTTTTCCCGGCCGGAAGCGCGCGCGCCCAATCCTGCGGCGACCGTGGAAGCGCCGAGGAAGGAGCCGATTTCCAGAATGTGGCCGTCGCAAATCTTGGCCATGTGATAGATGAGAACGAGGACGTCGATATCGAGCATCGAATAATCGGCGGCCTTCATGAGCTGATGATGCAACGGCTTGTCGTAGCGATACGCGATGAGCCGCTGCATCAGTTCGAAGCACTCCGCCGTTTGCTCGCGGAAATCCATGACGTCGCCTAACCGTAAATCACGAGCCGGATCGATTCCGGCAGTTGCTGCGCCACGCTGGTCACAACGCTGCCGCCGAGGAGTTTTGCCATCGCCGTCCGTTGCGACGCGCCGATGATCAGGTAATCCACGCCCAGCGTCGCCGACAGATCGAGGATCGTAGCGGCGGCGTCTTCGCTGACGGCGTAGACCGGTTGCACCGGAATATCGCGCTCGGCGCCGAGCTTCATCGTCAACGACATGATGGCGTTCGCGGCCGGGTCCTCCTGCCATTTCGCGCGGCCGAGGTTCGTCGGCGCCCCCGTGAAATAGACGGAGATTTCCTTGACGTAGAGGACGCAGAGAGTCGCCTTTCGCAATTGCGCTTCCTCCAGGGCAAAGGCGAGGGCCGGCGTTACGCCCCGGGCCGCGACCATGATCTTTTGGCCTTCGGACAATCTCGGCACCATCGTGGCGGCAAGGTCGGGCGTCACCATGTCGGCGACCTGGCGGGCCACCGTCATCGTTTTCAGGCCGGAAGCCTTGTGGGAATACGCGCGCAAGGCGTACCCGGCGCCGAGAACGCACATGGCGAAAAAGAGCGCTTCGGGTTTCGTCTTCGCGATCGTCAATTCGACCGCGGCCAGGATCGCGAACGTCCCGCCCATGATCACACGTTGATACCAGGGGAGACCGAGCCGTTTGTTGAAAGTGCAGGAGCCGAGATTCACGGCGATCGCGCCGACCACGCCGATCGCGTAGAGGCCGGCGAGCGCCTCGAAGTCTTTCGTTACCGCCAGCACAAGGATCGGAATCGCGACCCCGATCAGCAGTGGAATTTTCGGGACACCGTGCGGATTGAGCCGGGCGAGTTGGCGCGGCATCTCGCCGTCCTGCGCCATCATGTAAACGACACCGATCAGGGCAACGACCGCGGTGTTGACCGCGCTTAGGAGAAGCAAACTGAAAACAAGCCCGACGATGAGACTCAAGGCGTGGCCGACCGCGAGACCCCCAGCCATCGCGCCGTAAACTTCGGCGAGGAACCGCAACATGTCTTCTTTGTGCGCGGTCAGTTGCGGAAGAAGGTTCCGCGGCAGCGAAAGCATGGCCCATCCGAGGAGCGCGGTGCCGACAACGACCTCGATCGCGACCGGCACGATGGCTTTCGTCGCGGTGCGTTTTACTTTCGGCTGATCCGGCGTCGAATCCGGATCGAGCTTCATCACGCCGGTGATGTTGGCGATCGCTTCGACGCCGCTGAGGGCGAGAATCACACCGACAAATGCCGTCCAGGTCCTGGCGAAACTTTCGTGGGGCGGCTCGAGGTAATGAACGTTGAGGTGCGGCGCGCTCAGGAGCACGATCAAGACGACGACGATCACCGCGGGGATGGCCAGCCAAATGGAAACGCTGCCGCTGTGTTTTGGCCCGAAGAAATTTACCGCGCCGACGACAAGAATGAGTCCCATCGTGGCGATGGGCGCGTACCTGCTCGGCACCCCGAGATAACTGACCGCCGCCCATCCGCTCAGCGCGGCGGTGACAATGAAATTGGCGATGAGCAGGAGCGCGCCGGTCGAGGCGAGAAAGCGGCTCTGTTGTCGCGCCGCGGAATAGACGCCGCCGCCGTCCGGGAAATGCGCGCAGACAATGA
The DNA here is from genome assembly GCA_041167265.1 of Verrucomicrobiota bacterium. Classification (GTDB taxonomy): domain Bacteria; phylum Verrucomicrobiota; class Verrucomicrobiia; order Chthoniobacterales; family UBA10450; genus AV80. The sequence goes on along the minus strand of JBEEHG010000039.1, from coordinate 17,777 downwards.
TGTAGTTGTAGGCCACGACGCCGGTAAGCAGGCAAACCGCGAGGATAATGGGGAGCGAAGAGAACCCGGCGGCCACGAAAGCCAGGCCGATTACGTACGCCTTGCTCGTGCCCCAATCGCCGTAAAGCAGGGCCGACGCGCGTTTCCAATCGACATTGCGCGGACGGTGCACGGCCGTCGGGTCGAGGATAGTAGCCATTCAGGAATTCAGCATGGAAAGAGCGGCGAAGATTGAACCATTCCGCCGGGCCATGGCCAGTTCAATCGAAATCGGGGATGCGACGAAATGCGCGCCCGCCGAATCAGACTTCGACGCGGGCGCCGAGTTCGACGACGCCGTTGGGGGGCAGGCAGAAATACGAGGTCACGTCGCCGGCGTTGCGCGTCATCCAGGCGAAGATCGAGCCGCGCCAGGCGGAGAGACCAAGCTTGCGGGTCGCGAGAATGGTCTCGCGTCCGATGAAATAAGTGGTGCGCATGGAATTGAAACGCAGGCCGGGTTCCTTCACGCTTTCCAGCGCCGAAGGCACATCCGGTTTCTCCATGAAGCCGAAATGGACCTGCACTCGCCAGAAACCTTCCTCCAGTTTCTCGAGCGAGACGCGATCCCGGGCATCCATGAGAAAAGGAACTTCCTCGGTGCGCACGGTGAGCAGGACGACCTGTTCATGGAGCACTTTGTTGTGCTTGAGATTATGGAGCAACGCGAGGGGCGTACCCGTCCTGTTGCCCGACATGTAAACGGCGGTGCCGGGCACGCGACGAATGCTTTCGTCTTTCAGGCTGGGGAGAAGCGCATCGAGCGGCAGGCAGATGTCGCCGAGGCGCTGGCGTAAAACGCGCCGGCCTTTTCGCCAGGTGAGCATGAGGAAAAGAATCGACGCCGAGATAAGGAGCGGGAACCAGCCCCCGTGCGCGACCTTGATCATGTTCGCGCCGAAAAATGCGAGGTCGATCGCGATGAAGAAGGCGGCCACGGGCAGGGCGGCGGCGGCCGGCCAATGCCAGCGCCGACGGGCGACGACATAAAACAGAATTGTCGTGATCAACATGGTCGTGGTAATCGCGACCCCATAGGCCGCGGCCAGGTGGCTCGACGTTCCAAAACCGAGAACGAGGCCGATCGAGGCAAGCATCAACGCCCAATTCACCGTCGGCACATAGATCTGGCCAATGACGCGCTCGGAAGTGTAATTCACGCGCAGGCGCGGCATGTAGCCGAGCTGGATCGCCTGCATCGTCAGCGAAAAAGCGCCGCTGATGATCGCTTGCGATGCGATGACGGCGGCGGCCGTGGCCAGGGCCACCATGGGGAAAAGCGCCCAGGCAGGCGCCATCCGGAAAAACGGATTCACGGCTGCATCGGGGTGGTGGAGAAGAAGGGCGCCCTGGCCGAAATAATTCAGAGTCAATGCCGGCAGCACCACCGCGAACCAGGTGATCCGAATCGGCGCAGTGCCGAAGTGACCGATGTCGGCGTAGAGCGCTTCGCCGCCGGTGACCGCCAGGAAAACCGCGCCGAGGACCACGAATCCTTGTGCGCCGTTCCGGGTGAAGAATTGAATCGCCTGGAGCGGATTGATTGCGCCCAGCACTTCCGGCACCCGGCCGATTTGATGGATCCCGAGAACCGCGATGGCCACGAACCAGAGAATCGTCACGGGACCAAAGACGCGCCCGATACCCGTCGTGCCGCGTGATTGAAAGATGAAAAGCGCGACCAGAATCCCGATCGCAACCGGCACGACGTAGGGATCAAAGAGCGGCGTGGCGACGTGCAATCCCTCCACCGCGCTCAGGACAGAAATCGCCGGGGTGATCATTCCGTCGGCGTAGAGGAGCGCCGCGCCGAATAATCCGAGAAGCAAAAGAAATTTCGCGTGCCGGCCGGCGACGTCACTCACCAGGGTGGCGAGCGCGAGGATGCCCCCTTCACCGCGATTATCCGCGCGCAGAATAAGGATGAGGTATTTGACTGAGATGACCAGGATGAGGGACCAGAGGATAAGCGAGAGGACGCCGAGAACGTTGGCCGGGCTGGGAGGCAGGGCGTGCTCGCCATAGAAGCATTCACGCAGCGCATAGAGCGGGCTCGTCCCGATATCGCCGTAAACGATCCCGAGGCTGGCGAGACAGAGCAAAAGAAGCCGGCTCTTCGGGGCCACCGAATGGACGGGGACCGGATCGTGCGGCGGCTCTTGGGAAGTGGCAGGCGCCAGGGTTGGAAGTCCAGAATTCAACGGTCTTTCCGAGCTTAGTCCCGGCGCGTGACCAGAATAATTAAAACGGTACTAAAATCCTCAGGCGCGATTTCGCTCGCCACCGGATACGCTACATTGGCCCGTGCGGGAACGATCCAGTCCGCCGAAAGGCGAGGAGGCGGAAGCCGCCGCGTCGTTTGCGCCGCTCAAAGAATATCTGCTCGCCGTCGCCGGCGTCATCGCCCTTACCGTCGGCTGCTGGCTCCTGACGCCGCTTACGGGTTATGCCGCGATCTCGCTCATTTATCTTTTGGGCGTGCTCCTGGCCGGAATGATCCTGAGCCGCGGTCCGGTTTTGCTCGTGGCAACGCTCAGCGCGCTTGCCTGGAATTTCCTTTTCATTCCGCCGCGCTTCACGCTTCACATCGACAAGTTCGAAGATGCCCTGACCTTCGTGACCTTCTTCATCATTGCCGTGACGGTGGGCGGCTTGACGGCGCAGTTGAAAGCACGGGAGCATCTCGCGGCTCAGGTTCAACTGGCGAAAAATTCAGAGCGCCTTCGCAAGACCCTTCTGGATTGCGTTTCGCACGAGCTGAAAACGCCGCTCGCCGCGATCGGGGCCGCGAGTCAGGAGTTGCTCCGCCTTACGCCGGACGCAGCGAACGCGGAAATGCTCCGGCAGCTCGCCACGGAAATTCATGACGGCTCTCATCGACTGAACCGCGTGGTCAATAATCTCCTCGACATGAATCGTCTCGAGAGCGGCGTGGTGCAGCCGAACCGGGAATGGTGCGACGTGCGCGAGTTACTTCAGTCGGCCATCGAGATCGAGCGCGATTCGATCGACGGCCGCGACGTTCGGCTCGATGTCCCGGAGAACACGCCCCTGGCTCTGATCGATCATCTCTTGATGGAGCAGGCCGTCGCGAAACTTCTCGCTAACGCCGGCAGCCATACGCCCGCCCGGCTGCCGATTGAGATCGACGCGGAATGCTCGAGCGGCCGGTTGATGATTTCAGTCAGCGATCGTGGTCCTGGCTTTCCGGCGGAATTATCCGAACGCGTGTTCGAAAAATTTTACCGGGGCGACGGGCGTAAGGCTGGCGGGCTCGGCCTCGGGTTGGCGATCGCGCGCGGTTTTGTCGAAGCTCATGGTGGTCAGCTGACGGCCGAGAATCGCGACGGTGGCGGCGCGCGTTTCACGATCAACGTCCCGGTTCGCGTAACCGATGCCAGCGCCCTGGAGCCGAGCGTATGAAACCCGCGCACACGGCCCTCATCATCGACGATGAAAAACAAATCCGGCGGCTGCTTCGCCTCGCCCTGGAAGGAGCCGGCCACCAGGTTTACGAAGCCGAAACCGGCCAGGCTGGACTGGCGGAGATCGTTCAACGCCGCCCGGACATTGTGCTCCTCGATCTCGGTTTGCCCGACATGGAAGGCGTCAAGGTCCTCCGCCGTTTACGCGAGTGGTCGGATGTGCCGGTCCTGATTCTTTCCGTCCGCGACGATGCGGAGGAAAAAGTCGCCGCGCTCGATGCGGGCGCGGACGATTACGTGACGAAGCCCTTCGACACCGCGGAGCTGCTCGCGCGCGTCCGGGTTGCCCAGCGCCGTTCGCTTACCGAAACCGGTGATCCGGTTTTCAGTTCCGGCCCGCTCTGTGTCGATTTCTCAGCCCGGCAGGTGAAGCTGGCCGGCGTCGAAGTGAAACTCACGCCGACGGAGTATTCGCTCCTTCGCGTGCTCGTGCAAAACGCCGGGAAAGTTGTGACCCATCGCCAATTGCTCCGCACCGTCTGGGGCGAGAAGGCCGAGAGCCAGGCGCAATATCTTCGGGTCTACGTCACCCATCTCCGCAAGAAACTCCAAACCAGTGCCACCGCCTCGAGCCCGATCAAAACGGAAGTCGGCATCGGTTATCGGCTTTCGACTGAGAAGATGTGATGACAGCCTTAACGAAGTTTTAGCGCTTTGCGCCCCTATTTTAATTAACGCCCGCGCTCATCGCACCGCGAGAATTCGGCATGAAGGCAATCCTGATTGTGTTCATGACATTGCGTTACCGCCGGGCGCCGGAACCAGCAGGTCTGTCCGATCAGGTGGTCTTGCCGTTCTGGACCTGGTTTATCGAAAACCCGCGGCGCCGCACCGGCTTGCCGAGGCGTGAACGATAAACAGTCTTCAACGATTCGACCAACGACTGGACGTTTTAGAGCGGCGCTGGGGACGCTAGATTGCCATCGCTGTTCTCACGGTGAATCTGGTCGGCGACGCATTCGTTCTCGTCCCCAAACTCTGTTTGGGAATGCACTTGTCGTCGAAACTCTGTTTCGCAACCGGGGGCAACAGACGGCGGGAAACGGCATTTCCAAACAACGTGGGGGAACGAGAGTTGGATACGCCCAAAAAAGGCTTGTCATCCTGATCCCGCAAAGCGGGAGAAGGATCTCTGACTATTTCTCCGCTCGGTTGCGCTGGAAACCGGAAATGATCAGAGATTCTTCGCTCCGCTCAGAATGACAACGCCAGTTATGAGTTGGCTTATGGATGTGCTTTCATCCTGCTTGATCCTCTTCCGAGACTCTGTTTGGCGACTAGGGATCTGGTGACAAGGAAGGGCGCTTTCCAAACCGCCCATGTTCTGACGGCGGTTTGTAAACCGCCGCTCCTTGTTACCCGCGCACCGTCTTCATCCCGATTCCAATGATCCGATCGATCAACCGAGGATACGGCAATCCGGCTTTCGCTGCCGCCTGGGCGAAGTCTTCGTCCTCGGCCAGGATCGGGTTCGGGTTGGCTTCGATAAAATAAATCTTGTTGTCCGCGGTCAGGCGCAGATCGATTCGCGCGTAGCCCTCGATCGTGAGCAGGCGGTAGATGCGTTTGCAGACATCTTCGATCTCCGCGATCAGCGCCGGGGGCAGATCTTCCGGGAACTGGTTTTGTAAACCCCAGCGCTTCCGGTATTCCTCGTCCCACTTGGCCCGATAGGTCGCGATCTTTGGTTCGTTAGGTGGCACCTCGCGAAAGATGAGCTCGCGGATCGGAAACACCGTCAGGCGCGCGTTGCCCATCACGCTGCAATAGAGCTCACGACCTTCGATGTATTCCTCGGCGATCACGTCGCAGTCGTGGCTCTCGTGCAGGAACGTCACCCGCTCCTTGAACTGCTCGTCCGTCGTCACGAACGACGCCTGCGAAATCCCGTAGGACGCTTCTTCTTTCACCGGCTTTACCAGCATCGGAAACTTCGGTTTCTTGAGGCGCGCGATCCGCTGGCCGCGCGGGATGACCACGAAATTCGGGACGTGAATATGGTGATAGCCGAGGATTTTCTTTGAGGTCCCCTTGTGCTTGCAAAGAACCAGGCCGGTCGCGCCGCAGCCGGTAAAGGGGATGCCCTGCATTTCGAGAAGCGAGGCGATGTTCTGGTCGAACCCGCGGTTGTTCTTGAATTGATCGGCCAGGTTGAAAATCACGTCCGGCCCGAAGCTCTCCATCTTTTGGCGGAGCAGATCGAGGTTATCGAAGATGGCGAGATGCTCGGTCGGATGACCGAGGGTTCCGAGAGCGGCGAGAACGTTCGCTTCCGTTTTCCAATCCTCGGTCTTCATCTCCTTGCTCAGGTCCTGGTCGATCTTGGTCGGCCGGACGGCGTCGAAGAGGGCGAGGACTTTGAGTTTCTTCTTCACGTCACTTGGTCCGTTTGAACTTGCCGGTGAAAAGATAATTCATCACCAGGGTCGTGATGAATGAGGTCACGCGAAAATCCTGCTGCGGGTCGTCGTTCAGCACGAGCAGATCGAGCTGATCGCAACGGTCGATCAGGCGCGAAAGCAATTTGTTCACCCGGAACTTTCGCTCGTTCGTCCATTGGCAGACTGAATTCAAAAGCCGGCGGCGGCGGCGCCGCAGATAGACCGCGGCGGTAATTCGGCCCGGGCCGGGCGTGGTCGAAAAAAGCTGGCGCAGATCGGCGTCGTAAAAATCGGGGTAAGTGTCTTCGTAGAGTTTGCGCTTTTGGGCGTAGTAAGTCTTCAGTTTTTGGTTGAGGCAATCGTATTCCGACGCCCGGTAGTCCGGCATGTGGATGGGCGGCTTGCCCGCGAACGATCGCATGAGCTCGCCGACGTATTCGAGTTTTTGGAGCGCTTTCCAGCCGGTGTATCGCTGCCGCCACTCCGCTTCCGGGGTTAGCCAAATGGCAAACGTCTCCGCGAAATCCTCGTCGGGATGGCTCTGCGCATACCAGTCATCGAGATTCACGACATAACTGCGGCTGAACGGCTGCGGATGATACACGTCCGGCGTCTGTTCCCGCGAAGTCTTGCCGAAAGTCTCCTGCCATTTTTTTTTCCGAGGCAAATAATAGGCGTAGCTGTAGGCGTGCGCCGCCTCGTGCCGGATCAATTTCATGAACGATTCCGGCGTCCCGCCCTCGACTTCGAGCATCATGGTTTTCTCCAGGGTGCGAAGGCGATCGTGGACGAGGAAGAAGGGGATGAAGATGGCCGGGATACCGACCGGGACGAACCATTCGTCGCCGATGTGACACGGCGGATGAAAGGGGAGCCCTTTCGCGGAGAGCTCGTCGTAAAGTTGTTTGATGAGGGGCTCGAGCCCCGAGCCTTCGAGTTTCAGCCCGAGCTTGGAGATGCGCCGCTCGAGGAGTTGCTGATCCGTAAGCGATGTCCAGTCGGCCTCCATGACGCGCAACCTATCAGTCGAAGCGGCGCACTGTCACGTCTGGGGAGCGCGCGCGTCTCGCGCGTGGTTTCGGCGTCTCGCCGGAACGATCTTCATAAAGTCCGCGAACGCGAGACGCCTTCGCCCACACGCGAGACGCGTGCGCTCCCCAGAACCGATCACTCCTAAAACCCGCCGAGCTGGCGGAACCAGCGGAGCGCGAGTTTTACTTCCGAGCGTTTGAGTTGGTGGGTGCCGATGAAATGTTCGAGCCGGACTTGTTTGAATCCGGTGCGCATGTTGGCGGCGACCTGGCCCTCGAGCGAGGGCGTGGCAATGGGATCGTCCATCCCGCCGCTGATCCATACCGGGGTGTTTAGAAATCCAGGCCCAGGCTGGTAGTCCCGGTAGGCGACGCTGAGCCGATCGTCATTGATGCCGCTCAGGAAAAGGCCGCAAATGTTTACGGCGCGCCCTTTCGCCATCATGGCGCTGAGCAAACAGCTTCGCTTCGCGCCCCCGGAGAATCCGGCGAACGCGACCGGCCAGTTCCTGCTTTGCGGCCAGTCCTTGCGCAGCTGGTCGAACGCGGCCCCAAGCATCGAAAGCCGCCACGGCGTGGAATCAAACTTTGCCTTGATGGTCGCGTCGGAGGCGAGGATCACCCAGCCCTCCGTATCCGCGACCGGTTTGTAGGCAAACGCGTCCATCGGACTGGTGCGCTGCATGTCCGTCGTGGAGGTGACGACGAGTATCGGCCAGCGCCGGGAAGGATCGAAGCCGGGTGGAAAACTGAGAACGGCGCGCCCCGTTTGCGGGCGCGGATTTCCTTCGTCGGCCGCCATGTTCTGAAAAATTGCGACTTCAAGGAACGGCGATTTGAAATCGCCGGTTTGCTCTTCATCGGCGATTTCAAATCGCCGTTCCTTGAGCCGGCACGAGGTTCACGGCTGCAACTCGTCGGCCGATCCTGGCATCCGGTCCGGCACTTCTCCAGTCGGCAGTCGCCAGGGTCGAGGTCGCTTGAAGGGTAGCGTGAGCAGCTTGCCCACGGTCAATTCGTGATCGTCGCGGAACGCTGCCACGCCGATCGTGATTTCCGCCTGCGGAATATCGCGGCGCAAACTGCGATGGATCTTGTCCCACCAGCAGAAGATCGTGCCCCAGTTCGAATCGGTCTCGCGCTCCACAATGGAATGGTGAATCCCGTGCATCCGCGGCGTGACGATCACATGATTCAGAACTCGCTCCAGGCCTAACGACAGCCGCCAGTTCGAATGATGGAAAACGCTGGCCGATTCGAACACGATCTCGAACACCAGATAAACCAGCGGCGGAATGCCGAAGAGCACCACCACCAAAAGCCGGAACGGGATTGAAAACAGGATCTCGCCGAAATGGAACCGCGCGGCTGTCGTTACATCGAGGTCGAGATCGGTGTGGTGGACATTATGGAAGCGCCAGAAGAACGGCACCCGGTGCATCGCCCAGTGCCACCAGTAATAAGCCCAATCCATCAGGAGGAACGCCACGATCGCCGCAGCGACCGGCGGCAGCGCGATCCAGTTCAGTAATCCGATCCCGTTTCGTTGCGCCCAGAACGTGTGGGCCAGCGGAATCGGCACCAGCGCCAGCCGGAGGAGCACGAACGCAGGCACCGACATAACGAAGTTCCGCACCAGCCTGCGGAGCACCGAAAAATGCGCGCGGCGCAATGGCCATTTCCATTGGAGAAAGAGAAGGAGCACGAAGAGCGCGAAGAAAATCGGGCTGCCCAGGTAATCGAGCAGCGGAATCGGTCGCATACGTCCGTTAGGTCCTATGGGAATGCATCCCCCCAGGCAACCCTTCCATTTAACGTTCAAACATTCGCGTGGCTCGGTTGTCTTTTCGCCGCGCCTTTTGCTTCCTCCTTGTGCGTCGTAACGGCTTCCGTCAGTTTCGGGCAGTTTTAAAGCCGCGTATGAATGCAGATCGCTTCCAATCACTATTCTCAGTCCTGCAGAGCGCGGCGATTGTGGCATTCCCCATCGACCTTCTGGCGGCCGCCTCGCCTGCTCCAGGCAGCACCGGCCGCAACTGGGGTTGCACGCTTCCGTGCTTTGTTACCGTTTTCGTCCTCGGTCTGATCGGCGCGGCAATAACGAAATATGTCGAGAGCATCCGTTCGAAGAAAATCGAAGGCGTAGCACGCGGCCTCGGGCTCACTTTTCGGCGCAAACCCAGCGAAGCGGATAAGACGTTGCCGGTCGGTTCGCGACTCGTGGAGGACGCCTTCGCCCCCAGGGTTACCAATGTCCTCGAAGCGGCCCGCACCGCGGACCTCAACTTAACCGTATTCGATTACGCCTATGAGCCTCGTGGTTCAATGAGATCGGATTCGAACACGAAGGTGAAGCAAACCGTCACCAGGATGGAATCCGGGTATCTGAATCTGCCGAAGTTCGTCCTGTTTCCCGAAGGATTCTTCGAGAAAATGGAAACGCGGTTTGGTCAGACCGACATCAATTTTCCCGACTCTCCCGAGTTCAGCCGTCGATACATACTTCGCGGTGACGACGAACCGGCCATCCGAGCACTTTTTAATCCGATCTTGCGTCGCGCATTGGAAGGACAGTTTGGGGTCACCATTGAGGGAGGAAGCCAGCTGTTGTTCATCTTCCGGGCGGGCGTTCGGCAAAAGCCGGAAGAGCTCTCCGGAAAAATTGAGCAGGACAAAGCGATCGCTGCGCTGTTCTACGAGGCGCAACGATCGATCGGTGTCAGGCCACCGCCGTTACCGTCCAATTGAACCCCCGAGGCAGGAGCTTTTCCAGGCCGACGATTAGCGAGAGCACGGCGATCCACAGGATATTCAATCGCGCCCCGCAGTTCCGAAAAACCTTGCGCTCGACCCTCCGGTTCCGGCTCAATCGCTCTTGTCGTGTTAAGCGGAAATGAAGAGACCGCGTTGCGTTTGGGCGCCGCCCTGGTCGTCGGCGCGCTCTTCGGGTTAAATCGGGAGTTGCACGGGAAGCCAGCCGGCCTTCGGACGCACGCGCTCGTCACCCTCGGTGCTGCCACCGCCACGGCTCTCATTCTCCGCGCGCCCGATGGTCATGTCATCAGCGACCCCAGCGCGATTAGCCGCGTGGTCCAGGGCATCCTGACCGGCGTCGGCTTCCTCGGCGCCGGCGTCATTCTGCGCGATCCCGCCGGCCACGTCACCGGCCTAACGACCGCCGCCACGATTTGGATGTGCGCGGTTCTGGGAATTGTCTGCGGGCTCGGTCACTGGGTAATTCTCGGAGTCACCGTTGCTCTGACCACAATCACCCTGTTGCTGGGCCGCCCGCTGGAACGCCTGGCGGAAAAGCTGTTTCACCGGCATGCCACCAATCCGCCAGACCACAGCGTCTGATTAATGAGGAGATGGCAATCGACGCGGTTGCCTACAGTCGCAAGTGCGACGCTTTCCAGCCACGCTCCGATCGCAGCTCCCATTTCGGCGATCGCGACGCGCGGCCCAGACACGCGCGCCAGACCCAGATAATGAGGAGTAGTTGCAACGGAAGGCGCGCCCAGAGCATCCAGGCTGGGACCGCATTGCCGCCGATGACCATGCCGGTCGAAATCGCCTGAAGGTTCGCCGGAAAGACTGCGATTAACAAAAGGATCAGCCACCAGCCCGCCGCGCGCCTAGTAGAGCGAAAACAAACACCGAAACCGCCCAGGATTTCCGCCGCGCCGCTGACTGCGACCATCGCGGCTGGCCAGGGAATATAAGGCGGCATGATCGCAAAGTAGGATGTGGGCGTGGCGAAGTGCGCAATGCCGGCGAGGATGAAAAGAAGCGCGAGCGCCAGGCGCGAGAGAACGGACATCGCCGACTATATCACTCCATTCCTCATCGCCTAATCGCGGATTCGATTTTCGAAATGCGATTGTCTTGCGCACGCTCCCCACTTGGAGGAATCGTCCACAGATTTCGCAGATTCGCGCAGATTACTCTGCGTTAATCGGGGACCGAGGGGCATTTGCTGTGGCCGAAGCCGGAAACCAGGTGGGAGGTCAGAGGTCAGTGTTATTCGGGCAGCAGAATCACGTCGCGAGGGGTGTGAACTTCATTGCTGTGGCGCGGGTCGGCGCTGGATCTTCTTCGCGGGAATCGGGGAACGCTCAGATTTGGAGCCCGGGATGATTCGTGAGTAGTGACGGGGATGTTGCAAGCGGTTGGAGAGTTCCTCTTTGTTTTCCGCCCACCGGAAAGGAGGGTCACCCTTGACTGGTCCCCAGACCAAACGGCCGCTGTGCCGCCAGTTATCCAGGACGATGCCCTGGTCAAAGGAGTGCCCCCGGGCGGTGACTACGATGACGTTGTGCTCGTCGAACTCTCCCGGAGCACATTCGGCCCAATGTAACTCGAGCGTTCGCAGCTTCAGCGCGTCCAGCCGAAGTAAGAGCTCGTTAGCATATTGATAACAATGCCCGGCTTTTCTGGCTCCGATCTTGATAAGAAAACTTTGCACGGTCGCCGGCCACACCATCCGCCACTCGGCGGCGAGCTGCCGGCCCGTGGTATACGCGGTGAAGGCGACGCGGCGGGCTTCGTCGGGATTGACACTGGGAGAGAGTTGAACGAGGCCCGCCGTCAAAGCCGGGTCGTGCTCGGAAGTGGCGGGGACCACGTCGCCCCCAAAAAGGCTTGCCTTGGTTGAAGGCGCGGAGAGTGCGAGCGCCATCGCGGTGGCGCTGGCGACTAGGGCAGTGTTGGAGCGAAGACGCGTAAACATCCGACGTCTTTGGTTAGCACTCATGGCAGCAGAGTCACGTTTGTGGTGATGTGAGCTTCTTCAGTGTGGCCGAGGCCGGCGCCGGAGGTGTCGTGAGTGGCGCGGGTGACAACGAGTCGGCCGCCGGCGCGTTGGTAGGTGCGCGTGTCGTGTTCGTGGATGCGGAAGCCAATGAGGAATTTGCTGAACTTCGCTTGAACATCGCGCTCCATCGCCAGCGGCACGCCGTCGTCATCGAGCCAGAGTTTTAGGTAGGTCTCGGAACTTTTCAGCGCCTTGCGCTCCTCTTCGTCCAGGCCGAGCTCGATGCGAAAGACAAGGACCCGTGCTGGTTTGCCTTGGTAATTTTCGCGTTTGTCTTCGCGCAGTTCGGATTTCTCCAGAGCGCGACGAAGCGCATCGGCGGCGTCGAGGAGATTGAGCGCTTGCGCCGGCTCGAGCGCCTTGAGGGTAGCGAGATCTGATTTCGGTGCGTCAGGATTGATGACTTCGGTCCAGGCGGCCTTGCGTGACGCTTTGATCTGGTCGGCGGACCAGCCCATTTTCAATCCGTCGAGGCCTTCCTCGACGATCACGGACGAAATGCTCTCGGATTGTTTTTGCTTGGCGCTCTCGCCGCCGGAACGGCGGGTCTTGATTTCCACGCGAGCGCGGAGGGCCTGGTCGCTCTGGAGTTTTTGTAACGTGGCGCGCACGTCGCTGAGGCCATCGGCGCAGAGAAGGGTGGGCGCGATGAGCAAACCAAGGAGAAAGGATTTCACGCAGGCTATGACAATGAATCAGGGGAAAAGGTTCAGGCAGAGACAGCGGGTGAAAACGTCCAATGCCCAACGTTGAATGCGGAGGCTGTAGCGGCGGTCTATGACGGCCGTTTTTATCCTGCGGGCCTTCGGCGGTCCTGGATCCCCGCTACAGGAAAGGCAAAACAGGTCGCGGGCGGCGTTACTTTCTTGAATCCAACGGCTCCATTTGGTACATCCTAACTTTGCGGCCCCGTAACGACAGACAGACAGGAGTTTTCTTATGATGACTGATTTACGGTTCGCGCTGCGGCAACTGCGGAAATCGCCGGGGTTCACCCTCCTGGCGGTGATTACCCTCACACTCGGGATCGGCCTGAACACGGCGATCTTTTCGTTGATCAACGATTTGTTCCTGAAAGGCCTGCCCTTCAAGGAGCCAGCGCGTGTGCTCCAGGTCTTCTCGCATTTCAGGGAGCAGACCGTTGATTTCCCACTGTCGGCACCGCGGTTCATTCATTTCCGCGATGGCCAACAGGTCTTCGACGGATTCGCGGCTGAGAACGGAGCGGGGACGACGGTGACCGGCCTGGGCGATCCGTTCCAGGTGCCGCTTTTCAAGACGACCGCGAATTACTTCGACGTGCTCGGTTTGCGCGCGAGCCAGGGCCGCACATTTCGGCCGGAGGAAGAGGAAGGCGCCGACGTGGCGGTGGTCACGGAACGCTTTTGGAAAGCGCGGCTCGGCAGCGATCCCAACGTGATCGGACGTTCTCTGACGCTCGATGGCGTAGCCCACACCATCGTGGGCGTGATTCCAACGCTGCCGATTTCGTGGAGCGGTCCGAACGCGGACATCTGGACGACGAAGCCGTTTATCATTCCCGGCTTTTCGCATGAACGGATGATGCGGGGGACGGCGTTCCTCCGCGCGGTCGGACGATTGAAACCGAACCTGTCGATCGAGCAGGCTCGTGCCGCATTACAAGTGTTGGGCGACAGCTATCGCACCCAATATTCGGAGAAGATCGACGCGAAATCAGGCACCCTGGCGAAGCCGCTCCCGGAAGTCGTGACGGAAAATCTGCGGCCAGGCTTCGCGACCCTGCTGGCGGCGGTGACCTTTGTCCTGCTGATTGCCTGCAGCAACGTCGCCAACCTGCTCCTCGTACGGTTCAGCGGCCGGCGCCGGGAGATTTCGCTGCGGATGGCGCTGGGAGCGTCGCGCGGAAGTGTGCTCCGGCTTTTCGTGTTCGAAAGCGTTATGATCAGTCTGCTCGCCGGACTTCTTGGGGCGCTGCTCGCCTGGCAACTGGTCCCGCTCGTTCCGAAATTGGCGGCCAACTTCCTTCCGATTGAACCCGGAGCCGGCTCGGCAATTTCATTGCCGGTCCTGGTTTTCACAGTGGGACTATCGCTGCTGACCGGCCTGGTCATGGGGTTGTATCCCGCTCTGCAAAGCTCGCGGACGGACATGGTCGACGCCCTGAAGGAAGGCGGTCGCGGAACTTCCGGCAGCGTCCGGCAACAACGTTTCCGCAAGGTGCTGGTCGGCGCACAGGTGGCGCTGTCGGTTACTCTGCTCGCGGGTGCGTCGCTGCTCATCGCCAGTTTCACCCGGCTCAGCAATCAGAACCCCGGGTTCAAACCGGAAAATCTTTGGGTTGGCCTGACAGTCATGCCGCAGGCGCAATATCCCGACGTCGCCGCGCGTAACCGTTTTGCCGACCAGATGAGAAACACCCTGCGCGCGACGCCCGGTGTGCAGGAAGCGTCGGTCAGCGGTGGTTTCCCGCTCTTTGGCGGCGGCGGCGCGACGCTTTATACACGCGCTGAGGGCAACGTTCCGCCAATCGCGGAGCGCAAAGGCGCGCCCTCCAACGACATTACTCCCGGTTATATTCGGACCCTCGGAATTCCGCTCATTGCCGGCCGTGATTTCAACGAACAGGATATCGCGGACCATCCGAACGTGATCCTGATTAGCGCGACGGGCGCGAAGACGGTCTTTGGCAATGAGAACCCGATCGGCAAGACGTTGCTGATCACGAGCGGCAGCGTCCCGGTGGAGATCGTGGGCGTGATCGGCGATGTCCGCTCCGTCCGGCTCGACCAGCAAAACGACATGGAATTTTATCGGCCGTTTGCGCAGGAGAATTTCCCGTTCCTCACCATCACGGTGCGCAGTCCTTTGCCGCCGGACACCGTCACGAAATCCGTGCAGGCGGCGTTGAAAGGGATCGATCCGGGTCTGGCGCTGATCCAGCCACAACCGGTCTCCGAGATCATGGCGCAGGCGCTCGGGCAGGCGAAATTGATGATGACGTTGCTCGGCGTTTTCGCGGGCGTGGCGCTGGTCCTGGCGACGGTCGGAATTTATGGCGCGGTCGCTTACACAGTGGAACAACGGACGGGCGAGATCGGGGTGCGGATGGCGCTCGGCGCGCAAACGATGGATGTGCTGCGACTGGTCGTGAAGCAGGGAATGATGCCGGTGGTATTCGGTTTGGTTGTGGGCCTGGCGGCAGCGATCGCCCTCGGGAAATTGATCGCGGCGCAGCTCTATCAGACCTCTCCCTACAATCCGGTGCTGTTGACGACAACGGTGGGAGTGCTCGCGCTCGCGGCGGTGCTGGCGTGTTTGTTCCCTGCGATGCGGGCGAGCCATCTGAATCCTGTGGAAGCGTTGCGAGTGGAGTGACAAGGAGGGGCGGTTTACAAACCGCCCTCTGCCGAAACGGCGGTTTGTAAACCGCCGCTCCTTGAAAGATGCGCTACCACCTCGATCTCCGCCGTTTGCGGAAACATGTCGAACGGCGTGACGGAGACGACGGCGAAGCGTTCCCGTAGTTGCGCGAGATCGCGCGCGAGGGTGGGGGGATTGCAGGAGACGTAGATGATCGTTCGCGGAGAGGAGTCGAGAATGGCGCGGCGCATTTCGGCGGTGAGGCCTGTCGCGGGCGGATCGAGGATCAAAGCGCCGCCGGTAGGAAAACCGCCGCTCCTTGAAGCTTTCGCTAATTCGAGGGCGACATCGCCGGCGATGTAGGTCTCGTTAGGCCCGGCCCCTTTCCGGGCGGCGTCGATCGCGAACCGGTCCCAATCGATTCCGATGACGCGTTGAAATTTCGGCGCGAGCCGTTTGGCAAAAAATCCCGCGCCGCAAAAGGCGTCGATGACCAGGTCCTCGGCGCCGGTCAGGATCGATGCGATGAAATCGGCCATGGCATCGGCGACGGCATTGTTGGTTTGGGCGAAGACGCGCGGGCCGGCGTGAGCGCGGAGGGTGTAATGGCCGTCGGCCGCTCGGGTGGCGCGGAGTTGGGCCAGGGCAGCATTTACTTCCGGCATCGAGATAGGACAGGCGGCGATGTCCATGAGCTCGTGAACATCGCGGCGGTAAAACCCGATGACGTCGTCCTGAGCGTGGACGGTGATGCGGTTGCGGTAACCATAAGGCGCAGGCGATGGGACGATGGGGCGCATGGGCGGCTCCTCGAGACGCCCGATCCGGCGCATGGCCTGGTCGACCTGCCGCGCTTTGAGTTCGAGTTGGTGCTGGTAGCTGATGTGCTGGTAGCTGCATCCGCCGCACCGGCCAAAATACGGACAGGGCGCCGTCACCCGGTGGGAAGACGGGGCCAGAACCTCCACCAATTCGGCTTCGGCGAATTGTTTTTTTTCGCGAGTGATTTGCGCGGAAACGCGTTCGCCGTCGATCGTGAACGGAACGAAGACCGCCTTGCCGCCATCGCGCGCGACGCCTTTGCCGCCGAAGGCGACGTCGTGGATGGTAAGTTCGACGTTATGCACGCGCTACTGTAGCCGTCGCCCTGTGGGCGACGCAATGGACGCACCGCCGACCTCCGGCGCTTCGCACAACGAAACGGCTACAAAACTAACAGCGCGCGTCAGTACGTGCGGACGTAAGGATACTTCGATTCGTTGCCGAGCTCGGGCGGGAATTCTTCGTAGCCGCCGTGGATGTGGCGAATGTGCCCGGGAAGAACTGGATGGTAATTGCGGGCGCCATTAACCGGGAATGGGAAGCTAAACATTTCCCACAGGCCAGCCCCGATTCGCATGGAGCTGCGTCCGATGCCGCGCACGACGCCGTAGCCGAGCGCGGCTGAGTTCCCTTCCCGGGTGTTCACTCGCGCGATCTGAACCGGAAGCTCGGCGATTCCGAAAACGACGTTCGACAACCCGCGGCCCAGTTTCCGGGTCGGACCGTAATCGTTCGCGGGCGGGTCCTGGATGTCGGCGAACGAAGGAAGGGCGAAACCGAGAACCAGCGCGGCGGCGAACAAGGTTTTCATGGCAGCTTCAGTGAATCGGTTTTTCGTCATGAAATCAACCATGGAGATTTCGCGTGCGCGGCGGCGGGCACGGTCCGGTTACAAGGGCGGCGGATCGGACGATCGGCGTTTGGTCACGGCGAGCGAAATGGTGATCGTGCCGGCGAGAACGGCGAGGATGATGAGCAGCGAAATCCAGTTCGGGATCGCGAAGTGTCGGGCGATCATCATTTTTGTTCCGACGAAAAAGAGGATGAGGGCCAGTCCAGTCTTGAGATAGATGAAGCGATCGATCATGCGCGCGAGGAGGAAGTAGAGCGAACGCAGACCGAGGATCGCGCAGATGTTCGAAGTGTAGACGATGAATTGATCGGTCGTGATGGCGAAGACGGCCGGGATGGAATCGACCGCGAAGACCAGGTCCATGACGTCGACCAGGATCAGGACCAGCAGGAGTGGGGTGAAGCAGAGTTTGCCGTCGACGACGACGTGGAACCGGCGGCCGTGGAAATCCTGAGTGACGGGCAGGATTTTGCGGCACCATCGCATGAAGAAATTTTTCTCGAAGTCCATCTTGGCATCGCGATCGAATAGCATCCGGAGTCCGGTCAGGACGAGGAACGCGCCGAAGATGTAGAGGACGAAATGGAACCGCTCGACGAGGGTCACGCCGAGCCAGATCATGACGCCGCGCATCACGAGCGCCCCGAGGATTCCCCAAACCAAGACCCGATGTTGCGAACGCGGCGGGACCCGGAAATAGGCGAAGATCAGGACAAAAACGAAGATGTTATCGACGCTGAGCGAGTACTCGATGATGTAGCCGGTGAGAAAATCCAGGCCGGCTTCGTCGCCTTTCGACTTCCAAACGAGGAGGTTGAAAGCGAGGGAAAGGACAATCCAGATCAGGCTCCGCTGGACCGCTGCCCGCATGCTTAGTTCGCGATTGCGCCGCTTGAAGGTGGTCAGGTCAACGGCCAGCGCGATGAAGACGCCCACGTGGAAGGCCACCCAAAACCAGATGTTCGTGGACACGGCGCAGACCGTCCCATGGCGGGCACGCCGTCGCAACGC
>JBEEHG010000038.1:0-66008 GCA_041167265.1 Verrucomicrobiota bacterium | reverse complement strand
AGGGCCATGTAATCTTTCTTCGCTTTGAGCTCAGCCCGCAGGGCCGCGTATTTCTTCACGGTCGCGCGCTTGCGTTCGTTGCGATTGATCCAGGACATTTTCGCCATAAAGGAACGCGGAACGTAGCTGGGCGGCCCGCGATTGCAAATATTTTCTCCCGCCTTCGCCAAGGCTACGACGTGGCAGGCCCGCTCGCGAGGAGGGCGCTTGCCCACGGTAGCGTAGCGACGGAGGGTTTGTTTTATGTTTCCGCTGAATACCCAAACGTTTCCCGCGAGCGCGGCTGAGTTGGCCGAGCGATTAAACGAAAGCTTGCGCCGGGTTTTCGCGCTAGCTCACGAACCGGTCGAGGTGCAGGACAAATCGTATCCGCACCTCGAATCCGTGATCGTCTCGCTCGCTGGCGCCCGCCTTCCGGAGCATCCGCCCCCAAAGCCGTCACTGGCTGGGACAGGTAAATCGGCGCTTACGATCGATTCGTTTCGAGTCGTCGCTTCGCCTTTCTTTGTCGGGCCGGCGTCGGTCGACTTTCAACTAACCGCTAATCGAGTCGACCTGCGGGAAGCAAAGGGCGGCGACGGCAACGTTCTGCTGCTCCTCCAAAATGCCGCCGAAGGCCGGGTCGAGATTTCCGTCGCGCTCGCCGATCTCGAAGCGTTGATCGCCAAAGTCGCGAAGGCCGAAGCGGGCAAGCATGGCGTTAACGTCGACAGCGTTCAGCTCCTGGTTCGCTCGCGAAGTCCGCGCTCGCTCGCGGCTGAGGTGCGTTTGCGCGCGAAAAAACTATTCGTCAGCGCCTCGCTCCGCATCACCGGTCAGTTGGAGCTCGACGAAGAACTTAATGCCACGATCTCCGGCCTCGATTGCACCGGCGAAGGCGCCATCGCCAGCGTCGCCTGCGGCGTCCTCAAGCCCCATCTGCAAAAACTCGAGGGGCGCGAGTTTTCTCTTCTCTCCCTTCCGCTCGGCGAAGTCCGCCTCCGCGACGTCCGCATCGCCGCCGACGAAAAGCTTTCCGTCGAAGCGGAATTTGGCTCGACGCACGGATAGGTCGTATAAGACCTATGGGTCCTGTTTCATGATCGTCAAAATCGGTTTCGACATCCAATTCGAGCTGCGGGCCGCGACCCCGATGATTCTAATGTTGTACGTCCATCCGTCGCGCCAACCCGATCTGCGCGCGCCCGAAAAGATCTTGGTCGAACCCGACGTTCCCCTGACCGACTTTACCGATCTCTACGGTAACCGTTGCGCGCGCCTGCTCGCGCCGGCAGGCGACATCCGGTTCGCCCTCGAGACCTTTATCGAAGACAGCGGCCAGCCCGACGAACAAAACCCGGCCGCGATCCAGCACGCCGTCGAGGATTTGCCCGACGACACCCTTCCGTTCCTGCTCACCAGCCGCTACTGCGAAGTGGACAAGCTTTCCGACATCGCCTGGAAACTCTTCGGCAATACGCCGCCCGGCTGGGCGCGGGCCCAGGCCATTTGCTCGTGGGTCCACAACCACATCACCTTTGGCTACCACTTCGCCGACCACACCAAGTCCGCCTTCGACGTTTACAACGATCCGCGCGGTGTCTGCCGGGATTTCAGCCATCTCGCCGTCGCGTTCTGCCGGTGCATGAACATTCCCGCGCGTTACGCCACCGGTTACATGGGCGACATCGGCGTGCCGCTGGTTTTGCCGATGGATTTCAGCGGCTGGTACGAAGTCTATCTCGGCGGACGCTGGTACACCTTCGATGCTCGGCACAACATTCCCCGCATTGCCCGCATCGTCATGGCCCGCGGCCGCGATGCCGCCGACGTCGCGCTCACCACCAATTTCGGCAGCGCCACCCTGAAGAAATTCTTCATCATCAGCGACGAAATGCCGTAAGCGAGTCGAGGCGACGGCCAGCGAACGGCTCATCGTTTACTCAGCCGCCGGAACATCCAGATGCCGAGGCCGAGGAAGAGAACGTTCGGCAACCACACCAGAAACTCCGGGTGCAGCTTCGGGTTCGCCCGGAGGGTGTCGGCGACGATGATGAAGAGGAAATAGAAGACGCCGATGACCAGGCTCGCGGCGAAGCCGAAGGAGGTTTCGCGCCGATGCGCGGTGATGCCAAGCGGGACGCCGACCAGCGCAAAGACGAGGCAGGCCATCGGAAACGAAAAGCGCTTGTTGATCTCGGTCCGGCTCGAGCTGCGCATCTTCGGATCTTCCGCCTTCAGTTGATCGAGCAGTTGTTCGAGCGAAAGCATGGAGCGGCTCGCCCGGCGTTTCTCTTTCTCGTAAAGATCTTCGAGACTGATCGGGAGCGTGCCTTCTTCAACGCTGATCCCGTCCCGCATCCGGCGGAGATCGTACGGGTCCGCTTCGTCGCGCTGGGAATAACGGGCATTGGAAATGTGCATCAGGATCCGGCGATTCGGCAGATCAGCCTCGAGACTGCCCTCGCGCGCGTGCGTCACTTTCATCGGCATCGATTCCTCGTTGGTCTCGAAGACCAGAATGTTCTCGAGCCTGCTTCCCTCTTTCTTGCCGACGTAAATTTTCCGGCCGGGAAACTGGTCTATCACCTGGTCGCTGCCGAAGAGCGCCATCGGATTGCGGGTAGCAAGGTTGAAAACCGTGCTCCGCATTTCCTCCTGGGCGGCGGGAGCGACCTGGACATTGAGCCAGACCGAGGCCGCGGTGCAGAGGAGCGAGATCACCACCAGCGGAACACAGATGCGCCCGATGCTGACGCCGTTGGAACGCAGGGCCGTCAGCTCGTTATCCGCGGAGAGCCGCCCGAACACGAGTAGCACCGCAGTGAGCAGTCCCCACGGGATCGTGAAAATGAGCGAGAACGGCAGGACGTAGGCGACGAATCCCACGAGGTATTCGACCGGCAGATCGTGATTAACCAGGAGGGGCAGGAGCTTGCGAAAGATGTTGCCGATGACGAGGACGAAGCTGAGGACAACGATCGCAAAGATCAGGTTCACCATGAGCTGGCGGCTGATGTAGCGGTCGATGATTTTCATGGCAGTGGGTTGTTAATTCGGTTCGACCAGAGTCGCAAGTGTTGTAGCGACGCCGCTCTGTCGGCGTAAAGCGCGCGGCCCGCTGTATGCGTTTGGACGGCGAGAGAGCGTCGCTACAATGTTACCAGCCCGGAATCGATTTGCTCAAAACACCATCGCGCGCGGAAGCGGTCGCGGCGAGCTGCTGGTTCAGCTCCTGCAAAAGAGCGCGGTCCGTCTTTCGCACCGCGAATCCCATTTTCTCCAGCTCCACTCCGGGCACGATCGCCGGCGTGATATCGGTCAACGCCAGCTCCGCGCCGATGGATTGCTTCAGCTCCGCCGTTTTTTGGAGCGCGTACGGTTTGTCGAGCAACGCGCCATCGATCCTTTCAGCGGCGAGGTCCGCCAGCATCCGATCGTAGGCGCCGCTGCCGCCATATGGAACGAATCGCTCCCCGGCGGAGTCCCCGAGAAGTTTGCGGGCGAACGTTTCGTTGGTGGTCTTTTCCGCGGCCGCGACCCGGTTGAGCACAAGTTTCCCGTCGACGAACGGCTGGACGCCTAGCTTCGCGATCATCGTCTGCGGGTATTGCAAGGTGGGATCGGTGAAGACCAGCCCGTAGGTCTTCTCGCGCTCCGGCGTTATCGAAATGGCGGACGCGATCACGTCGACCGCGCCGTCCTGCTCGAGCAGACGAAAGAATTTTTCACCCCAAACCCGGCGGATGTAGGTGATGGTCGGTTTCGCGTTGATGCCATGAGCGGCCAGAATGCGTGCGCCCAGGTCGCGCAGCAACTCGATCTCGTAACCAGTCAGGTCGGCGCCTTCCAACCGCACGAAAAATCCGTCCGGCTCCGCGGTGCCGACGTGAATGTTTCGGGTCGCGATGATTCGATTCAACGCACTCGGGTAATAGGTAAAGGTTTGTTCCTGGTTCCACGGCCCAACTTTTTCCTTTTGTCCCGGGGTCTGCCAAAGCGGCCGAATTTTCCAGCGCACCTTTCCTTCAATCCCCTGCGGCACGATCGAGTTGCGGGCAGTGCGTTGAACGACCGGCGGTTTTCCTTCGGGCGAAAGAGAAACCTCGAAGGACAAGTTTTCGTGCGGCAAATCCCTGGCTTTCCACGAGAGAAGAAGCGGGCCGACGATGGACGCGCCATGGGCCGGATTTTCGATCGTTACCATCGGCCCCGACGTTCCTTTGCTCCTGAGAAACCAGGCGCCGGCAGCCAGCGCGGCAATCGCTGCCAATCCAATCACCGCCCAAAGCGCCCATGATTTGCGCGGCTTTTCTTTTTCTTTTTCGGCGATCGCGGGCCCGGCTGGCGCCCTCCGTTGCAACGCCAGGATCGCGCCCGCCAGTTCCCCAATATGTTTTTCCAGCGGCGGATTCATGGCATCGAGCCAGTGGCAACTACTGATGAAATATTCGAGGTCCTTCGACGGCACGACGTTCTCGACCCGGAATGGAATGACGGCCACGCCCTTGTTGACCGCGCGCTCAATTTCGCGCATCACCTGGGGCGAACCGTTCGAGTGCTTCGAAAAAATCACCACCATCACCGCGCTCTCCCCGATGGCTTCGACAATCGCCGATCCCCAGGTGCGGCCGGCTCCCACGTCGCGAGGCGCAATCCAGCACCGGATCTTGTTCGCTTCCAGCGTCCCGCAAACCGCGTCCGCGATCTTCTTGTCTTCCGAACAATAACTGATGAACGCGTCGTACGGCATCGGGCGC
Source organism: Verrucomicrobiota bacterium (assembly GCA_041167265.1). Classification (GTDB taxonomy): domain Bacteria; phylum Verrucomicrobiota; class Verrucomicrobiia; order Chthoniobacterales; family UBA10450; genus AV80. The sequence continues at coordinate 61,269 of JBEEHG010000038.1, read as the reverse complement.
GATCTTACCGCAACCGGCCGCCGGTGACGCCACAATTTTCTTTCAACGTCCGCGCTCGCGGTCTTACTTGCTCGCGATGCGATTGGTCCCGTGGCTCCTGTTTTTCCTGTCCGTCCCTGCCATGATCGCCGCGAACGGTCCCTTGAAAACCTCGCGCCAATGCCTCGTCGTGGTGGCATCGGATTGGAATGCGACATCCGGCGTGCTCCGCGCCTTCGAACGGGCGAGCTCGCAAGGCGATTGGCAAAGGCACGGGCCCGCGATTCCGGTCGTCCTGGGAAAGAAAGGTCTCGCCTGGGGCCGCGGTTTGTTCGCCGGGAACACCGGCCCGTTGAAGGTCGAAGGCGACAACAAAGCGCCCGCCGGAATTTTCCGCCTCGGGCCGGCCTTTGGTTATGCGCCGAAAACGACCGCGCCCTGGATCAAGCTCGCCTATTTTCCGCTGACGAAGGAGAGCGAAGGAGTCGACGACCCGCAATCGCGACACTACAACCAGCTCGTCAACCGGTCGGAGGTCACGCAGGTCGACTGGAAAAGCTCCGAACAAATGTTGCGGAACGACGATCTCTATAAGTGGGGCCTGGTCGTGGCCCACAATTCAGCCCGAACGCCCGGCGCCGGTTCGTGCATCTTTTTGCACATCTGGAAAAATTCCGGCTCGCCCACCGCGGGATGCACGGCCATGCCGGAACGCGATCTCGTGAGTTTGCTGCGTTGGCTCAAGCCCGGGGCGCGACCGGTTCTGGTGCAAATGCCGGCGCCAGAATACGAAGCCGCGCGCGTTCAGTTCCGGTTACCGGCCGCGCCGTAGTCTTTGCTTCGCGGCGAAGTTTGCTACGTTGCTGGTTCAATGAGCGGCGACATCTACGACGTGGCAATCATCGGCGGCGGACCAGCCGGCAGCGTGGCTGGCGCGTTGCTGGCGCGCGCCGGGCGCCGCGTCATCGTGCTCGAGCGGGACAAGTTCCCGCGCTTTCACATTGGCGAGTCGCTCCTTCCTTTCAGCATGCAGGTCTTCAGCCGCCTCGGCCTTCACGAGAAATTTGCCCGGGCCGGGTTCATGGAAAAGTTCGGCGGGGAAATGTACGGCGCCTGCGGCGACGACGGCGTGAAGTTCTACTTCGAAGACGGCTTTCGTTCCCAAACCGACCGGTCCTACCAGGTCACGCGGGCCGACTTCGACAAGGTGCTCCTGGATCACGCAGCCGAAAGCGGCGCCGAAGTCTGCGAAGAGACCGGAGTCGATGCGGTCGATTTTACCAACGACGGCGCGACCATCGCGATTTCACGGAAAGGAAATGGAGCGTCCGAAAAGATCCGCGCCCGCTACGTGATTGACGCGAGCGGGCGGAATTCAATCCTCGGCGCCAAGTTCAAACTCAAACTCAACTACGAGCATCTCCAGAAAATTTCCGTGTTCGCGCATTACGACGGAATGACGCGGGCCGAAGGCCGGGACGGCACTCTCACCCGAATGGTCCGGGCGGCCGATCGCTGGTTCTGGGTGATTCCGTTAAGCCCGACTCGTACGAGCGTCGGCGTGGTGCTCGACGGCGCCGTCTACAAAAAGACGGGATTGAGCGCGGAGGAATTCCTGCAACGCGCCATCGAAGAACAGCCGTTGCTGACGCAGCACATGCGAGATGCGGAGCGCGTCACGCCGGTACGGACCGCCGCCGATTTTTCCTACCGCAGCCGCCACCTGACGGGCGACCGCTGGATGCTGGCCGGCGATGCCGCCGGATTTATTGATCCGGTATTTAGCAGCGGAGTCTTTCTCGCGGTCCTCGCGGGCGAACAGGCGGCGGACGCTCTCCATGAAGTGCTCGATCGTCCGGCGAAGCGCAAAAAGCTGTTCGCGCGTTACGAGCGGAGCATCAACAAGGCGATGGATGTTTACCTCCGCTTCGTCGACGCCTGGTATTCGAAGGAGTTCATCGAGGTCTTCCTCCATCCCCAGGACCTGTTCCAAATTCCACCGGCCGTGAACGCCGTCCTCGGCGGAAACATCGGCGACAGTTTCGCCATCAAATGGCGGATGTGGGTTTTCTACATGCTCGTCCGGCTGCAACGTTACCTGCCGCTTTGTCCGCGGCGCACGCTCGTTCCGAAAAAAGAAAGCGCGCCGGCGGAAGTTTTGGAGATCGTGTCATGAAGAACGCGCTGCTCCGCTTCACCGTGCTGGTTTTGCTGGCCGTCGGGTTCACCGGTTGCGGAACGATCCATCAGTTCATCGGGCCGGCGCCGGACTGGCAGGCGCGGAACGGCCAGCTTTTGTATCATGGAAAACGCACGACGTTGATTGGCGAAGTGCTGGTGCGTTTTTCCAAGACAGGCGACTTCGAGCTGACTCTCACGAAAGGGCCGGGCGTGACGCTGGTCGAAATCCGCCAGGACGCGAACTTCTTTAACGTCCGCGGTCCGTTGGTCGGCGTGGGCTGGTCCGGGAGCACCGCCCGGGCGCCGGCGCATTTGCGCGGCTGGCTGCAACTCCGCGACAAACTCATGGCGCTCGGAGACAAGCCATCGCTGACTCATTCCTACCGCGGCGAAACTTTTACGTTCCGGTTTTGACCCACGCGGGTTGAAACGCGACCGTCGCCCGCTGCGCGCGAATTTCCATGGCTTTCCATTCCACCATCGCTCAACTCGTCACCCGGCGTCGCGGCTGGGTCTGGGCGGCGGTGGCGTTGATCTCCGCGGCATCGGTCGCCGTCCTCGTCATGCGGATGCGGTTGGACACCGAAGTGTTGAACCTGCTCCCGGGCGGTTTCGAATCGGTGGAAGGCCTGAAGGTTTACAACCGGGATTTCGTCCAGGTGCGCGACCTGACTTTCGCGCTGGTCTGCGAGCCGGGGGACGTCGACAAACTGGAAGAGTTCGCGCCCCAATTTGCGGAGCGATTGCGCCAGCAACCGTGGTGCAAACGCGTTCTCGCCGGGGTCCCGATCGAGACGCCGGAAGGGGTGCACGACCTCCAATCGATTGCCGCTCCGCTCTTGCTTAACCTCGAGCCCGTCGCGTTCGCCGAAACTCTGGCGCTCTTGCAACCAACGAAAATCCAGGAGCGCCTCCATCGCTTACATGAGGAGATCGAAGCGGGATCGCCGCGGCCGCAAATCGAACTCGGCCTCGATCCGCTCGGCGTGGTGGCTCCGGCGCTGAAACCATTCGCCGGCAACTCGTCGATCGAGGAAGACCAGCCGCTGACTTCGCCGGACCGGACGATGCGCGTTTTCCTCACGGTCACAAACCAGCCGGGCATCGGCGCGTTCGATTGCCAGAAGCTGATGCGCGAAGTGAAATCGTTCCAGCAAGCCGCGCACGCCGGCTGGGATGGCGGGCCGCTTCAAATCCTCGTCACCGGCCGCTCCGCTTATGTCGCCGAGATTTCGCTGAGCATGCGGCACGACATCATCATCACGTTGCTCGGCTCGATCCTGCTCGTGAGCGGCGTTTTTTACGCCGGGTTCCGCCGCTGGCTGCCGTTGCTCGGAATGGGAATTTCGCTGCTCCTCTGCTGCCTCGTCGCCCTCGCCGCCGGCATCCTGATTTTCGGCGAGCTGAACATGGTGACGGTCGGCTTCTGCGCGATCCTCATCGGACTCGGGGTCGATTTCGCCATCCTCGTTTTCGGACGTTACCAACAGGCGCGTGATGACGGCGCGGACCATCCGGCCGCGGTCGACGAAGCCGTCAAAAACCTCGGGCAGGCCATTTTCTTCGGCGCTCTCACGACGGCGGTCGGTTTCCTCGCGCTGATCCTCGCCGGTTCGCGCGGGTTCACCCAGCTCGGAGTCCTCATCGCTCTCGGCATCGCTTTCGCCGGTATTTTCATGATGACCGTTTTCTTTTTGTTTCTCCCGCGCAAAAGCCCCGCGCCCGGCCACGACTGGATGTTCACCCTGGTGAAACGTTATGTCCGCTGGGCCGTCCTCCACCCCGCCCGAATGCTCTGGATCTCCGTCCCCGTCCTCCTGCTGCTGACCGCGGTCGCTGTCGCGCCGAGGCCGGCGCTGATTTTCGACGTGAGCACTCACTCAATGGAGCCGAAGCGGAGCGATGCCGGCTACGCGCTGAAGACCATCATGGAAAAAATGCCGACCCGCTGGGAACCGGTCATCGGAATGGTCAAGGCCGACAACGCCCAGCAGCTCCACGATTACTGGCAAAAAGTCGAGCCGCGTTGGCGCGACCTCCAGGTGGCGGGCAAGATCAAGGGCTTCTCGACCCCAGCCGCGCTCGCGCTTTCCCCGCGACGCCTCGAGGTGAATCGCGAGAAACTGCGTGCCGTTGATTTCCCGGCGGCGCAACAGGCCCTCGAAGCCGCGCTCGCCGCCGAAGGATTCAGCCGGGAAACATTCGAATCGGGTTTCAAACTTCTGGACGAACTAAAGGCCGCCGCCGATCCCGGCACGCGCCTGCCGGATTGGCGCGACATCCTTCCGCAAACTTCAGGCTGGTGGTTCCTCATCGACCGGTATTTTGCGCACGATCCTCTTCTCACGACTGGTTTCGTGACCACTACCGAACCGATCGCAACCCAGGAACAAAAGGAAATGTTGCATCGCGAACTGCCGGTGCCCGGCGTTCCGATGATCCTGTCCGGCTGGAGTTTTACCCTCACCGACCTGGTGCCGTGGTCGCATCGCCAATTGATCCTGATCAGCGGATTGATGGCGCTTTTTGACGCGACCCTCCTCGCCTTGCTCTACCGTGACTGGCGGCTTTGGCTGATTCAAGTGGCGACACTCGCGATGGGAGTGTGCGCCATGATCGCGTCCATGAAATTGCTCCAGGTGCCGCTCAATCTGCTGAACGTGCTCGCCTTTCGGCTCGTCCTCGCCATCGGAGTCGACTACGGCATCTACGTCCTGCTCGTCTGGAAAAAGGCGCGGCAACTCGATCACGACGTCGCCGGTGTCGTGAAGCCGGTGATCCTGGCGGGCCTGACCGCCATCTGCGGTTTCGGTTCGCTCGGCGCCGCGAACAATCCCACCCTGGCCGGGCTCGGTTACGCCTGCGCTCTCGGCTTGTTTTGGAGCCTGGCCGCGACCATCTTCTTCACTTTACCAGCGGCGGCTGCGGCTAAACCAAAGTCCTGGCGCGAAGAATCTTTGCAGCCGTTCGTCAAAGAACCTGAAAATGCATAAACGATTTCTCTTTCTCTTTCTCTTGCTCTTGCTCTTGCTCCCATCGCGCTTGCTCCGCGCCGAGCCCCTTTCGCCGCCCGACCTGAAGTCCCTTCTCGGCCGGATTCGCGACAAACGGGCGGCAGCTCCTCAGCTCCAGGCGGATTTTCAGGAAGAGAAAAACGTCAAGATGCTGAGCAAACCGATTGTCAGCTCCGGCAAAATCTGGTTTCAAAGTCCGAACAAATTCCGGCGCGAAGCCAAGGGCAATTCGCCCAGCATCACGGTGAGCGATGGCCAGCAGCTCTGGATTTATTATCCGAAATTCAAGTCGGCCGAGCACTACTCGTTAGGCAAACGCTCCCCGCTCGATGCCGGCATCTCCGCGATCACCGCCAGCCTGAACCTGGAGAACGTCGAGGCCACCTATCATATTTCCGCGACCAAAGAGAGCGACGGCTATCAAATGCAGCTTCTCCCGCGCAATCCCTCCATGAAAAGGTTTCTCCAGACTTTCACCGTCAGGATGAACAGCGAGCTCCAGGTCGTGCGCACCGAAATGGTCCAGCCCAACGGCGACCGCATCGTGACGACTTATTCGAACGAAACCCGCGCCCCGATCCCCTCGTCCACCTTCGAATTTACTCCTCCCGCCGGCACTGACGTCACGACGCCGCTCGGGAAGTAATCGTAATCGTGCTCCTGTTCGTGCTCGAAAGCGCAGCTCTAAAATACGCGCGTTTACGGCGACAGAGCGCCGTCGCTACAGGAAATAATTCCTCGACCGGCGGCTAACCGGCGCGTTAAAAAGCAGGCACTATGCGGCGGTTTCCCCCCATTGCATTGGCGGCTGCCCTTTTCCTCGCCGCCACTCTCCACGCCGAGCCGGGCGCCATCGTCTCGCGAATCAGGCGCGTTCCGGTCGACTCGACGGCGCTTGCGACCATCGGCTACAGCAGGCGGCTGCGTGCGCTGGAAATCGAATTCCGGAATGGGGCGGTCTATCGCTACTACGAAGTCGCGCCCGACGTCTATGAAGCCCTCGTCAACGCCCCATCAAAAGCGCGTTTTTACGATGACAACATCCGGCACCGGTATCGGTCCCTCCACGTGAGGCGCCGCGCGGAGTGAAACGCCAGCCACCCGAAAAGATCGCCCGCCGCCATTTCTTCCGTCTCACGCCGGAGGAAAAGAGGACGGTGTGCTTCGTTTTGGCCGCGGTAATTGTCGGGCTTGGCGCGAGGAGTTATCGCGCAAGCCACACTCTTCCGCCGCGGACCACCGCCATCAGTGAAACCGCCAAGACCGTTTCTCTTCCGGCCCAAAAACGCGCTGAAGCAAAACAGCGGAAGCTGGCGCGGTAAATTTTCGGAAAGACAGCCTCCGGGTTTTCGCTGTATAAAGGCCTGGTCTTTGCGCGCGGGCCGAATTCAATTCCAGGAAGCCTATGTCACTTATTTTCGAGCGAATCGTAACGGACGGAATCGCCGCGGTTTCGTATTTGATCGGCGACGACGAGGAGGGCGCGGCGGCCGTGATCGATCCGCGGCGGGACGTGGAAATTTATCTCGAGCTCGCGCGGAAAAGCGGCGTCTCGATCACGCACATTTTTGAGACCCACATTCACGCGGACCTGGTGAGCGGATCCCGCGAGTTGGCCGCGCGCACCGGCACGGCAAGAATTTATGCCAGCAGCGAGGGCGGCGCCGAATACGGCTTCGACCGCGAGCCGGTAAAGGATGGAGACGAGTTTAGGTTTGGCACGTTGATCCTGACCGCGCGCCACACGCCCGGACATACTCCCGAGCACGTCAGCTACGTCGCCGCGGAAGAAGATCACCCGGAAACTCCCTGGGGAGTTTTTACCGGCGACTCTCTTTTCGTCAGCTCCGCCGGCCGGCCCGATCTCCTCGGTCGCGATGCCGACAAGCTCGCCTCGCAGCTTTACGACACGGTTTGGAATTTTTACGCGAAGCTCCACGACGGCGTGATCATTTATCCGTCGCACGGTAGCGGCTCGCCCTGCGGTGCCGACATAGGCGAACGGCTCGACAGCACAATAGGCTACGAGAAACGCTTCAATCCCTATTATCAGCGGAACGAACGGCAGGCGTTTGTCGATTACGCCCTCGCCACGCCGCCTCCCGAGCCGACGTATTATAAGCGGATGAAAAAGGTGAACGCCGCCGGTCCCGAGGTGCTCGGGAATTTGCCGGTGATTCCGGCCCTCGCGCCCGCGAAGTTCAAACAACTGGTCGAGGAGAAAAACCATCCGCTCGTCGATACCCGAACCATGCTGGCCTTCGGCGGCGGCCACATCGACGGCGCGCTCAATATCGCAGCGACGCCCATTCTTTCGATCTGGGCGGGTTGGTTGCTCGATCCGGAAAAACCCATCCTCCTTGTCCTCGAAAACGACAGCGACGCCGAAAAAGTCGCGCAGCTCTTCGTTCGCACTGGCTACACAAAATTCGCCGGTTATCTCGTCGGCGGAATGCGCGCGTGGCAGAACGCCGGTTACCCGCTGCGCGAACTGGAACAGATGACGATTCACGAGCTGCAGGCGTCGCGAAACGGTCTCCAGCTTCTCGATGTCCGCGGCCCGGCCGAATGGAGAAACGGCCGCATCCCCGGCGCGACTCACATTTTTCTTCCCCAACTGCTGACGCGTTCCGGCGAGCTCGACAAGCAGCGGCCCGTGCTCGTGTATTGCGCCACCGGTTACCGCGCGAGCCTCGCGGCCAGTCTTCTTCAACAGGAAGGATTCGCCGACGTCCGCAATCTCCCCGGAAGTTTCCACGCCTGGAAAGCCGCGAAATTGCCGGTAGAGAAATAATCATCCGCAGATTACGCAGATTGACGCCGATTAAATTAAACCGAAATCTGCGCTAATCTGTGAAATCTGCGGATAACAATCCCAACCTATCGAGCGGCTTGATCGTTCGCGAGCAGGAGCCGCTCAATCTCGAGATGCCGTTCTCGAGCCTCGAGGGATTTATCACGCCTAACGAGTCGTTCTATGTCCGCTGTCATTTTCCTGTTCCGGAGATTTCGGCAGACGATTGGCGATTGAAGATCGAAGGCGAAGTCGAGGCGCCTTTTGAATTGAGTTACAAGGACCTGCGCGCAATGGAGCCGCGGACGATCGCGGCGACCCTCGAATGCGCCGGGAACAACCGCCTTTTCCTCGAGCCGAAAGTCAAAGGCGTCCAGTGGGAGCTCGGCGCGGTGGGGAACGCGTCGTGGACCGGCGTCCCGCTCAGCGCTGTGTTGGAACGCGCCCGACCGAAGGCTGGGGCTCTCGAAGTAATCCTGGACGGCGCCGACGAAGGTGAAGTCGACAAGCCGCCCAAACCCGCCGGGAAGATTTCGTTCTGCCGCAGTTTGCCCATGGCCAAGGCGCGCGGCGACGTGTTGCTCGCCTACGAAATGAATGGCGAAAAACTTTCGGCGACCCACGGCTTCCCGCTCCGCGCCATCGTGCCCGGCTGGTATGCCATGGCGTCCGTGAAATGGCTCCGCCGCATCGTCGTGACCGACAAACCGTTCAACGGTTTTTATCAATCGCTTGATTACACCTACTGGGATCGATCGGGCGCGCTGCCGACGCTGGCGCCGCTGCGGGAGCAGCAAACCAAAGCTGAAATCGCGCGGCCCGGAAACGGCGAGACAGTCGCGGCAAATTCCGTTTACCGCGTCCACGGTGCGGCGTGGACCGGTACGGGCGAGATAACGCGCGTCGAAGTCAGCGTCGATTCCGGGAAGACGTGGAACGACGCGCGCCTGCTCGGCGACTCAGTCGCGAACGCGTGGCGGTTGTGGGAATACGAATGGCGCACGCCATCGGCCGGGCGCTGCACCGTCATCGCACGCGCCACCGATTCGCGCGGGTTCGCCCAACCCGTTGACCGGAGCGGCGATCGCGGGACTTACATGATCAACCATCTCCTCCCGATCCAGGTGGATCTTCTGTAGCCGCCGCCCTGTGGGCGGCGTCGGTGGGGCGTCACGCTCACGCTTCGCACAGCGAAGCGGCTACAGAAGAAGAGCGAAACGCTAATTCGTCCCCGCGGCAGGTGCGGCGCCGCCCTTCAAATATTTATCCAGAAAATCGAGGATCGCCTTGTTGCCGCGAATCTCGTTCGCCTTCTTGGTGAACCCGTGCCCTTCGTTATCGAACACGACGTATTCCACCACACCCTTCTTTTTCTTGATCGCCTCCACGATCTCGTCCGACTCCGGTTTGATCACGCGCGGATCGTTCGCGCCCTGTAACACCAGAAGCGGCTTGGTAATTTTGTCCGCGTGAAAGAGCGGCGAAATTTCGCGCAACATGTCGAGCTGCGTATTGGGATCCCCAATCTCCGCGTAGAGCGATTTCCGCTGCGATTCCCAATACGGCGGAATGCTCTGCAGCGTCCGGACCCAATTCGAGACACCGAAAATATCTACGCCCACATTGAATTCCTCCGGCTTGAACGCCAGCGCTGCCAGAACCATGTAGCCTCCGTAGGACCCGCCCATGATTCCGATCTTCCTGCCGTCGACGTAATCCAGCGTCTGCAAATATTTCTTCGCCTCGACACAATCCCAGAGCGGTTCGCGTCCGTGCTTGCGATCGTCCGCCTTGAAGAACGCCTTGCCGTAACCGCTCGAGCCGCGGTTGTTCACGTCGAGGACCGCGTAGCCGTGATTGACCAGAAACTGAACGCCGGCGCTGTATGGCATCCGGGCCTGGCCGCCCGGCCCGCCGTGCACGCGAACGATCGCAGGCACTTTCGCCTGCGCACTCGCGCCGTGCGGTTGATAAAGGATCGCGGGAATCTCGGTCCCATCGAAAGATTTGTAACGCACCACTCGCGAATCGACGAGATCGGCGGCATTGATTTCGGGATTTAGACTTTCGGTCAGCTTGGCCGGCTTCTGGGTCGCGAAGTCGTACACGTACAGGTTCGCCGGCGAGCGCGAGCCATCGTGATAAAACGCCATCTTCGTCTCGCTGTCGGAAACTCTGATTCCGCTGATGTCGCCTTCCGGCAACGGCGGAAGCGCGATCTCTTTGCCGCTCGTGTCGTAGACTCTTATCTTGGTCCGCGCGTCCTCGTTCGTCCCGACGACCCGGTATTTTCCAGTCCGCGAAAAGCCCATGAACGATACGTCCCAGTTCCCCTTCTCCAGCGGGGTCTTTTCGCCGCTCGCCAGATCGTAGCGGACCACGCCTTTGAATTCGCTCCCTTCGTCCGACAGGTAGTAAAGGAATTTCGAGTTCGGATCGAAAGCTTCCGGCGCATTATCCACGTCCCCCGTATGCGCGGTGATGTTCTTCATCTCCTTGGTCTCGGTGTTGAACAGATAAACGTCGGAGTCGGCGGTGGAGTTCCCGGGCTTGCCGAAGGCGAGGAATTTTTTGTCGCCCGAAATGTCGCCGAGGTTGTACCCGGTCTCGTCCTTGTAGATCAGGATCGGCTTCAGATCCGCGACGCTCATTTCGAAAATGTCGAAGAACTTCGGATCGCGCGCGTTGGTCCCGAAGAAGAATGATTTGCGGTCCTGGGTCCATCCGTAGAACTGCGCCTTGGTTTTATCGCCGGGTGTCAGGTCGCGCTCGGTCCCATCGAGCTCGCGCAGATAAAGGTGTTCGTTCTCGTTGCCGCCCTTGTCGTAGCGATACAGGAAGCGGGGGTCGGCCGGGAACCAGGAGACGGCAAAGGTGCTTTCCTTCGTGGAATTCGTCAGCTGCTTCGGTTCGCCGCCGCCGACCGGCATCGAGTAGACATTGAAGATGCCGGTCTTGTTGCTGTGGAACAGGATCGACTTTTCGTCCGACGAAAACGAGGCGCCGCCGATCCGCGTCGTCGCCATGAATTGTTCGATGGTGTACTGCTTCGGGGCCCCACTCTTCTCGGACTTCGTCTTCGGGTCCGGCGCTCGTTTCGTGATTAACGCTTTGTCCGACACGTCCGGCTTTTGGTCGGGCGCCGGTTTTTGCGCTCCGACCGGCGCCGCCGCAAACGCGGCGACAAAGATTAGAACACGCATTGAAGAGAATTTGGCCGGATTCATGGATTCGAATGGGTTTATCGCATTCGCGGCGCAACGCGAAGCGTTTTCCCGCCCGAATCGCGTCCAGCCTTGGAGCGCCGCACCGGCGTGATCCGGTAAATTCCCCCGCTATGGAAGAATGAATACTTCGACGATGCCAATCCCGCTCGCGCCGTTCGCATCCCGGACGATCGCGGTATAAGCGCCCGGCTGAACGGTGACGATCATCGCCGACTCGGCAGAATTAGCTGGGGCGAAGCCGCTATTCTGAATCTCCTGACTTTGATCCGCGGTAATCGAGCCTCCGATCTGGGTTATCTGCCAATCGTCGTTCCTCGCGATGAGGTTGCTCTGGTCATGCAGTTCCAATATTGGATTAGGCAGCGGACTCGAAACCGCCCCCCCGAGCGAGGGACCTCGGGCGCGAACAATGACTCTCGCCGGCTGGCTCACGACAATGATGCCGCCGATCATCACGTTGTCGCCGGTCTGGACAAAGCCCCGGGTGCTTATGTTGGCCAGACGCGACGAAGCGTTGGGAGCCAGATCGAATACTTCGACGATCCCGACACCGCTAACGCCGTTCACATCCTGGACGACCGCGGTGTAATTCCCCGGCGGCAAGGTGGCGATGATGGCCGATTCCGCGGAGTTGCCCGGCGCGAGGCCGCTGTTCTCGATCTCCTGCCGTTGATCCGCCGTAATGACACCGCCAATCTGGGTGCTCTGCCAGTCGTTGTTGTTCGCGAGCGTGCTGGTGGAGTCGTGTAGCTCCAACCTCGGATTCGGCAGCGGGTTCGCTACAAAACCCGAAAGCGAGGGACCTCGAGCCCGGATCAAAACCTTCTTGGGCGCCGCCCCTTCAACGATGAAGCCTCCGATCAACACGTTTTCGCCGGTGCCGACGCTAAGCCGGGTGGAAATATTTCCCAGAGTCGGCGCCGGCCCGGATAATTCGACCGCCCCGACGTCGCTCCCGTCACCGCCGCTTGGTTCGGGGATGGCTGCGTTAAAACGAACCGGACGCGGAAAGCCGCGTTGGTCGACGCCTAAGGGCATGAGGCACACATCCAAGGCCAGGTCTTTGCCTCGATCGATCGCCGGGCTGTCCACGAGCGGCGCATGCGTCAAAGTATGACCTCCGTTGTTTTGAAGTGGCCCCAGCCGCGGATCGGTATTGAGTTGGGTTGTGCTGCTGCCGAAAAGCGGCCCGCCTACCACGTTCCTGGGATAATCGCTCAGCACATTGTATCCCCGGTCCTCGAACGGCGGATTCGAGCCACTTTTGACGACCGTGCTGCCGTCCCCGGTGCCTTTGAAAATCGAATTCCCCACGCTGCAGACCGCGAAACTCGACTGGATCGCAGTTCCAGATGCCGCATAGTTTCCGCTGAAGGTGGAGTCCAGGACTTCAACGCGATTGCCGCCGCTGGCGATGTAATTAAGAATGGCGCCTCCGCCCCCGGTAGCCGCGTTAGCGCTGAAGGTGCAATTGGTCACGAAGGCATAAGCGACACTTTCTGTCTCCGTGCCATCCGGCACCCGAGAATTAAAAATCCCACCCCCTCCGGAGGTGGCAGAGTTTCCCTGGAACGTGGTGTTGGCGACAATCAGCGTGCCCCGGGCTGCATTGGTTCCGGAATTGCAAAGTGCCCCGCCATACGTCGCGGCGTTGTTCATAAACATGCATCCATCCACGGCCACTGTGCTTCGATCCACGTAGATCGCGCCCCCGCCCTCGATGGCCGAACCGTGGGCATCGCCGTTGCGCATTGTCAGACCCGAAATCCTGACGCTGCAATTCGGCGGGATGTGGAAGAGGCGGAAGAGCGTGGCGGCCTGGGCGCTTCGCTCGACTGCGAGGAGATCCGCGCCTGGGCCAACGATCGAAACATCACGGCTGATGGTGAGCTCGCCGCTGGTCAGCGTAATCGCCTGACCATTCAAACTCGAAGAAAAGTCAATGGTATCGCCCGACTGGGCATCGCTAATTGCCTGGCGTAAGGAGCCCGGACCACTGTCATTCGTGTTTGTCACGGTGTGAAAGATCGGCGTCGGGTGCGGAGCCGGGGTTCCGATCCGAAGGATCGAATTGAAGCTGTCCACGACCAACAACTGGGAGCCGCTGTAGATCGTCACGCCTTGGGGGTTATTGAAGCGTGCTTCGCTCCCAACCCCATCGGTGCTTCCCGTAGAACCTATCTTTCCACCCAGCGTAGTGACCATGCCGGCCGCGGTAACTTTGCGGATAAGAGAATTGCCAGTGTCGGCTACAAACACGTTGCCGTCATTGTCCACGGCCACGCCTTCGGGACCAAAAAAGCGGGCACAACCCTGGTTGTCCTGGAAGCCCGCATTGAGCGGAACGCCGGCCAAAGTGCTTACCTCCCCACCCGCAGTGATCTTTCTGATAATGTGATTATTGCTATCAGCCACATACATCTGCCCGGCGCCATCCACCGCGACCCCCGACGGATTATTGAATCGCGCAGCGCTGCCTGTGCCGTCAGAGAAGCCGGCGTTCCCGGCCATACCGGCCACAGTAGTAACGACCGCGCCCTGTGTGATCCTTCGAATCGTGGAATTCTCGGAGTCGGCGACGTAGATATTTCCCGCGCTATCCACCGCGAGTCCCCAAGGACGCGCGAACCGCGCCGCCGCGCCGGTACCATTCGCCGCACCGGACGCGCCGGGGGAACCGGCGAAAGTCGTCACCACTCCAGCGTTGGTGATCTTGCGAATAGTGTGGTTGGAGGAATCCGCCACATACACGGTGCCACTGCCGGCATCCACAGCGATACCCTGCGGTCCGGTGAATCGTGCCGCGGTGCCGGTCCCGTCAGCCGACCCAGCCGTGCCGGGCTGCCCGGCGAAGACAGTGGCTACACCCAGGGGAGTGATCTTGATGATCGCGTGGTCGTTGTTGGCGACATATATATTTCCGGCAGCGTCCCGCGCCGCTGCCTTAGGAGCTTTGAGCGAAGCCCCAGTCGTCGAAAGGGTGGTGAAGGAATACGGTTCGTAAACCGATTGGCCCGGGGTCGCACCCAGGACTGCTGAACAGAAAAGGACTGCCAGCGAAGGGATGGAGAGCTTCATGACTTTTACAGATCTTGCGTGAGTCCCCAATCGCCGCAAGACGATTGTGATAATTTACGCGTTGAATGGCTGGGTGATCTCGGCGGGAAGCAGTGGAGTCGCGCCGTTGTGCGATGCAACGAAGGCTCCGAGCCGGCAGGCATTTTCCAAAACCTTCCGCGTCTCGATCCCACGCGTCAGGCCGACCATGAGGCCGGCCATGAAAGCGTCCCCTGCCCCGACGGTGTCTTTCACCGCCACCTTCGGGGCCGGCGCGGTCACGAGATTCCCGTTGTCCCACATGGCGGCGCCTTCTTCGGCCATGGTGACGCAGATGTGCGAGGCGTTCGTGGCTTCGGCGATCGTCGCGCAGGCGGCGGAAATCGCTTCAATGGTTCGCGGCGTGTCCGGAATCAGGTCGCCCGTTCGCAGCCAATGCGCGAGTTGGCCCACCTCGCCGTCGTTGAGTTTCAGGACATGCGCTCGCTTCGCGAGTTCCATCACCAGAGGCGGATCGGCAAATGGCGGCCGCAGGTTCACGTCGAAAAATCGGAGCGGTCCCTGGACTTCGAGAAGCTGCGCCAGCTGATCGAGATTGTAAGGCGAGCGCCCGGCCAGCGAGCCGTAGATCAGGGCCCGGGATTTCGAGACGGCCTCGAGCGCTTCGGCGGAAACCCGGATCTCGTCCCAGGCCGCGGGTTGGACCAACTCATAGGTCGCGTTGCCATTCGCATCGACGGTCACGAGCACCGTGCCGGTGCCCAGGCCAATCCGCGCGCGGGTGATGAACTCCGTATTGACCTTCTTATCCCTGGCCACCTGCAGAATTTCGTCGCCTAACGAGTCGCGGCCGATGCACGAAATGAGCGAAGCGGAGACGCCGATCTGCGCGAGGTGCGCGGTGACGTTGAAGGGCGCGCCGCCCGCGTGTCTGCCGGAGGGCAGGCAATCCCAGAGGATTTCGCCAAAGGCATAGAAGTCGGTGGGCATCAATCCTCCGCCGGTTCGTAAATAAAAATCAGGTCCTGATCCATTCCTTTCGGATCGGTCGAACGCTCGAAGACGAGCAGGTTCTCGGTGCCGATCAGGCAGTGCTCCATCCCCGGTGCGAGATGAAACTCCGCGCCGGGCTTCATCACTTCCACCGTAAGCGACCGTTCGTTAGGCCGCCGCCACAGGATCAGGCCGGCGCCTTCCGTTACTTCCAGGCGCTCGTCCTTTTCTTCGTGCATTTCGAGCGCGAGATATCCGCCTTTCCGAATCACGAGGAATTTCTCCACCCGCGGATGTTCGTGGAGCGTAACAACCACCCCGCCCCATTCTGTTTTGATGACGCTTTGGCTTCGGCGCTCGACTCGCTCGAGAAGATCCGTGAATCGATGGGAAGTTTCCCCGACTGGTTTGCGAAAGTGGCCGGCCCAGACCCGGCAGGCTTCGCGACAATAATCGTTGAACGTCTCGTCGGAATCGATTGGGGAAAATGCGTCGAGGGCAGCAGCGATCTCCGGTAGGCGCGGGTCGCTCGCCAGCTTCCCGTGGTTCAACTCAAAGATCGGGGACGCTCCCATTTTCCTAGTGCCCGCCGGTGGTGGAGACGCCGTGCATCGCTTCATGGCCACTGAGTCTTGGCCAGAGATAGCCATACGCGCCGACGACCGCGAAGCACGCCATCGGCACAATGAAGGCGCGTGACATCCCGTAGGAATCGCCCACCGATCCCATGATTTTGGGGACAACCGCGCCGCCGAAGATCGCCATGACGATGAACGATGAGGCCTTTTTTGCCTGTTCGCCCAGGCCGAAGATGCCGAGAGCAAAGATGGTCGGGAACATGATCGACATCAGGAAGTAGCTCACGAAAACGGAGCCGACGGAAATCCAGCCTAGCTTCAGAAACACGAGCAGACAGGCCACGACGTTGAGCGCACCATAAAGGCCAAGCACCCGATGGGCGGCCGCTTTCTTTAAAATAGCCGAGCCGGTGAAGCGCCCCGTCAGGAAACAGATGAAAGCAAACGAGGCCAGGGTTGATGCGCCCCGGTCGCTAAAGGTCAGCATCCCGTTCTTAGTCTCAAAGAGACCCTGCAAGAAACCGGGCCCGCCACGGAGTGATTCCTCCCACGATGCCGGCACTGCCGGCGTCTGCGTGGTCATGTAGTTAATGAAGTAACTCCACACTCCCGCCTGCGCGGCCACGTAAAGAAATTGCGCCACAACCGCCATCACGAAATGCGGATGCTTCCAGAAGGAATGTTTCGGCGCGGCCTTGGGGGTGGGGTCATCGAGATGGTAGTCGTCCTCCATCTTGACGTCGGGCATTTTGGCGAAGGTAAAGATGACGGCCAGGACGATCACGACGACTGCAATAAAGACATAGGGAATCCAAAGAGTCTCACTGCCGGTGCTCGCGCCCTCTGCATTCCTGGCGTAGAAAAATTTCGCGCCCACCAAAGGCCCAAAGACCAGGCCGATGCCATTACAGGATTGCGCGAGGTTGATGCGAGTGGCGGAATATTCCAACGGCCCGAGCACCGTGGTGTAGGGATTCGCGATGGTTTCCAGAAACGTGAGCCCTGCGGCGATGATACAAACTCCCACCAGAAACGCCCAGAACGATGCAATCTGCGTCGCCGGGATAAACCAGAATCCGCCGACGGCGACCATCAGCAGCCCGGTGATGATACCGCCTTTGTAGCCTAACTTGGTCGCCAGCCAGCCGGCCGGGAAAGCCATCAAGAGATAGCCCAGGTAATGCGCGGTCTGGACCTTGGCCGATTGTGCGAGGGTCAGGTGCAGCACTTCCTGGAAGTGCTTGTCCATCACATCGATCATCCCGTTGCAAAAACCCCAAAGACCGAAGAGGATCACGAGCAGGAAAAAAACGAAGGCCACGTTGCGCCCGTCTTCCAGAACAAACATGCGCTTTTTCGGAGCGCGGCTGGGATCGGGAACCGAAGATCGAGGTGCCGCCTGGTTCATAGTCTTTGGTCCTCCTGCATTCCCTAAAACGTGAAGCCCATCTGCGCGCCGATCACGAGCGCGTTCGGGATGTCTCCGGTTCCGCTCGGATCGATAACATATTGGAGGTCGGGCTGGAAGTAACTCCAGGGGGTAAATTGAAAACGATGCGCGGCCTCGATCACCTTTTCGGATTCGGCGCGATGGCCGCCTGGCCTGCGCCTGGCGAGTGCGTAATCGCGGCTCAGGTCGCCGTAAATGAAATGCAGCATCGTGTGATCGCGATCGCGCCCGGGAATCAGACCTTCATAATTCAACCCGACATTTACCTGGAATGGAACAATCGAAATTTCCTTTTGCGGATAATAACCGGAACCGACCCACACCGTCAGTCCCTGGTCGCTGCCCGGAGTCTCCTGATAAACCATCTGGTCCGCGTGGACGTAGAAGCCGTAGGAGCGATCCTCGAAGCCGCCGCTAAATCGCGGATAGAGATCCCACTCCGAATAGGTAAACCCGATCCAATAGTGTCCCGGTAACCCTTTCATCACCACGGCGTCTCCCCCTTCGCGAATGGGCACAGGCCCTTTCCAAAATTGCGGCGACCACCCGAATTGAAAGATCGCGGTGTAGCCGTCGTTGCCTTCAATGCCCCAGTTCAATCCGTTGTCGTCGTTCTCAAACATGCGCGACGACGTTTGGAAGACACCGGCCCTCACGTTGAACTCCGGCGTCGGATCGTAAAGCAACACGGCCGCCCAGACCGCGAACGGATACGCCGAGAAGCGCGTGTCGAAGAGAACGTTTCGGATGTCGCCATCGATCCCGTTGTTCACCGAATAGCCGTAAAGAGGAGAGCCGTTGAAATCATCGGAAGCGGAGAAGCGCCCGAGCTTCAACCTCACGCGGCCGTCCGCGAATTTCTGTTGCAGGTAAACCTGGTAGAGGAACGGCCGCTGGCCGCCGACGGATTGCTGCGTGGAGAAAATGCTGCCAACATATTTCGTGGTGAGATCGTCGCCGTTCCGATTAATCCCGCTGACGACGAAGAGACCGCCCCGCCAGCCGGCAAGTTTGTCGAGATTGAACTTAAATCCGACAAAGGCGTCATCGACGTAGGTCGCATGGCGCGGATGGATCCCGCCGGAAACATTGCCGTTGAGGATGCTGTTGTAGAAGCCGAACACCTCGACACCAGACTCGAACAGCCGTTCGCGGGAGCCGCCCCAATCGCCGGTGATGTGATCCTCTTTCTTAAACCCACCCGGCTCCACCGCCGGCTGATCCTGAACCGGGATGAGCGAACGGTTCGTGCGCGAAAGCGGCAAAGCGTCCTGGGCAAAGACCGCTGTAACAAGGACGAATGCGCAAATTATTCCGACACAAATCTTGCTCATGAGTGGTGAGGGAGCCGCCGGGTCTCCTCTATCAATATGAGCGAACCGATCGGCCATAGGACGCGAGCTCACAACGTCGCGAGCACTTTCATCGCCGCGTTGTGACCGGGGATGCCGCTGACGGCGCCGCCGCGCTGGGCGCTGGAGCCGCAGAGAAAAACGTTTTCGAATTCGGTCTCGACGCCCCACGTCCCGGCCTGGTCGTCACCTTCGGCGCAGGGGAAGGTCGGGGCGTCGTGGAAGATGTTGCCGTGATACATGCCTAACGACTCCTCGATGTCCACTGGCGTCTTGCTTTCGATACAAGGACTGCCGTCGCGCGCCACCGCCAGGCAATCTTCCAGCGGCTCCTCGAGCCATTGGTTCATGCTCGCGAGGAATCGCTTCTCGGCCTGGTCGCGCATGCTGGCATTGTTTTTCGCGAACAACGAATAGGGCGCGTCCAGACCGAACAGGGTCAGCGTTTGGAATCCGTCCCGTCGCAACTCTGGCGCCAGGATGGTGTCGTCCGTCAGTGTGTGGCAATACACCTCGCACGGCGCGGTTTCGGGCAACCGTCCTTTCGCAGCCTGCTCATAGCTCGCGTTCATCTGCTCGTAACCTTCGTTGCTGTGGAAGGTGCCGCGGAACGCTTCGATAGCCGGATACTTCCGTGCCTTCAATCGCGGCAGCCGGCGCAGCAGCATGTTGATCTTGAACACGCTCCCTTCATCCGTCGGCTCCGGTTGATACGGTTTGCCGGAATACTTCGCCAGAATGTTGCGGCCGAAGTTTACCAGGAGATACCGGGCATCGACCTTTTGACTTTGTCCGCCGATCTGGAACTCAACCGTCTTTTTCACATCGGCGAAGTTCACGGCCACAAGCTTCACCCTGGTCAGGAATTCCGCGCCGCCGGCCCGCGCCGCTTCTTCGAGCTCCCTGGCCACCGCGCCCATTCCGCCGACAGGCACCTTCCATTCCCCGGTCTTGTTGCCGATGAGGTGGTAAAGAAAGCAGCGGTTCTGGAGGAGAGAAGGATCGTGCGGATGGGTGAAGACGCCAATCTTCGCGTCGGTTAAAACGAGGCCTCGAACCAGATCGTTTTGCAGATACCTTTCGATCGCGCGACCGAGTGGTTCTGCGGCGAGACATCGCCAGGCTTCGCGGGAGACCTCGTCGTTCTCGAAGCGGCGCTGGAATTCCTTCTTCGGAAGGAGCGGCTCCAGCATCGAATCCCAGACGTGCTCGGCAAAAACGCGCGACAGCCCATAGAACTTCTTCAGCTGATCGTATTCATGGCGGTCACCTGTCAGCTCGGATATGGATCGTTCGCTTATCTCTTCGGAAACGTTGCTTAAAAGAAGGCCGTCGTGCCGCCCGTCTTTCAGGTAGGGCGTAAAGGAACCGATCGTCCGCCGACGCAGTTCCAGCTGCAACCCGAGATCGCGAATTATTTTTTCCGGAAAA
This sequence comes from Verrucomicrobiota bacterium, assembly GCA_041167265.1. Lineage (GTDB taxonomy): Bacteria > Verrucomicrobiota > Verrucomicrobiia > Chthoniobacterales > UBA10450 > AV80. Next base: position 41,213 of record JBEEHG010000038.1, on the reverse strand, counting down.
AGACTGACGAGATACGAGTAGCGCGACAGACGCGCATCGTAATCCGGGAACAGCTGTTGCGAAGTCGTCGCGCCCCCGATGTAATCGTTCTTCTCCAGGAGCAACACGCTCAGTCCGGCACGGGTGAGATACGACGCCGCCACCAAACCATTATGGCCGGCGCCAAGAATGACGACATCGTACCCCTTCTTAATCATGCTCATGCTCGTGCTCTTACTCTTGCTCCCTCATGACTTCGCGACGATGCCGAAAAGGCGCGGCGTCAGCAAGAACGGTTGCCGTGTGGCTCAGCCTCGGTTAGTGCCAACGTGAATAAACCATGTGGCCGTACCTGCTGGTCTTCTTCGCAGCCCTCGCCGTCGACACGATCCCGGTGTTTGCGCCGCCTGCCTGGATTCTGCTCGTGGTGCTGCTCGTAAAATTCAAGCTCAACCCATGGCTCACCGTTGCCATCGGAGTCGCGGGATCGACCGTCGGCCGTTATATTCTTACCCGCTACATTCCCAAGATTTCGTCACGACTGGTCAATCGCCGGGAGGATGCGAACCTTCGCTACATCGGCGGCAAAATCGCCCAGGCAAAATGGTCCTCCGCCGTTTTCGTGTTTCTCTACACGCTCACGCCTTTGTCCACGACCGCTCTATTCACGGCCGTCGCCATGGCAAAGACCGAGCCCTGGCATATCCTCGTTCCTTTCTTCCTCGGCCGGCTCATCACCGATGGTGTTCTCGTTTTCTCGGGCAAATACGCCAGCGCGAACCTGGCCGACCTGCTCCACGGTGAGGCGAACTGGAAGACGGTCGTCACTCTTGTCGCCGGCCTTATTATCATCGGCGTCTTTTTGTTCGTCGATTGGCGGCAGCTCCTCGAGCACAAGAAACTGCGCTTCCGTTTCAAGATCCTGAAGATCCAACGCTAGTTCGAATCGATCGCAACGCCGGGAGTTCGCCGGCGAAGAAAGCGGAAGCTTGCTCAGCCACGACCAGGCCCATGACAGCGCAGCACGCACAATTCGAAACGCTCCTGGTTTGTCGCTTCAAATTCCTTTTCCACGATTAGAATCGAACCGTGCCGCTCATCCCACTCATCGTCGCGTTGCTTGCCGTCTGCGCACTGGTCGTCGCGACACCGTTGCTCTTGCTCCTGCGTTACCGCACTGGAACCGCGCGCCGCGTCGCGCGTCGCTGGGTCCTTACCGTCAACCTTGTCTCCATGCTTCTGTCCGCCGGCCTTTTCATTTGGATCGCCGCCGTAACGAACTTCTGGGTCCCGTGCGCGTTCGGGTACTCGCTCATCGGAATGCTAGCTGGCAGTTTGTTAGGATTGCTTGGCCTCGCTGCGACACGATGGGAGAAAACGCCAACGGCCATCTACTACACGCCGAATCGGTGGCTGGTCCTGCTTGTAACTCTCGCTGTCGTTACCCGCATGGTCTACGGCCTGTGGCGAATCTGGCACGCCTGGCGAACCACCGGTCACGATACCTCATGGCTTGCGGCGGCCGGCATCCCGGGCTCGATGGCGGTAGGAGCACTGGTGATCGGCTATTACCTTGCTTATTCTGCCGGTCTCTCCTGGCGTCTAAAAAATTCTGTTATCCGCTGATGCTCTTCAACTGCTTGTAAGCGTCGCCTTCCGTAAACCTGTGCGTGTTCGAGGACCAATCGTGGGTCCAGTTCGAACCCTTCTCCGCTTCTGATCTCGCCGTTTCCTCCCATTGCTTCAGCTTCTTGCCATTGGCATCCGCGGCGGTTTGCTTGTCAGCCGGGTCCTGGGTTTGCTTTGCCGCCTCGGCCTCGATTTTGATTATCGCCGCGCTCAGCACTGCCCTTTCGATTCGGGCAATGGAACGCAGCTGCTCAGTGCGGGACATGGTCTTAGGGAAGCTCACCGTGAGGGAGCTGGTTTTCTCCTTCTTCGCGTACTGCGCCGCGTAGAGGTCCAACAGCTTTTCGGTCGCTTCTTCTTCGCCGCGCTTCACGCAATCGTCGGACTGATTCTTGAGATCGCCACAGACGGCGACAGCCAGCACTTGATCGAAAGGCCCCTGAGGCACCGCGCCCGAACGCGGGCCGCCCGGTCCCATCGGGTCGGGAGTCTGCACGGTTTGCCTCATCGACTGGCGGGTGGCGGGAGTAGGATTGAGCGGCGACGGCGTAATCGGTTGGACGTTGGATGATGGATTGACCATCGGCGGCATGATTGGCGCCGGAGGCGGCGGAGCGATCGCGGGCGGCGGAGCGACCGGTAGCGTCGTGGTCTGGGCGGCTGCCATGACCGCACCGACCAAGCTGAGGCAAAGAGTCGTTAGGTATGCGCGTCGTGTCTTCAATCCTCGGAACACGCGGAAGAGTAGAGAAATGCTTCAGGTCGTGACAATCCAAAACACGCACGACCCGCTGGCCGTTAATCGGCTCGCCGGAACAAGCGCACCAATAATGCGTACGCCTTCCCGCCAATGCCCGGCGCGGTCGATTCGCTCGGACCACCCACGCTCAACGTTTCGATGGCGAACGCCGTCAGCCACTCGCGAATTTTGTTCGCCGCGTCCGGATCGTCTACATCACAATTCAGCAATGGCTTTCCGTAGCGCGCCGCGCATTTCCAGGCCCATTCCGTTCCCGCATCTTTCGACGCGTTCGCTGATTGCATCCCCAGCGTCCCATCCGAATCCCGGACATTCCATTCCGTGCGCTGCGAACGCGGAACATCGAGCGCGTCCGGACTGCGTTCCTGTTCCGTTTCCCGCAACGGAAACTCCGCCGGAATGACGCCGGCCTCGCAAACTCTTCCGGGCGGACACCACCCGCCCATCTCCAATCCGCAATCGCGCGCGGCCCGCAAGGCAGCCTGGTCCACTCCCGTTTGCCCGCCCGAGATCACCTTGGTGAGCGTCCGCATTCGCGACATCCTAACGGACCCGGGATGATTGAGAACGCTGTTTCGCCCCGTCGCCATCTGCCGGGGTAAGCCAGCGCCTTTTGTCGTTGGACATTCTACTTGAATTAGCGTAGAAACCCCGCTGCGTTCATGAAGTACACCGTTCCCCGCGCCCTCCAGCTACTCACCGCGACATTAATCGTCATCGCGGCCTGCGTTTCGCCCGCGCTTCGCGCCGCGCCGGGCGATCTTTATACAATCGATGAAACCGGCGGACCTATCCTGAGGCTCAGCCCAAACGGTACGAAGACGGTTTTCGCGGCCGGAGTAGGCGCTCCGAGCTCCGCGATGGCCTTCGATCGCGCTGGCAATCTCTACATTGCCATCAAGGGCGACATTGTTAAGGTGGCGCGGAACGGGTCCCGCGCGTCATTCGGTGCCGGGTGGCAAGATCCCAGTGCGCTGGTTTTCGATCGCGATGGAACTCTTTTCGTCGCCGACTACCCGACGATCTTCAAAGTCTCACCCAGCGGATCGAAAAGCGTCCTCACGTCCGTGACGACCAGCGTCCCGGACATGGCGCTCGACGCCGCCGGCAATCTCTTTGTCACCCAGGGCGGCAACGGTCCGATCCTCAAGGTTCGCCCCGATGGAACAAGCAGCGTTTTTGCGGTGAACCCGGAGCCGGGGAATCCTTATGCGAGTCTATTTGGGATTGCGGTAGATGGAGACGGGAATGTCTTCGCATCGCAGTTTTTGGGAGGCGCAGTCTATAAATACAAACCCGACGGGTCGACACGGACCGTTTTTTCGCCCGCGGTCGGCATGAGTTGCGGCGACATTAATTTCGACAAGGACGGCAATCTGTTTGTCAACGCCCAGGGCCAGAAATCGATCTTCAAGTTTACGCCCGATGGAAAGAAAACCGTGTTCGCGTCCGGGCTCGGCTTCGCCGCCTGGAGCGCCTGGGAGCCGGCACGAGGGTTTTCGGTGAACCTTTCCACGCGGATGCGCGTGCAAACCGGCGAAAATGTTCTGCTCGGAGGATTCATCCTCACTGGGACCGATCCCACGGCTGTCGTGATTCGCGCGATAGGTCCGTCGCTGACTAATTCCGGGATCGCGGATGTCCTTTCCGACCCGGTCCTGGAACTGCACGACAACAGCGGCGCCTTGATCAAGACCAACGATAACGCTCGCGACAGCCAGGCCGCCGAATTGGACACTTACGGGATGCTGCCGAAGAACACTCTCGAATCGGCCATGATTGTTACACTCCAACCCGGAACCTATACCACGGTCGTCCGGGACAAGAACGACGGCGTCGGTGTCGGGCTCGTCGAAGTGTACGATCTGAACGGCGCGACCCACTCGAAGCTCGTAAACCTCAGTACGCGCGGCTACGTCGAACAAGGCGGCACGGATGTCATGATCGGCGGCTTCATCATCGGCGAGGAAGGCGAGACGGTGCTTGTCCGCGCCATCGGTCCGTCGCTGGCCGCGTCCGGGATCGTGCGACCCCTGCCCGACCCCACCGTGTCCCTTTTCGATAGCAACGGCTCGCTCATCAGCTCCAATGACAATTGGAAAGACAGCCAGGCAGCGGCGATTCGCGCTACCGGCATACCCCCGTCGAACGACCTCGAATCGGCCATTCTGACAACGTTAATTCCCGGCGCTTACACCGCCGTCGTCCAAAGCCGCAACGGCACTACCGGCGTTGCTTTGGTCGAGTTATACAACCTGGATTAGCCGTTCGTTCGCATGAGCGCGGAGATGCCGATGTCCTCCGAGGAACGGCAATGGGCGCCGTTTTCTAGCGTGCGATGTCTCGGCGCAATAGTTTGTCGCGCTCACTCCGCTGGGACGGCGGGCGCTCCAGATGAGAACAGCCCGGGCAATTTTCACTGTCGAAGCCGGGCAGGTTGTGTATGGTGGGACTTCGAAATCCGACCATGGAATCCCCTGCTCTAACGACAGCTGCGGCCGCGACGAAACGCTTTTGCCTGATTCTGATTAAGCCGTCGCACTACGACGACGACGGCTACGTGATCCAGTGGCTGCGTTCGACAATCCCGTCGAACTCGCTCGCGGCGCTCTACGGACTGGCGCTCGATTGCAAGAACCGGCACGTGCTCGGCGACGATGTCGAGATCGAGATTCAACCGTTCGACGAGACCAACGCGCGGATCCGGCCGAAAGAACTCGCCGCGATGATCCGCGAAGCGGGCGACGGGATGGTGATGTTCGTCGGCGTCCAATCGAACCAGTTCCCGCACATGCTCGACCTGGCGAAACACTTTCGCGAAATGGATATCCAGATCGCGGTGGGCGGGTTCCATGTCTCGGGAACGATGTCGATGCTCGGCGGCAACGACGTCGACGTTCATCGCGCGAAGGCAATGGGGATCTCGCTTTTCGCCGGCGAAGCGGAAGGCCGGCTCGAGATGGTTTTGCAGGATGCTTACAAGAAGCAGCTCAAACCGCTCTACAATTTCATGGCGGACCTGCCGGGCATCGATGGCATGCCGATCCCGCTGATTAGCTCCGTGCGCGCGCAACGGACGGCCGGTCACGTGACCAGCTTCGATGCCGGACGCGGTTGCCCTTTCCAATGTTCGTTCTGCACGATCATCAATGTCCAGGGCCGCAAGTCGCGCCGCCGGACGCCGGACGATATCGAGCAGATCATTCGCGCGAACGTTAAGCAGGGGTTGCGCAGCTTCTTTATCACCGACGACAACTTTGCTCGGAACAAGGATTGGGAAGCGATCCTGGACCGGATCATTCATCTGAAAGAAGTCGACAAACTCAAGGTCGGGTTCCTCATCCAGGTCGACACCCTTTGCCACAAGCTGCCGAACTTCATCGAGAAATGTGCGCGGGCCGGCGTCCGCCGCGTCTTCATCGGGCTGGAGAACATCAATCCCGATAACCTCGCGGCCGCCCACAAACGGCAGAACAAAATTACCGAGTACCGCAAAATGCTTCTCGCCTGGAAAGAAGCCAAGATCATCACCTACTGCGGTTACATCACCGGCTTTCCGAACGACACGGCTGAGTCGATCAAGCGGGACGTCGAGATCGTGAAAAAAGAACTGCCCCTCGACGTTCTGGAATTCTTCTTCCTCACCCCGCTTCCCGGCTCAGAAGACCACCAGAAACTGGTCAATGCCGGTGTCCCGGTTGATCCCGACTTAAACAAGTACGACCTGAACCATGTCTGCACCGCGCACTCGAAAATGTCGAAGGCGGAGTGGGAGCATGCCTATCTCACGGCATGGAAAACTTATTACACGCTCGAGCACATCGAGACCATTCTTCGCCGCCTGGTTGCCAAGGGAGGCCGGGCTGCGAACGCCATCGTTCTCATGATGTGGTTCATGAGCGCCATTCACCTCGAAGGCGTGCATCCGCTCGAGAGCGGCGTCTTTCGCCTCAAGTTCCGGCGCGATCGGCGGCCCGGCCTGCCGCTCGAGCCCATCTGGATATTTTATCCGAGATACTGGTTCGAATCCGTTTTTAAACTCACGCGCCTTGCCATTTTGTACGGCCGCATCCGGCGCATCTACAAACGAATCAAGGAAGATCCGAGGCGGTTCGAATACATGGACGTTGCTCTGACGCCGGTAACCGATCACGACACCGAGGATCTCGAGATGTTCCATACCCCGAGCGCGCCCGCGTTCGTGGCGCAGGAACAGCGGCGCGAGGCGACGAATGCCGCCGCTCGCGAGCACGCGCATTCGCACGCGGCAGCGTAGCGTTCCGGATTTTGCAGGGCGTTTCTGTGAAACGCCGGTCCGTTGCGAGGCGCCTGACACAGACGCCCTACAATTTGCTTGCAAGACGCCCCCTGCTGCGAAGCAATAGCTGCAATGCAGGATCTCCACACGACGGCCGGGGCGATGCATGGGATGCAGGTGCTCATCTCGGCGTTCCTCGCGATTTTGTTTCTCCAATCGGGGATCGATAAGGTTGTCGATCGGCGGGGGAACCTCGATTGGCTGAAGGGCCATTTCGCGAAAAGTCCGCTGGCGGGAATGGTGCCGGCCCTCGTGACGATCATCACGATTCTGGAACTGGCCGCCGGAGTTCTGACCGCGGTGGGTTGCGTGCTGATCTTGTTCCGACGCGATTCGACCGTGGCTTTTTACGGCGCGATCGTTGCGGCGGTTTCGATTGTCGGTCTGTTTTTCGGTCAACGCATGGCCAAGGATTACGCGGGCGCGGCTACGCTCGTGCCGTATTTTATTCTATCACTGGCCGCGATTTATTTGCTGGCCGTGTAACTTCTGGAAGCTTGACTTCCCACCGCTCGGGAGTTCGAATCGCCCTCTTTCCAAAGGAGGCAACATGGTTAAAACAATGGCAGTTCTTTTCGGTGTAATTCTTCTCGTCGTTGGCATTCTGGGCTTCGTCCCGGCAGTGACCAAGGACCAGATGTTGTTGGGCATCTTTCACGTCAACACGGTCCACAATGTCGTCCATCTCCTGTCGGGCGCCGTCGCCTTGTTCTGCGGCATGACGAGCGTAGGCGCGTCGCGCAATTATTTCCGGATCTTCGGCATCGTTTACGGCGCGGTCGCGGTGATGGGGTTCATGCACATGGGCGAGCACACCAACCTTCTCGGCCTGATCAGCAACAACGACGCTGACACCTATCTGCATGTCGCGATCGCCGCGGTGTCGCTGTTGCTCGGCTTTATGCCGGTGAGCAGGGAGACGGTATAGTTGTAGCCGTCGCCCTGTGGGCGACGCCGGTTGTATGAATGCAAGCTCACGCTTCGCACAGCGAAGCGGCTACAGGGCAAATTTTTCCAGGCGATCGATCGTCTGGACGATGTCGTCCTCGGTCGTGCGCGGGTTGATCGTGCATAACCGGAGCGCAGTCACGCCTTTCAAGGTCGTCGAAGTGAGAAACGCGAACCCGTCGCGCAGCATCGCCTCCACGAGCCTGGTTTGAAGAGCGTCGTCCTTGCCAAAGCGGAACGCCACGATCGCCATCTCGGCGGGTGAAAGGATTTCCCAATTCCCGCGACGCCGCAGCTCGCACTCGGCGAATTCTGCCAGCTCGAATCCGCGCGTAATCGCGTCGCGAAACGCGGCCAGGCCGAAAGTGTTCATCGAAAGCCAGACCTTGAGGGCGCGGAACCCGCGGGACAGTTGGATCCCATAATCGGCCTGGTTCGTCTCAGCGGTATTGCGATGCACATCGCGCATGTATTCGGGCATTATTTGAAAGGCCGATTTCAACTGCGCGGCGTCACGCGCCAGGACGCAGCCGCACTCAAACGGCTGGAACAGCCATTTATGCGGATCGAGGGAGAGCGAATCGACCCGGTCCAGCCCGGCCAATTTTTGCCGGCCGCGTTCGCACAGGACAGAGGCCGCGCCATACGCGCCATCCGCGTGCAACCACATGTCTTCCGCCGCGCAAAGATCCGCCAGCTCCCCCAGCGGATCGACCGCTCCAGTATTTGTCGTGCCGGCATTCGCCACCACACAGAACGGTCGGAGCCCGGCACGGCGATCGGCGCGGATCGCGTCCCGCAACGATTCCACGGGCAGCCGGAAAGAATCGTTCGATGGAATCTTGCGAAATTGTTCCGGGGAAAAACCGATGACACGCAAGGCGCGCTCCACCGAGTAATGGGTCTGGTCGGAGAAATAAATCGTCGCGCCTTCAGTCCGGTCTCCAAGTTTCGCGACGCGAGCGGCATGAAGCGCCGTCAGGTTCGCGGCGGACCCTCCGCTGACGAACAAGCCGCCGGCCGTCTCCGGGAAACCGCAAAAGCCGCGGAACCAGCCGATGACCGTAAGCTCGATGGCCGCCGCCGCAGAACCGCCGAGCCAGGTGCCGTTAAAAACGTTGAACCCAGAGGCAAGCGCGTCGGCCATCGTGCTGACGTAATTACCGGGACCCGGCACGAAGGCGAAGAAGCGCGGGTGATCGACATGGAGGTTGTTCGGAAAGACCTCTTTCTCCAAGCGGGCGAGGAGTTCCTGCGGATCAGTCGGCGCTTCGGGCGCGCTTTGCTGGAAGATATCGAGGAACTCACCCGGTTGTTTCCTGGCGCCAACCGGGCCATCGCGCATTGCGGCGAAGTGTTCGACCAGAATATCGACGACGCGGTAACCGAGCCGGCGCATTTCGTTCCGCGAAAGTTCTAGCCGCGCTGGATTTGGTTCGTCGCTCACCCTCGAATTGTAGGGCGTTTCTGTGAAACGCCAATCAGCTATGCGCTGTAGTCGCGGCGCTCAGTCGCCGCGCCGAACGATATGAAACCGACCCTGGACAAAAGCGGCGACAGAGCGCCGCTGCTACAGCGCGTTTCCGAAGCGATGGCCTAACCCGCTACGGCCCGAGATCGATCGTCTCGCCCGTGCTATCAATCTTCACCTGCAGCTTCGAGTAGCTCCAATCCCCGGCGGATTTCGTGGCGACGGCATAGATCGTCCCCTTCCCTTTCGGGCCGGCGATCGGGATGCTCAGGTCGGCGTCGCCCGAAGCGCCATTGACGTTCGTGTTGCCGGACAAATACCAGCCTTCCTCGATCGGCGTCCCGAGCGCCGCGATCACCCGCGAATCCGCTTTCGCCCGAGCGACGGCGGTTTTGTAGGCGTCGGATTGTTTGAGCGCGCCGAAAACGACGAGAACCAGAAACGCCGCGAAAGCGCCGCCGAGAACAAGAGGCGTGAGGCAGCAACCGGTGGGGACGAACCATTTCCAGTTCCGGGTCCACCAGCCGGGCTGCGGAGGCGGTTGGGCGACGGTTTCCATGTCCTTCTTGTCGGCGAAGGAACAAGCGGGCGTCGAGCATTTTCTCCAGAGAAGCGCGATTTGCATTGTGCTCGCGAAAACCGGTCGCTAACGTCGCGCCCTATGAAAATTCTTCTCGCCGTTTTGTCCGCGCTCGTCCTCGCGACCGGTTCGGTTCGCGCCGCCGACGATACCGTTCTGCTCAACACCCTGGGCTACACCACCGGACAATCGGTCCTGCTCACCCACATGGCAGTCGGCACGCTGGCGGACGCCTATGTTGGGAAGGCCTACAAGCAGGAGCAGGCCAATACCTTCGTTAATACTTACATCAATGTTACCAAGGGAATGAAGGACCAGATGCAAAAACTGGTCGATGCCGGCTCGTTGAGTAAGAGCGACTCGCAGTTCGTGGAAAACACCATTGAGGTGCTCGACCTGGTCTTACGCGAAGCTGGAGACCTCAAGGACTATATCGCCAGCGGCAAGCAAGCCGACGCGCAGGCCTACGATAGTTCCCGGAAAAAAGCGCTGAAGGAAATCAAGACGCTCCTGAGCATCAAGGACTAGAGCGGAGCACAAGCTTCCTCTTAGTTTGTCATCCTGAGCACAGCGAAGGATCTCTGACTATTTCGGCGCGCGCAAGACGTTCGGAGCTGACTCCGCGCTGAAATATTCAGAGATCCTTCGACTCCGCTGCGCTTCGCTCAGGATGACAGCGATGGTGGATGTAGCCTTGTATCGCCCATTCTACCTTAGCCCCGTTCCCCAACGGTTATGAAGGAACCGCTCGACAGGCGAGAAGAGAATCTTGTCGGTTAGCAGTCCGATGGCGATGATGACGAACATCACGCCGATGACTTGTTCCATGGCGTTTAGCTCGCGCCCATAATGCAGGAGATGGCCGAGCCCGAAGCCGGTCAGGATGGTAACGTAAATTTCGGCAGCCATGAGCGACCGCCAGGCAAAGGCCCAGCCTTGTTTCATCCCGCTTACCAGAAATGGCAGGGAGGCAGGTAGAATGACCTTGGTCCACTTATGGAGCCCGGTGGATCCCATCGTCTTGGCGGCGCGCGCGAAAATGGGCGGGATATTGCGCACACCGGTGTCGGTCGCGATAACGACGGACCAGACCGTTCCCATCACTACCACGAATAACATTGCGCTTTCGGTTTGACCGAACCAGAGCAAAGCCAGCGGAATCCAACAAACGCTGGGCAACGTCTGAAGGCCCAATGCCATCACTCCGACCGTATCTTCCATGAACTTGGAAGCGGAAGTAAAGAGCCCCAGCGGCAGACCTATCATGATACCGATGAAGTAGCCGACAAGGAGCCGGCGGACAGTCACGGTAGTCGCTTGCCACAAGGTTCCGTCACGCGCCGCGGCCAGCAGGTATTCGCCGACACTCTGCGGCGAAGGTAGAAGCACTGGAGAATAAACGCCCGCCTTCACCAGGAAGTGCCAGATGGCAACCAGCACAAGAAAGAAAGTGGTAGCGAGAAGGAAGCGTCGCATTACTCAGCCACCTCCCCTTCCAAATGCCCTTTCAACGCGGCCGTGATTGTCCCGGCGTATTCAGCCAGGGCGATGCTGTTAATGTCGCGCGGCCGCGGCAGCGGGATCTGGAATTGCTCGCGAATCTGGCCGGGGTTCCGCGAGAACAGAATGACGCGATCCGCCAGGCAAACCGCTTCCCGGACGTTGTGGGTAACAAAGACAATGGTCTTGCGCCGCTTTTCCCAGATGCGCTGGATGTCGCTGTAGAGTTGCTCGCGGGTCAGAGCGTCAAGGGCCGCGAAGGGCTCGTCCATCAGGAGCACGCGCGGATTGGGCGCGAGCGCGCGGGCCAGTGCCACCCTCTGCTTCATTCCACCAGAGAGTTCGTGAACGTGGGCTTTCGAAAATTTCTCGAGGCCGACGAGCTGGATAAAGAACTTCGCTACTTCCAGCCGCTCTTTGTTGCGCAAGCCAGGCTTCAGTTTCAATCCGAACATGACGTTGCCGATAACGTCCAGCCACGGAAAGAGGGCTGATTCCTGAAACATCACCAGCCGGTGCCGGCCCGCACTCATTACCGGTTCGTTGTCTGCCATGACGCGTCCTTCGTCCGGCGTCTCCAGTCCGGCGATGATATCCAGCAGCGTCGATTTTCCGCAGCCGCTCGGCCCCACCAGGCAAACGAACTCACCTTCGGCGACCTCGAGCGAAATATGATCCAGCGCATGGACGGTCTGGCGGCTCGTGCGAAACCATTTCGATACGTCTTCGACCGCCAGTTTCGCCGGCGGGAATCCCTGCAATTCCTGCTGGAGCGACATCAGGGTTTTTCGAACAACTTCGTCAGGTCCGGCGCAGTTTTGATGAACCCAGTCTTCAGCGAGTTTTGGAGAAAGCTCTCAATCGACGGGCGGGGAACTTCCGCCGTAAACACGATCCGCTTCCAGGACTGCGCAATCAAATCCGCGGCGATGTCGCTCCGGGTCTCGGCGAGTAACTCCGCCTTTATCAGCTTCTGGGCTTCGTCCGGGTTTTTCGCCATCCACTCGGTCAGCGCCGCGTGTGCTTCCGCGAATTTCCTGGCGAGCTCCCGCTGATTCGCCAGGAACTTCGCGCTCGAAACCAGGACCGTCGTCGCCACGTCCTTCTCGTCGACAAGGATCTTGCCACCGGACTCACGTTCGAGCCGCGACACCCACGGTTCCACCGTCCAGACCGCGTCGACCTTCTTTTGCTGGAAGAGCGAGAGCTGATCGGGATTCTGCGTCGGAAGAACCTGGGCGTCGCCGCCCAGCTGAGTGATTTTCAGCCCACCGGCCAGGAGCCAGGCGCGGCAGGAAATGTCCTGGGTGTTCCCGAGCTGCGGAGTCGCGATTTTCTTCCCGCGAAAATCAGCGGCCGTTTTCAGGTTCTGGTCCGGTTGAACGACGAGCGCCGCACCGCCATTGGCCGAGCCGGCGATCAGGCGAACCTCAGCGCCGTTCGATTTCGTATAGGCGTTTAAGGCCGGTCCGGGGCCGACATAAGTAAGATCGATCGATTGGGCGAAGATCGCCTCCATGGCGCTAGGCCCGGCGTTGTAAACGAACCACTCGATCCGGGTCCCCGCGCCGAGGCGTTCTTCGAACCAGCCTTTACCCTGGCGGGAGAGATTGTGCGCTACCAGCGCCTGGGCGTGGGTGATGTTCGGAAAATGGCCGACACGGAGAACGGTCTCGGCGTTGCCGGACGCGGCGAAAACGAGGAGGGCGGCAGTGAGAAGGTGGCGGGCAATTTTCATAGAGCGAGCGGTAGGATAATTGGCGCGAAAGGCCGGTGACGAGCGGATTCGGCGGCGGAAAACGAGCTACGATTTAATCGTTAAATCCCGGACAAGCCGCTGGAAGTCTTTGCTTAACTCATAAATTCAGCGACGGGAGCCATCGGCTCAATGTGGTCGCAGAAGATCTTGAAGGTCGCCAGGATCGGCACAGCCAGGATCATCCCGGAGATCCCCCACATCCACCCCCAAAAGGCGAGCGCGATCAGGATCAGCACCGGGTTGAGGGTGAGGGATTTTCCGAGCACGACCGGCGTTATGAAGTTCCCTTCCAAGATGGCCAGGACAAGGTAGCTGGCCGGGAAAATCATCGCGTAGCCGAGACTATCGAAGCTCAGGACGGCGCCCAGGGTCATGCAGATGATGCCGGTAAGCGCGCCGAGGTAGGGAACGAAGTTAAGGGTCGCGACCATCACGCCCCACATGATGGGATTGCGCAGCCCAAAGAGATGGACCGTGATGCCGACGGCAAGGCCGAGGCCGATATTGATCGCGGTGATCGTGAGCAAATAGCGCGAGATATGAGCTTCGATGTCGCGCATGATCGACACCGCCCGCTTCTTGTCGGCGAGCCGAGGCGTTACCCGAATGATCTTCTCCAGAAACACTCCGTCGTAGGCGAGGAGGAAATAAAGAAGGATTAACATCACTACGGCACTGGCCACGAACTCCGGTCCCTGCGTAAACAACACTTCCGTAAGCGCGCTGCGCTTGACCACGACGGCCTGGGGTTTGGCCTGCCCTTCGTCGGTGGTGGTGAGCTTGTCGATTTCGCCGCTCGCCTGGGCCACTTTCTCGATCGGTTTCTTGAGTGGGACCAGCTTGGCCTTGAGCTGCTGCAGACTGTAAGGCGCTTTCTCGATCCAGCCGGCGGCCGGCTCGGACAGGAGAGCAACGCTGTAACTAATCGCGGCGATCAGAGCGAGCAGGACAATCGCGGCGCCCAACACCGGGCGAATCTTTATCCGGGCCAGCCCCCGCACGAGCGGCACGAGCAGGTAACTCAAGAGGAGCGCCAGCACCAGCGGCAGGAGCATCGCCCGCATGAAATAGAGGGTGTAAAATGCGGCCAGCACAAAAAGGCCGGTAAGCGCGAGCGATTTGACGCGGCGGCGCGGCAGGTGCACGCGAGGCGGCGCCGCCTCGGTGGCGGCGATTTCGGTTCGGTGGTCGATGGCCATCGTTTGTTGAATCGGGAATCGAAGGTCTTTCGCGCGCGCCTCTTTCCGCTTCTGTTTGGCGCCAGGCTTGTGCTAACCTTGAACGATGATGCGTGTCGTCGCATTGCTATTGGTGAGCGCGTTTGCCGCGACCGTGGCAGCACAGGAAGAGCTGCCAAAAAATCCGGAAGAAGCAATGGACATCGAGCCGCCGCTCCTGATCCAGGAAAAGCCGAATCAAAACATCGTTTATACGACCCCGGGCGGACCCGAACAAAATCCGCAGCCCGATCCCGAGCAGATCGCCGCGTCCCTGGAAAAAGCGAAGAAGAGCGCCGCCGCCGGTGAACGCCTCTACAAAAGCGGAATCATCGCCAAGGTCGATTCCGAAAACCGGACGCTGAAGGTGGTGCGACTCGAGGCGGAGCTGGCGCAGGCAAAACTTGAGGCCGCGAAGCAGTACGTGGTGGCGCAGCAAGCGCGGCTCGAAGCCGGCGAAATCTCCCAACCGGAAGTCGACGCGGCGCAATTGGAGGCCGCCTCCGCGATGCGAGTCGCGGAATTGGCGACCGAGAAAAAGGAAAAGGCGGAACTCGACGCGGCCATGCTGAACCTGCAACGCCAAAAGAAGCTGCTGGCGATGGGGAGCGGCCGAAAAGCCGAGGTCAACCGGGCCCAGGAAAAAGTCAGCGCCCTCCAGCAAAAAAACTGAGGAGCCGCCGTTGACTTGCCCGGCGGCTCGCGGTATCTAGCGCGGCCCTCGCAGTCCCTGTCCCCTAAAACCCGCTCCTCGCGGAGGTTGCGCCAGAAGATTGTGCTTGTCTGTCGCCCCGATTTTTGAAAAACACCCCGCAAGCACACACACCGCTGAACTAAGAGAAACGTGAGAATTGCATTTCGAAAATTGTGTCTGAGCGGGATCATCCTGATCGCCACGATATCGATCAGCCGCGCCGCCGCCGGCTCCTTCCCTGCATCCGGTCCTACCACGCCCGGGAATGCCGCGCTGTTACGCGACGGCCTGGCGCTGGCACCATCGAACGCTCCCGCTTCCGTGAAGCGCGCCATCTGGGCGGCGAACCAGCTTCGAACGAAACCGTATCGCTTTGGCGGCGGCCACAAAACATTTCACGACAACGCCTATGATTGTTCCGGCACCGTCTCCTACGCGCTCGCCGGCGCGGGCCTCGTCGCCGTCCCGATGAGCTCGACGGAATTCCGCGCCTTCGGCGCGCGCGGCCCGGGCAAATGGATTACGGTCTACGCACGCAACGGCCACACGTTTGCGGTCATCGCCGGGCTTCGGCTCGACACGACTTCACCGCATAACCCATCGCGCCGTTGGGCGCCGCGATGGCAGCCGACCGAGCGCATGCCCAAAGGCTTCGAAGCCCGCCATCCCACGGGTTTGTAGTCGCGCGCTGGCGTTGTAGCGACGGCGCTCTGTCGCCGTACGACGCGCCGAAACAAGCAACACGTTTCACGCCGACAGAGCGGCGTCGCTACAACGAAAACGGCTGGCGCAACCGCGATGCCGTTTTAAGCTCCACGACTTATGCGTCACGCCTTTCTTCGCCGCTCGTTTCTTTTTTTTCTCTTAACCGCCTCCGCGATCGGTCTGGCCAGCGCGGACGAGGGAATGTGGCTCTTCACCAACCCGCCGCTCAAGCAGCTCAAGGAGAAATATCATTTCGAGCCGACCCCGCAGTGGCTCGAGCATCTCCAGAAATCGAGCGTCCGATTTAATTCCGGCGGCAGCGGCTCGTTCGTGTCGTCCAACGGTCTTTGCATCACGAACCATCACGTCGGGCTCGACACGCTCCAGAAGATCAGCAGCGAAAAGAACAATTACGTTCGGGACGGTTTCTACGCCAGGACGCAGGCGGAAGAACCGCGCGCGACCGATCTCGAGCTGAACGTCCTCATGTCGATCGAAGACGTGACGCCGCGAGTAACCGCAGCGCTGAAAGCCGGAATGACCGCTGAACAGTCGGCCGCCGCGCGGCAGAAGGCGATCGCGGAGATCGAGAAGGAGAGCAAAGACAAAACCGGATTGCGCTCCGACGTGATCACACTCTACCAGGGTGGCGCGTATCATCTCTACCGTTTCAAGCGCTACGACGATGTCCGCCTCGTCTTCGCTCCCGAGGAACAGATCGCGTTCTACGGCGGAGACCCGGATAACTTCGAGTATCCTCGCTTCGACCTCGATATCTGTATTTTCCGGGCCTACGAAAACGGCCAGCCGGCGAAGATCGAACATTTCCTGAAATGGAATCCCGAGGGACCGAAAGATGGTGAGCTAACTTTTGTGAGTGGCCATCCCGGCCGCACCGACCGCCAGCTTGCGGTCTCGGAAGTGGCCGAGCTTCGGGAACAGGAAGTTCCGTATCTTCTAAACCTGTATTATCGACGCGAGACCTTGCTTCATTCGTGGGCGGACCGCGGGTTTGAAAATCAACGGCGCGCCCAGCAGCTTATCCGCGGCGTGGAAAATAACCGGAAACGTTATGACGGTTATCTGGCAGCGTTGCTCGATCCCGAGATCGACCGTTCCTTGAAAGCTCGGGAACAGAAATTACGCGACGCGATGACGAAGGACGCGAAGTGGAAAGGCACGATTGCCGCCTACGATCGGATCAAAAAGGCGCAGGAAGAGACGGCGAAAATCATGCCGGTCTACAATTACTACGAAACGGTCCGCGGCAAACAGGGTGCAAGCTACCGGGCGCCTCGCGGGTTTAACAGCGATCTGTTCAAGTACGCTCGCCGGCTTTTGCGCGCGGGCGATGAGCGGCCGAAACCGAACGGCGAACGGTTCCCCGAATTCCGCGACAGCAACCGGGAATCGCTCGAGCTGGATCTGTTTTCAACCGAGCCCATTCATGAAGACTTGGAGCAGGTCATCCTGACCGATTCGCTCACCGACCTTGCCACCCGTTTTGGATCGAACGATTCGCTGGTGCAAAAAGTCCTCGCCGGTAAATCGCCCACCGCGCGCGCCCTCGAGCTGATCCGGGGGACAAAGGTAAAAGACCCCGCGGTGCGAAAGCAATTATATGAAGGCGGAGCTGCCGCGGTGAAGGCGGCGAACGATCCCATGATTGAGCTGGCGCGTCTGATCGATCCGCCCGCGCGTGCCGCCCGTAAAGTTTACGAAAACCAGGATGAAACGAAACAGCAGGCCTACGGCGACATCGCCAGGGCGCGCTTCGCGATTGAAGGCACGAATAACTATCCGGACGCGACGTTCACTCTCCGTCTTTCCTACGGCCCTCTCCGCGGCTACGAGGAGAACGGAAAACCAGTCGCGTCCCTGACCGATTTCGCGGGCCTTTACACCCGCGCCACCGAGCACAATAACCAACCGCCCTTCGACCTGCCCAAACGCTGGATCGAAAAGAAATCGGCGCTCAATCCGGCCACGAAATTCAACTTCGTTTCCGACGCCGACATCATCGGCGGGAACAGCGGCAGCCCCGTCGTGAACCAAGCGAACGAATTCGTCGGGATCATCTTCGACGGCAACATCCAGTCGCTCGTCCTCGACTGCATTTACACCGACAAGGAAGCCCGCGCGGTAAGCGTGGATTCCGCCGCCATCACCGAAGCGCTCAGGAAAGTTTACGACGCCGGCGCGCTCGCCGACGAGCTCGGGAAATAGTTGTAGCGACGGCGCTCTTTCGCCGTAACACGCGTCGGATCAGCCGGGCTGTTTCGCCGGCAGATCGGCGTCGCTACAACGCAAGCCTCATGGAAGCTGCTTCAGCAGCGTCTTCCAACGGGCCCAGGCGTCGTCGCGTGCCTTTTTGTTTTCGGGAGTTCCGGTGGGCGACTCGCCATCGCGCATGAAACCGTGGCCGGCGCCCTGGTAAATGACCGGCTCATATTTCTTGCCGGCGGCTTTCATCAGCTCCTCGGCCTTGGGGATCGTGGCATTTACACGCTCGTCTTTCTCGGCGTTAAAACCGTAAACGGGACACGCTATCTTCGCGGCGTCCTCGGCGTTATCGACGGCGACGCCGTAGAAGGAGTAGGCGGCTTTCAACTTCGGATTCACGCTCGCATAGCTGAACGTCCATCCCCCGCCCCAGCAGAACCCGCAGACGGCGAGCGTTCCATTGGCCGCTGGAATTTTCGTCAGCGCGTACTCGGATGTCGCGTTGAGGTCCGCTTTCACTTGCTCCTTCGGCAAGGCCGAGATCGCTTTTCGCGCGCCATCGATGTCCGCATAGGTCTGGCCGCTGAGCAAGTCCGGCGCGATCGCGATCACCCCATTCTCTGCGAGCTGATCGCAGACGCGGCGGACCCAGTCTGTCAGTCCGAAGATCTCGTGAATGACGAGAACAACGGGTGCCTTGTCCTTCCGCTCGGGATAAACCACGAATGCCTTGATCGTGCGCTCGCCCGATTTGAACTCAACCCATTCGCCATGGCGCGACGATTTTTCCAGCCGCGCCTTGGCCCAATCCTGCGCAGACGCGGTAGAAATGAATAACGGCACTACAATGGTCAGCAGAATCCGAACGCAAAACCATAGGAGTAGTTTCATTTTATTTGTTAACAACAAATCGCGTTGTCTTATCGGAATCAATCCCCATGACACGGGCACGTTGTGCCTCCGACAGAACGTTCGAGCTGTTCACCGCAACGTCGAGACTTGCCATCAATATTTGCCCCTGCGCCGCGACCAGAATGCCCGATAAGAAAAATCCCAAACCATAACCAAGGGCAAGCACCACGGCGGCGAAACCGATCGCTGCATTAGTTTGGCTGGCGACGACAATCCCGATCAACAGAATAACGACGGCAATAAGGCACCCGATTAACTTGATCGCGTTACCGGCCGCGACGGTCATTCGAGCCGAGCGATATGCCTCTTTGTACCGCTTCATAAGCGCAAACGCCTCTGCGGTGACTGTTACTGAAGGGCTCGTATCCATCCTGTTGATTTTTAATTACATCGCGTCCGGCGCCGTTCTGTCATCGGCGCCCTTACCGCCCCAACCGAGTAAGGCGTCCAGGCTGAATCTCCCGCCGCCGTAGAACATGATGAAGAGAAAGACAAAGCAGTAAATGACCGCTGGCTCGCCGCGATTTATGATCGGGAAGAAGCCGCCTTTGGCGTGGACCATGAAGTAGGCCACCGCCATCATGCCGCACGCAATAAACGCAGCGAAGTGGGTGAACAAACCAAGAGCGATCAGCAACCCGCCGACCAACTCGATGTAGCCGCCGATCGTTCCGAGAGTGTCGAGCTGCATGGCTTTTGCCACGGGCGGAAACCCGAGGATTTTCTGGCCACCGTGGCAGGCGAATAGGAGGCCGACAACGAGGCGCATAATGCAGTAAACAGGGTCCGAGAAGCGCTTGAGTGAGTTCATGACGGGAGGCTGTTCGGCCCCTCCCGCGATGTCAAGATTCTAAGCCGCGCCTCGCGGCCCTCCTGAAATGTCATCCTGAGCGGCGCGAAGGATTTCTGATCTCTTCGGCGCGGTCAAAGCGTCGATGCGGTTCCAGCGCGGAAATAGTCAGAGATCCTTCGCTCCGCTCAGGATGACATTTTAGACGTGGCGGTTGATTGCGCTTTGGGCTGCGTCACGGTGAAGCGTGCAAATCCACATCGGCTGCTCCGGCTGGTTCTACTGGCATTGGCGCGGAATTTTTTATCCCGACACAAAACGGACGGACACCTGGTTCCGGCACTACACCTCGACCTTCAACACCGTGGAATTGAACGCGCCTTTCTACAGTTGGCCAAAGTTGAGCACCGTAAAGAGCTGGAGGCGAAATGCGCCGGCGGACTTTCGCTACTCGGTGAAGGTGAACCGGCTGATCACCCACGAAAAACGCCTCGTCCGCACCCGCATGCTGGTCGAGGAGTTTTGTAAGTTCGAAGAAATCCTCCAGGAAAAGCTCGGGTGCTTTTTGTTCCAATTCCCGCCGAGCTATCGCTACACGCCGTCGCGACTGGCGAGCATCACGAGGCAGCTTGATCCGCGATACCGGAACGCGGTGGAGTTCCGCCATAAGAGCTGGTGGCGCGAATCGGTTTACCGCCGGTTCCGCGAACGCGGCCTGATCTTTTGCACAGTCAGCGCGCCGCGACTGCCGGACGAGTTGATTCGCACCAGCGACGTCATCTACGCGCGGCTTCATGGGCGGAGCCGGTGGTACCGCCACGATTATGATGCGGCGGAACTGAACGCCTGGGTGGACAAGATCGCCGCGAGCGGGGCGGAGGAGGCCTGGATTTATTTCGATAACGACCGCGAAGGGTTCGCGATCAGGAATGCGCAGGAACTCAAGCGCCTGCTCCAAGAGCGTGGACACGAAGTTCTGTAACAAGGAGCGGCGGTTTACAAACCGCCGACCGACGCAGAGGGCGGTTTGGAAAGCGCCCCTCCTTGTTCCACGACAGGAACTACAAAGTTAAGAATGGACGCGAACCGAATAGCGATCGTCGGCGGAGGCGCGGCCGGTTTCTTCGCCGCAATCGCGTGCGCGGAAGCGGACCCCGCGAACGAAGTTTCGATTTACGAACGGGGACATGAGTTTCTCACGAAAGTGCGAATCTCCGGAGGCGGGCGTTGCAACGTCACCCACGCCTGCTTCGATGCGCGGGAAATGAGTGAACGTTATCCGCGCGGCGAACGCGCCCTGATCTCTCCCCTGCATCGGTTCTCCGCCAGCGACACGATCGCCTGGTTCGAGAAGCGAGGGGTGAAGCTGAAGACGGAGGAGGACGGCCGGATGTTTCCCGTGACCGATTCGTCGGAGACGGTCATCGATTGTCTCATGACGGCGGCGACGGGGGCCGGCGTCCGGTTGTTCACGCGCAAAGCGGTCCAGTCGGCGCTTCGGCAACCGGACGGTTTCGATCTGGCGTTTTCTAACGGAGCGACCGCCCACTGCGATCGGCTGCTGCTTGCGACCGGCGGAACGCGGTCGAACAGCGGCGCGCAAATCGCGCAGGCGCTGAGCCACACTCTTCTCCCAGCGGTGCCGTCGCTGTTCTCATTTCACGTGGCGGAGAAATGGTTGTGCTCGCTGCCCGGCATTTCGGTGGCGGATGTCGAGGCGTCGGTTCCACAAACAGCGCTGCGCGAGCGCGGGCCGCTCCTGATCACGCATCAAGGGGTGAGCGGTCCGGCCATTCTTCGTCTCTCGGCCTGGGGTGCGCGCATTCTCCACGACCGCGATTACAGATTCACGCTTCGCCTTAATTGGACCCCGACGCTGGCCGAGCCGCAAATCCAGGAGGCGATGCGTGGCCTGCGCGACGCGCATCCCAATCGCCGCGTCTTCAATTCGCCGCTCGGGGAATTACCGGTGCGTCTGTGGGAGCAACTCGCAGTCGCGGCGGGGATCCGTCCTGAAACGCGCTGGACAAATCTTTCCGGCGAAAATGCGAACCGGCTCACCTCGAACCTGCTCCGGACCGAAGTCACCGTGCAGGGCAAGTCGCTGAACAAGGACGAATTCGTGACGTGCGGCGGCGTCAAACTGGGCGAGGTCGATTTCAAAACCATGGAAAGCCGAATTGTGCCCGGACTTTATTTTGCCGGCGAAGTGCTCGACATCGACGGGATCACGGGCGGCTTCAATTTCCAGGCGGCGTGGGCGACGGGCTGGATCGCGGGGAACGCGATGGCGTGTTAGGCTCGAAGATGAACGCGGCCCTGCACGAAGTTCGCCAGGTCTATGCCGACCTGGCGGCGCGGCCCATCGAACGCAATTGCGTGCGCTTAAAGGAATGTTGCCACTTCAAATTAACGGGGCGCACGCCGTACCTGACAAAAGGCGAAGCGCTCGTCGCCGCTCGCGCGCTCCGTGCCACCGGTCGGACACGGCTTCCCGCCAATCCCAACAATGGCTGCCCATTGCTTGATGCTGCGACTGGCAATTGTTTGATTTACGAATCGCGCCCGTTTGGCTGTCGCACCTATTTTTGCGCAGCAGCCGGGGGCCCGTACTCGCGTCGCCAGGTTCTTGATTTGATTCGCCGGCTGGAAACGGTGGACGAGTCGTTAGGTGGAAGCGGACCACGCGTGTTGCAGAACGCTATTGCCGACGCATTAGCTGAGTTGTAGCGACGGCGCTCTGTCGCCGTAAACACGCATGTGAACTGCCACCCGTTCTACGCCGACAGAGCGACGTCGCTACAACAAGTCACGCCGCCTTCTTGTGATGCTTCGCTTTCTTCGGAGCGCCCTTTTGTTTCTTGCCGCCTTCCTGCGCTTTCAGGCTCTCCTGCAGGACCGACACCAGATCGATGACCTTGGTCGAGGGCCGCTTTTCTTTCGGCTTCTCTTCGATTTCCTTCCCGCCCGATTCCACCTTCTCCTCGATCACTTCCATAAGCGCGTCCCGGTAGTCGTCCTTGTACTTCTCCGGGTCCCATTTCGAGGTCATGCTCTTGACCAGCGCTTCCGCCATTTCCTTTTCGCGCTTACCGACCTCGGCCTTCTTCGGGACGTTCAACTTCTCGGCATCGGCCAGCTCTTCGGCGAAGTGCATCAGCTCGAGGACGAGGGCGTGTTTGAGCGCCTTCACACCGGCGAGATATTGCCGCGTCTTGATCACAACCTTGGCGATGCCGACCTTCTTTCCGTCGGCCAGCGCTTCGCGCAATAAGGTGTACGCTTTGTCGCCGCCCTTCTGCGGCTCGAGGTAGTACGGCTTGTAGAAATACATCGGATCAATCTCGTCCAGGTCGACGAAGTCCTTGATGTCGACGGTCTGGGTCGCCTCGAGGTCGACACGTTGAAAATCCTTTTCGTTCAGGACCACGAACTTCCCTTTCTCGTATTCGTAACCCTTCACGATTTCATCCCAAGGAACTTCGCGGCCGTCCTTTTCCGCCACGCGTTTGTAATTCACGGGGCTCAGGTCCTTCGCCCGGAGAAGCCGGAACTTGAGGTCTTCCTTTCGGGTCGCCGGATAAAGGGCGATCGGAATATTAACGAGGCCGAAGCTGATACTGCCTTTCCAGATTGCACGCATAACGTACAAGCTTCGCGGCTGGCAGGTTTTCCGCGTGTCTATTCGCGGCGACTGAGCGCCGCGGCTACAGCGCTCTAGGGACGGCGCTCTGTCGCCGTCTTTCGTCCTACGCCGCGGCTTCGAGTTCTTCGCGGGTAATCCCGCGCAGCTCGTACAATCGCACCAAGGTTTCCTCGATCAGGTTATTCGGACACGACGCCCCCGCCGTGATACCGACGACGATGGGCCCTTCCGGCAACCAATCCCGGGCAACGACTTCTTCCCGCTGATGCAGATCGTAATGGAGAATCTCCTTTTCCGAGAGCAACCGGGAAGCGTTTCGAACAAAATACGTTGGCAATTTTTCTTCGCCCATCTCGGCCAGATGCGACGTATTCGAGCTGTTGTAGCCACCCACCACCAGGAGCAGGTTCATTCGCACATCGAGCAGTTCGCGTAACGCATCCTGCCGTTCCTGGGTGGCCCCGCAGATCGTGTCGAAGAACCGAAAGTTCTTCGTCGCCCCTTCCGGTCCATCCCGGTCGACGATCGCCTGGCGAATGCGCCGCTGCACTTCCTCAGTCTCGCCGCGCAACATCGTCGTTTGGTTCGCCACTCCGATCGTCTTCAGATGCAGGTCCGGATCGAACCCGGGGGAGTGCGCATTGCGGAAGCGCTCCAGAAACGCCTGCTTGTCGCCGCCACGGCGGATGTAATCGCAAACGTAATCGGTGTCGGTCAAGGTCAGGACCACGAGATAATGACCCTTGCCGTCGCCCAGGGCGCGTGAGCTGGTCGCCTTGGTTTCCTCGTGCTCGGCCTTGCCATGAATGATCGAGGTGGCGGACTCGCTGGCGTATTTCCGGACGCGTTTCCAAACGCTCATGACGTCGCCGCAGGTCGTATCCACGATCTGGCAGCCGCGGTCCTTGATCTGTTGCTGGATGGCCAGCTCCGTCCCGAACGCCGGCACGATCACGACGTCATCGGGCCCGAGATCGCTGATGTCGGCCTGCTTGTTTTTCCCCATCAGGTTTTTAATGCCTAACGAGGAGATCTGCTCGTTCACCTCCGGGTTGTGGATGATCTCGCCGACGATGAACAAGCGGCGGTCCTGGAAAACTTTTCGGGCCGCGTAGGCCAGGTCGATCGCCCGCTCGACGCCGTAACAAAAACCGAACTGCTTCGCGAGCCGCACCGTGATGTCGCCGCACTGCAGGATCCCGCCCGTGCGCCGAAGCTTGTCCACGATGTCGCTGCGATAATGCGATTCGACCTGCTCCTGCACCGCCGTCATGACCTCCGGGGTGCGGAGGTTCACTTTCTCGCGGGCGGTGGTCCCGCTGGAAATAAGGTTCGTGCTCATGGAGCTGAATGGAGACAATCCGCCGCCCGGCATATGGGGGATGCCCGGCGGCCAGCAGAACCTAGCGGCGAATCCGGCGTCAGTCTACCAGGAGCGGCCCCGCGGGATCCTTGAACCAGGCGTCCGACATCATGAAGGAGCGCGGCGGATCGGGGTCCTTGCTCTGGTCGAGCTTCATGACCTGGCTGCCGAATTCCTTATCTTCCGGAAGCGACTGCCGGATGTGGACCGGCGTTCCGATCCGGGTGAGGGCGAACATGCGCGCGACCGCTTCGCGATGCATCCTTACACAGCCGTGGGTGTGCGGATACGGATGGACAAAACCTTCATGAAATCCGTAGGCGGATTTAAATTCCTGCCAGTAGGCCATCGGATAACCGGCGTCCGGCTCGCTGGCGCGGCGCCGTTTCTTTTCCTTGTTGTAAATGGTGAAGTCGCCGGTGGGCGTTGCGGCGCCGGGCTTGCCGACGTTGGTCACGGCAGCCATGAGCAGCCTGTCACCTTCCATCACGTAAACGTTCTGGGTGGAGAGCGACAATTTCACTTCGACTTTCGAAGGATCGTGCGGCTTGTGGGCGATGACGTGGTAGTTGCCGGACGAGGATGTCCTCATCGTGCCGCAGCTCGTCAGGAGAAGAGCGGTCGCGGCGGCGAGGCAAAGGGAAAGGCGGGAAAGAAGTCTCATAGTTGCCGAATGCAAAAGCCCATTGCCGGGCGTTTGTCAATGATTGAGAGGCAGTCGGGCATCAACAGTGCGTCATCCCGAGGCTGGCGAAGCGCGCCGAGGGACCTCTCGCGCGCTCGACCGCTTCCGCGAAACGGACGTGTCTCGCCGTCAGCGACGCCGGATGTTTGGCGCAAGCAAATCTCAACTGCGAGATACCTCGCCGTCTACTGCGACTCGGGGTGACAACGCTTCTTCGCTTTCGGCCAGGCGCTTTTCGAACTGCGGGGAGACGTTCGCGTAAAACGGATAGGCGTCCGGGTTCGCGCCTTCCGGCCGATATCGCCAGTGTTTGTACATCCACAGCCACGGGGCCGGATTCCGCCGGACGACCGGCTCGAATTGGTTCCAGCACGTCTGCGCGATCTCCTGCAACGAAGCGTCCGGAGCGAATTCAACAATCGGATGAAAGACAACGCGGTAACGGCCGTGCGGAAGCGGCTCGCAATGGACGTTGATGATCGTGGCCCCCGCGCGTCGATAGGCCCAGGCGTGCGCGAAGGTCACGCTCGTTCTTAACCCGAAACAATCGATCGCCACCGTGGGCAACTGCGCCGGAAGGGTGAGATCGGTCAGGATGGCGACGCATCCGCCGCGACGGAGCGTCTTGAAAAGTTGAAAGACGGCCCCTTCGCGCGCGATCACGCGCTGGCCGCTGCTCTCGCGCAGGCCGACAAAGATCGGGTCGAGCAACGGATTCTTGAACGTGTGAGTGACCAGCGCGCTCGGCACCCCAAAATGATTCGCGGCGACGGCCACCCATTCGAAGTTGCTGTAGTGGCAGCAAGCGAAAACGATGCCGTTGCCTTTTTTCATTTCGGCCTGAACGAGGTCGAGGTTCACCACGTCGATGTAACGCGAATAGTTTTCGCGCGTCAGGCGCGGACTCCAAAACAGATCGGTCATGGTCCGCGCAAAATGCCGGTACGATTCCCGGACGAGTTGCCGCTTCTGAGCAGGCGACATCGTGGCCCCGAAGGCACACTCGAGATTACTCAGCGCCACCCGTCGTCCGGCGCGGTCGACTACGGCCGCGACGCTCCCAATCGCCGAACCGATTCCGACAATCAGGGGCCGGGGACAGAACGGAACCAAAAAAGCGGCGAGCTTGACCAACAACCATTCGACCCGATGGCGAAAGCTTTTCCAGGAAACGTTCATAAGCCGGCCGCGAGTGTAAACGCGCTTCTTTCAAGCTGCGAGCGAACGCTTATCCCCGAAGCATGGCTAGCGACGCGCTCCGTCGGGATAAGGACGCGTCTGACGGCGACAGAGCGCCGTTGCTACAACATAATGACAAACAGCTCATGAATTCCCGGCTTCGGATCGCCGAGTTCTTCGGTCTCAAGCGCAACCTGGTTATCCTTCTCCTGGCGACGTTCGTCATCGGCGCGGGCGAAGAGCTCTGGATCCGTTTCATTCCAAAATATCTCCAGACTCTCGGCGCGAGCGTCTTCGTCATCGGGCTCTTCGACGCGATCCGGACGTTGCTCGGCGCGGTCTACGCCTATCCGGGCGGCATCGCGGTCGATCGCTGGGGACACCGCCACGCGTTTCTCGCTTTCAATCTTCTATCGATCGTTGGCTACTCCGTCGTCCTTCTCTTTCCGCAATGGGCAGCGGTCATCGCCGGGATGTTTCTCTTCCTCTCCTGGACCTGCTTTTCCTTGCCGGCCAGTTTTTCGCTGATCGGGGCCAGCCTCAGCGCGAACCGGCACGCGATGGGTGTCGGTCTGCAGTCGGTCATAAAACGATTGCCGATCATGGTGGCGCCGATCGCCGGCGGTTATCTCATCGATCGGTTCGGCGTTATCGATGGCGTCCGGATTGGCCTGGCAATCTCCATCGTGCTTTCCGGAACAACGCTCTTCGTGCAATGGCAATTGCGCGACGATTCTCGCGCGGCCGCCACGATCGAGCGCTGGAATTTTTGGCGAAGTCTGCGCGCCTTCGGTCCTCCGCTGCGGCGACTCCTCCTGAGCGACATCCTGATCCGGTTCTGCGAGCGGATCCCATTCGCCTGGGCGGTGATTTACGCGATGGATTACGTGGGCGTGAGCGCGAAACAAGTTGGGATCCTGACCACTATCGAAGTGGTCGTGGCCAGCGCCTGCATCATTCCGGTTTCCTATTTCGCGGACAAACACGGCCGCGAACCATTTGTCCTCGCGACCTTCGGCTTCTTTACGCTCTTCCCGGTCGCGCTCTGGCTCTCGGGCAGTTTCACCATGCTCGTGGTCGCGTTCGCCATTCGCGGCCTGAAGGAATTCGGCGATACCTCGCGCAAGGCGCTCATCATCGGCTATTGCGCCCCGGAGCGCCGTGGCCAGATGATCGGCGCCTACTATTTGGTGCGTGACCTTCTGGTGAGCGCCGGTGCGATCCTCGGAGCGTGGCTTTGGCAACTGGGGCCGGGAGCGAACTTCATCGGCGCGGCGATTTTCGGTCTGTGCGGCACGATCGTCTACCTTCTGTCGACGCGCCTCGGGAGAATCGGTTGACCTTTGTGAATAACTGTCCCATGATCACTGCGAAGGAGATTTAGTCTAATGCAGATGTTTTCCAGCAGCCGAAAAGTTGAACCCGCCGCCCCGATGTCGGCCCCTCCCCCTCCGGCCCCAGCGCCCGCCGCCAAACCGAATCCGATCCCGAATGGCGCGACCGAAACCAGTCGCGCTGGTGGTACCCTCTCGAGCGGCGTCTCCATCAAGGGCACGGTCAAATTTCAAAAAGAGCTGCTGATCGATTGCGAAGTCGACGGGAAAATCGACTCGAATGGCCGCCTCACCGTCGGCAAACAGGCGAGGATCAGAGGCGATATCAAGACGCGGTCGGTCATCGTGGACGGGACCGTGAACGGCAATATCATGGCTGAAGAGCGGTGCGAATTGCGCGCCGGTTGCAGCGTGAACGGCGACATTGAAGCGCCGCGCCTGGTGGTCGACGAAGCCGCGAGCTTCATCGGCAGCGCCAAAATCGCTACGCAGAAGCCGGCGGCAACGCCATCGGCCTAGGCTCCCTTCTCGCTCGCGAAAAAAAATCGCGAGTTTCCAGAGCCGACTGCGTCATTGCTGGATGAATGGCCGGCTAATCTTCCTCTGCATCGTCCTCGTTCTTTCCGCGCTTCGCCTCGCTCCCGGTGAGTCGAGCAGCAATCTCCAAAGCGCCGACCGCTTCGCGCTGGGCGGAGTTGGCGTCGCGGGGACAATGTCGGCCGGCGAACGAGCGCTCCGCGAACTGCTGAAACAACCGGATGCTGTTGCGCAATTAGAAGCGTTGATCTCAAGGGCATCGCCCGCCGGCAAGCTTTACGCGCTTCTCGGGCTTCGGATTCGTGATCGCGCCGCTTACGGGCGGGCCCTGGAAAAATGCCGGACGACGGACGCGAAAGTGGAGACCGCGCGCGGTTGCATCCTCGGCCAGGAGTCGTTTCGCGATCTCCTCAAGGAAATTGAGCGCGGCCAGTACGACACATTCCTCGCGCGCGAATGGCCGGAACGCACTCGGTGAAATTCTGTAGCCGCGTCGCTGTGCGACGCGTCCTGCGGTTGCCGCCGTCCCTCTCGCGCGGCCCACAGGGCCGCGGCTACAGAAGAGTGCAATTATCCAGTCCCGAAATACCGGTCGCCGGCGTCACCCAGTCCCGGCACGATATACCCGTGATCGTCTAACTCAGGATCGATCGCGGTGGTGACGATTGGAACGTCCGGATGTTCGCGTTGAAATTGCTCGATCCCCGGAGGACACGCCACGATGCAGAGAAACTGAATGCTGGTGGCTCCTTGCGCTTTCAGGATCGACGCCGCTTCGCAGGCGGAGTTCCCGGTCGCCAGCATCGGATCGAGCAGCAACACTTCAGCAGCCGCGGCGTTCACCGGCACGCGGTCGAAATAGCTGACCGGCCGCAACGTCTCCGCGTCGCGATAAATCCCGATGTGACCAATGGCCGCGTCCGGCGCGATGCGTTGAATTCCATCGAGCATGCCGAGGCCGGCCCGAAGAATCGGCACCAGCACAACCGGTTTCGCCAGGATCGCGCCATCACAGGAAGCGAGCGGGGTCTGGACGTTGATCCGATGCGTGTTCCAGCTTCGGGAAGCCTCGACGAAAAGAAATACGGACAGTTCCTGAAGGTGACGCCGAAAAATCTCCGGCGTGGTTTGCTGGGCGCGCAAAACCGAAAGGCCGGCCGCCATCAGCGGGTGATCGACTACGCGAACTTTGTCCGTGGCGTTTATCAATGTCCCTCCCTCATCCGAACCGGCGACGCGGGAAGCCGGTCCAGCACAATGCGCTGCTGGCCGTCGTAATGTCCGAACGCCAGCACGCCGGTCGGGCATTGCTGCACACAGGCCGAACAGCGCACGCACTCCGGGTCCTGCATCGGCAGACCTTTGTTCGCGAAGTTCATGATGTCGATCCCCTGGTGGCAGACCGAAGTGCAGACGTTGCACGAGATGCATTTGGATTTCTCCGGGAAAATTCGGAACCGCGAAAACCGCGTATAGATGTGCATCAGCGCCGCGAGCGGACAGAAGAACCGGCACCAGACCCGGCCGGAATATTTAAAATAAAGGCCAACGCCGATAGTGCCGCCGAGGAAAATATCGACGGCCCATTTGTAGTTGAGATAGGTGACCAGCCGGCCGCCAGCGTCTTTCCCTTCCAGCAACAAATGGAACGCCGTCGCGAAAACGGATTGCGGCCAGATCCAGCCGAGCACCCTCACGAACAGAAGCAGGAACGCGATCGCCAGGATCACCTGCCCGGCCATGTTCAACCGGTTCCAGAAGGGTCCATGCGGCATTTTGTGCCGTTGCTTGTCGCCCATGGTTTCGGCGAGCGCGCCGCAGGAACAAATCCATCCGCAATAGGCGCCCTTTCCCCAGCGCCAGATGATGGCCGGGATAATCACGAAAGTCTGGGTGAACGCGATCACGAGCCACCAGGTCATGGGCGCGTCGGTGAAAACGTTGTAGACCATGAGCGGCCACGCCAGGATAAATCCGTAGGCGCGCCAATACGCGCGCGGATGTCCCCAGTCCGGCCACTGATGGGCCAGGTATTGCGCGTCGGGGATGTACGATTCGAACAAGCGATCGGCGATGCTCCTGCCCAGGCCGTGGTCGAACCAGCCTTGGTAACCCATCCACGGCAGGATGATCTCCGGGAGCAGAAACAACGGAACCACCTGGATCAGCATCAGGACGATTGTCTGGCGGGTGACGTAAGGCGTCTGGCGCCGTCGGATCCGCGTGATCCCGAACCCGACGATCAACGCGCTGTAGAGAAACGTGTAATAAAACGAGCGGCTCTTCAGGGAAACCGCGAACGTTCCGAGCAGCGTCGCGCGATCGGCGATCTGCGCCTGGAACCAGCCGCCTAACGACCCGAGTATCGCCGGCATGTTCTCGGGCCACGGGTTCAGCCACGTTTCCGTTAAGCCACCCGATTTCCAGCCGTAGATAAAAACGCAAAAGGCGATCAGGATGCCGAGCGCAATCCAACCGGCCGGTCTCCCCTCGCCTGCGATCGGGATGCCAGAGCGCCGAAAAAAATCGAGCGGCGCTTCACGGCCGAGCATCGTGAAAACGACGTCGTTCGGCAACGTCGTCTCGTTTCCATTCTTGAGATAAACGCGATCGGGTTCGATCCGCGTCACTTCCGTCCCGAGCGCGAGTTTTAACGAACCCGGCGACCGCCCCCGCATACCGGAAGTCACGGCCGTCGTGACCCGCTCCGAGGTCGGCTTCTCGACTTGCACATCCGCGCCCGCATCGCGAACGAGCGCGCCGATCTTCTCGATATTCTCCGGCTTCGCGCGCGACAATTCCTTTCGTCGATAACTGAGGGTGACGTGCGCTCCACAGGTGGCGAGGCCGATGGCCGTCTCCAGCGCCGAATCGCCGCCACCGACGACGAGCGCGTTTTGCCCGGCGAATTCCTTCGGATCGAAGAGCCGGTTGTAAACCTTGTCCAGTTCCTCGCCCGGGACGCCGAGCTTCCGGAAATTCCCGCTCCGGCCAATCGCGACGATGACGTGTCGCGCCGTGACGGTGGGCCGTTCGGCGATGTGGACCACGACCATTCCGCCGCGCGATTCCAGGCGCTCCACTCGCGCCGGAGTTACTTCAATGCCGGCCGCGCGTCGTTGCGCTTCCATCTCGTCGACGAGCGCTTCCTTAATCTCCGCCGAAAATTGCAGGCCGCCCTCGAGCTTCATCTCGGTCGGGTAGGTGTAAATGGGCTTCGCCTTTGGGAAATTAACAACCGTGGAAAAAATTTCCGTCGCCTCGAAAATCGCGAAATTCAGTCCGGCTTTCTTCGCCTCGATCGCCGCCGAAATTCCCGCCACTCCCGCTCCGACAATCGCGAGGTCAAGGATTCCCCTTTCATCCCTCCTCCTTCCTCCTTCATCCTTTACAATCTGCCGCACCGCTTCCGCTCCGGTGTGCGACGAAAACTTGAGGAGCGGAATTCCAGTCAGATCGCCCACGATCCGAACTCCGGGTAACGCCGTCGCCCCAACCGGCCCGGAAACGGGCAGTTTTTCGACGGTTCCCGCAGGCCACTGCGTGTGGAGCCATCTGGTGTAACGTGAGAGGATTCCGGTCATGGCGAACTCCGCGCTGCTTTTCTAGCGCTCGCGTATCGACGCCGAAAGAGAAAACATGCACAACCGCACCGCGACCTCCGACCGAAGCAGGGGGATGACTGAGGCAACTTACCAGCGCCGCTATCCGATCGGCGCCGAACTGATGACCGATGGCCGTGTCCATTGTCGAATCTGGGCGCCGAAAGCGGATCGATTGGAGGCCGCGGTCGAAGGAGAGTTTTACGAACTGGCCGCGGAAGCCGGGGGATATTTTTCCGGAACAATCAACGCCAAAGCCGGGACGCTTTATCGATTCCGGCTGAACGGCGAAGGGAATCTATATCCCGATCCGATGTCGCGCTATCAGCCGGAAGGGCCGCATGGACCGTCGTGCGTCGTCGATCACCGGACGTTCAAGTGGAGGGACGAAGCGTGGAAAGGAACCAGGCTGCCGGGGCAGATCATGTACGAGATGCACATCGGCACGTTTACCCAGGAAGGAACCTGGCGCGCGGCGGCCGACAAATTGCCCCTGTTAAAAGACGACGGCATCACCCTGCTCGAGATGATGCCGATCTCGGATTTTCCGGGGCGATTCGGCTGGGGCTACGACGGCGTGAACCTGTTTGCACCCTGCCACCTTTACGGCTCCCCCGATGATCTCCGGTTTTTCATCGACTGCGCCCACGCCCTCGACCTCGCCGTCATTCTCGACGTCGTCTACAACCACTTTGGGCCGGACGGAAATTACCTCGGCGTGTTTTCGGACGATTACATCAACTCTGAGCGGGCGAATGAATGGGGAGATTGCATCAACTTCGATGGGCGTAATTCCGGCCCCGTCCGCGAGTTCTTCATCACCAATGGCCGCTATTGGATCGACGAGTTCCGCTTCGACGGTTTCCGATTCGACGCAACCCAGAGCATCCACGATAAATCGGACGAGTACATCGTCGGCGCGGTGGGGCGGGCGGCGCGGAAAGCGGCGGGCGAACGGTCTATCCTGCTGATCGCCGAGAACGAACCGCAGGAAGCGAAACTGATCAGGCCCCGGAGCGAAGGGGGCGACGACCTGGACGCGCTTTGGAACGACGACTGGCATCATTCGGCGCTCGTGACGTTGACCGGAAATCGCGAAGCGTATTTTACCGATTACCACGGGAACCCGCAGGAATTCATTTCAGCCGCGAAATACGGTTACCTGTTTCAAGGCCAG
The DNA here is from genome assembly GCA_041167265.1 of Verrucomicrobiota bacterium. Classification (GTDB taxonomy): domain Bacteria; phylum Verrucomicrobiota; class Verrucomicrobiia; order Chthoniobacterales; family UBA10450; genus AV80. The sequence continues at coordinate 8,205 of JBEEHG010000038.1, read as the reverse complement.
CCCTACGTTTGGCAGGAAGCGCCGCGCGGATACTCGGCGCGAGGCGCGTCCCCGCAGGCCTTCGTTTCGTTCATCGAGAACCATGATCAGGTCGCGAACACGGCGTTTGGCGAGCGGGTGCGTTTTCTTACCTCGCCGGGGCGCTACCGCGCGATGACCGCGCTGCTCTTGTTAGGTCCATGGACGCCGCTGCTCTTTCAAGGCCAGGAATTCGGAGCGGCCTCCGCCTTTCGCTATTTCACGGACGTCGGCGACGATGCGCTTAAAGAGGCGATCCGAAAAGGCCGGTTTGAGTTTCTCGCTCAATTCCCCTCCGTCGCCTCGCCCGAGGTGCAGCAGCGGCTGCCGGTGCCGCATCACCCCAGCACCTTCGAAGGCTGCAAGCTCGATTGGAGCGAGCGGGAAAGGTATCCGCAGCTTTACGCGCTCCATCGGGATTTGATTCGACTGCGCAAAACGGATCCGCGTTTTCGAGAAGTGAAACCGAACGGCGTGGACGGCGCCGTGCTCGGCCGGCGCGCCTTTGTCCTGCGTTATTTTGCGGACAACGCCGATGAAGAGCGGTTGCTCCTGGTGAATTTCGGGAAGCAGACCGTGTTCAGCCCCGCGCCCGAGCCGCTTCTGGCGCCGCCGGATAATTACGAGTGGAAAACGATGTGGACGAGCGAATCGCCGGAGTACGGCGGCATCGGGATGTCGCCGGTGGCGAACCAGGCCGGCTGGACTCTGTTCGCCGAAGCTGCCGTAGCCTTGCGGTCAGTTCGCATGACTCAACCGCGCAAAAAACCGAAAGCCCGTTAGGCTCGACCTCGACATGGAAAACCACTATCGGCCCACGGTCGTCCGCTCGATGGAATGGGACCCGGCGCACCCGTCGCGGGAGGTGTTGCTGAATCGCGAGTGGCTCGTGACCAATGGCCTCGGCGGCTACGCGTCCGGCACGGTCTCCGGCGCGGTGACGCGAAAATACCACGGCCTCCTGGTCGCGGCCTTGCCCGCGCCGCTCGGGCGCATCGTGATGTGGAACCATGTTTCCGAAATTCTCCGCTTCGAAGGCGATGAGATCGTGTCGTTAGGTGCGGAAGAGCGCGCGGGCGGCCAGCTCGATTTGAAGGCCGCCGAATATCTGCGCGAATTCCGGCTCGAGGATGGGATGCCGGTCTGGGTTTATCGGGTCCGGGATTTCACGATCGAGAAGCGGGTCTCGATGCCGCATCTCCAGAATACGGTGCATGTCAGTTATCGCGTCGCGGGCAGCGGAAAACCGCCGCGGCTCGAGCTCCGGCCGGCGTTCCACTTCCGGCATCACGAGGAAGCCGTCGATCTGCCTTTGGCCGAGCCTTACAAGCTGAGTGCGGTCGACGACCGCTACGAAATCGTTTCGGCCCGCCGCAAATACGGCCCTTTGCGAATGCGCCTGAGTGGTCATGCCACCGCGTTCACGATCGCGCCGGCGAAAATTCATCAGGTGGTTTACCGCATCGAACAGGCGCGCGGTTATTCCTACGAAGGCCAACTCTGGAGCCCGGGATTTTTCCAGGTCGATCTCGCGAACGAAGGAACCGCGACCCTGATCGGCTCGACCGAGCCGTGGGACATCATCGATGTTTTGAGCCCGACGGAAGTCCTCGCATCGGAACGTGAGCGACGCGCCCGGCTCCTCGAGGACGCGGACTGCGAAGCACACGAGGGCGTGGCGGCCGAGCTCGTTTTCGCGTCCGACCAATACGTCATCACGCCGGCTGGCCGCGCCCAGGAGGCGGCCCGCGCCCACGCCGCGGGTGACGAAGTGCGGACCGTCATCGCGGGCTATCACTGGTTCACCGATTGGGGACGCGACACCATGATCAGCCTGGAAGGATTGACCCTGGTAACCGGTCGGTGTCTCGAGGCGGGATATATTTTGCGGACGTTCGCCCATTACGTTCGCGACGGCCTGATCCCAAACATGTTCCCGGATCGGCAGAAGGACGGCCTTTACCACACGGCCGACGCGACCCTCTGGTTCTTCCATGCTCTCGGGCGTTACCTGAAAAAAGCCGAGGACCGGATCACGCTGCGGCTGTTGTTGCCGATCCTGGTCGATATCGCCGAGCACCATTTGCGCGGGACAAAGTTCAACATCCACGTCGATCCGGCGGACGGTCTCCTGGCCCAGGGCGCGGAAGGTTATCAGCTCACCTGGATGGACGCGAAGATGGGCGATTGGGTCGTCACGCCGCGGCGCGGCAAGGCGGTGGAACTGAACGCCCTCTGGTTCAATGCCCTGAAGCTGCTGGAAGGCTGGCTGCGGGAAAGCGACCAGGCCGATGCGGCCGAGCGTTACCGGGAACAAGCGGACCGCGCCCGTGAATCTTTCAATCGCCGATTCTGGTTCGAGGAGGGCGGTTATCTTTACGACGTCGTCGATATCGATGGCGGCAGCGCGAGCGATTCGGCCTGCCGGCCTAACCAGTTGTTCGCCATCTCGCTCGACCATCCCGTGCTCGATGAAGCGCGCTGGCAGTCGGTCGTGGACGTCGCCGAAAAGGAACTGCTCACTCCGGTCGGGCTGCGTTCGCTTTCACCGAAGCATCCTGATTACAAACCGATTTACGGCGGCGACCTCCGCTCCCGGGACGGCGCCTACCATCAGGGCACTGTGTGGGCCTGGCTGATCGGGCCGTTTATCGACGCGTGGCTCAAAGTCCATCCAGGCGAGAATGCCAGCGCGCGCAAATTTGTCGAGCGGTTTCCCGAAAGCATGAACGAGAACGGGATCGGCACAATCAGCGAAGTGTTCGACGCGCGCGAACCGCACACGGCGGGCGGTTGCATCGCGCAGGCCTGGAGCGTGGCCGAAGTGCTGCGCTGCTGGTTGAAGACGGCGTGAAGAAAAGCGCGTCATCCCGAGCCGCGAAGACGGCGAAGGACCTCCCAGTTGCAATGTCGGCTTACGCCAAATGCCGAGCGGGCCCTAACGAATTCGCGCTGTCCTTTCGCGGGAGCGATTGACCGCCCGAGAGGTCCCTCGGCGCGCTTCGCCAGCCTCGGGATGACAGCTCTTTCTGTGGTTTAGCCCGCTCACGAGCCGACGCTCCTTCGAATACAGAGTTATGGCGGAGCCCGAAACCCTAATCCAGGTGAAGCAGAAGCCGGAGGTGCGCGAAGCCCTGGCGCAGACGGGCGGCAAACCCAAGATCAAGGCGCAGACCCGGGACAAGTTTTGGTTTACGACCCACGCGCTGGTTCTGCTTGGCTGCGTCGCCGTCTGGTTGGCGCTCGGATGGAAATGGATCCCGCTCCCGCAGCCGCATCTCGACCTCCTCGCCCGCGCGATTCGAGCGACGGTCTTCATCGTCGTCGTGCTGGCGATCGCAAAAGCGATCTCGGTTTACGCCATCGGCCGGATCGGGGACCCCTCCACGACTTTCACTCTGCGCCGCATCCTCCATCTCGTGGTGGCGATCGTCATCGTCCTTATCGGCCTCTCGATCTTTTTCGCGAACTGGTACACCGCGCTCATCTCGGTCGGCGTCGTTTCCATCATCGTTGGACTTTCCGTGCAAACGCCGATGAAGAGTTTCATCGGCTGGATTTACATCCTCGTTCGGCGCCCTTATCGCGTGGGCGACCGGATCAAGATCGGCGACGCCACCGGGGACGTCATTGACGTCAGTTACATCGACACCACGCTCTGGGAGTTCGGCGGCTCGTTTCTTTCCACCGACCATCCGAGCGGCCGGATCATCAAGTTCCCGAACGCCAAGGTGCTCGACTCGATGGTCTACAACTATTCGTGGCCGTTGTTTCCCTACATTTGGAACGAGATCAAATTCCAGATCGCTTACCAGAGCGATTTGGAATTCGTGGCCCGGACGATGGAACGGATCGTCGAGGAAGAGATCGGGGAGGAAATGCAGGAACGAGTCGGGGTTTATCGCGATCTGCTCGCCAAGACACCGGTGAACGAGCTGGAAGTGCGCGCGCATCCCCGCGTCTTTTTCCGGGTGGACGAAGTGACGTGGATCGACGCCATCGTCCGCTATCTCGCGCCGCCGCGCGAAGCGGGTTCGATTAAAACGCGGCTGATCCCGAAATTGCTCGCGGCGCTCAATGCCGAGCCCGACAAGGTAATGTTCCCGGCGGGAGCGGCGCGTTGAGCGCTCGTTTGCTTGCAGGCCATTTCAAGCCGATTACTTCGCCGATGAATTTCCGTGTCCTTGTAATCCTTCTCGCCCTGAGCGCGTTCGCGGCGAAGCCCGTGCCAAAAGCGACGCTGCCCGCCGGGCCGAAGCCATCCCCAAAGCCGAAACCAACCATCGAGAAAACAATCCCGGTGGCGCTGCCGAATTACGACGAGGAGACCAGCGTAAAACTCCAGATTTTTCTGGATAACAGCGACTTCGGCCCGGGCAAGATCGACGGCCGGATGGGTGAGTTTTTCGGGAAGGCGCTGATCCATTACAAAAAGGCCCACGGCATGTCGGCAACCGGCGCGGTCGACTCCTGGTTGATCGACCAGGTTCCGGAAACCTATACGAGCTTCACGATCCCTCCCGAAGCCGCGAATTTTGTCGGGGCGACGTCGGGCAAGCCGTCGGAGCAGGCCAAGCTGAAGAAATTACTCTACGGGTCGCTCCTCGAATTTGTCGCGGAACGCTATCATTCCGCGGAAGATTTCCTGAAGAAGATCAATCCCGGAATGAAACTCGAGAACTTGAAAATCGGGGACACGGTCAAGGTGCCGAACGTTTTGCCGTTCAAGATCGAGGACCTGAAGGAAGGCTTCGCGCAACCGAACCCGGCGTTCGCGAATCGCAAGATCTACATCGATACCAAGGACCGTTTCCTCCTCATCTACGACGACAAACAGCTGGTGGCGGAATTTCCGATCACGCCCGGCTCATCAACTCTTCCCGCGCCGATGGGGCTATGGAAGATCCTCGGGATCGCGACGCTCCCGGTTTTCCGCCACGACGAAGGGGTGTTGCAGCACGGCGAGAAATCGAGCGTGTTCTACAATCTGCCGCCGGGCCCGAATAATCCGGTGGGCGTTCTCTGGATGGGGTTGAACAAGCCGCACGTCGGGATCCACGGCACCAACAATCCGGAGACGATTGGCCGGGCCGCGAGCCACGGTTGCATTCGCACCGCGAACTGGGACGCCGCGCGAGTCAAAGAGCTGGTCACGGTCGGCAACGCCGTGTCGATTTTCCGATAGCGATACGCGGGTCATCCCGAGGCCGGCGCAGCGCGCCGAGGGACCTCACAAACGATCCAACGTCACACAACCCAGCACCAGCATGTTCGCGACTCCGACCTGCGTGGATCGCGGAAGCGGACTTGGGTGATTTGCCCTTTCGACTGGGAGGTCCCTCGGCGCGCTACGCCAGCCTCGGGATGACGGCGAGTTCGCTCACTCCCGGAATATTTTTCGCGCGGAAACGGCAGTCCGCGCGTCTAGGCTGGTAGATCAATAAAAATGGACGCTGCCGAACACGCAATTTACCGCGCCGCCATCCAGGGCGATCGCGACGCTTTTGAGAGGGTAATCCGCTCCACGAGCCGAAGTCTGTTCGCCATCGCTTATGGCGTTTTGCAGAACCGCGAGGAAGCCGAGGACGTGGTCCAGGACACTTTCGTGAAGGCCTGGAAATCGCGGTGGCGCGTTCGGGACTCGGCGAAACTCCCCGCCTGGCTCGCGACGATCGCCCGGCACCGGGCACGTGACCTGGCCAGGAAACGGCGGCCCGAACCATTACCCGAAAATTTCGACTCGAACGAAATCACTGAGTTCGAGGGCGTCGGCCAAAAAGCGGACCTCGACGGCGAGGTCCGCTCGGCCCTGGCGCAACTGCCGGAACTGCATCGCGCCGCGGTCACGCTGCGTTATTTCGAGGAGCTCGATTACGGCACGATCGAACAGACGCTGGGCCTAACGAACGGCGCGCTCCGCGGCATTCTCGGCCGCGCCCTGGGTCTCATGCGGAAACGGCTTAAACCAGCCCTGGCCTCAATCGGATAACGTTTATGGCTACGATTCACGAACAACTCGACGAACTGCTCGCCGCCGATCTCCACGACGAACTCACGGCCGCCGAACGCGACGAATTTCACGCTCACTTGGTGGAGTGCGCGGAGTGCCGGCTAGCTTTTCAGGAAGGAAAAACTATGAACAAAATTCTCAACGAAACCCTGGCCGACAAAAAGGCAGACCCGACCTTCGAACAACGGATGGTGTCGCGCTTCCGCGATCGCGTTCCGAAACGCGCGGGGCTGATTGGCTTGGTGACCGATCTTTTGCGAGTGCGCGCCGTGCAAGTGACTGCTGTCGCCGCAATCCTCCTGGCGCTGGCCCAAATGGGGAAAATGATTACAGGGGAATCGGCGTTGCCAAGATCGCGCCGCGAGGGGCCGACAACGGTTTATCAATACCGGACGGATCAGAACAATCGTGAAGAAACGCGGGATATCGGCGTGCTGTCGAAGACGGATGGCCAATCGAAAGGCGCCGACGTGGTCGCGCAAACCACCACGGCCCCGCCGGCGCCCCCAGCCCCGAAGGATGCCCCAAACACACCGGTTGAAGGTTTACGCCAGCTACCCTCTTTCGTCGGAAATCTTGTGACGGAGAAACCTAGCGCCAAGCCGAAGAAGTCCGCCTTGAAGGACGAAAAGACGCCCGCGTCGACAGAAGCCAGTACCGAACGCGTCCAAGTGACCGACTCGTCTATTCCCACCTCTGAAACTGAGAGCGCGCTCCCTGTTACTACCTACAGCGCAGATACGCTGAAATCAGGCTCGACGCCGAACCGCAAACTGATCCGGAACGCGACGGCGGAACTGGAAGTCGCCAGCTTTGACGACTCGATCCAGAAGATCACGGCGTTCGTTTCGGAAGAAAAAGGATACGTCGCGACGACGAACTCGGAGAAGCAGGCGAACGGGAAGTTGCGCGGCGAGATCGTAGTCAAAGTTCTGCCGGACAGCCTCGATCGCTTTCTCGGAAAACTGCGCGGGATCGGCGAGCTCAAGAACCAGGCGCTCACGACCGAGGACGTGACCAAGGCCTACTTCGACACGGAATCGCGATTGAAGAACGCCCGCCTGATGGAGCAACGGCTCATCGAGATTCTGAAGACGAAAAGCAAGGACGTCGCGGACCTGCTCGAAGTGGAAAAGGAACTGGGCCGGGTGCGCGAGCAGATCGAGACGATGCAGGGCGAGCTGAAGTTCATGGATTCGCAGGTGGCGTTCGCGACGGTCACGATCACGCTCGCGGAAAAGAACATGAACCTGCCGGCAGCGTTTCTCCTGAAGGAGAAAGCGCAGCTCTCGCTTTACGCGACCGAGGTTGAGAAGACCTACAACGATATCAAGGCGCTCGCGTCGCCGAAGCTGCAGATCACGAACGCGCAGATCGATCGCGACAACACTGGGCGGGTCTCCGCGCGGCTGAGCCTCTTGCTGGCGCCGGAGGAAAGCGACGCCGTGATCAACAAGATCAAAGGCATGGCGCGCGTCGAGAATTTCCAGGTAACGACCGAGCGCGTCTCACAAGGGGGCGATGGCCTGGGCGAGACCGCCAAAACGGAGCGCGACAAGGTGGAGTTGAACATCACCCTATCGCGGGACGAACAGGAGATCGCGTTGCAATCGACGTCGCTTCGAATTCAGACCCCGGAAGTGAATGACAAGACGAAGCAGCTGCGGGCGATCGCCGAACAACAGGCCGGCCGGATCCGGAGCTCGTCGTTCTCGCGCGATCCAAACGGGCGCGAGTATTCAACGGTGTCGTTGCGCGTCCCGATGAAGAATTACAACGCCCTGATGCAGGCGCTGAACGGGCTCGGCAAAGTGGAGAACGTCAGTGTGCACCGCGACGATCGGCCCAACTCCCAGATCGACGAAGCCAACGCGCCAGCCGACGTTTCCATCCAGGTTTACAGCCAGGGCAACATCGTTTCGGAAGAGACGGGCATTTGGGCGACGCTGCGCCGGACGATCGGGCAAGGCGCCGGCGCGCTGATGTGGAGCGTGCGGATGATCGGCGTGGCGATCGCGTTTCTGGCTCCGTGGGCGCTGATCATCGGCGTTGTCGGCTGGGTCGCGCGGCGGGTGTCGCGCGCGCGTGCGGCGAAGAAGGAAGCCGGCGGACAGAGCTAGCTGCAGTTGTAGCGACGGCGCTCTGTCGCCGTTCAGACGCTTGTTACGGCGACAGAG
>JBEEHG010000037.1:0-77046 GCA_041167265.1 Verrucomicrobiota bacterium | reverse complement strand
AGTACATCCTCCCGAAGCGGCGCGTCCGCGCGGTCGACAACGTCTCGCTGACGATCAACGCCGGCGAGATCATCGGCCTGGCCGGCGAGTCCGGCTGCGGCAAGAGCACCCTCGCCCACGCGCTGCTGCGGATCCTGCGTCCGCCGGGCGAAATCGTAAGCGGGCGAATCCTGTTCAAGGGCGAGGACGCCGCCGCCCTGAGCCGAGAGCAGCTCCGTCGCTTCCGTTGGCGGAACGTCTCCCTCGTCTTCCAGAGCGCGATGGACTCGCTCAACCCGGTCATGCGCGTCGGCGACCAGTTCGTGGACATGCTGCGTGCTCACGAGCGGATCGACCGCTCTCGGGCGCTGGCGCGCGCCGGCGACCTGCTCGATCTGGTCGGGATCGACCGGAAGCGCGTCAGCGCGTACCCGCACGAGCTGTCGGGCGGGATGCGCCAACGCGTGGTGATCGCGATGGCGCTGGCCTTGAGCCCCGAGCTGATCGTGATGGACGAGCCGACCACCGCGCTCGACGTGGTCGTTCAGCGCGAGATCCTGCAAGAGATCGAGGAGCTGCAGCGCGAGCTCGGATTCGCGGTTCTGTTCATCACCCACGACCTCTCGCTGCTCGTGGAGTTCAGCGACCGGATCGCGATCATGTACGCGGGAGAGATCGTCGAGTCGGCGCCTGCGGCCGCGCTCTTCGAGCGGCCCGAGCATCCCTACACGGTCGGCTTGATGAGCTCGTTCCCGCCGCTCCACGCTCCGATCGTCCGGCTGACGGGCATTCCGGGCTCCCCGCCCGATCTCGCGAACCCGCCCTCGGGCTGCCGCTTCCACCCACGCTGTCCGCACTGCACTCCCGACGAGCCCAAGCTCTACGCGCGCCAGTGGACCGAGCGGCCCGAGCTCCGTCCCATCGCGCCCGACCATCTTGTCGCCTGCCACCTGGCCGAGGAGCGCCTGTGAGCAGCGCGGCGATCGAAGTGCAGGGCCTGGCGAAGCATTTCCCCCTCGGCGGCTCGCCGCTCGTGCGGCGCCGGGTCCTGCGCGCAGTCGACGACGTCTCCTTCGAGCTCCGACCGGGCAAGGTGACCGCGCTCGTCGGCGAGAGCGGCAGCGGCAAGAGCACCGTCGCACGCCTGATCTCGCGTCTGTACGAGCCGACGGAGGGGCGGATCCTCTTCCGCGGCGAGGACGTCAGCAAGGTCCGCGGGCGACGCGCTCTCGTCCGCTACCGCTCGCAGGTGCAGATGATCTTCCAGGATCCCTTCGCGTCGCTGAACCCCGACAAGCGGGTCCAGCACCACGACGCGCGGCCGCTCCTGATCCACGGGATCGCGTCCCGGCGCGACGTGGGCGCGCGCGTCGAGGAGCTGCTCGCCTCGGTTGGCCTGGTGCCTCCGGACGAGATCGCGCAGAAGTATCCGCACCAGCTCTCGGGCGGCCAGCGCCAGCGCGTCGCGATCGCCCGCGCCCTGGTGAACGATCCTTCGATCATTCTGGCGGACGAGCCGACCGGGAACCTCGACTCGAAGACGGGCGAAGAGATCATGCAGTTGCTCGAGAACCTTTATCAGCGCGGCAATACCATCATCCTCGTCACCCATGAACCGGACATCGCGCGGCACGCCCGCCGCGCTATTCACCTGCGGGATGGTTTGATCGAGAGCGACGACAGCGCTGAGGTCACAAACGAAGAATCGATCGCCTATCGCTAATGAAGCGGCTGATCTACGAGGTGAGTGAGAGCTGGAAGATCGCCTTCGCCCAGATGCAGTCGAACAAGACCCGTTCGATGCTGACGGCCCTGGGCGTGATCATCGGGATCGTCGCCGTGACCCTCATGGGCACCGCCATCACCGGAATCCAAACGGGGTTCGATAAGAGCATGTCGATCCTCGGCGATGACGTCCTTTACGTAAGCCAATTTCCCTGGGCGCGAGTGAACGACTGGTGGAACTATCGGGACCGGCGCGAAATCAAAACCGAATACGCCGAACCGCTCAACCGCATGATCGCGGCGACGCCGAACTCGAACCTCCTTCTCGCCGTGCCGACCTCGAACATTGTGAAGAATGTGAAGCGCGACGACAATCAGGTCACCGGCATTTTCGTTCAGGGAACGACCTCCGATTACCCGCTGATTTCCGTGGTCGACTTCAGTGAAGGCCGCTTCTTCAATGACATTGAGACCAGGACCGCCGCCAATGTTTGCCTGCTCGGCTACGACGTCGCCGACGCGCTCTTCCCCGCAGAGAGTCCGGTCGGCAAGGAGGTGCAGATTGGCGGTCAGCAATTTCGCGTCCTCGGCGTGGGCGCGCGGCAGGGATCTTTCCTCGGACTCTTTAGCCTGGATTCGATCGTTATCGTGCCGCTGCCCACCTTCAAGAAATTCTTCAGCGCCAAGAGCGAGTCCGATGTGCGCGTGAAAGTGCGCGATAAGCTGAAGCTCGCGGACGCCAAGAGCGAATTGACCGGCCTCATGCGACGGGTCCGGGCGTTAGCACCGGAAAAGAAGGACGACTTCAGCATCAACGAACAACAGGCGTTCAAGAGCACGCTCGACCCGGTCAAGAATTCGATCGCCATCGCGGGCCTCTTCATTACCGGCCTTTCGCTTTTCGTCGGCGCCATCGGGATCATGAACATTACCTTTGTGAGTGTGAAGGAGCGGACCAAGGAGATCGGGACCCGCAAAGCCCTGGGGGCGCGCCGGCGCACGATCCTCCTCCAGTTCCTGATCGAATCGACGGCTCTATGCATTCTCGGCGGCCTGATCGGATTGAGCTTCGCTTATGCGATGTGTTTCGGAATCGCGACCGCCTTTCCTTCTTTCCCGGTCCAATTCTCCTTCGGCCTCGTCCTGATCGGAATGTTCGTCTCCATTTTTACCGGGTTGATTTCCGGTTTCGCTCCCGCCTGGTCAGCCTCCCGCCTGGATCCGGTCACTGCGCTTCGCTATGAATAGCTTTACCGCGGAGAGCGCGGAGAACGCCGAGATCAAGAGGGATGTTGATGCTGTCACTGAGCAGGTGATCGGCGCCGCGATCGACGTGCACCGGGCTCTGGGTCCAGGCCTCCTCGAATCCACCTACGAAATTTGTTTGTGCCGGGAATTGAACCTTCGCGCAATCGCGTTTGAGAGGCAAAAACCGATCCCGATCGAATATAAGGGCGTAAAGCTCGATTGCGGCTACCGCGCGGACTTGGTCGTCGATCGCAGGGTACTGGTCGAAATCAAGGCAGTGAATCTCCTCACCGCCATCAACGAGGCTCAACTCCTTACGTACCTTCGGCTCGGTCACTGGCAGGTCGGGCTCATTCTGAACTTCAATGTCCGGGTTCTTAAACAAGGAATTCGCCGTCGCGTTCTCAATCTTCGCGAAGAAATTATCCTATGACTCTGCGTTCTCCGCGATCTCTGCGGTAAATTCGTCCAATGCAATTTCGCGAGATTCTTTCGATGGCCATGCAGTCGTTAGGCGCGAACAAGCTGCGCTCGGGATTGACCATGGTCGGGATTACCATCGGCGTGTTCTCCGTCATCTCCGTCATGACCGCGATCGGCGCGCTCCAAAGCTCGATCGAGGGTGGGATCAGTTTCCTGGGCTCGAACATTTTCCAGTTCGCAAAGTATCCGGTGAGCGGCGGACAGGGCGGCCGGAACGCGAACAAATACGAAAATCGCCGCAACGTTACCTATGCCCAGGCCATCCGTTACCAGCAGTTGATGGAAGGGATTGCGCGCGAGGTTTGCCTGAAGTGTTTCGATTTCAAAGGGCAATGCACCTACAACGGATTGAAGACGCCGCCGGCTTTGACGATGGCGGGCTCGAACAAAAGCTTCCTGGCCGCGAATTCCTACACTCTGGCTTACGGGCGGAACCTCACGGACGAAGACGTGGATCTGGCGCGCAACGTGATCATGATCGGCAAGACCATCGAGAAAAACCTTTTCCCGCACGAATCGCCGATCGGAAAGGTGATCAAGATGAACGGGCATCCGATGTCCGTCATCGGTGTGATGGCCGAGAAAGGATCCGCTTTCGGCCAAAGCCAGGACGACATTTGTGTGATGCCGATCACGCGTTTTTTCGAAAACTTCGGCTCGGCGAAGCGAACGGTAAACATTGCAACCCAGTCGTTCTCGACCGAAACCTACAACCGGACCCTCGACAAAGGCATTGGCGCCATGCGCATCGCCCGCGGGCTCAAGCCAAACCAGCCGGACGATTTTGAGATCTACTCGAATGACTCGCTGAAGAGTGCTTTCGCGTCGGTGGCCGATGTTGTCCGGATTGGCGCGTTTGTCATCAGCCTTATCGCTCTCATCGCGGCCGGGGTCGGGATCATGAACATCATGCTGGTCAGCGTAACCGAGCGCACAAAAGAGATCGGTATCCGCAAATCGATCGGGGCGCGGAGCCGCGATATCCTGCGACAATTCCTGACCGAGGCGGTATTCATTTCCGAGGCGGGCGGCATCGTCGGGATTTTGCTGGGCGTGGTCGGCGGCAACCTCCTCGCGGCGTGGCTCCAGGCCGATCTGATTTTCCCTTACGGCTGGGCGATAGCCGGGCTGGTAGTTTGTTCGGCCATCGGCATTGGCTTTGGGTTCTACCCCGCCTACCGCGCCGCATCGCTCGACCCAATCGAAGCGTTGCGTTTCGAGTAGCAACGCCCGGCGTTCGCAGCAGGGGCACGCAACTTGCGCTGCTTTGTTTTGACATGCTTTGGGCTCCTTCTATTCTCGGCCTTTTCGCTCGCTACCGCCGTGCCTGCTTCCCACGAATCTCCAGCCGGGACAGCGCCTAGCGTTCTTCTCGTCGAAGAATACGATGCGCTCACGGCCGCTATTACTTCGGCCCTGAAGAAGTTCGCGCCCCGCCATCGGGTCCGGGCGGTCGAGTCGTTGGCGGAAGCGGAGGCAACCGTCGTTGAAGCGCGCCCTCAATTGCTGATTGTCGATTTCGACCCGCCGCGGTCCGACGCGATCGAGTTCCTCGAAAGAATAGCCATGGTGAATCCCGAGGCGCGCTTCCTTGCCATCGCATCGGGTGTTCCAGCGGACTTGAACACCGAGCGTTACGGGCCGAACGCGATCCAGTTCATCGAAAAGCCGTTCGAATTGTCTGAATTCGGCGCCGCTGTGCAGGCGCTCCTCGGGCCATGGACGAGTGCTTCGGGCGTTTCGCGCGGGACGTTAGCCGATCTGAACGCGCGCGACCTCGTTCCGTTGCAGTGTCTCAATCTGGCGACGTCGGTGTTGCATCTACGATCGGGCGAAGATCGCTCCGGGGAGATCCAGTTTGTCGACGGACAGATCGCCCACGCCGTGACGGGTAATTTCGCCGGCGCTGGCGCGCTCCACCAGATGATGCCCTGGAAGAACCTTCGGGTCCGCGAAACGGAGCGGGTCATCGACGCGCCTCGCACCATCCACGGCGCGTGGCATCACGTTTTCTCGGAAGCCATTCGCCACAGCAGCGCGGTGGTCGACGAACCGCCACCCGCCGCGCCCGCGCCGCCCATCGCTCAGGTGCCGCCGGAGCCGGCGAAGCGGGTGGCCCGAACCGGAAAGAAGATCGTTATTATCGACGACACCGAGATGCTGCTGATCTTCGTCGAAGACGCCCTGTCGACGGCTGATCCGAGTCTGCAGATCGTTACCGCGTTCACTGGCAGCGAAGGAGTGCGACGCGCGGAGGTTACTCTGCCCGATTTGGTGTTGCTCGATTACAGCCTGCCCGATCTCCGCGGCGATCAGGTTTGCGAACGCCTTTTGCAGAACGAAGCGACCTCGAGAATTCCCATCGTGATGATGTCCGGTCACGTATCGGAGATGGCGGCGGCGGCGCGAAAATATCACAACATCGTCGCGACGATAGCGAAGCCGTTCATGTCCGACGCGCTGGTTACGCTGGTCCGGGAGACGCTGGCGAAAGGACCGATCCCGGCTGGCGCAGTTGTCCGGCAGGGAAACGGCGAAAAACCGGCGAAGCCGAACGGAGCAACCGCCGCCAAACAAAGCGCGCCACCTCCACCCGCGCCTGCGCCTGCGCCGGTCCGGACTGCAGCGCCGCTTCCAGAACCGCCGCCGCCCCCGCCTGTGCCGGTCGCGGCTCCTGCTCCGCCGCCGGAACCGGTTGCACCTCCACCGCCACAACCGGTCGTTCCGCAACCGCAGCCGAAAAGCACGAGTCTCGCGGCCGCTAATGGAAGCTCGGTCGTTCTCGGTTTGGGAATGGAGGTGATCGCCGTCCAGTTCACCCCGCGCTTCCAAATCGGCAGCATCCGGGCGCGCCCGACCGCATCGACCTTATCATTGACGCAACCTTCATCGCCCACGGAAAATCTCCTCGCTGGATTCGAGATCGGTTCGGTCGAGCTCGATCCAACGGGCCGCATCCAGACGATGCGCGTGGTCCCGACCCGGCAACCAGCGAAAGCGGTCGTGAAGCGAAATGGATTCGCCATCAATGACGTCGCGATTGTGAATCAGAGCGCGTCGATTCAACTCACCGCCGGACAAACCACCCCGATGACGATGCAGTTACTCGCCCTGTTTAAAGTGGCGAGAGTCGAATTGTCGGACCGATTCGAGGTTGCCGAGCTCGTTCTGCAATCTTCCGGCAATCGGGTCCGCATCAGTCTTGATCCGAAGTCCAGCGCAGCAACCGAATTTGAAACCGCCCAGGTCCGGCTCGATCCGTCCCGGCAGATCGCCGAATTCGTCCTGCACGCCGCGGCGTCAACCTCGGTCTAATCCAACCCGACGGCGCGAAACGTTTCGTCCACGTAGCGCAGATGGACGTCGAGTGAGCAGAGGGCGGCGATTTCTTCCGCCGACAAACGCGCGGCAATTTCCGGCTCAGCTTTCGCATTCTCCGCGAACGTCTCCGCGCCCTTCCACGTTTTCATCGCCGCACGCTGGACCGCTTCGTAGGCGCTTTTCCGTTCCGCGCCCTTGCGTGTAAGCGCGAGAAGCAACGACTGGCTGAAATAAAGGCCCTTACTCGAATTCAGATTTTCCTCCATCCGTTCCGGATAAACCTGCAGACCTTCCACTAACTCAGTCAGCTTCGTCAGCATGTAATCAAGCAGGATCGACGAATCCGGCAGAACGATCCGCTCCGCGCTGGAGTGGCTGATATCGCGTTCATGCCAGAGCGCTACGTTTTCCAACCCCACGATCGCGTTGCCGCGGAGGACCCGGGCCAGTCCGCTGAGCCTCTCGCCCGTGATCGGGTTCCGCTTGTGCGGCATGGCCGAGCTTCCTTTTTGCCCTTCCGCGAAAAATTCCTCGACCTCCAGAACTTCGGTCCTCTGTAAATGGCGGAACTCGGTCGCCCAGCGATCGATGCTGGAAGCGATCAGGGCCACGGTCGTCCCGAACTCAGCATGGCGGTCGCGCTGGATGATTTGGGTGGAGATTTTTGCCGCTTTTAACCCGAGGCGTTCGCAAACCTTCTGCTCGATCGCCGGATCCAGATGCGCATGCGTCCCGACCGCGCCGCTCAACTTGCCGACGCGAATCCGCTCTTTGGTTTGGGCAAGACGTTCTTCCGCCCGGCCGAATTCGTCGTACATGAGCGCCAGCTTTAGCCCGAACGTGATCGGTTCCGCGTGAATCCCATGGCTGCGCCCGATCATCGGCGTCATCTTGTAGCGGCGCGCCTGACCGGCGACGGCAGTTTTGAGCTTGCCGAGATCTTCCGCCAAAATGCCGCACGCTTCAGTCAGCTGGACGGCCAGCGTCGTATCGAGAATATCGGACGACGTCAGCCCCTGATGCATCCAGCGCGCTGCCGGGCCGACGGAGGCCGCCACATTCTCCAGGAACGCGATGACGTCGTGGTTGGTCCGTTTCTCGATCTCTGCGATTTCGGGAATTGAAAACCGCGCTTTTTTCCTAATTTCGGCCGCGTCTTCGCTCGGAATCTGGCCCAGCTCCGCCATCGCTTCGCAGGCCAGGGTCTCGATCTCCAGCCAGATTTGGAATTTGCGTTCATCCGACCAAAGCTGGCGCATCCGCGGCCGGGAATAACGGTCGATCACTCAGCGAAGATAAAAGCGGGCCATGAAACGGAAAGCGTTTTGTACAGCAAAAAAGCGTTGCTTAGCGGATGGACCGCAAAGCAACGCTTTGTGAAAGCTTTTAGTCGGCTGCGACTAGCAAACGCGGGCGCGCGTAAAGCGGCCGTTGTTTTCCACGCGCACCTGGCCGCTGCCGAGCAGATCGGCAACCGCCGCGACGGTTTCCTTGGTGTTCTTGGTGCAGGAGCTGACCGCGAGGATCAGGTCACCGAGTGAAAGTGTGCGCGGCTTGAGGATTTGGCTGTTCTTTTTCATAGAGGTTGAGCCCGCTTTTTCAGCAAATCGGGTGCCACGAGGGCGTTCGCGGCCATTTGCCACTGAGATTTCTGGTCCGCGCCGATTTTCCCGGGCTTAAGGGGCCAAAATCGCTGACACGCGTGTCAGTTTTGTGAACAGCCACCGATTAACCCTGATCGGCCTTCGTCCCGGCCGTCAGACGCATCACGACAAAGTAAAGCAGCGTCAGAGCAACGATGGCGATCAGGATGTAATGGAAATTCTGGCTCTGCTTCACCGCAGTGACCAGCGCCCCGACGTCCTTTGATTCGATCATCGACCGGGTGATCACCGTCTGCCCGAACCACGCCAGCACCGAGCACCAGATCGCTGAGCCGACGATCGTCATCAGGCTAAACTTCGCGAAGTTCATTCGGACCAATCCGGCCGGGAAAGAGATCAGGTGCCGAATTACCGGGAGGAGCCGGGCGAAAAAGATCCCGCCCAGTTCATAGCGATGCAGCCAGCGCTCGGCCCGCTCGAGTTTCGCTTCGTTGATGAAAAAATAGCGGCCCCAGCGCGCGATCACCACTCGACCGAGCGAAAGCGCCACCCAATAACTCGCCGCCGCTCCCAGCCATGAGCCAAATGTTCCCGCGGCCACGACGCCGTAGACGTTCAGCTTTCCTTCAGCCGCCAGAAATGCCGCAGGCGGAATCACCAGCTCGCTTGGCACCGGAAAGATCGAGCTTTCCATGGCCATCAGCACAATGATGCCGAGATATCCCCAGTCCTGGACCCAGCCAAACCAAATTTCGAGCAGGTGATGCATGGCAGAATTTTCGATTTTCGATTTTCGATTTGCGATTTACGCTGCCGCCGGCGCGACTGACTACAATCCAAAATCCAAAATCCGCAATCAAAAATTGGCATGTCGATCTATCGCCGCGTCCTCAGTTATTACCGGCCGTTTTCCGTCCCGACGGCGCTGGGTCTTGTTCTCTCGCTGGCGGCGATCGGCCTCAGTTTGCTAAAGCCGTGGCCGTTTAAAATCATAGTCGACGATATTTTGGGGCGGAGCCCCAACCCGCGCTTTGGGCATTCGCCCGACCTCCTTCCCCTCCTCTGTCTCGCGCTTGTCGCCATCCAGCTCGTCTGGGGGCTGCTGAATCTGGCCAGCAATTACCTGTTCGTGAAAGTGGGGCTTCAGGCGCTGCTGAAGTTGCGCACCGACCTTTACGCCTACCTGCAGTCGCTTTCGTTGAAGTACCACGACGCCCGGCGCTCGAGCGATTCCAGCTTCCGGGTCGCCTACGATTCGCAATCGATCCAGACCATTTACAACAAAGGGTTCACGAACATTTTCGGTTCGGTCGTGATGCTGCTCGGCACCTTTTGCGTGATGCTGCGAATCGACTGGCAGCTGACCTTGCTGTCGTTAGGCATCGTTCCCGCGATCGTCGCCGCCATTTATTTTTTCGCACACCGGATCCGGCGCGACTCGACGACGATCCAGGAACAGGAAAGCGCGCTGCTCGCCCAGGCGCAGGAAGGCCTCAGTTCGGTCCGCATGGTCCACGCCTTTGGCCGGGAGGAATGGGAAGTGCGCCAGTTCCATTTGCAAGCCCAGCAGAGTTTGCACGCGAACCTGCGGCTCACCCTCACGAACGTTAACAGCGCGCTGGTTATTTCCACCCTCATGGTCCTCGGCACCGCGGCGATGTATTACCTGGGAACGCTTCATGTCCTGGCCGGGACGCTGTCGCTCGGATCGCTGCTCGTCTTCAGCGCGTACCTGTTGATGCTCTATCAGCCGCTCGAATCGCTCACCTATACGGCCTGGGCGATGGAAGGAGCCACGGCAGGCGCACGGCGTTGCTTCGAGGTCCTCGACCGCGCCGACGATGTCGTGGATGCGCCTGATGCGAAGCAGATCACCGCGACAGCCGGCGCCGTCGGTTTTGAAAATGTCGGGTTCGCTTACGGTTCGGCGCAGCCCGTCCTCTCCGGCATCAATTTGTCCATCTCACCGAACCAGATCGTCGCCATTGTCGGCGGGACCGGCGCCGGAAAAAGCACCCTGCTCAGCCTCGTCCCGCGCTTTTACGATCCGAATGCCGGTCGCCTTACCCTCGACGATAATGATCTGCGCACGGTCACAAAAAAATCGCTGCGCGCGCAGATCGCCATCGTGCTGCAGGACACTCTTTTGTTTTCTACCACGATCCGCGAGAACATCGCCTATGGCCGGTCCGATGCGAACGATGACGAAATTCGCGAAGCCGCGCGCCGCGCCCAGGCGGACGAATTCATCAACCGTTTGCCAGGCGGCTACGACAACCCGGTTGGCGAGCGCGGCGGCCATCTCAGCGTCGGCCAGCGGCAGCGAATCGGGATTGCGCGCGCGTTCCTGAAAGACGCGCCGATCCTGCTTCTCGATGAGCCGACGTCTGCGCTCGATCCGACGACCGAAGCTGCCATCATGGAAACCATCAAGGAACTCATGCGCGGCCGCACCACTCTCATTGTCACTCACCGGCTCGCCACCATTCACGGCGTCGACCGCATCGTTGTCCTCGAGCACGGGCGCATCGTGGAACAGGGGAAAGGTCCGGAGCTGGTCGCCAAAGGCGGGGTTTACGCGAAGCTCTACGCTTCCGGGAATTATCCCTCATGAGTAACGTCGACAGCGAACGCAGGGTCGAAAGCGATTGGTGGAAGGACCCGATCCCGGCGAATGTCGTTTTCGGCGAAGGGTTCTATTGCGAAAGCGCCCAGATCTTTCGCCACCTGAAAAGCAAGGCGCCGCGCGCGGTCGTGCTCGGCGATCACGTCTCGTGCTACGCCGGCTGTTCGTTCGCCATCGGCGCGAACGGCCATTGCACGGTCGGCGATTTCACTCTCCTGAATGGCGCCCTCGTCATGGCCGAAGAACGGATCGACATTGGCTCCCACTGCCTCATTTCATGGAACGTCGGTATCGCCGATTCCGATTTCCATCCGCTCGCTCCCGCCCAGCGGATCATCGATGCCCACGCCCTCGCCCCCTTCTTCAAGGACCGGCCGCCACGCCCGGCCCTGCGCACCGCTCCCGTCATTATTTCCGACAACGTTTGGATCGGGATGAACGCCGTCATCCTCAAAGGTGTGACCATCGGCGAAAATTCCGTCGTCGCCGCCGGCGCCGTCGTCACGAAAAGCGTCCCGGCAAACGTCGTCGTCGCCGGCAACCCGGCTGTGATTACCAAACAGCTCGACGCGTGAAGATCAGGGCGCCGCTTTTTCCGAACGTTCAACGTCCAACGTTCAACGTCCAACGTTCAACTTCAGAGCACGCGGCGTCGCCCCTTTCCCTAATTCGACGTTGGATGTTGAACGTTGGACGTTGGACGTTTTCTTCTTCCCTTTTCCCGTCGCCGTTCGTTCGCGACCGATGAAAAAGAAGCGTCTCATCGTCATGGGCTTCATGGGCTCCTGCCCCATTGCCGGCGTCATCTGGCAGCACCTCCATTACATCATCGGCCTGCAACGCCTCGGCCACGACGTGTTCTACATCGAGGATTCGGCCCGGCTTCCCTACAACCCGGAGACGTTCGAGGTGAACAACGAATTCGATTACGCGGCTCGCATCCTTCAGCATCTCGCGACTGAATTCGGGTTCCGGCGACGCTGGAGTTTTTGCGCTCGCTACCTTCCCGGCAATCCCACCGCCGGACTTTCGCTGGCCCGGATTCGCGAGCTTTACCGAGAAGCCGACGCCATCCTCAACGTCTGCGGCACCCAGGAGTTCAACCCGGACCTGCTCACCAGCGACCGCATCGTTTACATCGAGAGCGATCCCGGCGTCGAACAGATCAAGGTCGACCAGGCCAACAAGTCGACGATCAAATATCTGAAGAGGCACCATGCCCTGTTCACCTTCGGCGAAAATGTGGGGACCCCTTCATTCCCGGTCCCGACTCACGACCTGAAATGGCTGCCTACCCGCCAGCCCATCGTCACGGATCTGTGGAAAACCAGTCGCCGTCCCGCGGCCGCCGCCGTTTTTACTTCGGTCGCCAATTGGTCCACCAGCGGATTGAAAGACATCGAGTGGCGCGGCGAAAAATATTTGTGGAGCAAATCGCGCGAGTTCCTCCGGTTCGTTGCCGCGCCCAAACGCGCCGGCGAAACTTTCGAGCTCGCGACTGACATTAAAGACGACAAAACGCGCGACAAATTCGTCGCGAACGGCTGGCGCTTCCGCGGCCCGCACGATTTGAGCGCCGACTACCGCCTGTATCGCGATTACATTCGCCGCTCGAAAGGCGAATTCACTGTCGCCAAGGACCAGTACGTCCGGCTCGATACCGGCTGGTTCAGCGACCGCAGCGGCTGTTATCTCGCCGCAGGCCGGCCCGTCATCATCCAGGATACCGGGTTCTCCCGCATCTACGGCGGCGGACGCCACGGTCTCATCGCCTTTCGCTCGTTAGGCGAGATCGCCGAAGCCGTAAAAGAGATCAACGCCGACTACACCCGCCACTCCCTCGCCGCCCGCGAAATCGCCCGCCAATTCTTCGAAGCCGAAAAAGTCCTGCGCTCACTGCTCGAGCGCGCTGGGATTTAGTTGTAACCGGGATTGCCGATCCCGGCCCTCGTCTACCCTGATCCCTTAGCCAGCAACGCGTCGACGTCAGCCACGTAGGCGGGAACGAAGCCGAAATGTTTGGCAGTGCGCCACCAGGCGCCGCCGCGCTCGGTCTTGAGCAACTCGCTCAGGAGCGGTCCGGCCGTCAATTCGAAAGTGCCCTTCGGGAAAATACCGCGCTGCGTCCTCTCCCAAATGTGGAAAGAGGCCCAGGCATTTTCCTGCAGCATCTGCTCCAGCCTCAGTTGATCGGCGGCATCGAGCGGAGGCTCGCCTCGGAGGCCGGCGGTCATTAACTCGGCAATATCGCGGTGCTTCGCGATCGCCATCCGGATCACCGTCCACTGCGTCATCGTGGAGTTGTGTTCGTTCCGCTGAAGCGCTCCGGTATTCTGCCTGATCTGGAGACCGACGAAGATCAACGACACGATCACACCGAGTGAGGCAACCATCTGCGCGAGATAAGACAATTGTTCGAACGACATAGGTTGCGAGACTACTGCGGTCGCACTCGGCGTGTCTATGTCCTCGACAGTCGTGGGTCCCGGTCCGCAGACTCAAAATACCAATGAAGATACGAACACTATTTGCCGCTTGTCTTGCGATTGTGATGACGGCCGTGCCGCTTGAATCCAAAGCCAGGGAGCCCGATTTCAAACCGCCCGGGACTGAGGAGAACGCGGCCGTCGACCAGGCCAACAAGCGGCTCGATGCAGTTTACAAACAGCTCATGGGTAAACTGGATTCGGACGGGCAGAAGGCTTTGAAAGACGCGGAACGTTCCTGGATCAAATGGCGCGACGATGAAGCGATGTTGATGGCCCGCGTGGGCGGAGCCATCGGCGGCAGCAGCATGCGAGTGGATTTTGCGAACGCGCAGAAGAAGCTGATCGACCAGCGCATTGAGCTGTTGACCGGTTACGCCAAGCAGGCGGCGGCGGGCAACTGACCTTCTCGTTCAGGTTGGTCGGTCGCTTGCTGGGCGGCGCGATGTTCCCTAGCTTAGGAACAATGGCGCACGACCACGATCACGAGGGACATCTGCACGAGCCGCCGAATAACAATGCGGCGTTCGCGATCGGGGTGGTGCTGAACCTCGGATTCGTCGTCGCGGAAGTGTTTTACGGGCTCGCCGCGCATTCCCTTGCCCTGATCTCCGACGCGGGACATAACCTGAGCGACGTGTTTTGTCTGCTGCTGGCCTGGGGCGCGACGCGGTTGACGCAAGCGGCGCCAACGAAACGGCGGACGTATGGATGGCGGCGCTCGTCGATCCTGGCGTCGTTAATCAACGCGATCATTCTGCTGGTGGTTGTCGGCGGGATCACCGTCGAAGCGATTCGAAGGTTCGCACAGCCGGAGGAAGTGGCGGGCGGAATGGTGATGGGCGTGGCCGCGGTCGGGATCGTGATCAACACGGCGACGGCGTTGCTTTTCATGTCGGGACGGAAACGCGACTTGAACTTAAAAGGCGCGTTCCTCCACATGACGGGCGACGCAGCGGTGTCGTTAGGCGTGGTCATCGCGGCATTCGCGATCCGGATGACGGGCTGGGTTTGGCTGGATCCGGCGGTGAGCCTGGCGATTGGAGCGGTGATCGTGTGGGGAACGTGGGGCTTGTTGAAGGAGTCGATCAATCTGTCGATGGACGCCGTGCCGGCGGGTATCGATCCCCATGCGGTGGAAGATTATCTGGGAAATCTCGAGGGCGTGACCGCGGTCCACGATCTGCATATCTGGGCGATGAGCACGACGGAGGTCGCGCTGACCGTTCACCTCGTGATGGAGGAAGCGCCGCGAACCGATCAGTTCCTACACGAGGTCAGCGACGCGTTGCGGGAGCGGTTCGGGATCGGGCACGCGACGACGCAAATCGAATGCGGGAACTGCGAGCACGATTGCAGGCAAGCGCCGGTGCATGTCGTGTAATACAATAGTTGAGAGGTTGAGATGTTGAGCGGTTGAGAGGACTTGAAGCCACGTCTTCTCTCAACGTCTCAACTCCTCAACGACTCAACCCCGATTTGCTTTCGCAATCATCCGCTCCCATCTTTCCGACTTTCCGATGAGGCGCTGGCCAATTTTTTTCATTTCGTTGCTGCTCGCGATCGAGGCGTACGCGCAACAGAAAAGTCCCCCGGAACCCCCCCGAGATTCGTCGACGCCCACTCCGTCTGTTCCGATGGCGCCGCCCCCGGCGGTGATCGTGGCGCCGCCGGCGCGGCCAAACGGGCCGATCCAGAAAAGTCTGGTGCGGATCACGGCAACCGAAGTGGAACCGGATTATCGAGCGCCTTGGAACTCCGGCGGCGTGCAGCGCGGCATCGGCGCGGGCTTCGTGATCGAGGGCAACCGCATCATGACGAACGCGCACGTCGTCAGCAACAGTCGCTATCTCACGGTCGAACGCGACGGCGATCCGAACAAATATCCGGCCACGGTGTTGTTCGTCGCTCACGACTGCGACCTGGCCTTGCTGAAAGTTGCTTCGGCGGACTTTTTCAAAAACATGGTGCCGCTGAATCTCGGCGGCATTCCCGAGCTCGAATCGACAGTCTCCGCCTACGGTTATCCGCTCGGTGGGGAACGAATGTCGGTAACGACGGGCATCGTTTCGCGGATCGACTTTCAGCTCTACACCCATTCGTCGGTTGATTCGCACCTGACCGTGCAGATCAGCGCGCAGATCAATCCCGGCAACAGCGGCGGACCGGTCATGCAGGATGGCAAAGTCGTCGGCGTCGCTTTCCAGGGATACAGCGGCGACATCGCGCAAGGGGTCGCCTACATGATCCCCACCCCGGTCATCCGCCGATTTCTCAAGGACGTCGAGGACGGCCATTACGATCGCTACGTCGATCTCGGGATCACGCCGATTAAACTCCAAAATCCGGCGCAGCGGCATTTCCTCGGATTGAAAGATGACGATCGGGGCGTCCTTGTCGGAACGGTGATTGCAGCCGGTCCCGCGGCCACCAGCCTTCAGGCGGGCGACGTCTTGCTCGCGATCGACGATCACCCGATCGCCAGCGACGGAACGGTGGAACTGGAAGGAACGCGCGTCGACATGCCGGAAGTCGTCGAGCGCAAATTTAAGGGCGACAAGGTGAAGCTCGACCTTTGGCGCGACAAAAAACCGATGACGGTGACGATCGAGCTCGGTTCGGTCTGGCCGTATTTATACCTCGCGCACGGCTACGACGTGAAGCCGCGCTACATCGTTTATGGCGGCCTCGTCTTTCAGCCGCTCAGCCTCGATCTCGTCGACGCCTATCAGCCCACCGATGTGCGGATCCGGCATTACTTCGATTACTTCGTGGTCGAACAAATCTACCTCGAGCATCCCGAGGTTGTGATCCTGACGAACATTCTCCCGGACCCGACGAACACGTATCTCGCGCCGTACCGGGCGAGCATTGTGGACGAGGTAAACGGGAAGAAAATCCGGAAGCTGAACGATCTCGCGGCGGCGTTCGCGGAACCAGCCGAGCGTTTCGTGGTGCGCATGATCGGCGACGGTCCACCGCTGGTCCTCGATCCGAAGGAAGTCGAGTCCGCGCGGGAACGGATCAAGACGCGTTACAACGTCCTGGTGGATCAGAATCTCGAAGAGCAGCCCAGCAAACCGACGCCAGCGGACCAAACCAAAAGCTGATGAAAGTCCTGCGACATCTTCTCTTTTTCGGTTGCCTGGTCGCGCCACTGGCCGCGCACGCCGCGACGAAAGGTCCCGAGACCGTGGTAAAGCCAAAAGAATTGTCGCTTGTCCGCGTGAACGTAACGGGACAGCCGTTCGATTTCGTCAGGCCGTGGCAAAAGAAGGCGCCCTTTTCAAAACGCGCCCTCGGGGCGGTCCTGCCGCAGGGCCGGGTCCTGGTGACGGCGGATTTGGTCGCGAACCAAAATTACGTCGAGCTGGAGCGCGCGGAATCGGGAGACAAAACAGCCGCGACCGTCACCGTGGTCGATTACGAATCGAATCTGGCGCTGCTGGAGCCGGCCGATAAAAAATTCCTTGATGGACTGACGCCGCTGCAGCTCGCGCTCGACACCGTCGTCGGCGATCGGGTGGCCGCGTTGCAATTGGAATCCACCGGCGCCCTCGTCCTGACTGAGGGCCTCGTCACCACCATCCAGATGACGCGTTATCCCGCCGATATCGGCCAGTTCCTGACCTATCGCGTCAGCATGCCGCTCCAGTATCGCGACAACAGTTACACCGTGCCGCTGGTGAAAAATAACAAGCTCGCCGCGCTTCTTCTTCGCTACGACCAGAGGACGCAGGTCGTGGACGCGATCCCGGCGCCGATCATTGCCCACTTTTTGAAAGATGCGGAGAAAGAGCCATACGAAGGTTTTCCCGCGGCCGGCTTCGGGTTTTTTCCGACGCGCGATCCGCAGCTGCGAAAGTTCGCGGAACAAATCGGTAAACCGGCTGGGGTTTATGTGACCAGCGTTGACCCGAATTCGCCGGCGGCGAAAGCGGGATTGCAGGTGGGCGACATCGTTCTGAGCGTCGGCAACAACGAGATCGACCAGAACGGGAACTACGTCGATCCGCTCTACGGCAAGATTGAGTTCACCAATCTGATTACGGCCAAGGCATTCGCCGGGGACAGCGTTCCGGTCCACTTCCAGCGCGCTGGAAAAATGATGCAGCTCGAGCTGCTCTTAACTCATCGCAACGCCAACGATTACGTGATTCCGCCTTATGTTCTCGATCGCGCGCCGCTCTATTACGTGCTCGGCGGCCTGATTTTCGAGGAGCTGTCGCGGCAATATCTCCGGGAATGGGGCGCGAACTGGATGAAGGATGCGCCCCAGCGGCTGGTCTACAAAGATCGGTTTCAGGGCGAACTTTATCCCGAGGGGAATCGCCGCGTCATCGTGCTGACGCAGGTCCTGCCCGCGAACACGACGATTGGCTATGACGAGGTCGCGTATCTGACCGTGCGCAAGATTAACGGCAAGGAAGTGAAGTCGCTCGCGGATTTGGCGGAAGCGGTCAAACAACCGGTCGGGGAATTCATCACCATCGAGACCGAGGAAGACCCGAAGCAGATCGCGCTCGATGCGAAGCAGGTGGAAGCCGAAGCGGAAGCGTTGAAGCAAAACTACGGTCTGCCGGCGTTGCAGCGCTTGGAGTAGGGCCGCTGTTGTAGCGACGGCGCTCTGTCGCCGTAACACGCTGCGACTGTACTCGACGCTCGCTTACGGCGACTGAGCGCCGTCGCTACAACGGATCCTCCATCCTCGCCTGGCGCGAAGCGACCCGGGGTTGCGAAAGAAACTTCGCGACTTCATCGGTGTAAACCTCGAACGGGTTCCCCATCACGAGAAAATCGCGGTTATCGCAAGCGATCGAATCCCAGTTGATCACGTAAGGCTGGTCGCTCTTCTGGAACCAGGCCACAGCCTGGGCGCGCCCGCACGCACGCGTATCCGTCGGCGGATGAAAGCTGGCCGCGGGATGCCGGACGCTGTTGTTCCATTCCCCGATCCGTTTGGCCGCGGTGACGCCGAAGAACAGTCCCCGGGCCGGATCGATGTTGTGATATTCGAGATCGAGACTTTGAAGCCAGGGGTGGTCCCACCCGATGCCCTCCGCTTCCATGAACGTTTCCAGCAACCACTTCTTCGTGATCCAATCGACGCCGCCGATCAGCGCCTCGGGTTTATTGGTCAACGCGTCGAGGGTGAAGTTCCAGCTTTCCAGCACCCAATCGGTCTCCTCATCGCTGCCGCCGAGATGGGTGCGGGCCAGTTCGTAGAACTGCCGTTGAATGTCGAGGGCGCCAATGGTCTTGCCGTTCTCGAGGCGGACGATCCAGGCGCCGGTGGCGTCGCGCGAAATATCACGGGTGCTCTGGACCGCGTCGGCAAGAATAAAATTCTTCGGCAACCGCCCATTTTCCAGGAGTGAAAGGACGCAGGCCGTAGTCCCGATCTTCAACGCGGTCGCAAACGGGCTCATGTTGGAATCGCCGATCAGCAAATGCAGCCGCCGATACTTCCGGTAATCAGCCAGCGGCTCATCCCGGGCGTTGATGATGGCGCGATTGAATTGCACCCACTGGTAGATGTCGTTGACGATGTGGTCGGCCCGCTGGCTGAGCTGGAAATCGACGGGGACTTCCGGTTGCGGCAGCTGGAAATCGAACGCGAGCGGATTCGCCTGCCCGACACGACCCGCTCCGGTGAAGATCTGGCGGGTGGCCAGAAACGCGAGCAGCGTCCCGAGGACTGGCGGGGTAAATTGCGCCTCGCGCTTCATCAAATAATTCTCGTGGCAACCGAAGGTGGCGCCGGTGTTGTGATCGACGTTGTTCTTGATGAACGAAACGCGATCCGCCCCGCCTAAATCCTCGAGCGCGGTCTGGAGCAAATGATCACCGGCAAGATCGTAGGTGACCACGTCGCGCAGGCCGAGGCACTCGGGCGACGCATACTCGATGTGGCCCATGTCGAGATAGAGCCGGCCGCCGTTGAGCAGGAAACCGCCGTTGCCCGGCGGCTCTTCGTAATCGCGGTAATGAAGATCGATCGCCCCGGCCTGCGCTTTCCGGAACAGGTAATTCTTCACCCGCACGGGCCAGGCGTCGGTATGGGCGCGGCTCTCGTCGCTGCTGACGAGGCAGCCGTATTCGGTTTCGATGCCCGCGACGCGATCCATCCGGAGAACGTTGGCCGCGCCCTTGAAAAAGCGCAAGGCAATCAGAAGTTCGGAACAGGATGAGCGATTTCCCAATCCGGAGTCCCGCGGCGAAATCAGGCGGCCTGGTTTATTTCGGCCGGATGCTGGACAAGATTCGCCTACACGCGCGCGGCGAACTGCCGCCGGATTATCAACCGAATCTTGGCCGGGGATTCGACGCCAAATGCTGCGCCTTCCTCCATTTGGATTACGGCGAACTAGTGAAGCGGGTGCAGGCAGGCGCGACCGACGAGGAAATGATCGACTGGGCGTTTACGTCCGGCCGCCGCCCGAGCGATGACGAGATCACGATGTGGAATGAGTTCATGCGGAAATTCGGCTGGCGCGACCAGGCCGCGGAAATACTCGAGCGCCGAAAACGCGAAGCGGGAATGCAGGACCGCGCCGGGATCGAAACGATGTTTCAGTTCATCGATGCGGATGAGGGCCGCGGCGTGACTGCCGGCGGTTGATTGCGGTAATCGACGAACTTCCAGACGCCGGCGACCGTCAGAACGACGACGAACCACGCCAGGCTTTTCCGGGCCAGCGTCGGCTGAAAGTTCGGCATTTGCCGCTATTCCGAAAGGGTGTCGATCCGCTCAGCGAGGCCGAAATCGAGTTCGGTGAGGCCGCCTTTGCTGTGGGTCGTGAGGAGGAGCCGCACCTTGTTGTAGCGGATGTCGATGTCCGGATGGTGTTCCTCGTCTTCGGCCACTTCTGCGACACCATTGACGAAATCGATCGATTCAGAGAAGTCGTCGAACTCGAACGTGCGTTCGATGTGTTTCTTCTCCAGCTCCCATTCCGGGATCTTTTTCAGGCGCGCTTTCGCCTCGTCTGCCTTGAGCAACTCAGCCATAACCGGGAACGAGTAACACCCTCAAGTCTTTTTGCAACGGAGAATCCGCGCACTTTTTTTGCGGGTCCCGCCAAATTACAAGCTCAGGATTTTCCGGATGTTTTTCGCGGAATCGAAGACCTCGAGAGCGCAGGCGCGCGCCTGCCGGGAAAGCTCCGGCCATCGTTGCTGCACTTCTTCAGCCGCGGTCGCCGCGGTCTCCAGGTCGTGGACAAAGAAACAGCCGCTGTCGGGCGGGAGAAATTTTCCGGCGCCAGTCTCCTCGGTGATGACCGGCCGGCCGGTCGCGAGGAACGCCGCCGCGCGATCGCTGAACCAGCCGGTCCGCCAGGCGACGTCCACGCCTTTGATCGCCGTAAATTCAGCCGACGCGCCCGCAAGATACCGGCGATAAGCGGCGGGAGTCCGCGCGACCCGGTGAGGCGACACCACTTTCCAGCCATGGGAACGGAGGCGCGCGATCTCGGGGTCGTCGGCGTTCAGGTTCATGGCCAGTTCGAAGCGCGCGGACGGCACGCGCGGCGGCAAATCGAGATACGGTTCGAACGCGAACCTCTTCGAGAGGTCCGGGAATTCGCCTTTTACCTCGACTCCCCCGCCCCAGTACCACTGGCCGATCGTCGTGAACTTGACGAAGGGAGGCGCGGGGATGGGCCGAATTAATTCCGTGTCGACCAGCGGATAAAAAGTCTTCCACTCTAGCCGCCGTCCAGGCGCTTCGCACAGCGAAGCGGCTACAGAAGAGTTCGCCCCAGGTTCAGGCAGTTCGCAATCAGCTCCGCCGACATTGAGCCCGATCGTCCAGAATTCATGATGATGCGATTGGCCCATCTCCATTTTCGTCATCCAATAAAAAATTTCGCTCGGGTCGAGATCGCAAAAAATTCTTCGCTCGAACTGACGAAGGAACGGCGGATGAAGCGAATAACTGAGGTTGAGGAGCGTGTTCGGCCCGGCCAGGCGAGCGTTCAGTTGCTGCCGGGAAAGGCCCACGCATTGCATCGTCGCCAGGTCATGAACGTCGTCACTGGGCCGCTGGTAGAGAAGACAGTACGCCTCCTCCAATCCATGTTCGCGGAGCCGGCGCTGGAAAATGCGGATGCGCGATTCGTCTTCGCGTCGATCTGCCGTGGCGGGCAACAATTCCAGCCAGACCGCATCGAGCCCCAGCCGGCGCAAGCCGAGCATCCATTGCAGCGGCACAGAATAATTACCGCCCCCTTCCGGATATTTCGCCGCAAACCCGCAGCCCAGGAAAACCGTCACGGGCACAGATTCGCTTGTCTGCCGCTTCGCTCAAGCCGGGTTTAGTTGACGCCCCGGCCTTCCTCCGCAAATTAGTCGCTCTTTCAGCACCCGTAGCTCAACTGGATAGAGCATCTGACTACGGATCAGAAGGTTTGAAGTTCGAATCTTCACGGGTGCGCCACATCTTTTCTCGGATTCGTTTTCGTCATTGCAAGAAAATCGCGTCTGCCCGTATAAGCCAGGTATGGCCGACAAAACAATCGAATCAAAATCCGAAGAGAGCGGGGGCAGCGGTCGGGAAAAAGAGAGTAACGGCGCCGAAGTGGCCGGTCGGAGCAGGCAATCACTCCAAACTTGCTTCAATTGCGGAGCGGAGAATTACGTCGATCCGAATTGGAGCTGGTTCACGTGCTGGAAGTGCGCGTTGAAAAAGCCGCTGCCGCTGCCGGGACATTAGCCATGGAAAAAACAGACAAACAATCCGAGGGACCGGGCGGGATCGGTCAGGAAAAGGACGAGAGCGAAGGCGCGGAAGTCGCGGGGCGCGGGAAGAGGTTCCTTTACACGTGCTTCAACGACGGCGCCGGCAATTATATCGATTTAGATTGGAAGTGGTGGACCTGCTGGCGCTGCGGCACGACGAACGAAATCATGTGACCTTCGAGGTAACCGGGCGAACCTCGATATACCCATTAGGGCCCGCAGCAGAGCGATCCGCACTGGCGAGAAAACGCGAATGTGCGTAGGCTCTGGCGCAATGAGATTTGTGCTTCTGTTTGCCACGTCATTTTTGCTGGCTGCTTGTTCCTCCGGGCCCGGTCCTGCGCCGCCACCGCCGGAGAACGCCGCTGAGATGAAAGCGGATGCGCGGGCGCGCGATGAGTTTGCGCGCAATCTTCCCAAACCCCCGGAGCGCTAGGATTGCTTATGAAAAAAATCGGCCTGCTCTTTTTGTTGTGCGGCGTGCTCTCGTTAACGGGGTGCTCCGACCAGTCTTTGCTTACCGACGAAGAATACAAGTCCATCAAAGGCCCCGCGCCCTATTCGCCGGACCCGATGCAACACATACCGGTGTCGCAAAACGAACGCCCTTCGGGCTACTGATTGGCCGCGGATCAGCCGAGTTCCTCAAACGCGCTCATCGCTTTGAACATTTGGTAGCGGCCGCGGATTTCGTCCATGGTCAATGTTCGCAACCGTTCCAAGCTGAACGCCTCGACGTTGAAGCTCGCGAGCACACTGCCGTAGATCACCGCGCGGCGCAGATCACCGAAGGTTGGCGTCCCGCCTGCTGACGCGAGGTAGCCGGCCATTCCTCCGGCGAAGGTATCGCCGGCGCCGGTCGGATCGTGAATGTCCTCGAGCGGGTAGGCGCCGCAGCTAAAGAACTCGTCCTCGCCGAAAAGCAGCGCGCCGTGTTCGCCCTTCTTGATCGCCACGTATTTCGGACCGGACTTACGAATCTGGCGGCCGGCCTTGATGAGGCTCGTTTCCTTCGTCAGTTCGCGCGCTTCGCTGTCATTCAAAATAAGCAGGTCCACCCGTGGCAGCAAGGCGTCGAGATCGGCGCGCGTGGTTTCGATCCACAGATCCATGGTGTCGGCCACGATGAAACGCGGGCGCTCCATTTGATCGAGCACATGCGCTTGCAACGCGGGCGCGATGTTGGCGAGCAACACGAAATCGGTTTCGCGGTACGACCGCGGCAGTTCCGGCCGAAAATGTTCGAAGACATTCAACGCCACCGAGCGCGTCTCGCGCGTGTTCATGTCCCAGGCGTATTCGCCCGACCAGCGGAACGTCTTGCCCCGGACGCGTTGGACGCCTTCCGCATCGATCTTGCGCGATTTCCAGAAAGCGAACTCGGTCTCGGGAAAATCGTCGCCGACGATGCCGACGAGTTTGACCGGCGAAAAAAAGCTCGCACCCAAAGCGGCGTAGGAGGCGGAGCCGCCTAACAAGTCGGCGTGTTCTTCGACCGGGGTTTTGACGGTATCGAGCGCAATGGAGCCAACGATGAGAAGAGACATAAATTAGAGGTCAGAAGTCAGCGGACGGAGGTCAGCAATTTTTTCGCCGAACGCGCATACTCTGCCGCATCGGGAGCTTGCAGCAAGCCGGAGACGATGACAACGCGGCGCGCGCCCGCGGCCAGGACATCCGATAAGTTTCCCAGCTTGATTCCACCGATGCAGAAAATCGGAATGCGAACGGCCTCGTGCACTTTTTGGATTTCGCTCAAACCAATCGGTGGATAATCCGGTTTGGTCGGTGTCGCGAAGAGGGGGCCGAAGCCGATATAGTCCGCGCCTTCATAGAAAGCCCGGATGGCCTGGTCGACGCTATGGGTGGATTTTCCGACCATGCAATTCGGGCCGGCAATTTTTCGCGCTTCGGCGATCGGCATGTCGTCTTGTCCAAGGTGCACGCCCTCCGCCGTAACGATTCGGGCAACCTCGGGGTGATCGTTGATAATCAACGGCACTCCGCTTTTGGCGGTAAGACGGTGAACGTCCGCAGCGATCGTCGCGATTTCCGGGTTCGGATGGCCTTTCGCTCGCAACTGGATGAGATCGACGCCGCCCGTGATCAACTGTTCGGCGACGTTCAGGACTTTCCCGATCTCGATGTAGCCCAAATCCAGGATGCCGTAGAGCCGGCTGCGGCTGAGATCGGCGGCAGTCAAGGCGGCGACTATTCGTGCAACCGCGTCGGCGTCGGTTTCAGCTCGAAGTTATTCGAATTCATGACGCGCTCCACGAAGCCGGTGTCGTATGTGCCGTTCCGGAACTCGGCATTGCGCATGATGGCGCTGTGAAACGGCACCGTCGTCTTGATGCCGGTAATGTAATATTCGTCCAGCGCCCGCCGCATTCGCGCGATGGCTGAGGTCCGCGTCGCGCCGATCGTGATCAGCTTCGCGATCATTGAATCGTAATACGGCGGCACAACATAGCCGGTGTAAGCATGCGAATCGATCCGCACGCCGCGGCCGCCCGGCGCGTAATAAAATACGATCCGCCCCGGCGACGGCTGGAAATTTTTCTCCGGATCCTCAGCGTTGATCCGGCATTGAATGGCGTGCAGGCGCGGCTGCGCATGCGCGACATGGGGCGAGAGCCGTTCGCCGGAAGCAACCAGGATTTGTTCCTTCACCAAATCGCAGCCGTAAACCTCTTCCGTGATCGTGTGCTCGACCTGGATCCGCGTGTTCATCTCGATGAAGTAATAGTGGCCCTCATTGTCCACGAGGAACTCCATCGTGCCGGCGTTTTCGTAACCGACCGATTCCGCCAGTTTCACCGCGGCGTGGCCCATCTTCTTGCGCAATCCGGGCGACATCAGCGGCGAGGGACATTCCTCGATCACCTTTTGGTTGCGACGCTGAATCGAGCAATCGCGCTCGCCGAGATGCACCGTGCGCCCGTGCTGGTCGGCGAAAATTTGGAACTCGATGTGGTGCGGATTGACGATCAGCTTCTCGATGTAAACCGCGCCGTTTCCGAAAGCCTTTTCCGCTTCGGTCCGCGCCGCATGAAAGGCCGGGACGAGACTGGCCTCGTTATGCGCCGCTCGCATCCCCCGGCCACCGCCGCCCGCGACCGCTTTGATCATCAGCGGATAACCGATCCGGCGCGCGACCTTGAGCGCCTCCTGTTCCGTCTCGACGATTCCGTCGCTCCCGGGCGTGATGGACACCCCGGCTTTGCGGGCGTGGGCCCGCGCGGAATTCTTGTCGCCCATCGCGTGCATCGCTCTCGAGGGCGGGCCGATGAATTTGATCTTGCAGCTCTCGCACACCTCGGCGAAGTGCGCGTTCTCCGCCAGGAAACCGTAGCCCGGATGGATCGCATCCACGTCGCCGACTTCCGCCGCGCTCATGATGCGATCGATCTTCAGATAGCTTTCCGAACTCGGCGGCGCGCCGATGCAGATCGCCTCGTCCGCGAGTTGGACGTGAAGCGAATCGACATCCGCTTCCGAATAAACCGCGAGGGTCCGGATGCCGAGCTCCTTGCAAGCGCGGATGATGCGCAGCGCAATTTCGCCCCGGTTCGCGATTAAGACTTTCTCAAACATGGTAGCGCCAGCTTCCAACTCGCGAATCAAAGGAACCCTCGCCACGGCGAGCGCTCCATTTTAGCGCACGCGGAAAAGGACCTGGCCGAATTGCACTGGTTTGCCGCCTTCGGCCACCACTTCGGCGATCACGCCTTTGGTTTCCGCTTTGATTTCGTTCATGACTTTCATCGCCTCTATGATGCAAACGACGGTTTCTTCCGTGACCTCTTTCCCCACGTCCACAAACGGCGGTGACTCGGGCGACCCCGCCCGGTAAAATGTGCCGACCATCGGCGAAAGGATATCTCGCAGGCCTCCGGCTTGTTCCGCTTGCTGGGCCGGAGCGGGGGCGGCCGCGGCCGTCGTCGCTGAAACCGCGGGTGCCGGCGCCGTCGCCACAGGCTGGGTAAAAACGGTTTGTTCGCCTGCGCCCTTTTGTAATTTGAGCTTGAACCCGTCCTTCTCCATCTCGAAGACCGACAAGTCGTTCTTCTTCATCAGGTCGATGACGGCTTTGATATCTTTAAGTTCCAAGGTGGCTCCGTGGTCGAGGCTGGGCGTTTAGGTAAAGCCGTTTCTCCCGCGAGGTCAAGCAAACGGTGATTCTGTAGCCGCTTCGCTGTGCGAAGCGTGAGAAATGCGGGGCTTCGTACCTACGCTGCCGCCGCATGCTCGTGCGCATGCTGCCGACGATGCTCCTGCTCGAGAAACGCCGGAGCCGCTGGCATAAGGAACATCTCCAGATCCTCGTCGTCGGTCACCGGAGTCATCGCGAAATCCATGTATGCGGTGTGCCAGAACGCCAAAATCACGCGGCATGCCAGGATTCGCAACCAGCTAACAAAACGCTCGTTAGGCCGGTTGATCCGATTGGCACTGCGCCATGGCAACAACCAGCGTACCCGCCCCGAAAAAATATTGCGAAAAATTCATTGAACAGGTTCGCGGGTCCGCGGCCGGACGCTGTCTAACGCGTGACAGAAAAAAGGAGTAATCAAATATGAATAGCATCGCTCTCTCACTTCCAGAAGCCCCGTTGGTTTTGTGGCTTGGAGGAATTGCAGTTGTGGTGTTGTTGGTCTGCCTGCCGCGTTTGCTCGGAATTGTTTACATTCCGCACACGCAGGTTGGCGTCATTGAAAAAATCTGGAGCGGCAAGGGTTCCCTGCGCGAAGGCCAAATCATTGCGCGGAACGGCGAGGCCGGTTTGCAGGCCAGGTTCCTGCGTGGCGGTATTCACTTCGGTTTGTATCCGTGGCAATACCGCATTCATAAGGAACCGCTTGTAGCTGTCGCCGAAGGCAAGATGGCCTACGTCTACGCCCGAGACGGTGTTCCGCTCGAGCCAGTTCAGACGCTGGGCCGAACCGTCGGATCCAATCACTTCCAGGACGCCGTCGGTTTCCTCGAAGCGCACGGGCAGCGAGGCCGGCAGCGCGGCATTCTCCGCGAAGGCGTTTACGCGATTAACCTGGCGCTCTTCGTTGTCATCACCGAAGACCGCGTTTTCTCCGGGCCGGTGCGTGAAACGGCCGACCGTTATGAATCCTGGAAAGCGCAGCTCGCAGCGGTGCGTGCCTTCGATCCGGTGGTCATCGGCGCCGGCGGCCAAAGTCATTTCCGCGCGAACCTCGCCGACACGAGTGCGAGCGAAGCCGGCGCGCCGCCGTCGCTGGCCGGGGTCAATCCCGACTTCAATCCGAACATCGACACGATCGGCGTCGTGAGTATCCAGGACGGACCGACGATTGGCTCCGGGGAAATCATCGCTCCCGAGGTCAAAGCGACTGCAGGAAAGGATCACAATTACTTTCAGGATCCTGAGGCGTTTCTCGCGCTCGGAGGCAAGCGCGGCAAACAATTGCAGGTGCTGACCGACGGCACTTTTTTCATCAACCGCTGGTTCGGCACCGTGGAGATCAAGGCCAAGACGCTGATCCCGATCGGCTATGTTGGCGTGGTGGTTTCCTATCACGGGGCCGCCGGTGATGATACCACCGGCGAGTCGTTCCGTTACGGCGAACAGGTCGAGGCCGGACATCGCGGTGTCTGGCGTTCGGCGCTCACGCCCGGCAAGTACGCGCTCAATCCCTACGCGGTGAAAGTGGAGCTGGTCCCGACGATCAACTTCGTCCTGCGCTGGATCAGCGGGCAGACCGAAGCGCATCACTACGACGAAGACCTGACCAGCATCGACCTGATCACGGCCGACGGTTATGAACCGCGTCTGCCGTTGTCGCTGGTCCTGCATATCGATTACCAGAAGGCGCCGTCCGTCGTGCAGCGATTCGGCGATGTGAAGCGGCTGATAACGCAAACCCTCGATCCGATCCTGACCGCGTATTTCCGCGACGTCGCGCAGACATCGCACATGCTCGACCTGCTGACGAAACGCGAAGAAATCCAAAGACACGCGACGGAAGAGTTGGGCGAACGTTTCAAACTCTACGACATCAATGTCGTCGCGGTCCTGATCGGCCGGCCCGAATCCCGCGAGATCGCGGCTGGGAAGGCCGACCCGATCGAAACGCTGTTCGACCAGCTGCGCATGCGGCGCCTGGCCGACGAACAACGCGCCACCTATGCGAAGCAGCAGGAAGCCGCGCAACAACAGATCGCGCTGAACGAAGCGGAAGCGAAAGCGGAACGACAGACCGAGCTCACCCAGAGCGCGATCGCCGTTGAGATCGCCGCCAATCGCGGCCAGGCGCAATTCGCCGAGGCCGAACAGTTGGCGAAAAAGCAGGTCGCGCTCGCCGAAGGTGAAGCGCGCTCCAAAGAACTGATCGGCAAAGGCGAATCCTCGCGGATCGCCCAGGTCGGTCTGGCCGAAGCCGCCGTCACATTGCAAAAAGTCGGAGCCTATCGCGACCCGCGTCTCTACGCGCTCAACGTCTTCGCGGACCGCTTCTCGCAGAGCGTTCAGCCACTCGTCCCAAGCCGCTTGTTCATCAGCAATGGCGGAACCACATCGGGCGAAGGCCAGGGCAACGGCAGCGTCCTCGAGACCCTGCTCAGCCTGATCCTGAGCGAGAAAGCCGGCATCAACATCCAAGAAAACGCTGCGAGCTCGAAGCCGCTGGAAGAATTCATCCGCCAATTCACTGCCAGCGATTCAACCGGGAATGGCGACGCAGTAAAGAAGCCGACGCCCGCCGAGAAGGCAGCGACCGCGTCGCGCTGACATAACGACGAAGTCCCTTTCGCGCTCGTCCAATCCGAGCGCGAGAATCAAGGAGCGGCGATTTCAAATGGCCGCTCCTTGCCTTCTTGCAGCCTGACTGCATGATCGCTACATCAGCATCGAAGATCTCGAAATCTCGAAGCCGAAATCGTCAGCCATTCCGCGCCATCGCGAGATCATCGATTTTCTCGCGCAAAAAAATCTGCGAAGACTTGGCTGTGCAGCCGTTTCAATTTCTCGACGATCGAGTCAAGTTTTGCTGTTAGTTGCAGGCGGTTGGCGAGAATGGCGGTAAGTTGAAAAACCGTTAGGGATCCCTAGAGAGCGCTAGGTGCTTGCATCCGCACCAGGGAACAAAGGAAAGCCGTACGCTGTTCGCAGGCGCCAATCTGCCTCCAAGAATGCATCTCTTATCGTCGGGTGATATGCGTCTACGGAAACGTCAGAGAATTCCGCGCTAGACCCATCGATCCGACAGCTCCATTCAACATCGACGTCCTTGGTGCGGATCCGTTCTTCTGGAAGAGCGTAACCCTGGCCGCGCCGCGGCTCGGTCCTCCTAAGCAGCTGCGCAAGAGTGATAGTGCTGATCCAGTGATACCTGTCATCTTGCTTAGCCGGCTGAAACACGGGCATTGACGCGAACAGCTTTATAGGAGAAACCGGAATCCAGCGGTTGTATTCTTGTACCCAATCGGTTGTTGAACTCGTTGCGGACCAAAAGCCGGGATGCGCGGCAGGTTGGCCCGGACTCGCCGGATATTTTGGCATCCCCGCACTAAACATCGATGGATGCGCCATCTCCTCAGAATGCTGATTGATCAAATGTGTTACCACCCCACACGAGATTGCGATGCAGTCAGCATCATTTGGGTCGTAAAAAACGCTCGCGGCTTTCGCCATTACTGCGGAAGCGAATTCCTCCGATTTAGTTTTGGCTAACAGGTCTAAGTGGCCCACAAGTCCATCGAATCCGGAATAATCTTCTAGTTGGCATACGGCTTCTACGTCTTTTCGGAATGTCGACCGAAGCAGGCTGTCGCCGGAAACAAACGCGATCACTCCGGATGAGATAGTCGATGCGTCGGCCTTGATCGTCTCTAACACGATTTTGTCTCTGAAGCCTTTTTCTGCGAGATCGTCGGCTGATTGCGGTTTCTCAAAGGGAGGCGTACGCCAACAGCTATCCCTTATGACGTTCACCCAATCGATTTGTTCGACCGGGGTTGCAATTCTCGACAGCGACAGTTGATCCAAGGTCTTCAAGAGGACCGCGCGAGCGCTTTCCTTGAGTGCAGTTTCCGTCGGCAAAGGAGGAATTTCTAGCGCACAAACCTCCTTTAACGTCTGTGAGTTCTTCTTTAGGTTTAGAGTTGCAGCTTGAGCGATTGCGAACTGCTGATAGGCGAGTTCTTCGACCACGACGTCGGGCACCCGCACGTCAACGCTTGTGTGGCTCCTCGATCGCTCGATCCATTGGCACAGTTTCCGGGAAATGGCTTCTGATGGTTTACGCGAGTACGCGACACTCGTATCGATGTACACGGTGTAAGCCGGCAGCTTAAACTTGGAGGCCATGGCGTTGCGTTGGAACTCGCCAGAGCGCGTAATTAGCTCGGCAACGGAAAACGACGGGTTAGCTCGCGAACTTTGCCGCGGATTTCTTCGAGGCCGGCGGGATCGTCGCGGCGATTAAGCGCATCGTTAATCAGGTCGGCGATGTCGAGCATTTCTTCTTCTCTCATTCCGCGGGTGGTGACGGCGGGCGTGCCGATGCGAATGCCGCCCGGTTTGAAAATGGGGTAAGTGTCGAAAGGGATGCCGTTTTTGTTCACGGTGATGCCGGCGCGGTCGAGGACTTCCTGCGCTTGCTTGCCGTTGATGTCCTTCGGCCGCAGATCGACGAGCATGAGATGGTTGTCGGTGCCGCCGGAGGTGATGCGATAGCCGTGCTTCGCTAATCCAGCGGCGAGCGCCTTGGCATTCACGACGACCTGCCGTTGGTAATCGCGAAACTGCGGCTCGAGCGCTTCGTGAAAGCAGACTGCCTTGGCGGCGATGACGTGCATGAGCGGCCCGCCCTGCACGCCGGGGAACACCGTCGAGTCGATTTGTTTGGCGAATTGTTCCTGGCACATCACGATGCCGCCGCGCGGACCACGAAGACTTTTGTGCGTCGTCGTCGTGACGAACTGCGCATGTGGAATCGGGGTGGGGTGCTGACCGCCGGCAACGAGCCCGGAGATGTGCGCCATGTCGATGAACAAAATCGCGCCGACGGAATCCGCGATTTGCCGCATCCGGGGGAAATCGATGATGCGCGGATACGCGGAGGCGCCCGCGGTGATCATGGCCGGGCGAACTTCCTCGGCTTGTTTCTGCAAAGCATCGTAATCGATCTGCTCGGTCTCCGCGCTCACGCCGTACTGCGAGACCTGGTAGAATTTGCCGGAGAAATTCGCGGGATGGCCATGGGTGAGATGACCGCCGTGGGCGAGGTTCATTGCCAGAATTTTGTCGCCCGGTTTCAGCATCGCGAAGTAAACCGCCATGTTCGCCTGCGCGCCGCTGTGGGGCTGAACGTTCACGTGTTCGCAACTGAACAGTTGCTTCGCCCTGTCGATCGCGAGCTGCTCCGCCGTGTCGACATTCTCGCAGCCGCCGTACCAGCGCTTCTTCGGATACCCCTCGGCATATTTGTTCGTGAGGACGCTGCCCTGTGCTTCCATGACCGCGCGGCTCGTGAAATTTTCCGAGGCGATCAGCTCGATGTTCTCGCGCTGCCGCTTCTCTTCCGCGGCGATCGCTTCGAAGATTTCCGGGTCGACTTTGCGCAGTCCGCCTCCCATCGCTCCCATGGACGCGGCGGAAGTGGGACCGGTCGCGGTGTCGTTAGGCTGATCTGCCATGGAGAAGGATGAGGTTCCGCCGCCGCGCGATTTCGCGGGCACCGCGAGTTCGCTTTGTTCTACGAACGCGAGCACGGTCGGTAAAGCGTTTTTAATCGTCGTCGCGCAGACGCTGTAAACATCGCGGGTGCATCCGATCGGATCGGGCACGTCGCGCCAGACGGTCATGCCCGGCTCCTCGAATTCACGGAGGAGATAGGTCTTGTCCGCGCCATGCGGGAAGAGCATGTGGATGGTTTCGACATGCGCGCCCGTCATGGCGAAAATGTGGGTCGCGCGCTCGACCAGCGTCGCCGTCAGCGGCTGGCTGCGGAGGTTCCGGATGTCGACGCCTTCCTGCTCGCAGACATTAATCGCGTGCAAACTCGGAGGCTGGCCGCGCACCGCATGGACGCCCGCTGACGCGACCTCGATGTCCTTGCGATTGCCGAGCAAGCGCCGGAAAAGCCCTTCCGCCATCGGGCTGCGGCAAATATTTCCGGTACAAACAAAGAGGACGCTTTTCACGATTTCGAGCCGGCGCGTTGCCGGCTTCGCAAAGTAAAATCAAACCGAATCAAGTCAACGCGCCGAGGCGCACTGATCGCGCTTTCGCTGGCGCAGATAAAGAAAAAGAGGCAGGCCAAGCGAGACCCCGACGAAAAAAGTCCCGAGCACGGGCGCCCAGAGATGCCGCACCCGGACGCGTGCGCCTTCCGCGTAGATAAAAACAAAGAGAACGAGGGCCGAAACGATCACATCCATGCCGAAGAATGCGCCGATGCGAAGGCCAAACAGTTCGCGGAAAAAAAGGGGCAGGTCGAGACCGTGCTGCCGCAACCACGGGATTAATTCGAAGTAAGGCAACGCTGTTCCGATAACGCAAAGTCCCAGATAGACATGGCGCAATCGCATTCCTGCACCATTTCCTAAATTGGAGTTAGTGTCGAGGCGCTCAGACTAGAGGAGCGGCAGTTGCGTCTCATCCTGCTCCGTACTCGCGAAGCGGACACCGAGCCCGATCAGTCGCACATTTTTTCCCGTTCGCGCAAACGCCTCGCGCAAAAGCAATCGGAACTGATCGAGCGTGGGCGTCAGCCCGGCGCGTTCGACGGTTGTGCGGGTGAAATCCGCGAATTTTAATTTCACGAAAATCTTCGTGACGGTTCGCGACGATTCTTTTTGCGCCAGGTCGGCCATCAATTCCTCGAACAACTCCGGGAGCTTTTCTTCGCACTCCACCAGCGTTTCCAAATCCGTTGAGAACGTCTCTTCGTTGCTCAGCGATTTGCGTTCGCGATCCGGCTCTACGGGCCGTTCATCGATGCCGCGGCAAAGATCGTAAAGCTCGATCCCGAATTTTCCGAAATGCTCCTGGAGCGCGACACGCGAAAGCCGTTGCATGTCCCCGCAGGTCACGATTCCCATTTTCTCCAGCTTCTGCCCGGTCACGTCACCGATCCCCCAAAGTTTGCGCACCGGCATCTTTTCCATGAACGCCGCGACCTCATTGGCTTTTACTTCGAACTGGCCGTTCGGCTTTTTCAGATCGCTCGCGATCTTCGCCACCAGCTTATTCGGACCGATCCCGGCCGACGCGGTCAACTTCGTCTTCCGAAAAATCAGTTGCCGGATTATCTCGGCGAGCGGACCCGGCGCGCCGGGATGCGCCGTGACATCGAGGTAAGCTTCATCGAGCGAGAGCGGCTCCACTAACGGGGTGAAGCGATGCAGGATCTCGCGGATGACGGCGGACTCTTTGCGGTAAACGTCGAACCGCGTCGGCAGAATAATGAGATTGGGACAGCGTTGCAGCGCCATGAAAGTAGGCATGGCGGAGCGGACGCCGAATTTGCGCGCCTCGTAATTGCAAGTGGTCAGCACGCCGCGCCGATCGCGCGCGCCGCCGACGCCTACCGGCTTTCCTTTCAAGGCCGGCTGATCGCGGACTTCAATCGCCGCGTAGAAGCAATCCATGTCGAGATGGATAATGGCGCGCGTGTTTTTCTCAGACTCCACAACCACAATGTTGCCCCAAGGAGCGGCGGTTTCCAAACCGCCGACTTTGAACACAAGACGGCGATTTGGAAATCGCCGCTCCTTGAAAAACATATCCGCAACCGCGATCTATCTTCATGAAGTTCACTTACTACGGCCACGCCTGTTTCTCGGTCCAAGCCGGCGGCAAGACGCTGCTCTTCGACCCGTTCATCTCTCCGAACCCGCTGGCGAAAGAGATTGATGTAAAGAAAATAGCGGCGGATTTCATCCTCGTGTCCCATGGCCACGGTGATCACATCGCTGATGTCATCGACATCGCGAATCGGACGAGCGCCGCGGTGATCGCTCCGTATGAGGTTGGCACCTGGTTCGAAGGCAAGG
Organism: Verrucomicrobiota bacterium; assembly: GCA_041167265.1. GTDB lineage: Bacteria > Verrucomicrobiota > Verrucomicrobiia > Chthoniobacterales > UBA10450 > AV80. The sequence continues at coordinate 42,799 of JBEEHG010000037.1, read as the reverse complement.
GCGTGAAGAACGTGCAATCGATGAATCATGGCGGCTCCGCCAAGACCGATTTTGGCCGCGTGAAACTCACCAGCGCCATTCACAGCAGCTCGATGCCCGATGGCTCGTATGGCGGCAACCCTTGCGGGTTCGTCGTCGAAACCAGCGACGGCAATTTCTATTATTCGGGCGACACGGCGCTGACCTGCGATATGAAGATTATCGGCGAAACCTTCAAGCTGAGCTTCGCCGTCTTCCCGATCGGCGACTTCTTTACCATGGGAATCGCCGATGCTTTACAAGCCGCCGATTTCGTCGGCGTGTCGAAATTCATCGGCGTGCATTACGACACTTTCCCGCCGATCAAGCTCGATCACGCGGCTGCCCGGGCGGCAGCGCAAGCCGCCGGAAAAGAATTGTTGCTGCCGGGTATCGGCGAGACGATCGCAGTCTAATCAGTCCGCGCTGGAAAAGGATCGCGGCGGGATTCCTGATCTCCGCTCGGAATGCCCGCCGCGTTTCCGTCAACCTAATTGTTACTGCTTTCTGGCGTCGCGCATTTCCTCCTGCGCTTTGCGCATGTCTTCGCGCGCCTTTTGGAGCGCGTCGAATTTCTGCTGCTGCGCCGGGGTCAGCACCGCGCGGATCTGCGTCCGGGTGGCGTCGCGGATCGTTTTTATCTTCTGCATCGCTTCCTGGCGGACGGCGATGACCTGCGGCTTCGCCTGATCGAGGATGGGCTGGATCTTCGCCTGTTGTTCGGGCGTGAGCTCCAGGTTTTTCGTCATGTGCTCGAGGATATTGCCGCGTTCTTGGTCGCGCCGGCTTTTCCAGTCCTGGCACGGACCCTGGGCGTGAGCGAGTGAGAGCGTGCCAAATATGGCGAGGCACATCGCCGTGAGAGTGAGCTGTCGTAGTTTCATTGTTGTTTCTTTCTTCTAATCGTTAGGCGGCTTCTAGACCGGCCACCTTGTTGAAGAGAGAAACCCGCAAGGCATCGCGAAGTTGCGGTTTGTCAGAAATAATTTCGTCTGGTCAGTGCCGTGACTGTGTGGGAGGTGGCAATTCCAGCCGGGCCGTAATCTCCTGGGTTCCGTCACTCAAATCGATGCGGCCATCGCCAATCCTCAACACCTTCAGACTAAGAGCAACGGAAGCGATGGGCGTATGAACGGTGATCCATTCGCCTTCCGCCACCTGCTGTCCATTAATGATCGCGAGACGTGGATGACCCAGCGAGATCGCCGTCACGTGAAGGAGATCAGCGCGCAGTTGGATGGTGATCGGCGCCGGCGTAACCTGAGAATGCCGCGAGGCGGAGAGACTCTGGGTCGAAACATTGAGGAGCTTACGGCCGGCTTCCTCGTAGCGAACGGCGGCCCGGTGGCGGGAGTAAACAACTCCAATCATCCAGAGTATCGCCGCCCCGAACACAATTCCCAGGAATATCGCCCGGCCATTGCCAGAGAATATCGAAGCGCCCCGTAGCCGCGACCGCACATCTGGTGCGGCATCGGACGGCTTGCTTTGAGCCGGTTCGGGCACCACGGAGTTGAGCAACCGTGGGGCGGGTCCTTCCTGGGGGAGGAGACGCATAACACTTGTTAAGCATCGTCTGTTCCACCGCCGCTGAATGGCCTGCTAGCCGCCAATCAGACTTGTCGCTTGCGCGCCCCGCCCGTAGAAGGAAGTGATGATTCGGGAAGCGCGAATGCGCGGTGCAAGCGCAACAGACGCCCAGGGTTTTCGCTTGCGCGGCCGCGAGGTCACCCGCCTCGAATCGTTCTGCGACGCGGTCTTCGGTTTCGCGGTCACGTTGCTGGTTGTATCGCTCGAGGTTCCGAAGAGCTTCACCGAACTGATGGAGACGATGCGCGGATTTCTCGCGTTCGGGGTCTGCTTCGCCATTCTCGCGATGATCTGGAACTCTCATTATATCTTTAGCCGGCGCTTCGGCCTCGATGACGGTTTCGTTAGGTTTCTGACCTGCGTGATGCTTTTCATTGTTCTGCTCTACGTCTATCCGTTGAAATTTCTGTTCAACCTTTTCATCAACGGAATGATCCTGGGCGGTCTCCGCGGTCAGCTCACTCACGACCAGGGTTCGGCGTTGTTTGTTATTTACGGGATGGGATTCGCCGCCATCTATCTCGCGCTGGCGGCGCTGTATCTGCATGCCTACCGCCGCCGCGCGGAACTGGAGCTCAATGAAATGGAGGCGCTCGACACCCGGTGGGAATTGTACGGGATGTTGTGCCATGCCAGTGTGGGCGTGGCTTCCGCCCTGGTGGCGTTGACGGCGCACTACGTGGACCTGGCCGGCTTCGTTTATTTTTCGCTCTTTGTCATCATGACGATCCACCGAACGATGCACGGCAAGAGGCACCGGGTTTTGAGAGCGCGAATGGTCGGCGTCGAAACGTAATTCGAATTACTGGGCGCACTCTTCCAGAGCAGCGGGATCTCCTCCGAGAGTCGCAAGTACTTCACCGGCGAAATGCAGCGAACCGGTCACGAGAATGCGTCCCCTTCCGGTTCGCGCCTGCCGAAAAGCGTCATCGAGCGAAGGCGCCATTGAGATCGGCAGCTCCGGAAAAAGATTCGCGCCGACCAGCGCGAGTTCTTCGCGCGGCATCGCCCGCTCGCTGCGGGCAGGGGGCAGAATCATCTGTTGAGCGATCGGCGCCAGCGCACCCAAGATCCCTGCGATATCTTTGTCGGCCAGCACGGCCAAGATGATTGTGGCGTGTTCATCGCCGAATTGTTCGCGCCAGGTTTTCGCAAGAACCGCGGCGCCCGCAGGGTTATGCGCGCCGTCGATGATGATTCGGTCGTCCCAGAATTGAAAACGCGCGGGCCACGCAACGTCCGCCAAACCCCGAGCGATTGCGCGCTCTTCCACCGCAATCCCGCCCAACCGCAGGCCAGCGATCGCAACCGCGGCGTTTTCTTTTTGATGCGCTCCGGCCAGCGCGACTGGAGTTTCCGTGCAGGCAACGGTTACGAAATGCAACGGCGCTTCACACGCCGCAACGCGCGCGCGGATCACCCTCTCCGCATCAGGTTCCTGCACGGCGGAAACCACCGGCACGCCAGGCTTGATGATCCCGGCTTTCTCGCTCGCGATTTTTTCCAGGCTGTTGCCGAGCCAGGTCTGATGGTCGAAACCGATGGGCGTAATCACGGAGACGACGGGCTGGACGGCATTGGTCGCGTCGAACCGTCCGCCGAGGCCGGTCTCGAGCGCGATCACTTCGCAATCGCGCTTCTTAAAGTGGAGCAGCGCCAGAGCGGTCGTGATCTCAAAAAATGTCGGGTGCGGATCCCAATTGCTGATCTTGTCGCGAATTCTGGTGAGCCCTGCGGCGACCTCGTCTTCTCCGATCATTTCTCCATCGACGCGAATACGCTCGCGATAACTGACGAGGTGAGGGGAGGTGAAGAGTCCTGTGCGATAACCCTGGGCGCGCGCGATGGCATCGATCATCGCGCAAACCGAACCTTTCCCATTCGTGCCGGCAACGTGAATGATGCGCTGAGATTTTTCCGGTACCTCCAGTTCTCGCAAGAGCCGGGAAATGTTTTCGAGCCCGAGCTTGATCCCAAATCGCTGGGTGGCGTAAAGCCACCGGAGCGCTTCCTGGCAGGCGGGAGACGGTCGCGGCGCCGGGGCCGCCGCCGCACTCACGACGTGCTGGAGAAATAGCTCAGAAACTGGACTATCTGCGCGCGCAATTTTTTCCGATGTACGATTTGATCGATCAGCCCGTGTTCCTCCAGGAATTCGGCGGTCTGAAAACCCTCCGGCAAATCCTGGTGCGTCGTCTCCTTGATAACGCGCGGCCCGGCGAAACCGATCATGCTTTTTGGCTCGGCCACAATGACGTCGCCTAACGAGGCAAAGCTCGCCATGACTCCGGCCGTAGTCGGATTCGTCAGAACGGAAATGTAGGGCAAACGCTCGCAGGCGTGTTTCGCCAGAGCGCCGCTCGTTTTCGCCATTTGCATCAGGCTCAACATCCCTTCGTACATGCGCGCGCCGCCCGAAGCCGAGACGATGATGACGGCGCAGCGGTTCGCCGTTCCGTATTCAATCGTGCGGGTAATGCGCTCGCCGACCACCGAGCCCATGGTGGCCGCGAGAAAGCTGAAATCCATCACGGCGATCGCCACCTTGTACCCTTCGATCATGCCGTAACCGCTCAAGACGGCGTCAGTCAGGCCAGTCGCATCCTGATATTTTTTCAACCGGTCCTTGTACGTGGCCATGCCCTGAAACTGCAGGGTATCCACCGAGCGCAGGTTCGCGTCCCGTTCGACGAAACTTTGGGGATCGAGAAGCTCTTCGATCCGTTCCCGGGCCGATTGGGAAAAGTGATAATCACAATGCGGGCAGACCCGCTGGTTCTGAGCCAATTCGATTTCGTGCACGACCTCTTTGCAGCCAGGGCATTTTTGAAAAAGCCCCTGCGGGATATCGCCGCGGCGTTTCCTTGCACCACCACCGCCGATCGGAGGTCTTTTGAAAATAGCCATGTCGTCAGGCGCGGGCGGCGGTGGCGGCGTGCACGGAGATGGCGCCCGCGCCTTTCAAGACACGCGCGCACTCGCTCAACGTCGAGCCCGTGGTTAATACATCGTCGATCAGGAGCACCCTTAACTCTCGCACGTCCGCCTTTTTTCGTAAACGAAAGGCGTCGCGCAAATTTTCCATGCGTTCGGCCCGGTCGTAGGCGGTCTGGGTGGTGGTGTAACGGATTCGTTCGAGGACCGGCCGGAGCGGCGTCGCGACCCGGCGGCTGAGCAACTCGGCCAGGACAGCAGCCTGGTTAAAACCCCGTTCGCGTTCACGCGCCGGATGCAACGGAACGGGAACGATCAGGTCGAAATGTTGGCCGCGGAGCCGCGCGTCATTCAAGTTTTCGCCGAGCCAGGCGGCGAGCGGGTAACAGAGATGACGTTGCCGCCCGTACTTGAATTCGTGGACGAGCTTGCGAACGATCCCGCGACTCCGGTAGGCCGCGACGGCCGCATCGAAATGCAGAACGCGATGCTCGCAATTGGCGCAACGGAACGTCTGCGTGATCGCGCCGGAAAAGGGCTCCGAACATTTCGCGCAGAACGGCGCGGTGATCCGCGGCGCCCGGCTGTGGCAATTTCCGCACAGGTATTCCGAGCGCTCGACTTCTCCGGAGCACACGGCGCAGGTCGCCGGATAGAAGAGCGAACTCAGCGCGGGGAGGGGATTAAACTTGGCGAGCGCCCGCATATTTCAACCAAACTCTGAGCAGGACCCAACTTGTGAGACAAACGCACAGGGGAATGATTCCGATGAGCAAACTCTTCCCCAGCCACGGCATCGCGAGAATTTCCCGGTGCGCGATCTTGTTGAAAACGCCGCTGCCCAGAATCCAGCCGCCGTGCAAACCGATTGGCAGCCAGAGCGATTGCGTGCGCAGCCGCGCGTGCGCCAGGATCACGCCGATGACAAACAGCGTGGTGAAAGCGGCAAGCAGAAGCTCCGGCTCGGCAAACTGGTCGAAAGAGTGGGCCAACGAAACGAATCCGGAAGTCCATCCGGCCGAAGTTGTCGTTTCATCCGGCGCCTTGAGAAAATGCACGATCGAGAAAATTCCGGCGCTCAATATTGTCGCGGTCCACGGGCGAGTGCTGCGAAGCAAGACGCCGAGAAATAATCCGCGGAAAAGCGCTTCTTCGATCAATGGGACGATCGCCGCCGTCAGCGCCACTTGTCCGATTGCGGGCCACGCCCATCCCGCGCGCAACGTGTAGACATTTAACCAGAGGAGAAAGATTTCGCAGCAGAGAACCGGCACGACCGAGATCAAAAATCCGATGATCAAATCGCGGGCCCAACGAGGATTGCGGGCGAGGGCGAGATCGCGCGGCCTCTTGATTCCGAGCCAGCGCAGAAAAGGCCAGAGAAACAAAAGCGCTCCGAGCATGAGCGCGCGATTAAAGAACGCCTCGAAATCAAACGTCGCGAGCACGGGAAAGATTCCGTGCGCTGTCAGCCATCGCGCGGCCCAGAAAAGAATGGGCGCAGCCAAGGCCCCGAAAAGAATGGTGGCGGCAAAATACCCGAGCAATCTGGCTGCGTCTTTCAAGGGGCTAATGTAAGATTCCGGCCGGATGCGTAGTCAACACATATGGAAGGAGAAGGACGCGGACGGGAAAAAGCGGGAAGTCCGGGTGACGAAGTTCGGAGGCGTCTGGCGTTTCCAGGCGAAGTCCGCGGACGAAACCGAGTGGACTTATTACGACCGTCCACTGCTCGAGGATCTTCAGGAGTTGAGGGATGTGGTCTTTCGAAAATACCAGCGGCGCCGAGCCTCGGCCGAAGATGTGGATTCGATCGAAAAGTTGCTCCGCGAGTACGCTGCGCATGAGTGATTCGAATTGGTGAAAGCGAAAAGATCGCGGCTGGACGTTTTCCTGGTCGAGCAAGGACTTTCCGCCAGCCGCGAACAAGCGCAACGCGCAGTCATGGCCGGTGAAGTGAGAATTGGCGACCGCGTCGTTACCAAATCGTCGGTTCTGGTTGGACCTGAGGACAAGGTCTCGCTGGCGACACGTTCGCCCTACGTCGGCCGGGGCGGCTTCAAGCTCGAAGGCGCGCTCGAGCACTTCAAGATCGACGCGAAGGGAATGGTCGCGCTCGATATTGGCGCTTCGACCGGGGGGTTTACCGATTGCCTTTTGCAGCGCGGAGCGGCCAAAGTTTATGCGATAGATGTTGGGCACGGGCAATTGGCCTGGAAAATCCGGAACGATCCGCGCGTGGTGGTGCGCGAAAAACTGAACGCGCGGTTCCTTACTCGCGAAGATGTCCCGGACGCGATAGACTTGTGCGTTATCGACGTTTCTTTCATCTCGTTGACTATGATCCTGCCGAACGCCTTTGACCTGGTGACTCCCAACGGAGTGCTCCTGGCGCTCATCAAGCCGCAATTTGAGCTCCAGGCCGCAGAAGTGGCGCACGGTGGAATCGTGCGCGACCCTGCGCTTCACGAAAAAGCACGGAACAAGATTCACGACTTCGTGGTCAACGCCGGGCACACCGTGCTCGGCATGGTTGCCTCCGCGATTACTGGAACTGATGGCAACCAGGAATTCTTCATATGCGTCCGACGAAAATCGGCCTGATCGCGCACACCGGTAAACCGGGCGTGGCGCAATTGGTCCGAGCGCTGGAAACCGAATTCAAGCGTTGCGAGCTGGCGCTTCTGATTGAAACGAAGACAGCGGAGGTCGCGGGAATGATATCGACTTACTCCGTCGCTGATCTGGGACGCGAGGCGGAACTTCTGGTTGTTCTCGGCGGCGACGGAACAATCCTTCACGCCGTTGGGCAGTTGGGAGATCTGATCAAGCCGATCTTCGGCATCAACGTGGGCTCGCTTGGGTTTCTGACTTGCGCGAACTCGGCGACCTACGTGGAAGCAGTCGAATGCATCGCAGGGGGGAAAATGGTTTTCAGCGATCGGACACTGCTGGAAGTAACAATCAAGAATCCGGGACAGGAAGTCGCACGCGCCAGGGCCTTGAACGACGCGGTCTTCAGCCGCGGCGAAGTCTCCCGGCTCATTCGGCTGAAAACCAGCGTGAACGGGGAAGCGCTCACGGAGTTCAACGCCGACGGATTGATCATAGCCACACCCACCGGCTCGACGGCCTATTCACTCTCGGCGGGCGGGCCGATCCTCGCGCCGGAATCGGGCGCGTTGGTCATCACGCCGATTTGTCCGCACGTTCTTACTAACCGCTCGATCATCGTCGATGAAGACGCCATCATCGAGATCGAAGTAACTGAGCGGGACCATCCGGTATTTCTTACTGTCGATGGACGCGAACCGCTGCCCGTAGCTTCAGGCGCCGTCGTGGAGTTCAGGAAATCCCAACGCGTCCTGCCGCTAGCCTCGTTGCCGGGCGTTTCCTTCTTCAGCGTCGTTCGCCAGAAGTTGAAGTGGACTGGCAGCAATATCTGACAGCGCAGCTTACTGGAGGTTGTATACCTCGACGAGGGCCGTCCCGGTACTGCCGCCACCCCCGCGAACGATCGCGGTATACGCACCACCATGGAGCGAAATATAAATGGCCGATTCCTTGTCGTTGGAAGGCTGCAACGTGGTGCCGGTGAGAATCGTTTCCTGGGTATCTTTCCAGTCATTGTTCGAAGCGATAAGAGTTCCGGAAGAATCCCGCAACTCCAGCATCGGATCCAAGAGCGGATTAGCGATGCCCAAGGCAGCCAATGATGGTCCCAAGGCCCGCACGACTACGGTAGTGCCGACCTGGCCAGTGCCACCAATCACGAATCCGGCAATGAGGACATTATCGCCGGTCATGACCAGGCCTCGCGTACTGACGTTGAGAAGCTGATGCGGCGCCGGCTCGACCGCGACAAACTGCGGAGTGTTAAATTTGCTGCTGAAAATGGTGGTCTTCGATGCATCCGGGGCAAACAGAAGCGTCGCGCCGGCGCCATTGTCTGCCACAACGAGGTTGCCCGAGGCATCGAACGCCAGGCCGTAAGGACGGCTTAATCCGGTGACGAAGCTGGTCTTGGTTCCATCAGGCGCGAATTTGAAGATTGTGCCCGACCCAGATTCGGAAACGAACACGTTCCCGGCATTATCCACCGCCACTCCGGCCGGGAATTTCAGTCCCGTCGCGAATGTGCTCTTTGCCCCGGCCGCCGTGAATTTGAAAATCGACCCGGCCGTAAAGTCCGCCACGAAAAGATTTCCGCTGGGGTCGAAAGCGATGCCGGCCGGTCCACTCAGCCCGGTGGCGAAAGTAGCTTTCGTCCCGTCCGGTGGGAATTTGAGGATATTGCCGCTGCCGGATTCCGCTGCAAACAGGTCACCGTTGGCGTCGAGCGCGAGGCCGACCGGGGAGTTGAGGCCATTAGCGTAAGTGGTCCCCGCGACATCAGGAAGAGTGAACACGATGATCGAATTCTTGCCCGCATCCGCCACATAGAAGTGGCCGCGCCCGTCAAACACGATTCCCTTCGGGCTGGAGAATCCCGAGGCATAAGTCCCCGGGGTCCCTCCGATCGCGCGGAGTCGAATGATGTTGCCTTCGTTGGTTTCGTAGATATCGCCCACGGCTCCGCGAGCGTTGGTGGCCAGGAGCGGTGCAATTGCCAGCGCGGCAGCGGCGGCCAGGAACAAAGGCATGAAATTCATTTTTCGCATAATGTGATAGAAGTTGGTCAATTTCCCGAGCAATCGGTTTTCGTCAACCATTCAACCCTTCCATTCGGAAAACGACGCGGCGTCCCGGAACATTGTCCGTTTTGAAGCTGCTTATCGCTTCTCGCTCTCGGCAATCCACTGCTTGATCTCCGGAATAAGGCGCCGTTTGAGATCGGCCCGGAACCGAATCTCTTCGGCAGCCTTTCTCACGTCGCTCCCCAAGCCCGCGGCCGAGTTCTTTTGCGCGTAAGTCTCAAGCTCCGCTGCTCGTGATTCATCCGAGAAACCTCTCATCACGCCTGACGCAAAACGGATTCGCCCGAGCGCATCGAGTTTTGCATCCAGATCCTTTTGGTGCGCTTGCGCAAATTCCCACGCCAATTCCGGTTGCTCCGCCGCCACGGCCACCTCGCGCACGAGCCGCGTGGCGCGCGATGCCGGCAACTCATCACTGAGCGAAAGCGCCAGCGTCTTTTTGGCCAGCTCGGGGTCAAGCGCCATTGCCATCGCGCGGTAGAAGTTTCCCTTCTCTTCGATGCTCTTCGTTTTCAACCCGAGCTGATGCAGCGTCTCCCACGTTTTCGAATCCGCGTAGCGGCCGACAACGCCAAAGACCGCCGCCCGAATATCCGGCGCGAGAGTCGTAGGATCGACGACAAACTTCTGGAAACGCTCACGCGCTTCCTTAACCACATCCTCATCGCCGAGATCGCCGAGTTTTTCGACGAGCTGCACGCGCAGCAATCCCGTCGCGACGTCTTCGCCGGGTTTGCGCTCCCAACCGACGCGCTCGAAGACCGGCTTGAGGATCGAGCGAGCATGCGCTTGAAACACGGGCCGATCGGCGTGTTTCCAAAGGAGGTCGTCAATGAAGCCGACCGCACCGGCGATTTGCTCCCACAAGGCCAGGTTGCTGTCGGCTCGCACTGCCTCGAGTAACTTGAAGTAATCGCGCATCGAGCCGCGCTCGGCTAAAACCAGCGCCCACGTATCGCTCACGAGATTCACTTTGTCGGCTTCGCTCATCTCTGCGATCGCCGCGACCAGCTTCTCGAACCGCGCCGGTTCATAGCTCACCCGGTAATTGCCGACTCCGCCCGCATTGAGCTTGACGTTTTGCGCGGGCGCGACGTTCGGGATCGGCGCCGATTTTTGTTCGAGCAGGAAAACCGAACCACGATCCGTGTTGTTCGGTTTCACCTCGATCGTGGCGATCGGGATTTTCCATTCGAATTGCGGCGCGGCCTTCTGATGCACCGTGAATCGCTCCTGGGTCGCGATGAGCCCCGCGTCCTTGGAAGTCACCGATACCAGCGGAAATCCCGGCTGCTCCGTCCAGGTTCGTGCGATCTCACCGACTGGTTTGTGCGACGACTTGGCGAGCGCGTTCCATAGGTCGGCGGTGGTCGAATTCGACAACTTGTGCGCGGTGATGTAGGCGCGGATCCCCGAGCGAAAATCTTCTTCGCCCAGATATGTCTCGAGCATGCGGAGGAACGATTGTCCCTTTTGGTAGGTGATTTCGTCGAAGGCGCTGTCCGCTTCGCTCTCGGTCTTGACCGGTTGTTGAATCGGATGCGTGGCGGAGAGCGCGTCGGTGGCCATCGCGCGCTGCTTCGCCGCATTCGCGCGAAGCCAGACCTGCCATTGCGGATTGAAATGGTCCGTGCACTTCGTGCCCATCCATGAGGCGAAGCCTTCGTTCAGCCAGAGATTGTCCCACCACGCCATCGTCACGAGATCGCCGAACCATTGATGCGCCATCTCGTGCGCGATGATCCTGAAGATGCCTTCCTTCGTTTCCTCCGATGAATTTTGGGGGTCGTAAAGCAGCGCGCTCTCGTAATAGGTGATCCCGCCCCAGTTCTCCATCGCACCGCCGAACCCGCCCGGCACCGCAATCAGATCGAGCTTCGGCAGCGGATATTTTTCTCCGAAGTACTCGTTGAAGTAACCAAGGATCTTGACCGCGCTTTCGAGCGCATAACGACCGGTCTCGGCTTTTCCTTTCGTCGTGATGACCCCGATCTTCACTCCGCCCGCGTCTGTGAAAATCGAATCGAATTCTCCCGCGCAAAACACCATCAGATAGCTGGCCATCGGCGGTGTCTCAGCGAAGCGAACTTCCTTCGCATCGCCGGCTTTTGTCTCGCTCTCGACGGGCATGTTCGAGATCGCGGTGAAGCTCCCCGGCACGGTGGCTGCCAGCCGGAACTTTGCCCGGAAAGACGGTTCGTCCCAGCATGGAAACACCCGGCGCGCATCGACCGCCTCCATTTGCGTTCCCAACATCCGCTTCTTCGCGCCGCTCGCCTCCTCGCGGTAATCCGCAAAGAAGAGTCCCTGTCCGCCCTGGTTTATCTTGCCCGCGAAATCGAGAGTGAGCTTGTGCGTTCCCGCCGGGATTTCCTTTGGAAATGTAAGCGTGGCCGTCTGCTCTTGGGCGTTGATCGCGATGGTTGCCGGCAATGCTGGTCCGCCACTCGCGCTGGCTAGTGTCGCCGACCCGATCGTAACCGCGTTTACGTTCAACGTGACGCTCTTCACCGGCTTCCGCACCTCCAGCAAGACAGTCTCCGAGCCGGTGAAGGTCAGCTTCTCGAGGTCTGGCTTGAGCTTGATGTCGTAGCTTTTCGGCACCACCTCTTTGGGAAGTTTGCCCGGGGTGTTCTCGAACTTGAACGGCTCCTCGGCCAGCACGGCTAACGGGAGGATGAAAGCAACCAACGCCGCGGCGAAACATGTTTGGGAGCGCATAAGACGGGCACGCTGCCACCGAGTTGCTCCAATAACAATTCAAAGATAGGGATGCAGATCATGCGTGTCGCCGCCATCTACGATATTCATGGGAACCTTCCCGCCTTGGAGGCGGTCCTCGATGTTATTCTGGAGGCCGAAGTAGATTTGGTCGTAGTCGGAGGCGATGTGGTTCCAGGCCCGATGCCACTCGAAAGCCTGCACTCTTTGCTCAGCCTTCCCATTCCCGTTCAATTCCTCCAGGGCAACGGCGAGGCGGCGGTGTTAGCCGAGATCGCAGGCAGGGATAGCAGCGTCCCCGAACAGTTTCGAGAAATGATTCGTCATTCTGCGCAGCAAATTCAGCCGGAATATGAACAGCTAATAGCTGGCTGGCCTAAGACACTCCGGGTCGAGATCAGCGGGCTAGGGGATGTCCTCTTCTGTCATGCTACCCCGCGAAGTGACACCGAGGTGTTTACTCGTTCGACACCTGAAGACCTACTCCTGCCCATCTTTGCCGGAGCAAGAGCGCCCTTGGTTATCTGCGGTCATACCCACATGCAATTCGACCGAATGATCGGCGACATTCGCGTCGTGAATGCAGGCAGTGTCGGAATGCCTTTTGGAAAACCAGGCGCTTATTGGCTCCTCCTGAAACTCGATGTTCAGCTACGCCAGACTACCTATGACTTCGGAAAAGCAGCTGAGCGCATTCGCGCGACAAGCTACCCCCAGGCCCAAGAGTTCGCCGCCCGCAATGTCCTGCAACCGCCCACGGAGCGGGAGATGCTAGAAATATTTACCAAGGCCGAATTGAAGTAAGAGCTAGCTGACCTCCAACGGTTAGCCGACTGCATGGCCTCCAAGTTCATGGGACAGAATAGCAATCGACATTTGTCGAGCACGTGGACAGCCTGACTGCGGTCGCCCGTAATTTTGAAATCTATGTCATTCGAACAATTGTCTTATCTCGCGCAGATGGTTGCCTCAGTCGGCGTGATTGCGTCTTTGATCTTTGTTGCTCTCCAGATCCGACAGAATACCGGCGCCCTCCAACGGAACGAACACAATTCCACGATGGCGCAATGGACGGTGATCCGCATGGCGATCGCCAAACACCGCGACATTGCCGAATTGATGACCGCCGGCTTGCACGGAGAGAGTGCTCTGGATGCCGCCGATCAACTGAGGCTGGAGCAGATGCTTCAAGAAAACCTCTGGGCCTCCTTCCACATTTGGGAGAGAACGCAGCGCGGTATTTTTCCAAAGGGCACTTTCGAATTGGCGGTCGGACCTCACTTGAGCGACCTGCTTAGAACGGAACGCGGCGGCGCCTGGTGGCGCGGCGCCAAACATACAGGCTTCATCCCGGCGTTCGTCGCTGACGTCGACGCGGTGCTCGCCAAGGACAACAAAACGTCCGTCGTGGTGTAGTCCAACTTGTTGATTCACTCGCGCCTCTCACTCACACTGCGTGCCTGTAGTCTATGTCACGGCTTGCCAGTCCGTTCCATTCTCATTTAGGCGCCAAAGTCGCGGCAGGGCGATTCGACATGACACATATCAATCATTATTTTGCCTGGTAGCTTGTTAGCGTACCTAGTTCTCGAAGTTGGTGATATGACCAGGCACAAACTCGACGATCCGATCTATGATCTGCGAGGGAAACTCTTGGACATCGGGACGAACGAGAACGACTTCGTCGTCTTCGGGTTTATTGATGAGGGTCGCGTGCACGTGTTCAGCAACAACCACTTGTTGAATACCAAATCGATGCAGCTCTTCGACGCGAATCCGCGCGATTCGCCGATGCCTTTGAGCATAGAATTCCGCACGGAATAAATGCGGACTAGTGGATATTCCAGAGGTTTCCTTTGTGTCTTGATGGTCGCGTGCGGCATGCTCTACGCGAAACCCTAAATTGAATGGTAATACGTTTTTTAATCGCGGCTCGGCCAGAAAGGGTGTCTGACGTTTAGGTATTAGTCTCCCGCACTCTATTTCTTCGGGTCGCAACGCACGATATAGAAACTCCGGCACAGATTCTAATCAGCGGTAAACGATGATCGTTGCCTCGCGGGTGATCTGATATGTGGTTCGAAAAGGACCGCGATCTGCCATCGCATTCGAATTCCGCAGAAGAATTGCATCCCCTCCGACAGCCCGCGCTTTCTTTTTCAGCTGTTCGATATCGTCACGAAGATTGCGCTCATCTCCGGTGACCTCCGCCATAGCGACGGCTGTGTAAGGGCGGGCCGGTTTGTTTCCCTCGGTGAAAACCGTGATCGGAAAATCGGCCGAACGTGCTGGCCGAACCGCGCGTGAGTCAAGGATTGCCAAGTCTTTGTTTGCTGTGCAGCTACAAAGGACAGCACCAAATAGTATGAGGGCATAGCGGGACTTCATCTCGCAAGTGTGGGCCTCCCCGAATAGAGCGCCAAGCCGAAACCTTCTTTTCGAGACTCTTACCTGGGCTTCGTCGCGAACGGAATGCGGTAACGCTCACGCAAAAGGCTTGACCGTTTCTTCGGGTTGGGAGGTTTCATTCAGGCGGCCTTCTGAATGGGAATTGCAATCTCCATACCGAAGCGGGAGCGACACCAATGGAGTTCATATGACATATATTGTATGATGTTATTGGAATGTGGGACGGACATGTTCATATCAGTATCCTACCCCAGACCGTCCGATTATCGCTCTACCGGAATCAAGCAACGCCCATATGGCGGATCGCGACCACGCTCGAAGAAATGGACGTCCCCGCCCGGGGTCGAACCTCGAACGTGGACAACAGCCGGCGGTTTTCCTAGCTTGTTTAGAGCAACGGGTTATATCCGGGCTGCGAATCGCGCCGATCCTGCTCCCAATGAGCGATCATTTCGGGCCGCATTGTGGGAGGGATTCGAAGGCGACGGGTCTAGCTAGCCCGCGTGTCTAATAGCCGGCCTTTTACGGCTCCCTCGGAGCAAAGATTCGAGCTGCGCTGGGTTCCTGCGGGCAGGTCGCCTAATATTCCCCGCCGCTTCCGCCATCGCCTTTAGCCAACCCGCTCAGAATAAGCAGTGCGACGGGCTTTTTTATGCAGTGCTCGTATTGGCTTCACCTGCGATTTTCTAACCGAAATTAGCTTGGTGGAGCTACTCGTCGGCGACGGTTGCGGATCGAGAAGGCGTGAATCGGGCCAGGCCGAACTCTTCATGGAGGAGCTGAGCGGCACGATCGGCGTCCTTGCCATCGATGATCACCGCTATCTTGATCTCGGAGGTTGAGATCAGTTGGATGTTGATGCCGCCTTTGCCCAGGCAGTCGAAGAGGCGCGCGGCGACGCCGGAGTGCGAGCGCATGCCGATCCCGACGACGCTGAGCTTCGCCACTCCCTTGGTCGTGAGCAATCCTGCCGCATGGACTTCGGTGACGATCGGAGCGAGCAACGCTTTCGCTGCCTCGAGATCGTTTTCGTGAATGGTGAACGAAATATCGGTCGTTCCGTGTTTGGAAACGCTTTGCACGATCATGTCCACGACGATGTTGTCCCGCGCGATTTCGGAGAAAATGCGCCCGGCGATTCCCGGTTCGTCACGCACGTCGTCGATCGTTAGCTTTGCCTGATTGCGATCGAGGCTAACGCCGCGAATGACCACGTCCTCCATGTTCGCCGTCTCTTCCTTCGCGATGGTGCCAGGCCCGGGGTTGAGGCTGGAGCGCACTTGAAACTCAATGCCGAACTTCTTCGCGAACTCGACGGCGCGCGATTGCATCACCTTTGAACCCGCGCCCGCCATCTCGAGCAGCTCATCGTAGGCAACTTCGTCGATTTTCCTCGCGCCCGGGACCACTCGCGGATCGCAGGTAAAGACGCCATCGACGTCGGTAAAAATCTCGCAGGCATCGGCATTCAACGCCCCGGCCAGCGCGATCGCGGTCAGATCGGAGCCGCCGCGGCCGAGGGTCGTGGTCTCGCCGTCCGCGTTCTGTCCCTGAAAGCCGGCCACGACGACGATGTAATCGTCGGAGAGCAATTCGTAGATTTGTTTCGGAGAAATATTCGCGATCTTCGCCCGGGTATGGGCGCGATCGGTGAGGATGCCCGCCTCGGCCCCGGTGAGCGAAACGGCTTTGCCGCCGAGCGCATTCACGGCCATGGCGGTGAGCGCGATGGCCGCCTGTTCGCCAGTGGCGAGCAACGCATCGAGCTCGCGTTCCGCCGGCTCGGGCGAGGTTTCGCGCGCGAGCTTGATCAACTCATCGGTCACACCTGCCATCGCTGAAATGACGGCGACCACCTTGCAACCTTCGCGCTGCGTTTCGAGCAAACGCCGGGCGACGTTCCGGATCCGTTCGGGTGAGCCGACGGAAGTGCCTCCATATTTTTGGACGATCAGGCGCATGGCAAAGCGGGGCCAGAATGAGAGCGAAGAATCACGGAACGGGATGGTTTTCGCTTATGTTGTGGCGGTGTCAACTCGCGCGTCAGATTAGAGACGATTTCAAAATTGAATTGTAGGGCGTTTCTGTGAAACGCCGATCAAAGGCGCGTCACGAGGCGTCTGACACAGACGCCCTACAAAGGCATGGTTTCTAAGAGCCGATCGCACGCAAGACATCCTGCTCATTCGCCGGCACCGAGCGCAGCGCTCCGGTGCGATCGCTCATCACTTCGGGGTCCTTCAAGCCGTGGCCGGTCAGCGTGCAAACGATTCGGCTCGCTTCCGGAATTTTCGTGAATGGATACACGGGAGTGCGCGCAGGATCGCAACACTTGAAGAGTCCGGCGATCGGCGCGGCGCTTGCCGGCTCGACAAAGATTCCTTCATTTGTCGCCAGCCATTTTTGCGCGGCGAGAATTTCTTCGTCGGTCACGATGTCGATCGCTCCTTGCGAATCGGCCACGGCGCGGTCCGCCGCTTCCCAACTCGCCGGATTCCCGATGCGAATGGCGGACGCCACCGTTTCCGGATTCTCGATGACTCGATGGTGAAACATCGGTGCCGCGCCCGCGGCTTGGAATCCGAGCATGGCAGGCAACCGCGTGGATCTTCCGTTATCTTGAAACTCGCGGTAACCGGCCCAATACGCCGTGATGTTTCCGGCGTTGCCGAGCGGAAGCAGATGCAGGTCGGGCGCATCGCCCAGCTCGTCGACGATTTCAAACGCTGCGGTTTTCTGGCCGGCGATCCGGTCCGGATTGATGGAGTTAACAATCGCAAAATCGTCGCGCGCGCCCAGCGTGCGCACGATCTGCAGCGCGTCATCGAAGTTTCCTTCGATCGCAATGACCTTCGCGCCATAGGCAAATGCCTGGAGCAATTTTCCGCTGGCGATTTTCCCGGCTGGCAGCACGACGACGCATCGAAGGCCGGCGCGTGCCGCATACGCAGCCGCTGACGCCGAGGTGTTTCCCGTTGAAGCGCAGATAAGCGCGCTGGCCCGGCGCTCGATCGCCTTCGACACGGCCACGGTCATGCCGCGGTCCTTGAACGAGCAGGTCGGATTAAGCCCTTCGTATTTCAGAAAGACTTCGCACCCGCGACCCACGATCGCACTCAGCCGTGGTGAAAAGATCAAAGGCGTGCCTCCTTCGCCTAACGACACGATCGGCGTCGAGCCCGAGACAGGAAGAAATTCCCCATAGCGCGCGATTACTCCCCTGCCCCGGCTGGCAGCAGTTTGAACTTCGTGAGATGCAGTCACTCGAAGAACAACTGTCGCATGGCGATGCCTTTTACAAGAAGCCGTCTCACGCTTCGCATAGCGAAGCGGCTACAGAAAATCCGATTGCGTCGCCGCTTCTGTAGTCTCACGCGTCGCATAGCGAAGCGGCTACAGAAAATCCGATTGCGTCGCCGCTTCTGTAGCCGCCGCCCTGTGGGCGGCGACAGGGCAATCGCATTTCGAAACGGAAAGTTGCCGCTCGCAGCTTGCGAGTTGAGTGTTGGCGCGATTCCATCAACCATCGACGCATCCGACATGTCCGCGCTCAGCAACGAAGATAAACTCCGGCTCCTCACGATCCTGCTCGAGAGCCGGCACGGCGATTTGCGCGAGCAGAATCTGAATCGCCAGGGCAAGGGACACTTTCACGTTTCCGGGATGGGCCACGAAGGTCTGGCGGCGCTCGGCGTCGCGATGGTGGAAGGCGATTACGTTTGCCCGTACTACCGCGACCGCGCGCTGGTCCTCGGCCGCGGAGTCGCATCGCGCGAGTTGGCGCTCGATTATTTTGCGAAGCGAAAAGGCCAGAGCCACGGGCGCCAAATGCCGTCGCATTACAGTTACGCGGCCCGCAAAATCTGGAGCGTCCCCACGCCGACCGGCTCGCAACTGCTCCCGGCATGCGGCATTGCCTGGGGCATCCAGCTCGATGGAAAACCAAACGTTGTCGTCACCACTGTCGGCGATGCGGCCACGCGGCAAGGCGATTTTTTCGAAGCCGTTTGTTTCGCGAAAGAACGAAAGCTCCCGGTGCTCTTCGTCGTCGAGGACAACAAGTACGGCATCAGCAGTCCGACGAAAAAGATCAACCCCCTCGCGCTCGATGTGCTTCAGCCTAACGACTGGCAGGAGATCGACGGCAGTGATGTCCAGCAGATCCACGACGCCGGCGTGAAGGCGTTTGAGTCGATGCGCGCCGGCCACGGCCCCGCGTTTTTCTGGGTCAACATGGAACGGCTCTCGAGCCACACCAGTTCCGACGACCACAAACTTTATCGGACCGCGGAGGAATTGGCTGAAGGCGAGAAGCTCGATCCCCTCCGGGTCTGGAGCGAGCGCCTGATCGCCGAAAGCGTGATGACCGCTGACGACTACGCCGCGCTCGACAAGGAAATCAAGGAGCGCATTCGCAAAGAATTCGCTGAGGCTGAGCGTGCGGAAGACCCTTCCGCCGACGAACTCGAGTTGCAGGTCACGGCTGAGCTGCCGCAACTCGATGACGAAGTCCTGCCGCCGGGCAAATACCGCATCGGCGATACGATCAACAAAACGCTCCGTCTCGGATTGGAGCGAAACGGCGATCGCATCATTTTCGGCGAGGACGTGGAAGATCCGAAGGGCGGCGTTTTTCGTCTCACCCAAAAACTTTCGACCGAATTCCCGAGGCAGGTTTACAACTCGCCGCTGGCCGAATCGACCATCATGGGTGTCGCGTGCGGTCTCGCTTCTTACGGCAAGCGGCCGGTCTTCGAGCTGCAATTCATCGACTTCATCGGGCCCGCCTGGAACCAGCTCGTGACGAATCTTTCCACTTTGCGCTGGCGCTCATTCGGCACGTGGACCTGCCCGGTCGTGATCTACGCACCGTATGGCGCATATCTTCCCGGCGGAAGTTTGTGGCACAGCCAGGCAAACGAAGCCGCGCTCGCGCATTTCCCCGGGATCAACGTTGCGATCCCGAGCACACCCGAAGATGCGGCGGGACTTCTTTGGACGGCGATGCACTGCGAAGATCCGACGTTCGTTCTCATCCCGAAACATCTTCTCTGGGCCGAACACGAATCGCGGGAACCGGTGCGCGCGGTGCCGTTGGGTGTCGCGCGAAAACGGGCGAGCGGCTCCGACGTGACGCTGGTCGCATGGGGAAACACTGTCGAGAAGTCGCTCGAAGCACTGGAGGAGATCGCCGGGGAAGTGAGCGTCGATCTGATCGATCTGCGCTCGATCGTTCCCTGGGATCGCGCCGCGATCGAAGAATCGGTCGGGCGCACCGGCCGTCTCGTGGTCGTCCAGGAGGACAGCGAAAATTGCAGCGTGGGTCAGATGATCGTCTCGCACCTCGCCGGCTTGCCGGAGATTTGGAGCGAGCTGGTTGCGCCGCCGATTCTCGTCAGCAAAACGAACGTCATGATCGGCTACAACCCAATCTACGAATACGCCGCGCTGCCGGATGTGAAACGCATCGTCGCGGCGATCAGGCGTTCGATGTCTTCCATGGAGACGGCACGCCCCCGTGCCGTTGTTGTACCCGATCGCGTCGAAACCCACCGGCCCGAGGGCGGGCCAGTTCCAAAGAGGCAAGCCATGGCAGATTCGAAACGCGAACAAAAAATCACGATCCCGATCATGGGGGAAGGAATTCGCAATGCGATGGTCGTGACGTTGCTCAAGCAATCCGGCGACGCGATTGCGCTGGATGATCCGCTTTGTGAAGTCGAAACCGACAAGGCCGTTTACCCAATTGAATCTTCATTTGCCGGGACCATGGGCGAATGGAAAACCGAGGTCGGCGCGACCGTGGAAATCGGCCAGGAGATCGGAACAATTCTGGCGGAAGGCGATTCGTTCGCCGATCAATTCGAAACGGCCGCTGAAGCTTCCAATGGCGCCTCCAGTCCTGTAGCCGCAGGTGTGTCGTCTGCATCTCCGCAGCCCGCACGGCTGCCACTGCACAAAAAATCTCCGGCCATCGAACCGGCGCTTTCGCCCACCATCGTCCGACGGCTTGGCCGCGTCGTTCCGGCGAACTTGCAGATCGATGCACGCTGGGACGCGGTTCGTGCCGCGCGCGATAAGGAAAAAAAGCGCGACAAGAAAAACGCCGCGTCGCCTTCCGTCATGATCGCGTGGGCGGTCGTTAGGGCGATGGAGAAACACGCCCCGTTTCGCCGAATTATTCTGGACGACGATCAAATTATCGAGAGTGACGAATTCGATCTCGGCATTGCCGTGGCGCTGGACGACGACCGGCTCGCGACCGCGGTCGTGACGCATGCCAACACGCGCGACTGGCCGGATTTCGTGCGGCGCTACAACGACACCGTCGAAGAAACCCGCGCGGGACGCGTCGATGCCGTGAACGCGCCGCTCCTGATCAGCAGCCTCGGCGCATTCGGGGTGCGGGCCGCGACGCCAATCGTCGTTCCGCCATCAGTCGGAACTTTGTTCGTCGGTTCGGCGCATTACGAAGCGATCGGCGACGGAAAGAAATCGCAGCCGGCGGAAGTCATTACGTTGTCGCTGACTTTCGACCATCGCGTCGTGAACGGCGCCGCTGCCGCGAACTTCGTCCACGAGATCAAGCAGCTGATCGAGCAATTCAAGATCCCAACAGCGGCGGAAGCGCCCAAAGCATAGCGCTTCTGTAGCCGCTTCGCTGTGCGAAGCGTTAAGAGCAAACGTGGCCGACCACTCACGCGGCCCACAGGGCCGCGGCTACAGAAGAGCTACTTCGCTTTCTGAATGTAATCCGCCACCTGCTCCTCGAGAATCTCGAGCGGCAACGCGCCATTCTTCAGCACGACGTCATGGAACTCGCGCTGAGCGAACTTCGTGCCCAATTCCGTTTGTGCGCGCGTCCGCAGCTCCTGGATCTTCAGCATCCCCACCTTGTAAGCGCACGCCTGTCCAGGATTCACGATGTAGCGCTCGATCTCCGCGGTCACTTCCTTTTCGCCCATCCCGGTTTTTTCACGCATGAAATCGATCGCCTGCTGGCGCGGCCAGCGTTTCGCGTGAATGCCCGTGTCCACCACAAGCCGCACCGCGCGGAAAAGCTCCGCCTGCAAACGCCCGAGATCGCCAAACGGATCGCCGTCGTACCAGCCCGCCTGCTTCGCCAGCCATTCGGTGTAAAGCGCCCAGCCTTCCTGATACGCGGTGAACGGAATCAGCTTTCGGAATTGCGGCAGCCCCTTCAACTCCTGCGCCGTTGCGATCTGCCAATGATGTCCCGGGACCCCCTCATGATAGGCCAGGGTCGGCATCGACCATTTCGAGATTTCGTTCATGTCGCGGAGGTTCGCGTAGAAAACGCCGGGGCGCGCGCCATCGAGCGAAGCGCCCTGGTAATAGGCGCCCGGTGCCGTCGCTTGTTTGAACTCCGGCACGCGGCGCACCTCGATCTTCGCTTTCGGCGTCGTCTTGAATAATTCCCGGCAACGCTCCGTGGCCTGCGTGATCAGGCGCGTGTATTCCGCCAATGCCTCTGCCCGTCCCTTGTCGTCGTTGAAGAAATGGAATTTCGGATCTTTTCCGAGCGCGTCCATCGCTTCGCCGATCGGGCGGCCGGCGAATCCATTCGCATCAAGGATGGCGCGCATCTCCGTTTCGATTCGCGCCACTTCGCGCACGCCGAGCTCGTGCACCTCCTGCGGCGGCAGCGTCGTCGTCGTGTTCCTGCGCAACGCGAATGCGTAATAGGCATCGCCGTCCGGCAGCTTCCAGACGCC
The DNA here is from genome assembly GCA_041167265.1 of Verrucomicrobiota bacterium. Classification (GTDB taxonomy): domain Bacteria; phylum Verrucomicrobiota; class Verrucomicrobiia; order Chthoniobacterales; family UBA10450; genus AV80. The sequence continues at coordinate 20,694 of JBEEHG010000037.1, read as the reverse complement.
GTCATCGGTCGTCGTCTTCGGCAGGACGCCGTTGAAGTAGTCGATCAGTTTTTGATAGGCCGGATAAACCGTGCCCTTGATCGCGCTCTCGACCTTTGCCTGCAGATCCGACCGTTGCGCGTCGGTCAAGCCGTTGATCTTCGCCGCCCGCGTCTTGAACGAGGTCGCGAGAATATTTTCCGCGGGCGGTTGCGCCACGAAACCGTTCATTTCCGCGAGGACCTTCTCGACCACAAAACGCGGCGGCAGGATTTGCTTTTGTTCGCGCACCCGGAGGCTTTCGAGCAGTTGATCGAACTTCGTCGGGACCGCATGGAGCCGCTGGAGGTAATAGTCGCAATCCTGCGGCTTCACGAGCCGGTGAATGTTGGCCATGAACGAGGGCAATTCATTCTGGACGCCGAAGAGCTGGTTAACGGGATAGTTATGCCACTGGTATTTTTCGCCTTCGATTTCGCGGCTCATGTACCACTCGAGAATATGAGTCGAAAGACGCTGGGACGGGGTCTGCTTCTCGAGCGGATACTGGCGCAGATCGGCCAGGTTTTGTTTCGCGCGGTCGAAATAATGTTGCTGATGCGCGGGGGAAACGTCACCGAGTTTTCCGTTGTGCCCGGTGATCCCAAACCGTTCGACTAATCCGAGCGATGAAAGCAGTTCCGGCTCCTCGAACAAGACCTGCGCGAAAACCTTTTCGTAAAAAAGATTCAGGCTCCAGGGCCGGAACCAGATGAGATTGACCAGGAAGATGGCCGCGACGAGAACCAACAGCGCCACGATCCGCAGCGTCCATTTCAAGATGCGTCTGAACATGCCGCAGTCTTGCCTCCCCCACCCTTATGCGGTCAATCCAAACTTCTCGGCGATGCGGTTACGCTGCCTCCGCATCCGCCGCGATCTGATGTAGTATGGTCGCATGCCCACAATCACCGAGCGCCGCCAAACTTTTCGCGAGCTGCACCGGAGCGGTTGCTTCGCGATCCCGAATCCTTGGGACATCGGCAGCGTCCGTTATCTCCAGCATCTTGGGTTCAAGGCGATCGCCACAACTTCGGCAGGTTTTGCGTTCTCGCGTGGCCTGCCGGATAACGCTGTGGGGCGCGACGCGATGCTCGCGCATATCCGCGAATTGGTGGAGGCGACGGACATTCCGGTGAATGCCGATTTCGAGAATGGCTACGCGGATGATCCGGCCGGAGTTTTCTCCAACGTGCGGCTCTGCGTCGCGACCGGCGTCGCCGGTTGTTCGATTGAAGACTCGACGGGGAAAAAAGAAAAGCCGTTGTATGAGATCGGCGCGGCGGTCGAGCGGATCGAAGCGACCCGCGCGGCGATCGGCGACAGTGGCGTTGTGCTGGTCGCGCGCGCGGAGTGCTTTCTTGTCGGCCGGCCAGACATCGATGAAGTGATCCGACGTCTCACCGCCTACGCCGAGGCCGGTGCCGATTGTCTGTACGCGCCGGGCCTTCGCACGCGAGAACATATGGCGGCGGTTGTGGCTGCGGTCGCGCCGAAGCCAGTCAATGTGCTTAACGGCGGACCGGTTGGCCTAACGATGGATGATTGCGCAGCGCTCGGCGTACGACGCGTTAGTGTCGGCAGCGCGCTCGCTCGCGCGGCCTGGGGCGGCTTCATCCGTGCCGCGAAAGAGCTTGCCGATACGGGGCGTTTTGATGGTTTCGCGGACGCCGCGCCATACGGCGAGTTGCAGGAATTCTTTTCAGCCGACGCGAAGCGGCGGACTTAGCCGATCGATCTACCCTTTTTCCAGAACGATCATCGCCATGGCGTGATGCTCGGTGTGGCTGAGCGTGATCCACACCGCGGTGACGCCGCGCTCTTCCGCCAGCTTCTTCGCGCCGCCTTCGAGAACCACGAACGGCTCGCCGCTCGGTTTGCGGTGAACATCGATATCTTTCCATCCCATCGCCTTCCCGATGCCGGTTCCAAATGCTTTCGAAACCGCCTCCTTCGCGGCGAAGCGCGCCGCCAGATGGCGCGCCGGATATTTCATCGATTGCGAATACTCGATTTCACCCGGCGTGAAAACGCGCCGAAGAAAGCGTTCGCCAAAACGATCGAGCGAATGCTGAACGCGCGCATTCTCGACCATGTCGACGCCAATGCCGAGCACACTCATTGGTTCAGATAGAGGGAAAATCTGGAAGCCAGGAAACCAGGAATCGGAAAGGGAATTCCTTTCATGGCATCAAGATTCTTTCCTGTCTTCCTGCTTTCCTAACTAATCCCATCTTCTCCTGGCTTCCTGGTTTCCAGATTCCATCATTGTTTCCTACTTTCCTGCTTTCCTGATTCATCCGCGGTAATTCTCCATCAGCGCCAGCATTTCGCGCACGGCGGTTTCGAAGCCGACCAACAGCGCGCGCGCCACGATCGAGTGCCCGATGTTCAAGTCCACCAGATGCGGAATCTTGTGAATGAGAGAAATGTTTCGGTAATTGATGCCATGTCCGGCGTTGACCTGCATCTTCAGTTCTGCCGCGCCGATTGCCGCCGCGCGTAATCGCGCCAGTTCCTGTTGCGCAATCTCCTCCGTGAAAGCGTTCGCCAGTTTGCCGGTGTGCAGTTCCACGATATCCGCCGCCAGCTCAGCGGCAGCATCGATCTGCTCGAGCGCCGGGTCGATGAACATGCTTACGCGAACGCCGGCGGCGTGCAGCCTTTTCACCGTCGGCGCCAGTTCTTTTCCATGGGCCACAAGATCGAGGCCGCCTTCGGTTGTGACTTCCTGCCGTTTCTCGGGAACAAGACAAACTTCGTCCGGCACGATGCGCAGCGCGATGTCCACAATCTCCGGGGTGTTCCCCATTTCGAAATTCAGCTTCGTCACAATGCTCTCACGCAACCGCTGGATATCACGGTCCTGGATATGACGCCGGTCTGCGCGCAAGTGCACCGTGATCCCGTGCGCACCCGCCCGCTCGCAGATCCCCGCGATCGCGATCGGGTCCGGCTCCGCATTTTTCGAATCGGGCATCGTCGCATAGCGCGCCTGCCGCAGCGTAGCGACATGATCGATATTTACCCCGAGCCGAAGCTGATTCATCGATAGAATAGGTTGCAGGTACCCGCCGCCGGCAAGTTCGAATCCCTTCCTGCGTTCCAGTCTACCTCTACCTCTTGATCCGATTTCTCTCGCTGTAGCCACGGCCCTGCGGGCCGTCCCTCCCAAACCTCGGGAACAAGGAGACGGCCCACAGGGCCGTGGCTACAAGTCGTGTCTGTTTTGTTATATATGAATTTGCCAGGCAGAGATGAGCCAAACCGCCGTTTCCATTGCCCGGGAGCTCTGCGTCAGATAGACTGTCGCTCGGACCCTCACATGAACTTCGGCCGTTACCCAAATTCCGAGTTAGATGAAACTTCTTCGTCTAATTCTCGTTAGGCGTTATTTGCGCGCACTATGAAAAAGATACTCTGGACTCTGCTTCTCATCGCACTTGCCGGCCTAGCAGCAGCAGGCGAGTCGAAATTCACCGGCAAGGACTCACCGTTGCGGACGTTGCCCTCGATGGACCAGCGCATGAAGTGGTGCGCGGAACCCAGCTCGGCCGCCGACCGTCTGGCGCGCTACGAGGCATTTTGGGAAATCTATAACGAGGAAGACGGTGATGATGACGTTCAGGGCCGGGCAGTGCGCCACTGCGCTTATACGCTTGCGAAGCTTTATCTTGAGACCGGCAACGCCGCAAAGTGCCTTTGGTTCCTCAATTGGCTGCAGGAGCACGACAGTGGATTTCTGCGATGATCACCCCAACGCCTAACCATGCGATGGAGCGAACGGCTGGCAGCCTTGGCTCCTAACGTTCCATGAAATTCCACCCGCAATCCGCAGCCACGCGCTCCCCCGCCAGCCGTCGCTGATCTTGTTCTCGTTAGGAGATAACGTGCGCTACATCGCTGTCGCCTTTCTTGCGCTCGCGGCTCTTCGCTGCGAAGCCGGCGACTTCACAGGTTCGGCCCTAGAGGTCACAGGAAAGCGCGGAAGCGCTGATCACCATGTCTGGGGGCGGGTCGATAGGATTGTGAGCTTGGTCGCACGCCGGCACCGGCTCATACCTGGCGCGACGAACCCCAATCGACCCGATTATCTTCTCAACGAGAAGATGTATTATGCTTACTATCCGACCAGAAGTGGGACGAATATTGATGTTACTTATCGTCGCGAAATGCACCGCCCTATTGAGATCGAGATTACTGAGATCGGAGTTCCTCGGCCGTCGCCCGCACATCTCGCGCTCCTGAGGGACTTGCGATATGGCTTATCGCGAAACGGCCTCTCAGTTAAGCGCGGTGAGGCGCACACTATCGTAACCGATTAAGAATGGCTACGTCCCCATCTCCTAACCATGCGATGGAGCGAACGGTCGAGGAGAAAGTAGAAAGGCTGAAGTAGAAAGTAGAAAAAAGAGAATCTCGAATGACGCACTTACAACGAAGTTTAATCGTCCTGTCGATTCTTGTGACTGGCTCCCGCCTGGTCTGCGGAGAGGAAACGGAGGAAGGGACGAAGAAGGGCATCGAAGCGCCTTCGCCTGACGGGCAATTTGCTTTTCGCTACACGGGGGAATCGGACGACGAAAAGAAAACGTATGATCTAATCGAGAAGGCATCGGGCAAACTCCTGAAGAGCGTCGCCGAGGCCGACTCCGACCCCGGCCCGAGCGCCCGGTTCAATATGGAGGTGCTCTGGAAACCGGACTCGAAGGCGTTTGCGCTCACGGCCACGCTCTGGAAACGCGGAAGCTACGTCGCGGTTTTTCTCCGAGCCGGCTCTACTTTTCGAGAGATCAAAATCCCCGACCTGGAGGCGGATATTCCGGAGAAGGTCAAGGGTGGGAAAAGTTACCCGCATGTCGCCGGGTGGAATTCGCAAAGCGCGACGCGCTGGCAAAAGGATGGTTCGCTCGTCGTGGAGATCGAAACCGTGATCGATGGCGAGGGCAGCATGATCACCGCGACCCGCACGGTGGTGCTGGGTTTCGATCGATCGGACAAAGCCCGGATCATCAAATCGACAATAAAATTCGTGACCGAGAAGGCATAAGACGAACATGAATGAACTACGGTATCCAAACGAAAGCAGAGCGTATCGCGAGGCGCGCGAAGCGTTGCTCAAAGAGGAACAGGAGCTTGTCGATAAAGTAAAATCGGTGGCGGAAAAACGCCGCACTCTCCCTCCCGGCGGACAGTTGAAGGAGGACTACGTCTTCCAATGGGCCAACGACGGGAAAGTGGGGCAGAGCGTGAAATTCTCCGAGCTCTTTGGGGACAAGAACACCCTGCTGCTCTACTCGTTCATGTACGGCCCAAACTGGGACAATCCCTCTCCTTCCTGCACGTCGCTGGTCGATGGGTTCGATCGGACCTGGTATCAGGTCAGTCAACACGCCGCGTTTGTCGCCATTGCCAAAGCCCCGGCCGATCGAATCAATGCGTGGGCCAAAAAACGTGGATGGTCGCAGATGGCGCTGGTCTCAGGAGCGGAGTCTTCCTATCAGGCCGATTACAAATGCCAGGGAGACTCTGATGATATGCAATTGCCGGTGATGCATGTCTTCAGGAAGCAGCAGGGAAAGATTTTTCATTTCTGGGGGACTGAAGGCATGATGAATCACGTCGACACGGTCTGGGCGTATTGGAACCTGATGGACTTTACGCCAGAAGGGCGGCCCGACATTCCGACTCCGCCGCAGAACTTCAGATCCGAATTCCTGGAAAAGAACTACCTGAATAAGGAGTAGCGAAGCGGCCAGTCCGTGAATCTCCGCCGGATGGATCGCGGTTTGCAAACCAGGCGCTTCGCATAGCGAAGCGGCTACAGTGAAAAAGGCTTGTCTCTCCCCCTCGCCTTCTCGTATCCAAAGGCGTGCCCCGACGAGCTGTTCTCATCTTCGCCGACGAAGCGCATGTCGAACTGGCGAGACGTTCGTTCCCCATCACCGCTGGGCCGCTCCTCAATCTCCCCGCGCTTGGATCTGAAATTTCGCTGGGGATTGATGTCCATCTTTTCACTTCGGCTGGTGATGCGGCCATTCCCGGTTGCCAGGTGCATCGACAGGCGGGCCGGAATTTCGCGGCGCGCTTTGAGAACGCGATCGAGAGGATCGCGCAGCTCGGCTATGACGAAGTAGTCGCGGTCGGCCGCGATTGTCCGAGCCTTCGCGCGAAAGATATCGAGCGCGCTTTCGCGGAGCTCGCGTCGAACACGCTCGTGCTCGGCCCCGATCATCGCGGCGGTTGCTATCTCATCGCGTTTCGTTCCACCGATCGGGAATTGCTGTGCGGCGTGCGTTGGAAAAAAAACACCGATTGCGCCCAACTTCGGAAACGCTGCGGAACAGCGCAGGTCTTTCTCCTGCCGGTGAAGCACGATCTCGATTCCTGGGCCGACATCCGGATTTTCGCGTGCACCGGCGATCCGCTGGCGCGGCTCGCGATATTTTTGCTCGGCGTGATCAGCGCATCGCGCGTCCGCCTCATCCATTTCGTCAGTATCGCGTCCCAGCAAATGCGGGTGCGCCAGCAAATGCCGCCTCCGGTATTGGCGGCCTGAACGCGACCCCGTTTTCGCGAGCAGAACCGCTCGCGCTGCCGCAACCGTAACCCGGCGTCGTCTCGTTAGGCGTCGCCAACTCAGCAAACTATTATGTTACATCCATCTTTTATTCCAAGTCTGGGCAGAGGACGCATTGCCGTCCGGATTGCGGTTTGCGCGCTCTGTTGCGCCTTCGCACTTCACCGCGCCGCCGCGGAAACTAAGTCCGACTCGGAGCGTCTCGAAAAACTCGAGCACGCCGTCGAGCTCTTGCAAAAGCGAAACGCTGAGCTCGAACAGGAAGTGAAGAGCTTGAAGAAAGAAAAGCCCACTGCGCCCGCTCTAAGCGAGACTAAGCGGTCCCGGTTTGTTCCCGACTCAAAATCGTACGTCGAGAAAAGCGAGACGACAGAAGAGAAGAAGCCCGTCTACGTCGTTCCAGGGGGTTCGGAGTACAAGTTAACGCTGGGCGGCTACATCCAGGCGAACTTTGAAGGCGGCGATGTCACCGCCTTTGAAGGGCGCTTCGGTCTCACCGCTTTGAAGGATCGATTTCGTCTCCGCCGCGCCCGGATCAACTTGATTGGCGACTTTGCGGAGCAATTCGATTTCAAGGTCGAAGGCGATTTCGAGCAGAGCGACGGGCTCTCGTCAGCGACGCGCACCGGTTTTTCATCGACGGATATTTTTATCAACTGGCATCGGATACCCGAAGCGAATTTCAAAGTGGGCCAATGGAAAGCTCCGTTTGGTCTGGAACAGATTACGCCGGATGCGACAATCTTTACGATCGAGCGCAGCTTGCCGACAGGGGCGCTCACCCCGGAGCGGCAGCTTGGCGTGATGCTTTGGGGTAAGCCGCTGACCAACATTGTGCCCGAGCAGAAAGATCTGGTGACCTATTACGCTGGCATCTTCAACGGCACTGGGCGCAATTTTAATGTCAACGACAACAACGAATTCATGTACGTCGGCCGGCTGGAGCTTCTCCCTTTCAAAGGCAAGTGGATGGGCCAGGAAGCCAGTTTGAAAATCGCCGGCGATTATCTTTTCAGCCGCGACGCGACCGGCACCAATATCTCACCGGCTTTGAACTTGAAAGTGAACGCCGACGGTTCCCTTACCTCTTTTACCCTCACGAGCCCGGACGAACGACATGCCTATAGCTTCGATGCGTGGCTGAAGGTAGGCCCCTTCGATCTGATCGCGGAGTATCTCCACGAAAACGTCCGTCCCCGTGGCGGAATATTTTTCCCGGAGTTCGACGCCAGCGGGTATTACGTGCAGGGAAGTTATTTCCTGATCCCGAAAAAGCTCCAGGCTGTGGTGAAGTGGGAATCACTCACTCCGGGCCAGGTGGCTAATGACAACATCCATTCCATCACTGGCGGGTTGAACTACTACATCCATGGAGATGGGATCAAACTCATGGCCAACTATGTCCATACCTGGTCCGACTTCCGCGAAGCCCATCCACAATTCGGGCCCGATCAATTCGACGAAGTCATCCTGCGTCTGCAGGTGATGTTTTAAGACTATGAGCACCATCAACGCCGAATCTGAAGTTCGTAAGCGCTATGCCGCCAGCGCACAGGCGCCGGAAGCGAGACTCTGCTGCCCGGTGGATTACAACGCCGAGTATCTCAAGGTCATCCCACAGGAAGTGATCGAGCGCGATTACGGATGCGGCGATCCCAGCAAGTATCTGCGCGAAGGCGAGACGGTGCTCGATCTCGGCAGCGGCACCGGCAAGATCTGTTTCATCGCGGCGCAAGTCGTGGGACCGAATGGGAGGGTCATCGGAGTCGATATGACCGATGAGATGCTGGAGGTCGCGCGGACGAATGCGCCGATCGTAGCCGAGCGCATAGGTTACGCGAACGTCGAGTTCCGGAAAGGCCGCATCCAGGACCTGGCGCTGAGCATCGATCTGCTCGATGCGGAACTGAAGCGACGCCCGATCAGTGATGCCGCTTCATTCCTGGCCGCGGATGAGCTCGCGCAGGAGCTGCGGGTGAAGAGCCCGCTCATTGCTAACGACTCGGTTGATGTCGTGGTTTCCAACTGCGTGCTTAATTTGGTCGAAGCGCACTCGAAGCGGCAACTCTTCGATGAGATCTTTCGCGTTCTGAAAATCGGAGGCCGCGCGGTGATCTCGGACATCGTGAGTGATGAAGAAGTGCCGGAGCATTTGCAAACCGATCCTGAGCTTTGGAGCGGCTGTATCTCCGGCGCGCTGACCGAAGAAGGGTTTGTCGCCGCCTTCACGGCGGCGGGCTTCTACGGCGTTGAGATTCTAAAACGCGATGAGAATCCATGGCAGACGGTCGAGGGAATCGAATTCCGGTCGGTGACAATCGAGGCGTTTAAGGGGAAGCAAGGTCCCTGCGTCGAGCGGAACCAGGCGGTTATCTACAAAGGACCATTCAAGGAAGTGCTGGATGACGATAATCACCGAATGGAGCGCGGGAAGCGCTACGCCGTTTGCGATAAGACCTACAATATTTATCGGAAGGCTCCTTACTCTGCCTCATTCGAGTTCATCGAGCCGCTAACGCCGATTCCGATGGAAGAAGCGAAGCCATTCGATTGCTCCCGCACTTCGCTGCGCCATCCGAAGGAAACCAAAGGACAGGACTACGGCGCGACGACCGATGCCTCGCAGTGCTGCGATGGCGGGAGCTGCTGCTAACACGGATTCGACCTGATGCTTCTCATCGCTCTCTTCCTCGCCGCTTGTTTTCTCGCCTACTCGAACGGCTCAAACGACAACTTCAAAGGGGTCGCTTCGCTTTACGGCTGTCGCGCGGCGAGTTATCGCACCGCGCTTAGCTGGGCAACAATTACGACCTTTGCTGGATCGATCGCTTCTATCTTTCTCGCGCAAGCATTGCTCAAGAGATTCTCCGGCAAAGGTCTGGTGCCGGATACGCTCGTGGGTTCGGAACAATTCCTCCTCGCCGTAGTTCTTGGCGCAGCGATCACGGTAATTCTCGCGACCTATCTCGGCTTTCCAATTTCCACTACCCACGGCATTACTGGCGCGATCGTCGGTTGTGGGCTGGTTGCTGTGGGTAATGGAGTGAACTTCGCCGCACTCGGAAAAGGCTTTGTCCTGCCGCTCTTGCTCAGCCCGATTCTGGCTATCGTCCTGGGCGCCCTCCTTTACTTCGTCTTTCGCAGTCTTCGCCTCGTCTGCGGCGTGCGCAAGGAATGGTGCGTTTGTATCGGGTCCGAGGAACGCGTCATCGCCCTGCCCCAACCAGGCTCGGCCCTTTCGATGCGACCGATTGCGCCGCCGATTACGCTCTCGATCGACGAGGAGGAGAATTGCCGCGAGCGCTATGCCGGTTCAATGCTAGGTCTAAGTGCGCAGCAAGCCATGGATGGCGCGCATTTCCTCAGTGCGGGCGTCGTCAGCTTCGCCCGAGGTTTGAATGACACACCAAAGATCGTCGCCATGCTGCTTCTCCTGAAATGGATGGATATTCGCTGGGGCTTCTTCGCCGTTGCCATCACGATGGCGCTTGGGGGATTACTCAACGCCCGCAGAGTGGCGGAAACGATGAGCCACAAGATCACCGCGATGAATCATGGACAAGGCTTTTCCGCAAACCTGACCACAGGCATTCTCGTCATCGCTGCCAGCTTTTTTGGTCTGCCGGTTTCGACGACGCATGTATCCGTCGGCGCTCTTTTCGGGATGGGCCTTACGACCGGACAGGCCAATCCAAGAGTCATGCTGAATATCCTTCTTTCGTGGCTTATCACCTTGCCGTGCGCCGCGCTCATTGCCGGCGCGGTCTATTTGATTCTTCGACAGTTATGAAGCTCACTGCCGACAACAGCTTCTCCCGAAAGTTGGCTGAGCATGTGTTACCGCTGCGCCATAAGAAGACGGAGATCCTCCAGATCAATGTGGGGAAGCTGTGCAATCTCACCTGCATCCATTGCCATGTGAACGCCGGACCCAAGCGCAGGGAAATCATGACGCGGGCGACGATCGATCAACTCATCGATTGGCTGGCCAAGACAGATATCCCAACGGTCGACCTGACCGGTGGCGCGCCGGAGATGATCCCGGACTTCAAGTATCTCGTCGAACGGCTGAAGGCGCTCACGCCGCCGCGCCATATCATCGACCGCTGCAATCTCACGATTCTGCTCGAGCCCGGCTACGAAGATTATGCGGAGTTCCTCGCCCGGCACGAGATCGAGATCATCGCCTCGATGCCATGCTATTCGCCCGCGAATGTGAACGAGCAACGCGGCAATGGAGTTTTCGACGCGAGCATCAAGGCGCTCCAGCTTTTGAACTCGTTAGGCTATGGCATCGAGCCACACCTTCCGCTTCATCTCGTTTATAATCCGAACGGCGCTTTCCTGCCCGGCCCGCAGGAAGAACTCGAAGCCGACTACAAGCGAGAGCTAAAGGACCATTTCGGCATTGTCTTCAACAAGCTCTATACAATAACGAACCTTCCGATCGCCCGGTTCGCGTCCTACTTGAAGAACAACAATCTGCTTGGGGATTACATGGCGTTGCTCAACGATGCGTTTAATCCGGCCACCGTGAATGGCCTGATGTGCCGCAACACCATCAACGTAAGCTGGCAGGGCGAAGTGTTCGATTGCGACTTTAACCAGATGCTTAAGATGCAATGGCATGAAGCCGGCCAGGGATTGCACTTATGGGAGGTTGATCCGGCTCAGGTAGAAAACCGCGCGATCCTTACCGGCGATCACTGTTTTGGTTGCACCGCCGGCGCCGGATCGAGTTGCGGCGGCGCGTTGGTGTAGCTGTAGCCACCTATCCCTACAATAGATCCTTCGGCGCTCGTTTGCGCCAGGCGATTTCGATCGCGCGCCGCAGCGTGCTCCTATCAACCGCTTCAAGCCGAACCGACGTGCTCCCTCTTTTTCCCCACGCTCCTTTCGCCGGCGCGAAAACCTTTGGATACGTTTTCACGAAACGCGCTTGTTCCTCCGGCGGCAGAATCACCATTCCGTGCTGTTGGTCCGGATAACCAAGCGTCGCGAAAATCTTGTTGTCCACACGAAAATCCGGATGCGCCATGTGCGCGCTTTCGGAAGCTTCCGGCAAGCTGAGCGCAATCTTACGAAAGTCGGCGGGAGTCATGGGCGGTAGGTCATGATGGCTACGTTCTGCTCACGATAAGCGGTGTGTTCGTGCAGAGACCAGCCAAGATTCGCGTAGAACTTTTCGCTATGCACCGTGTAGAGGTAGAGGATTGGAACCTTCAAGACGGCTGCCTCGGACATGATTCGGCGGACTAGCTGCGCGCCCACTCCTTGCCGCCGATGATCGGGCCCGACAAATACGCTGGCCAACCACGGGCTCAATTCCGGGCGCGTGTCCATGTCGTGCGACACCAGACTGGCCGAGCCAAGTAATACTCGATCGTCGAGGCCGATCACCGTCAGCGGAATGCGGTCGCGGTTCGACGAGCCCTCGATCCGCGTCAGGCGCGCTTCCGCGGAATCGCCCGGCCTCAGGTAGCCCCATTCGGCGTGGTGCCATTTTGCGAGCGCGGCCAGGAACTCCGGATGATCCGCCAGATATTCGATCGTCATGAGCAATTCACCGGCAATGTAGCAACTGTCATTGACGCTGGCTGCCATTTCTTTCACGCTCGGCCTTCATGAAATCTCTGGCCGTCCTTTTCCTGCTCTGTCTTGTTTTCGTTCTCGGATTGGCCGCGTCCGTCCGCGGGCAGGAAACTTCGCCATCTCCCTCGATCTCCGCGCCGGCTCCCTCCATTGCGCCTGATGCCGATCCCGCCACAGCTACCCGGGCCTGGCTCGATACCGTGCCGGCAGACAAACGCGCGAAGTCCGACGCTTATTTCGAAGGCGGCTATTGGTTGATTCTTTGGAATTTTCTTCTCGACGCCGCGATCTCGCTCCTGCTCCTGGGCACACGTCTCTCGGCGCGCATGCGAGATTTTGCGGAACGCACCACCCGCTTCAAGGCTCTCCAAGTCTCACTCTACGCCATCCCGTATGTGCTGCTCACCTTCGCCCTGACGTTTCCGTTGACCGTTTACCAACGCTTCTACCGCGAGCATGCTTACGGTCTGGCGACGCAAACTTTTGGACCCTGGTTTTCAGAGTTAATGATCGCACTGGGTGTTTCCCTGGTCGCCACGACCGTCTTGCTGATCGTCCTCTACGCCGTCTTTCGCCGCGCGCCCGGGACCTGGTGGCTTTGGGGCACCGGCGTGGTGGTCCTGTTTCTCGCCTTCGGAATAATGATCAGTCCGATCTATATCGAACCTCTCTTCAATAAGTACAAGCCACTCGCCGATAAAAAAGTCAGCGACGCGATTCTTGCCATGGCACGCGCGAACCAAATTCCGGTCACCCAGGTTTTCGAAGTCGATGCCTCGCGCCAATCCAATCGGATCAGCGCGAACGTGGCGGGCTTTCTCGGAACGACGCGTATCGCGTTGAATGACAATCTGCTCAAGCAATGCACCCTGCCGGAAATTCGCTCCGTCATGGCGCACGAGATGGGGCACTACGTCTTGAATCACATCACGAAATTTCTGCTCAGCTTTTCGCTCGTCGGCCTGATCTCATTTGCTCTCGCCAAATGGGGATTCGACTTCCTGGTCCGCCGCTGGGGCGATCGCTGGCAGGTTCGCGGCATCGCCGATCCGGCAGGTCTTCCCATCCTCTCCTTAATTTTCGCGGCCATCGGCTTTGTCATGACGCCGGTCAACCACACCATTACTCGCGTCGCTGAAGTGGAGGCGGATGCCTTCGGTATCAATACCGCGCGCGAGCCGGATGGATTTGCGAAAGTCGCGCTCAAACTCGGCACCTATCGCAAACTGGATCCGACGCCGATGGAGGAATTCATCTTCTTCGATCATCCCAGCGGCCGCGCCCGGATTCGCATGGCGATGGATTGGAAAGCGGCGCGCCTGCCCGCCGGCGGAACGGAATGATGCTGGAGCGCGCTCGATCGCGCCTATGCTCCTCCAGCGAGTTCGGTTTCGAGCGGATGATCTTTTTGGAATCTGCTTACGCCGAACACGCTGAAACCGATGATACGGCCTTGCTCGTCCACGCGCTTCATCAACGCATCGCTTCTCGTCGGCCGCATGTAACCGGGGGCGTCAGAAAAGGTCACTTCGAGGTAATCACCTTCAGGGTTAAACCACAGTTTTACTTTATCGACCATAATGTTTCTCCGGACCTGTTAGTCAATTCGCAGCTTCTTCGTCCGCGGCGTCCGGTTACAATGTTATGATGAAGGAGCCGGTGAACACTCCGGTCCCAGCAATCGCATTCCATACCGGTGCGCCGCGCTCCAGATCAACGGCCACGATTACCCCAATCGTATCTCGCCCATTGACCGTGATGGCGAAGCTGTCGTTCTTCGCTGTCGCCGGCCCGATCACACGGCCCCCACGGCCGTTGGAGCGCGTCGCTTGCGGAGCACCCTCATAGTTGGGTTCCATCTCCGGTATCGGCGACCCCCAAAGCACGCGCACATAAAAGTCACAAGGAAGGAATGTGTCAGAGAGAGAAGCGATCTTGCACCGGCGCGCCCTGACATAGTAAGCCCCGGTCGTCGGGAGCACCGCGCCGGCAACACTCGCTGGGCTCTCGATTGCGCAGCCGTCCTCCGGCATCATCGTGCCATCGGAAGCGACAAAATCTCTCAGCGTGTCAGCGGAGCCACCACTGAATCCAGTCATGGTTGCCGCATACATCCGATAGTCGGCCCCGGCGGTGAAGGAATACGCCTCCATATCTACTCCCGCCGGCCGTGTTTAGTGGCACTGTTTGTTTGCGGAGGCCCTGGGTGCCGTGCGGTCCTGATCTCCCGGCGCAGGGCGCGACGTATCAATTCGGAGAAGCTCACCTCCTCGCGTCGCGCTTTATCGAGCAGGAGTTGTTGGACCTCGCGCGGTAACAGGAACGTCACCGGCACACTGCCTTTTGGCAGCTTCGTTCTGGGCATGAAGCGATGTGTATTATTCCATCATACACCATGTCAAGGTTGAATTTCCTTGCTCAGCCAGATTCGCTGTGACACGGTCGGCGGCGTGAGAGACAAGGAATCAACCGCCATTACGATCACCCTTCCTCTCGCCCTCGACCGGGCTCTCCAGGCGCTCGCCGATCAAAAACATTGCGGGAATAAGTCTGCCGCGATCCGGGAAGTGCTTTACAAAGAAGCCGGCATGCAGGCGAAGCTTCGAATGCGCGAAAAGAAGGATAACGATTCGGTGACCAACGCCGAGCGTCGTTCCGTCAAGTACGGCTCTCGCCAAACGAAAAGCAAGAAGTAGGGTCTCTCCCGGTCATCATGTGCGGTGAAATTCACGAGACCTGGCGGGGGACCGAATTTTCGACACGAAATTCTGGAGCCTAGGGGAATCGAACCCCTGACCTCCTCAATGCCATTGAGGCGCTCTACCAACTGAGCTAAGACCCCGCGAGAATCTTGATTTTCGAGCGCCGACTTGCGATTTGCAACGGGTATGTTTGGGAATCAATCATATCAGCGGCGCCCCGGTCGTATCACGTTTGCAATGTCCGGACACCGAGATAGCATCAATCAGATGTTCGCCCTGCGAATTATCCTCGTAGCAGCGTTGGCCGCGATGATCTCTCCGGCTGCGGCGACCGCCGCAGAAAACACCACCGCGGTTTGGAGCGATGGTCACACCTCCTCGCTCACCGATGAAGAATTATTGCGATATGCTATTTCTTCGCCCGGCCCCGGATACCCTCAGGAGGCGCAAAAGAAAAAGACCGCCGGCAGCGCGCTCTATGAGCTGCGGATAAACAAAGCTGGCGCAACCACCGAAGTCATCATCGTAAAGAGCAGCGGCAGCACGGTCCTCGATAAGGCGGCAACGAGCGCTTTCAGGAAATGGCGATTTAAGCCGGCGATCTTTACTCGAGTTCGATTGCCGGTGAGTTGGTTCGTCAATCCCGTTCGTTCTTAGCTTCGCAATGCGCAGCCTAAGGTTGCTCTGCGCGGTTCTCGGACTCGCCCGAGTCGTTTCGGCCCATCCCGTCTGGATCGACACCGATGTTTCCATCGGCTCGCCGATTCGCGAAGTGGATGATGCCTTCGCGCTCGTCCTCGCTTTTCATTCGCCGGAAATTCGGATCGCGGGATTGAGTACGACCTACGGCAATGCGCCGTTGGGCGCGACCACGCGCGCCGCTCGGGATGTCATTCGTCAGTTCGGCGGTTCCGCAGGCTTTGCGGCTGACCAAGTCTTTACAGGGGCGGCATCGACCTCCGATTTTGGTCGACGAAGTGCTGCAAGCAACGCCTTGGCGGCCGCGTTGGAAAAGCAAAAAATCACTTACATCGCCCTGGGGCCGCTGACTAATCTGGCGACGTTCCTCCAGCTTCATTCCCGCCTGGCGCATCGAATCGAGCGCGTGATTTTTGTGGGCGGCCAGGCGTCACCAGACGATCTCGCCTTCGGACCGAGCCGATCCTTCCATATTCACGACGCGAACGTGTTCAAGGATCCGAGGGCGGCAGCGATAGTGTTGCGCTCGAAGATTCCGTTCACGCTGGTGCCAATCGCCACAGGTTCAGGTCTCACCGTCGATCGAGCGGATCTGCGCGAGCTGGAGAGAAACGGTGATGCCGGACAGTATCTTTCGAGCCGGAGCAGGATCTGGCTCTGGTTCTGGACGAATTTCGTCAAGACAAACGGCGGACCGATCTTTGATGCGCTCGCCATTATTCCAACGACGAAGCCGGGATTCCTCTCGATCGAGAAACGGTATGCGAAGATAGATGAAGCCGGCAGCCTGCTTGTGACGTCGCGCCTAACGAACGGGGCACGGCCGGTGAGCTATTGCACGAAGTTCGCACCCGCAACGAAGCGTTTCGTCCTGGACCGACTCATGACGCGTGAATAACAAGGAAGGGCGATTTGAAATCGCCCTCGGCGGCTGCAGACCGCCGCTCCTCGAAGCGCCATTAGCGGGCGACGATCGAGATGTTCGAGCGCGCCGCGGATTCAACGACTGCTTCTTTTTCGAGCAGGAGCGTTCGGCCCGCTTCGATGGCGATAACGCGCAGACGAGCTTCCGCCGCCACTGCGATCGTTGCAACGCCAACTACCGGGACGTCAAAGCGCATATCCTGATCTGGCTTTGCGACCTTGACCATGATCGCGTTCTTGCCTCCCAGAACACCGCCGCGCTTGATGGTCTCGTTGGTCCCATCGAAACCTTCCACGGCCAGGACCGTTCCGTTTTTCACGATAACGGTCTGGCCGATATCGAGCCGGCTGATTTCTCGCGCGATCTCGAAACCGAAAGCAACGTCGTCGTCTTCGCGCCGCGTCAATTTCCGGCCGGCGATCAATCCCGCCGGCGCGACGCAATCCTCCAGAAAAGAGGTGGCCGGCAACAGCGTGATTTTCGACCGCGCCAGCTCTTCGCCGATCGCCGCAAAGATGGATTCGGCGTTGCGTCGCTTTAGCCGCGCCAGGAGCAGCAGCGTTTTCCAATCCGGCCGCAGAGCGAAGAGGTTCTTCGGCGCAATCTGCCCGGCCATGATCGCATTCTCGACTCCGGAGCTCCGGAACGCGGCGATCAATTTGCCTAACTGGCCGACGCGCATCCAGTGGATTTCATCCACTTTGTCCGCGAGACGTTCGTCGGTTTCGTCCGTGAACGCCGTCGCGACAATCCGTTTCACGCCGGCCCGGCGCGCCGCATCGGCGAGAAGGCGCGGATAGACGCCGTTACCGGCAATAATTCCGAGCGCGTCTGGAACTTCCACGAGAATAGTAATGTAGAGGCGCTTGTGCCAAGCGCCTAACCAACAAGACCAGGCGCTTGGCACAAGCGCCTCTACATTAACTCCGCCGGCGGCGCTTCACGTGCAACTGAGCCAGCGCCTTTTGGAGCGAAGCTTGGACGGCGGCGCACTCTTCCGCGCCAAGATCTTCTTTCATCGCCTTTTTTGCCCGCTCGACCGCAGCCTCCGCCGCGTGCTCGTCAATCACCGCGGGCTCGAGCGCCATGTCGGTCAAAACCGAAACAGAACTTCCCGTGATCTCGACGAAGCCTTCGCCGATGGCCAGAAAAGTTTCCTTGCCGCCCTTGAGCACGCGCAGTTCGCCCGGGTTCAACGTCGTGAGGAGCGGAACGTGATTCGGATAAACGCCAAGTTCCCCCTCGGCCCCAGGCAAAGTGACCATCTCTACGTCCTCCGAGTACGCCGTCGTTTCCGGCGTCACGATCTCAAGTCTCAAAGTTGCCATCAGTCAGTGTCCATCATTCGACATTCAACATTCGTCATTCGGCATTCTGAATCATGTCGATGCCGCCCTTCATGTAGAAGTTCTGTTCGGGAACTTCATCATGTTTGCCATCGAGGATTTCTTTGAACCCGCGGACCGTCTCGGCGATCGAAACGTATTCGCCCTTCGTGCCGGTAAAGACCTCGGCCACGTGGAACGGCTGGCTGAGGAAGCGCTGGATTTTCCGCGCGCGCAACACGGAGAGCTTGTCTTCCGGGCTCAATTCGTCCATGCCGAGGATGGCGATGATGTCCTGGAGATCGCGATACCGCTGCAACACTTTCTGCACACCGCGCGCGACGGCGTAGTGCTCTTCGCCGACCACATCGGGCGCGAGCGACTTCGAAGTCGAGGCGAGTGGATCGACTGCCGGATAGATGCCGAGCTCGGCGATCGAGCGTTCGAGCACGATGGTCGAGTCCAAATGCGCGAAGGTATTCGCCGGCGCCGGATCCGTCAGGTCATCCGCCGGCACGTAAACGGCCTGCACCGACGTGATCGAGCCTTTCTTGGTCGAAGTAATACGTTCCTGGAGATCGCCCATCTCAGCCGCGAGCGTCGGTTGATAACCTACGGCCGATGGAGTGCGTCCGAGTAACGCCGAGACTTCTGAGCCCGCCTGCGAGAATCGGAAAATGTTGTCGATGAACAACAAGACGTCCTGGTTGCGTTCGTCGCGGAAATACTCCGTCATTGCCAAAGCCGAAAGCGCAACCCGAAGACGCGCGCCCGGAGGTTCGTTCATTTGCCCGTAAACGAGCGCGACCTTTGATTTGCTCAGGTCCTTTTGATCGATGACGCCGGCTTCGCTCATTTCCGTGTAGAGATCGTTGCCTTCGCGTGTCCGCTCGCCCACACCCGCGAAGACAGAAAACCCACCATGACCTTTCGCGATGTTATTGATCAGCTCGAGAATAACGACCGTCTTGCCCACGCCCGCGCCGCCGAAAGCGCCGACTTTTCCGCCCTTGGTGAACGGGCAGATTAAATCGATGACCTTGATGCCCGTTTCGAGAATCGTCGAGCCGGTGTCCTGGTCGGTCAGCTCCGGTGCCTTGCGATGGATCGGGTAACGCTTCGTGTAAGTAACCGGGCCGCGATTATCGACTGGGTCGCCGGTGACGTTGAAGACCCGTCCGAGAGTCCCCTCGCCCACCGGCACCGTGATCGGGCCGCCGGTGTCGTTCACCGGCATGCCACGCTTCAATCCTTCGGTCGAGGACATCGCGATTGTACGCACCCAGTTTTCGCCGAGATGCTGCTGCACTTCGAGAGTGAGCTTGGTCGGCGTGCCGTTCACGTCGTATTCCAGTTCGAGCGCGTTATAAATCCGCGGCAGCTCGGCCGTGCTCTTGAATTCCACGTCCACCACGGGACCGATAACCTGAACGATTTTTCCCTTATTCATAAATTGGTTTAGGCGCCGACTGCCATCTGCGCGGTCGAGATTTCGAGCAACTCGGTGGTGATGCTCGCCTGGCGCATCTTGTTGTATTCGAGAGTGAGATCCTTGATGAACTGCTTCGCGTTATCGGTCGCGTTCTTCATCGCGACCATGCGCGCACTGTGCTCCGAGGCGCGCGCGTCGAGGATCATTTGGAAGACCTGATAGTGGAGGTAATACGGCAGCATCACATCGAGCACGCCTTCCGCGGTCGGCTCGAAGAGGTAGCCGATCATTGGGTCGGGGCTGTCCTGCGACGTGGCGCCTTCGGTCGGGGTCTGCGGCAACTCGAAACTCGAAATGGGCAGGAGCGTTCGCACGACCGGCTTCTGGTTGATGGTGTTAACGAAATGGGTGTAGAGCACGGAAACTTTGTCGACTTCCCCGCTCAGAAATTTTTCCACACAGAACTTCGCGATTTCCTTCGTCTCGGTGAACGCAGGCGCGTCTTTCAACTCGAAGTCGGCCAGCATTTCCCGTCTGGTCCGCGCGAGGAATTGCCGAGCCTTGCGGCCGGCGACGACGTAGCTCGTTTTAGCTGGATCGAAGTTTGCGGCTTCGCGCAGGAGATTAGTGTTGAGCGCGCCCGCTAATCCCTTGTCCGTGCTGATCACGACGACGAGCTCTTTCTTCACTTCACGGATCTGGAGCAGAGGATGGAGCTTGGAATCGGTCCGCTGTTGGAGCGAAACGAGAACCCGGTTCATCAAGGTCGAGTAGGGCCGTCCGGCCAGGGCAAGATTCTGCGCCTTGCGCATTTTCGACGCGGCGACCATTTGCATCGCCTTCGTGATTTGCGCGGTGTTGCGGATCGATTTGATCCGGCGCCGTATGTCTTGCGTGTTAGCCATTAGACGGGATTGGTCGATTTGAACTCGTCGAGCGCGGAGGCCAGCTCGCCTTCCAGGTCTTTATCGAGCGCGCCTTTCGAAACGATGGACATCAGAACGCTTTCTTTCCGAGTCCGGAGATAATCTTGCAGCGTGACCTGGAACTGCTTCACCTTCTCCACCGGGACGGAATCGAGGTAACCGTTCTGCATCGCCCAGAGGACGGCGACCTGTTCCTCAACCGGTATCGGGTTGTATTGAATCTGCTTGAAGAGCTCGACGATGCGCTGGCCGCGATCGAGGCGGGCTTTCGTGGCGGCATCCAGGTCGGAGCCGAACTGGGCAAAGGCCGCGAGTTCGCGGAACTGCGCGAGGTCCAGTTTGATTTTACCAGCGACCTGTTTGATCGCCTTGATCTGCGCTGCGGAACCGACGCGGCTAACGGATAGACCCACGGAAATAGCCGGGCGCACACCTTGATAAAAAAGATCGGTCTCGAGATAAATCTGACCGTCGGTGATCGAGATTACGTTCGTC
>JBEEHG010000036.1:0-20569 GCA_041167265.1 Verrucomicrobiota bacterium | reverse complement strand
ATCAGAGCTCAGAAACGCTATCGTGTATCTACGCAAGCACCTAACCAAGCCATGCAGCGAACGCCTACCGCGTCGTTCGTCCCAGATTTCCTATGACTAAACCCTCTCATCTCCGATCAACGCTCGCTCGCGGTAGTCGTCGCTGATCTTATTCTCGTTAGGCATATGCTACCCGCCTCCTGAAATCGAAGGCATGGCCACGGAATTCGGAAACAGGCTCGGGCATCTGCGCCGCGCCTCGATTATGGGCGCGATTTTAGCCACTGCTATCGCCATCGTGTTCATGTCGGTCGCCTACGCCCACGGGAATCTCAGCAGAAGCTGGGTTTCTTCCATTCTGTTGGCGCTTTTTATTGGCTGCATTCTTCCGCTCGTCGCTTTTCTGACTTGCCTCTTTTCTATCCGCCTCGACCAGGAGCGCGTCACGCATGTTTTTTGTGGTCGCTTTGTCCTCAGCCAGCAGCCGCTGTCCGAGCTAGAGAGCATTGAGGTGGGTGGACCGTTTGCTGTCGTCTTCCGATTCTCACGCGGCACGATTCGCTTCTTCGGTGCTCATATGCGCGTCGTGCAGTCTCTATGTGAGCGTATCCTCGAGCTTCGTCCTGACTTAGCCGACGCGCACGAATAAACCCGCAACGCCTAACCAAACGATGCAGCGAACGCCTACCCGTCGTTCGCCCAACTTCTAAAATGACTAAACCATTCCACCTTCGATCAACGCTCCCTTCCGGTAGGCATCGCTGATCTTGTGTCTCGCTACGACGTCTGGGACTGGGTCTCACCGAAACGTCCGGCAAATTGGGCGATGGCCGCAAGTATTCGGTTATCCATCTCGTCCTGCGTGTCGCCCGTCTGTTTCAGGTGACGCTTCAGCACCTGCAACGAGTGATCGCCGCCTTCGACGACGTGAAGAAAGTTCGGCGCTTTCATTTCCTTGCGGACGTTCTCCAGCAGGTCGAGCGGGCAGAGCGGGTCGCGAGTTCCTTGCACGAACAGGATCGGTGTTCGCAGTTCGCGCAAGACCTTGTCACGAAGTTTCCGGGGATCGCCGCCGCCGCACAGCGGATAACTCAGGCAAATCACTCCGGCCACTGTTTCTTCAAGCGAGACGTGACAACCGATCCGGCCGCCCATGCTTTTCCCAATGAGGATCGCGGGTTGGTTCGCGGTTTTTCTCGCCTCCTCCAACGCCTTGCGATGGGCCGCGACCAGCAACGGCAACGGGTCCGGGCGCCCGCGACGTTCCACCATGTAGGCGTAATCGAAGGTCTCTACTTCGCCAATGCTGCCTAGCCGTTGTTTCCACGCCTGCATCCACGGATGAGACGACGGAGCGCCGGCGCCGGGAGCGAAAAGAAACAAGGGGCGCGTCATTGGGGCTGAACCAGCGCGACCAGACGATCGAGGAATTCAACCTGCGCCTGGTTGATCTTCTCCCTCGCCACGTCGATTGGAAAAAATTCGGCCCGATCGACCTCCGGAAATTCCTGGGTCCGTCCCGAACGCGGCGGCCATTCCATGGCGAAGGTGTTCGACGCAATCACGAAGTCCTCCGGCAAATCGCCTTCGCACGCCCAGGCATGGACCGTCTTCCCACCTTTTTGCTTCACCATTCCTAACTCCATCCACTCAGAAGCCGGCGGTTCGACGCCGAGCTCTTCCGTGAATTCCAGCTTCGCGCGAACCTGCAGATCTTCGTCATCCCCGGCTTCGCCTTTCGGTATCGTCCACGCGCCGCTTTCTTTGTTTCGGAAAAATGGTCCGCCGGGATGAACGAGCAGCACTTCGAGGCCGCTCTCCTTCTTTCGAAACAGCAGCAACCCCGCACTGGTCTTCGTTCGCTTCACGGTATTAGAATGCTTTACAGGTAACAGCGTCATGCCGCCACACAAACACCACGGGAACTCATTGCGCCTCGAACAACGCCTGACGCTGCGCGATCTGGTTCTCTTCAACCTCGTTGCGATCATCGGAATCTCGTGGGTGGCGACCGCTGCGAAGGCCGGGCTCGGGTCTATCACGCTCTGGGTGTTGGCAGCCTTGCTCTTCTTCGTTCCTCAAGGTCTCGCCGTCATTCAGCTCGCGGCCGATCTTCCGGCCGAAGGCGGCATTTATGCCTGGACGAGAAAGGAACTTGGCGAAGCCCACGGTTTTATTTGTGGATGGTGTTATTGGATCAATAACGTTCTCTATTATCCCACGCTTCTCCTCTCAGCGGCTGTGGCTGCCACCTTCGTTATCGGGAAAGGTGAAAGCGGCCTGGCCGATAACTGGGCTTATGTGCTGCCGTTCACGGTCATCGGCCTGATCGTAGCAGTAGGTCTGAACGTTGTAGGAGTCGGCACGGGTAAGTGGTTACAAAACATTGGCGGGCTAAGTGTCTTCCTGCCGGGGCTCGTGCTGGTCACGTTAGGTGTTTATCGGTGGACTACCGGCGCGCCGGCAAATCCGATCCGGCTTGCGGACCTGAAGCCCGACCTGGGTAACCTGCCGATGCTGAATCTTTGGGCCACGATCGCTTTTGCTTTCGCGGGGCTCGAACTTTCCTCGACGATGGCGAGCGAAATCAAGGACGCGCGCCGCAACCTGCCGCGATCGATTTACCTGACAGCGCCTGTCGTGGCAGCGATCTACATTATCGGAACCTGGTCGATGCTTTGGCTCGTGCCCCGCGAGCAGATCAACGTAGTCGCAGGCCCGCTCCAGGCGATCGCGAGTGGAGCCGGTCGCAATGGCTGGTGGCTGGTCTCTCTCATCGCTCTCTTAACAGCGCTGTCGCGAATCGGCGGAGTAGGCGCCTGGCTGGTAGGCTCGTCGAGAGTGGCCTTTGTAGTCGGTCTGGATCGATATTTTCCGGAAGCGTTCAGTCGGATTCACCCTCGCTGGCGCACGCCCCACGTCGCCATTCTCGTTCAGGGCGTGATCGCCTTGATTTTCCTCCTTCTTTCCGTGCTCGGCAAAGGAACAACCGTCGAGACCGCTTTCCTGATCATGATCGACATGTCGCTGCTCATCTACTTCATTCCTTATCTTTACCTGTTTCTCTGCCTGATTGTGCATTGCTGGAGAACACGCGGGCAGCTAATCGTTCCGGGCGGTCGCATCGGCGCGTTGCTTGCCGGCGTTTCTGGCGCCGCAATTACCCTTTTTGCCATGGTCGTGGCGATGTTCCCGCCCCAAGGAACTACTCAGGTTTGGCTGCACGAGTTGAAACTTGGCGGCGGCGCTGCCTTGCTCGTCAGCGCGGGGCTTGTGATTTACTGGCGGGCTAAGCGCGTAGCTGCGTCCTGAGGTTGAAGCCGAGTTAATCGCCTGTCTTCGCGGTGAAGGAATCGCGAGCAAGCCAAATCTCAAAGTGCGTCTTGATGTCGATTGAGTTTTCCTTCTCTTGGCGGCTCGGAATTACGTAGCTCGGGCGAGGCTTTGCCACGTTGTTGTCCTTGAGGACATTCACAATTGTGACCGCGGTTTCCTTCGAGTCAGGGTAGACAAAGAATCTTACCTCGGCCGTGTCCGGGATGTAGGCCCGTCCCCCAACGTTTTGTATGCCAATTACGCCAAAGCCGGCGTCCTTGAGTTTCGTGGCTATATCTTTCGCTGGCGCTCTTTGCGACTCGTCGGCGATATGGATGTAAATTCGGCCACGCCCGCTTTTTTCGGTAATCGCTTTTTCAATAGCCTTGCTCGACTGGTTGGCCTGAATCTGAATTTTGTCGGTCGACCCGGTGGTGGGCTTTCTCGCGATCTGGGCAAATTGTTCTCGTGCGGAAACAGCAACGTCGAGTTGACCATTTTTGGCGGCATTCATCGCCGCTTGCTCCAATTCTTTTAGTAAATCCTTCAATGGCGTGGACGAAGCAACTGGCATCGGGGGAGTCAATGACGGACTTGGCTCCGGACTCGCCAGAGGAGTTGGACTCCCCAGTGGCGTTATCGATGGTCGCGCCGTTGCTGCCGGGGTTGGGAACGCAGTCGTGGACGGACCCGGGGTTGGGGTCGGACTTGGCAGAGGAGTCGCTGTGGCGGTCGGACGCTCGACAGGTGTAGGGGTCGGCTCTTCGACCTGCTTCTTCACTTCCTGACTTAACGCGACTATGTTCGTTGCGGCCGGTCTGGGCTTGATCTTTTTGGGAATTCCCAGTTCGGCCAGGAGCTGCTTGAACACATCCTCTCGCAAAGATTCGGCGAGGAGCTGTTTGAGTTTTTCACCGTGAAAAGCGAGTGGATCCAGGGTTTGAGAGGTGACGTCGATACTAGGTCGAGTTGGCGGAATTGGCCTAAGGGCTTTGACTGGGTTGTTCATCCAGTCACGAATTTGAAAATCCAGGTAAACACTCGACGCGTCTTGGACTAACTCGACAGCGGCTACGTACGGTTCTCGCTTGTGACCGATGACGTCGGTTTGATCAAACACTGACGCCCATAGGCGGTCCCATTCGTCTACGTAACCGGGAAGCTCCGCTGGCGTTAGGCCGGAATCGGGAAATGGAGAGGAACTGCCCTGGCCCCCAAGCCCATAGCGGATTTTCAAAAAAGGTCTGAGTTCCGACTTCATCCCCCACTTTTCGAAAGCCCGGTCTGGGTTCCAAAGTTTCCAGTCAACCGAAACGTTTTGAACGGACTCCTGAGAGCGATCCTTGGATTCCAAATACCATTTTTTGGTAATCTTGATTTCGTGAGTCTCCCACCTCAAGAAGTGCCGGGTTAGTCGTAGCTTCAGCCAAAGCTGGATGTTTTCGGGGGAGTACTGGTTCTCGGCCTTGGTTTGGTCCTCTTCGGATGGATCCGGGGTGCGCTCGAGGAATTTCCCGTCCACGAGTACCGTCGATCCGGGCACCGCTTCGATCCGGCACGGATACCTGAATCCGATTCCGAGAAGGATGACCTGGAGGAACGTTGCGACCCATAACGTGCCGCCAACGAGCCCGGTCTGCCAGACTTTCGGGGCTACTCCATCTTCGCGAGGGTTCAGGCTTTTCAGGCCAAACACTCCAAGGGCTACGCCAGCGGCGCTCCCCAGGATCTTCACGACCGATTCGGGAAGAAAGAAAAATGAGAGCACGAGAAAAAGGAACGAGTTAACTGCGTACAGGATCACGAGCGTCACCGGCATTCGCTCCTCGACGGCGTCCGGCGGTAATTTATCGAACCGTTCCAGCGCGGTTTCGCCGATGATCGGATCTCGGTTGAATTGAAACTGACCGGCATTACCGGGCGCGGGGACGACAATGCGTTCGTGCAACAGCTCTTCCACCCATTGCTGCGCCAATTCCATGCGGCGGCCGGGGGGAAAACTCTTGTTTAACTTGGTCTCGATCCTTTCGAAGAATGGCTCGTCGAGGCTGAGGATCTCGCCGCCGCGCAATTCCGCAATCAGCTGCCGTTGAAATTCGCGGCGTTCGATAGCTCTGGAGGAGGCGTTTGACGTAGCAGTTGCGTAGTAAAAAATTCGGGCCCGCTTCGTCAAGCCAAATTCTTATCCGCAGGCTTGACTGGAGTTGACGTTTCGTGAGTGGTGGACACTTTGACGCCCGTGAGATTGAGGTCTGGTTTCAAAAAGAGCGTGCAACCGGTGACGACATTGCTCGCTCTGTTTTTCTTATCGTCCACCGCGCTGGCGCGGAAAAAAGATCCCGCGTTCGCGACTTCGGCCGACGATCCGGTATTGCGGGCGCAGATTATTGGACTCGCCCCCGGGATCGATCCGGACGAGGCGGTGCAGGTCGCGCAAATCGCCTACAACATTGGTCGGGAGTTGAAGAAAGAATGGAAGGTCGTCTGGCCGCCGGGACTTCAGAATTTTCTGGTTAATACCGGCCAGCGTAAGGGCGGTCTCTGCTTTCAGTTTGCGGAAAGACTGCTGCTCCGTTTAAGCGAACAAAAATGGGACACCCTCGAGTTTCATTGGGCCGAGTCCTTCGAGAGGACCGCCTCCGAGCACAACGTCATCGTCGTTACGGCCAAAGGGCAGGACTTTTATCGCGGCATCATCCTCGATAACTGGCGTTACGGCGGCCGTCTGGTCTGGGGTCCTGTCGTGGAAGACCCGCATTACAAATGGCACGAAAACAAGCCGCAGTATTTCAAAGTCCTGGCTCGGAGGGCGGTGCCCGTTTCGTCATCAACGCCAGAACCGGATTCCACGCCCGCGGCGAAATCAAACCCGCAGACGAGATGAATCCGCGTTAAAGGTCGTTATGACCGGAGACCTTCCTCGCGCATGGGCGTTGTTGTTCGCCCGGTTGGTTCTCGGTCTGATCTTCTTCATGGCCGGCGTCTGGAAGGTTTTTCAATTAGGCCCGCTGGAACACGCCCGAAAATATTTCCTGCCGTTTGCCGATACCTTCCTGCCCATTTGGTCTCTGTGGCTGGTTGGGGTTACGATCCCGTTCGTCGAATTGCTGGCGGGCGCGCTCCTCCTTGTAGGCCTTAGGGTCCGCGAAGCCCTCATCGCGCTCGGCGGCGTCCTGGTCATCGTCGCCTTCGGCCATCTCCTGCGTGAGCCGCTCTTCAACCTGACGGGTCACGTCATTCCGCGCCTCGCCCTATTGCTCTTCCTCCTCTGGTGCCCGCGAGAAAACGACAAGTGGTCACTGGACCACTTCCTGGCGCGGAAAGGCAACTAGCCGGCATTCGAAGACGCGGAGTCTTTCAAGGGGTTAACTTCAGGCACCTATCCCCTTCGTTGTCATCCTGAGCCCGCGGTTGCGGGATCAACATGACACTCAGTTTATCTCGTATTCGACGTCGACCACTACCCGGACAACTTTGCGCTCGGGGGTTGCCGCGTCGCGGTTCTCGATCTGGAACCAGCCTTGAGTCGCACTGCGCAGTTTTCCCAGGGTGGTCTGCGAATCGCGCGAGAATTGTTCCGCGGCGATGCGAGCGTTTTTGGTCGCTTCCTGGATCATGCCCGGCTTGATTTCATTGACCTGATTAAAGATGTAGTTCGGCTCCGATTTCCCGGAGAGCAGAACGCCGCTAACCATCAGGTTGGAAGCGGCCGCCAGCGCGGGCTTGATCAGATCAACCTTCGACGTGCGCAACAGCACCGATTGATATGCCTTGTATCGTTCCGGCGGCGGAGGCACATCCTTCTCCCGGACCTCCATGGTGGTGTCCTGCAATGACGGCGGTTGCACAGACGAATCGGTCTCTTCGAATCCAGCCTCCTTCAAAAAGGCGGCCACGGCCTTCGTGCTCTCAGCCAGCTTTTTGTTGATCTCGGCCAGCTCGTTTCCATTCGCGGAATAAGTTATCGTCCAGGTGGCAACGCTGGCTGGGACTTCGCGTTCGGAAAGTCCCTTCACCGAAATAATGCGACGTCCCGCGCCTCTTTCCGAAATGCCCTGTCCAACGAAATAACCCGCAGCGGTGAGGCCGAGGGCAATGAGAAGGGCCGCCGCTACCGACGAAAAACGGAGAGAAGTCACGGGCTGTGACGGCCAGGTCTGGACAATTCTTATCTGATTTTCGGCGGAGGCGTCGGCTTCTTCGTCACCCGCTGGGTCCGGGTGGTAGCGGTCTGATTTTTAGGTGTGTATGTCTGCTGCGGGGCTGTGCGCGTTATGACCGGCGGCGCGGTGGGTGTCGGAGGCGGTTTGGTGGTATCCGTCGAAGGTGGTTTTGTGTCCGTCGAAGGCGGCTTGGTTTCCGGCGATGGCGGCCTCGTCGTTCCCGGTGGCTTGGTGCCTGGCGGGTTCTTAACCGGTCGCGGAGTTACTGTGGGATAGGGCCCCGGACCGCGGTGGGGCGGGTTGATGACCGGGTAGATATTCGGCCCGGTGTAAATCGGCGGCGGTGGTTGTTGAGCAACGGCCATGATGAGTGGAGCGCTCGGGAGCGGCTTGAAGTCGGTAATCAGCGGATGGGTTCGCATGAGCTGGTTGACGTCGAAGTTCACCGGCATCGGCAGGGTCGTCGCTCCCGGCGGGACATCGAGGAGCTGGCCCGCGAGCACGTTTCGCCAATCAGCCGGCTTCGACTTAAGGGCGACGCGCGATGAACCCTCCAGGGTGTAGAGTTTGTTTCGGCCGCCGCGACTTCCCTCGAAGATCACCGTCGTTCCGGTTACGGCCACCGTGACCGCGCTGCTCCGGATGGTGCCGCCGCCGGAATCTTTCGGAACGCGCAACAGAATCGATCCGCTATCGACTTTGGCTGTTCGGCCGGATTTGTTGAAGCTGAAGATCGTGTTCGCGCCGAGGCGGGTGATGGTGAGATCGGGAAAGGTCAGCTCCGAGCGCGACTCGCCGCCCGTCCGCACCCCGGTGTCCTCGGCAACTTTATCGTTCAGGGCGGCCTCGCGCGCGGCGGCATCCGACGGGACGAGTTTCACTTCGCGAATAATCTGGGTTACGCGCGCTTCCTTGGAACCAGCCGCGACGGCAGTCGGATGCGGAAATAGAACAGCAACGGCGGACAGGGCGCCGGCCAGAATTTTTGAGACAGATTTCATAGGGCGTTTGTGGTTCGGGTCGACCCGAGAATGATCGTCTGCCGGCGGAATGTCGAGACGAAATGGGCGCGGTTTCCCGCTCAGAAACCGGGCGCTTTCATCGCCGCGAGCGCGATCATGCCGGCAAGCAGGGCAGCGAACGCGACGGCAACCGCGGCGAAGACCGCAGTCCGCGCCGGATCTTTCTTCGTCTTCCGGCTCGGGAACGGAGAAGCGTTTGCGAAATCGGCCGGGCGCGCGCTCAGCTCCGCGGGCCGCGCTTCCGTTTCGGCTAAACGCGGCAATGGTTGGGCCACGCTGACGACGTCACATTCAAAGCAGGCGTCGACTTTGCCGAATCGAATCCGGTCGCCGCTGCGAAGTTGCACTTCGCTCACGGCTTGACCGTTGACCACGGTGCCATTGGTTGAGCCAAGGTCCTTCAGGTAACAATTTTCCGCGACCACCACGATTTGGGCGTGCCGGCCGGAGACGGAGGTATCCTGAAGCTGGATCGAGTTTTCCGGGGAACGGCCGATCGTGTAAGTCTCCTCGACCAGATCGTGCGAGACCGATTCGCCGGTCTCGGAACGAATGGTCAGCTTCGGCATTCGCCAATTTGATCGCAGCGCGGCGCGAAAGGCAATTCTTCTGTAGCCGCTTCGCTGTGCGAAGCGTCGGGGATCGAGCACGAGCACGAGCACGAGCATGATGTTCGGAATGGGTGCGCTCATTGCCCCCGCCGACACAGCCATTTACCTCGGAAGCTATCAAATGTGCTGAGATCTCCGGATCATCCTCAAGAAGCCGTCATGATGCAGGTGCAATTGGTTCGGCGCATTCGTTGTTTCAGCTTTGCGTTTGCGGTCGCCCGTAATGAAGGACCGGTGTCAAAACACAAAGTTGATGCCGGTGCGTGCCATCCCGAAATCGTTGTGGGGACCGTCTACCTGGTTCCAACTAAAATCGTTGATAACACCAAGATGCGGACTCAGCCGAACTTCAATTCCTCCACCGAATTGACGGATCATTTCTGTGGAACTGTCGGAACGACGTGAGATAGAGCCGCCGGGAAGCACCGTGTTTGAAAGAGTGATTCTCTGGCCTCCGCCAAAGATCAATCCTCCGCCGGCAAAAACATATGGAGCGAACCGCGAGCAGCCGATCGGATAGCGGAGCGTAAACGTTGCCAAAACCGATCCGACAGCTCGCCGATCATGTGCGGTCGCAGCGAAAGCCTGGTTAAAAGCTTGCGGCAAAGGAATAAGCACATTCGGATAACTCTGGCGCACATCCAACACGGATCCCTCAACTCCAAGGCCGAAGTAGCGTTTAAAGAAATATTTGGCATCGATACCACCACCCCAGGCGTGGTCGGCTTGAAGGTAAGTGTCGTTGTTGCCGGCAAAAAATGTTCCGGGCGTTAACGCCTCCTTGCTCCCCGTGACCGCGTAGGTTCCCCAAATACCCCCGATCCATTCGTTGTCGGCATACCACTGTGGGCAGGGAGATGGACCAAGGGGATGTTGTTGCTGTCCGACGGCAAGAATGAGATCTCGACTCGGCAGGGGCCGAAAGTCCGTGATGAGTGGGTGCTTTCTCATGATCTCGTTCAGATTGACGTCTGTCGGTAAGGGAAGTGTGGTGGCACCAGCCGGCACATCTAGCATTTGCCCAGCTCGGACATTTTGAGATTGGCCGGGATGCCTGACCAGGGAAGCACGCGCGCCTCCTTCCAAAACGATTAGTTTGCTCTTACCCGTGCGCGTGGATTCGAGAATTACGGTCGAGCCGGTCACAGCAACCGTCACGGCGCCTGCGTGGATGGTGGCCCCGCCCGAATCTTTAGGCACGCGGAGGAGAATCGAGCCGCTCTGGAGTTGTGCGTTGCGCCCTGCCTTGTTGAAGCTGAAAATCGTATTGGCACCGAGACGCGTGATAGCCAGATCGGTGTAGGTAAGCTCCGAACGCGAATCGCCTCCAGTGTGCACGGCGGTGTCTTCGGCCACCCGATCGTTAATGGCGGCCGGACGCGCCGCGGACTCGGACGGGAGAAGTTTGACGTCGCGAGTGATTTGCGTAATGCGCGCTTCTTTCCTTGAGGCGTCAGCTGCGAATGTGATGTGGCTTGCGAGAACCAGACCCAAACCCGTGGTAAAGCTCAGCCCAATTCTACAGGTAGCGTTCATAGGGTAACCTCGTTTGCGCCAAGCTCGCAGTGTGAGGAACCCGCGTGGGAATGTCGAGCCGAGACTGCCGTTATTCCTGAAGCAAGCAGCGGCCCAGACCAGACCGGTTTAAAGCAGCAGTGTCCGGATGGTCTACACCGCGATCATGTTATCGATAACGCGAGGACTGCTGCCAATCCCCAGCGAAGCTGAGCCGGCGTGTCGGACCCTTCTTTTGCGCGGGCAAGGGAGACGCCATAGCGAAATCCGCGATCCACGCCGGATGGGCTTCGGCCCGGTGCGCGAATCCCCGCTTTTGGCAGAGCGAGTTCGTTGTCCGTAATGGAGAAGGGGAGGACGAGGCTCCATGCAACAGGTAATGCTACTCGCTATCGTCGTGCTCATGATCTTGGTCCTGCTCCTGATCCTCTCGCTGCGAGGAAGGCAGGATCAAGAGCAGGAATGAGCGGAGGGAGCGCGCTCATTGACCCACCAGCGGCGCGCCCGCATAGTGCACCGCTTTATGTCGATTGAGCTGACCCGAAACTTCTGCATCATCGCGCATATCGATCACGGAAAGACGACGCTTTCGGATCGATTGCTCGAACGCACGGGCACCATCCACGAGCGGGATAAACAGGATCAGCTCCTCGATTCGATGGATCTCGAGCGCGAGCGCGGCATCACCATCAAGGCCCATCCGGTGGCGATGCGTTACACCAGCAAGTCTGGCGAAAAATATCGGCTCAACCTCCTCGATACGCCGGGACACGTCGATTTCGCCTACGAAGTTTCGCGTTCCCTGGCCGCGTGCGAAGGCGCCCTCCTGATTGTCGATGCCGCCCAAGGCGTCGAAGCCCAGACGGTGGCGAACGTGCATCTCGCCCATAAACAGGGACTGACCATCGTTCCGGTGATCAACAAGATCGATCTGCCGAACGCCGACGTTCCTTCCGTCCACCGGCAACTCGAGGAAATCCTCGCCATTCCCGCCGAGGAAGCGATCGACGCCAGCGCGAAGATGGGGATCGGGATCGAGGAAATCCTCGAAGCGATCGTGGCGCGCATCCCCGCGCCGGCGAAACCGAAGGACGAAATTTTGCGCGCCCTGGTGTTCGATTCCGTGTTCGACGCCTACCGCGGCGTGGTCGGATACGTCCGGGTGGTTTCCGGCAAAATGGAACACGACCAGGCGATCAAGCTGATGCGGAACGACGCGCGCTACGAGATCAAGGAAGTGGGTGTGTTCACCCCGAAGATGTATCCGCAGCCCCGGTTAAATGCCGGCGACGTCGGCTACTTCATCGCGAACATCAAATCGACCGCCGAGTTAAGGATCGGCGATACCGTCACGGACGCGCGCCATTCGGCGACGGAGCCGCTCCCGGGCTTCCAGGAAATTCACCCGATGGTGTTCAGCGGCATTTACCCGATCAACACCGCCGACTTCGAGCACTTGAAGACCGCGATAGGAAAATTGCGGCTGAACGATTCCGCCTTCGTGTATCAACCCGAGAGCTCGGTCGCGCTCGGCTTCGGTTTTCGCTGCGGCTTCCTCGGCCTGCTCCACATGGAGATCATCCAGGAACGGCTCCGTCGCGAATACGACATGGATATCATCGCGACGTCGCCCAGCGTGATTTACGAGATCCTCACGACCCGCGGCGAAGTTCTCCTCATCGATAACCCGGCGCACCTCCCGGACCCGAGCATCATCGATGAAATCCGCGAGCCGATCGTGAAAGCGTACGTCCTTTGCCCGAACGAGAACATCGGCGACATCCTCCAGTTGATCCTGGAAAAACGCGGCGTGACCGACCATACCGAGACGCTCGATACCCGCCGGGTCATGCTCCACTGCGAGCTGCCGTTGAACGAGATCCTGGTCGATTTCAACGACAAGATCAAAAGCATCACCCGCGGTTACGGCTCGATGGATTACGAGCACGCCGGGTATCGCGCGGCGAAACTGGTAAAGCTCGATCTCCTCGTGAACGGCGAGCCGGTCGACGCCTTCTCCACCATCGTCCATCGGGACCGGGCCGACAGCCGCGGCCGGATGCTCGCGGCGAAATTAAAGGAAGTCATCCCGCGCCAGCTTTATCAGGTCGCGATCCAGGCGGCCATCGGCGGAAAAATTATTGCGCGCGAAAGTGTTTCCGCGTTGCGAAAAAACGTAACCGCGAAATGCTACGGCGGCGATATCACCCGGAAACGGAAACTCCTGGAGAAACAAAAAGAAGGCAAAAAGCGCATGAAGAGCATCGGCAAGATCAACATCCCCCAGGAAGCCTTCATCCAGGTTCTCAAGGCCCAGTGAACGCGCAGTTGTGATTGAGTTAACGGCGCTTTTCGAATAGAAATGTCCCATGCCCCGCAGGAGTTGGCTCGCGCTCATCGCGCTTTGTCTCGCGATATCGCCATTTGGTTTCGCGGTCGGTCACTGGAGCGCATCATCATCGCGGGGACGTCGGGACCGCGCGGCGGAATCTTCGGCTCCTATCATCGCTGCGGATTGGGAACGCACCGCTCTCGAGGAAACGGCTGACTACTCGAGTGTCACCGTTGAAAATCTCGGGCAGGTGGAATTCGATCAGGCGTTTGCCCTGCTTCAGTCTGCGCCGAAGAAAGCGCTCCTGGCATGGACGAAACGGCTGGAGGCTCTGCCCGCTGGACCACGCAAGAGTGCGGGGATAACCGCCTTCTTCAAGACACTCGCCCAGATAGACACCAGGACCGCCGTCGACCTGGCGTTAAGTTTGAATCGATACGATCCGCGGTGGACTGCGATTGGAGCTATCGGCAATGCGACGCCGGCGGCGAATCTCAACGAGGTCGCGCGGATGTACATCGAGCTGCACGAAAAAAAACTCGGACTTTCGAACCTCATCATTAATTGGAGCCGCTCGAATCCAACCGCGACCGCGGACTTTCTTTCCGGCTACGACGGAGAGGTGGATAACAGAGATGTCGCGCAATTGATGGCAAGCTGGGCGGCGGTTGATTCCGCAGCGGCGAGCGAGTGGCTCGCAAAACAGCTTCCTGGTCGCCGCGACGAAGACGTGTATGCGGGCTTTTATTCTGGCTGGCTCGAGCAGGATCGTGCTGCTGCCCTGAACACTTTGAGGACGCGTGCGAATGACGAGACGCTTTCCAAGGCGCTCAAGGTCGTGAGCATGGAGCTGTTCAAGGATTCACCGGGAGGTGCGCGTGATTTCATCCTGACGCTTCCCCCGAGCGCCCAGGAAACCGCGGTGAGCTCGATTGTCGGTGACGTCACGGCGATCTACCTGAGTGGCACGCCGGATTTGCAAGCGAGTGACGTAGCGAGATGGTTGATCACGCTCCCTGAAGACCTATGGCGCGAGGCCGTCGGCGAGGTAGTGAATCGTTGGCCCGACCAAGATAGCGCCGGGCGCGATGCCTGGATTGATCAACTTCCTCCCGATAGACATGACGCGGTGCTGGCTGCTTATTGCCGGGCGGGCAATTCCTACATACAGGCGCAGAACATCAGAATGGGACTGAGAATCCGCGATGCCAGTCTGCGTCAGAAAACGCTGCGGGACGTCTTTGGCAACATGGAAGAAGAAGCGCAAAAGGCGCTTTGGCGTAATGAGCAGTTGACCCCGATGGAAATGAAGGAGTTGGCGAAAATCTTGAAATGACTTTGAGTTCTCGCCACGCGCCGGTTGCCGCAATTTCCCTCGTCGCCGCCCTGTCTTTCGCCGCGGGACGTTTGATCTCGAAGCCCTCGGAAGTTTCCGTGCCTGCAACAATCTCAGCCCCCGCAATCGATGATCGCTCAAACCAGGCGAACGTCGCGATTTCCGTCCCCGCTCACCTACCGGATGTCGTGACAATGCCATTCCGCGATGCCTACGCGATTCTCAAGGCCGCGCCGGAGGAAAAGCTCCGCTTCTATTTCAACGAGCTTCAACAGAAGCGGCCGAGGCCGGTGCGCTACGCCGCCATGACTTCGTTTTTCAAGACGCTCATCCATGTGAACCCGCGCCTGACCAGCGAAATGATTTCGAAGCTGAAAAAAGACGATCGCTGGCCGGCCATGTACGCGATACGCGATGCGTCGCCGCCCGCAGGCATGCAAGCAGTCGCCGACGTGCTCCTGAGCTTTGATCGCAGGGAGATCTCAAGTTGCAGCTGGGACATGCTGAGGGAGACGTTGGCCGAGTGGGCGAAAAACGATCCCCTGGCGGTGAAAGAATTTCTCGAAAGCCATCGCAGCCAGGATGTCGACCGTTATTTCCCCACGCTCATCCGCCAGTGGGCGGCTTACGATCCGGAAGCGGCTCAACAATGGATGCGAGAGAAAATCGAAAAACATCCCGCGCCGCCGGCCGGCGATGAAAATTTGGGTGACGGATGGACGAGTACCGCCGGTACAATGACGGTCGACTGGATCCTCGGGTTCTTGGAGAACGATCCCGATGCCGCCACCAACTATGTCCTCGAACATGCCACGGAGCCGGGTCTTAAAGACGCCGTGGGTTCCTTTGCCGCCGAACTGTTCACGATGTCTCCGGAGCAAGCGCGTGATTTTTTGAGCCGCTTGCCGGAAGAGCAGCTCCTCGCAGGTCTGCAGGAGATCGATCGAAAAGCAGATCGCTTTGTCCGCAGCGAGGAACGGGATAACGCCGTTTCGCCGCGATTTATCGCCGAATGGATGATGCGCTCGTTTCCCGATTCCTGGCAACGATCCTTTAATATGGTTCTGGTGGAGTGGAAATACGGCAATCCTCAGGAGCTATTCGCTTGGGTTACCGAGTTGCCGGCCAGCACGCGCGAAGCGGTTATTCGGAAGTTCCCCACCTATGTCTCGCAAGACAAACCGAGCGAAGATTTCGAGCTCATCATGCAGGTTCCTGATCCTGCCGTGCGCAATGCATTGCTCGAGACTCTGGCCCGCGAAGCAACCTACAATGGCAAAGCGCTCCTGGGCGTTTTCGAGAACGCCCATCTTCCTCCGAGCCAGATGGCGCATCTCGCTAGTTTGATCCCACCAGAGAAGTCCCTGACCGCGAGCGAGGACTCTCAGGGAAACTAGGATCGGCGGCCGACAATCCTGTTTTCAAACCGGGTTAACCGGCTACCTTCCGCTTTTCATGTTCACCAGGAAATACGTCAAACACGGGCAGCTCATGATCCGCCACGCGGAAAAATTGTTGCGCTATCGGCGCGACGTTCTGCCGGAAGGAACAATGGGCGACTTCCGGCTGGAGATCGACGCGTTGCGCCAGAGTTTAAAGGAACGCAACGAGGCGAAGGCGAAGGAGGACACAGGTCGGCTGCACGATCTCTACAACAAACATCTGCCGGCGCCCAAGGACGCTTCCTGGCGCGAAAACGTGGAAGTCATTCTCGTCGCTGTCGTGGTGGCGGTCGGCGTCCGATCTTATTTTCTCCAGCCGTTCAAAATCCCGACCGGCTCAATGCAGCCGACCTTGAACGGGATCATTGGCCATCGGGCGTTTGTCGGCAGCCAGGCGGAAATCCCGGTCGACCAGCAGCCGGGTTACGAGAAGCGAGCCGACGGCTGGTACTGGAAGGCCTATCCAGCTGACGGTGCGAAGCCAAACATCCTGCGCCAAGCCGTCGAGTTCTTCGTGCTCGGTCGCAACTACGTCAACGTTGTCGCCGCGCAGGACGATATGATCGTTCAGATCAACCCGAAGAAATACGGCTTCTTCTTTACCTTCTCCGAAATCGTCGGCCAAAAGGGGAGTTATCTCGCCTACGCGCCTCCGGATACACTGAGGCAGGATTTCAAGGTCTTACCCGGCTCGCATTACAAGAAAGGCGACGTCATCGCCCGGGGCGCGGTCGACACTGGCGACCAGGTTTTTGTGGACAAGTTCAGCTACAATTTCATCCGGCCCCAGCGCGGGGACGTTTTTGTTTTTCGGACCGATAACATTGCCGGAATCCCCGGGGACCCTGAAACCGGCGAGCATTCCTTTTACATCAAGCGTCTCGCCGGCCTGCCGGGGAACACCCTGAAGATCGATCCGCCGCTTC
This sequence comes from Verrucomicrobiota bacterium, assembly GCA_041167265.1. Lineage (GTDB taxonomy): Bacteria > Verrucomicrobiota > Verrucomicrobiia > Chthoniobacterales > UBA10450 > AV80. The sequence goes on along the minus strand of JBEEHG010000036.1, from coordinate 3,928 downwards.
TTTATGTGGACGGCAAGATCGCGGAAGGTTTCGGGTTCGGGCGGGTGATGTCGGCCAAGCCGCCCTATCACGGGTACGCCGCAGGCCGCGATTACCTGGGCGACCCTGCGAAGACGTTCACGGTGCCGCCGCACAGCTATTTCGCGATGGGCGACAACAGCGAGCACAGCTACGACAGCCGGTGGTGGGGCCCCGTGCCGGAGCCGAACCTGGTCGGGCGCGGGCTTTTCGTTTACTGGCCCTTCACCTGGCACTGGGGAATTATTCGTTAGGCCAGGCCGATGCTTTCGAGCATTCCGCGCGTCTATCCGCTGCTCGGACTGATTGTCGGGTATCTCATCGTTCTTTTCTTTAACCCGATCCGGCTGGCGTTGCGGGACGGGTTGCGGTGCATTCTGCGTTTCAAACGCGTCTGGCTCACCTTCGTTCTCCTCGGGTTCGCCTATTCGGTTTTCCAGTTTGCCACCTTCACCCCGCTGCACGGATTCGCCGATCTCGATTTCAGCCAGATCACGGCGCCGGGAAGCTGGGAATGGCCGGCCTTCGTGGAAATCTGGCGCGAAGTGCCGTTGCCGTCGCTTGAGGGCGTCGCCGGAATTTTCGATAACGCCACGACAACCTACCCGCTCTCCGTCATCGCGGCGTTACTGTTGCTGATCAACTGGCGGGGCCTTCATGGCGCACTCATCCGGGCGTTGAGCAAACGCTACCGCGCCTGGGGTTATCTCATCTACTTCGTCGTCTTAATTGGCGCGCTCGCGGCGCTGGCGAAACCGATCGCGTTCTGGCGATTGCCGGTCTGGGGCGCGGCTGAGCCCGCGGCGCAATGGCTCAGGATTTCCGCAACCGTCGACGCCGTCGCGTTCATTTTCGAATATCTGTGCGGGGTTTACCTCCAGGTCTACCTCATTACGGTCTGCCTCGCCTGGATCAAAGGCCTCAGTTTTGGCGAACAGGATTTGATCGGGTTCGCCATGCGGCGTTTCAGTTACGTTCTCGAATGGGCGGGGATCGTCGCGATCGTGGGCACCCTCATCGTGCGCGTGCCGCTGCTGCTGGCGTATTTCATGAACGTCCCCGACGTGCTCGATTACCTGCCGGGCGAACGCTTCATCATGTCCGCGCTCATCATCACGTTCTGCTCGATGCAGGTCTCGCTCGTCCTGCATAACGAAACGTTGCCAGCCGCGTTCCAGGCGCATAAGGAATTCGTCCGAACCAACCTTTTTCGGCTCGGCTGGTTTCTCCTCATCGGAGCCATCCATTACTTCTTCCTCATCACCGCCGACGCAATCGTGCGGGGCGCCATCGGCGATCGCGCCGTGGGAATGATTGCCTGGAAACTGATTTACGTTTGTCTGCGCGGACTGGTGACGGGCTGGCTCCTCGCGTCCTGGGTTTGCCTGTTCCGCCAATGCGAAACGCGCCGGGCGAACCAGGAAACCTGGATCCAATCCGAGATCCAATATTAAGCCGTGGACGCCGCCAAGATCACGCGCGACAGCAAGTCGAACCTGGCCCTGGCGTTCGTCGCGCTCGGGCGGAAACGGCGAGACGACATCACGATCTTCTACGCTTTTTGTCGGGTCATCGATGACATCGCCGATTCGTCCGATGCAAGTGCGGAACAAAAAGCCGGGGAACTTCGCGCCTGGCGGCGATGGATTCGCGAATCCACGCCCGGCGAACCGGTCCTCGCGGCCGATCTGCGCGGGCTCTACGCCAAATATTCGATCGCACCGCCCATGCTCGACGAAATCATCGACGGCGTGGAAATGGATCTCGGCAAGGTCCGTTACGAGACGTTCGAAGAGCTGCGGCTCTATTGCTATCGCGTGGCCAGCGCTGTCGGGCTCGTAAGCATCGAGATTTTCGGGTATCGCAACCCCGCCTGCCGCGACTACGCCATTGAACTGGGATTGGCGTTGCAGACCACCAACATCATCCGCGACGTCGACAAGGACCTGGCGAGCGGGCGCATTTATCTACCGCAGGAGGATCTCGCCCGGTTCGGCTATTCCGAAGCCGATCTCCGCGCCCGCCGCTACAACGACGCCTTCGTCCGGCTGATGGAATTCAAGGCTGCGCGCGCGGAAGAATTCTTCGCGCGGGCCGCGGCCCTGCTTCCGCGAGAAGATCGTCGCTCGATGGTCGCCGCGGAGATCATGGCGTCGGTCTATCACGCTTTGCTGCGCCGCATGAAAACGGACCGATTTCGTCTTTTCGATAAAGAGTACAGGCTCAGCAAGATCGAAAAAGGGGGCCGGGTCGCGGGCCAGCTTCTGCGACTTTGCTTGAATGCGGGCCGCTGAAGAGCCGTCAGAATTCCTGAACAACATCCGGGAATTATGAAGAAGAATTTTTTGCTCATCCTCGCCATTGCCTTGTTCGTGGCCGTGGCCTTCAGCTCGTGTGAAACGGCGACCGGGCAGGGAGCGGGCTGGGGCGCGGCTACCGGCGCGGTCCTTGGCGGCCTCACGTCACGCCACCACTCGGCCGAAGGCGCTGCCATCGGAGCGCTGATCGGCGCCAATACCGGAGCGATCATCGGCGCATCGATCGATGAAGCGAACGCCCACCGTTATGGTCCGCGGCCGCGGGGCGGTTTCCCCTTTGCGCGTCCGACCGAAACGCCAGGCTTTTACGTGAGCCCTTATCCGCCGCATCGCGTTTACAATTTGCGTCACGTCCCGCATGGCGGCCTGGTCGAAGACGAGGCGGGCGGCGGCTATTTTCGCAAGCCGTAGCGAACAATCTGGTAGGGCGAGACTCCGTCGAGCCGCTGGGGGTTTGGCATGTTTCTCGGGTCGGCTCGGCTGAGTCTCGCCCTACCAATAAAGCGTTGCTACCGCTTCCGCAGCTGGTCGACGACCGCTTGCGCTTCCTCCGTCATTCGAAGCAGCTCGGGCCAGGGACGGTGGTAATTTTCGCCCGGCAGTTTCCGGGTTGCGTCGAACCCCATGTGCGACCCGATATTTTGGGACGAAGGCGCGTGGTCGAGCGAGTCGCTCGGATTACGGATGATCGTGCTGTCGCGTTCCGGATCGGTGTTCGCGCACAGGCGGAAAAGAACTTCGCTGGTGTTATGCACGTCGCAATCTTCATCCACCACGATGATGTATTTGCTGAACATCATCTGGCCCATGCCCCAGAGTCCGTGCATCACCTTGAAGGCCTGATACGGATATTGTTTCCGGATGCTGACGAAGACGAGGTTATGGAAGACGCCCTCGGGCGGCAGGGTCATGTCGACCAGCTCCGGGAAATTCATTTTGAACACGGGGAGGAAGATTCGAACGCTGGCGTCGCCCATGTAAAAATCTTCCATCGGCGGGATGCCGACGATCGTGGTCGGGTAAATCGCGTCGCGTCGATGCGTGATCGCGGTTAGATGGAAGACGGGGTAATCCTCGACCGCGGTATAGAAACCGGTGTGATCGCCAAACGGCCCTTCCGGCCGCGTTTCGCCCGGCTGGACGTAGCCTTCGAGCACGAAATCGACATCGCTCGGAACTTCGAGATCGACGGTCTTGCACGGCACTAAATCGACGGATTTTTTTCGAATGAATCCGGCGAAAAGAATCTCGTCCAGTCCGTCGGGCAGCGGCGCCGTCGCGGCGAACGTGTAGGCGGGATCGCCACCGAGAGTCACCGCAACGGGCATGCGCTCATTGCGTTCGTAATAACGCTTGCCATGGCGGGCACCCACCTTGTGCACCTGCCAATGCATCGCCGTCGTTTGTTCATCATAAATCTGCATCCGGTACATGCCGACGTTTCGTGCGCCCGTTTCAGGATCGCGCGTGTGCACATTCGGCAGCGTGATGAAACGCCCGCCATCCTTCGGCCAGCATTTCAAGATAGGGAGATCGGCCAGGGTCAACCCCTCTGAGTTGGACGTTGGACGTTGGACGTTGGACGTTGGACG
>JBEEHG010000035.1:0-17540 GCA_041167265.1 Verrucomicrobiota bacterium | reverse complement strand
CCCCCCGCGGCTCGGGATGACACGCAAGAAATTACAGGCCTTCACTTCATCTCCTCGATCACTTGCTTGAGATAATCCGGCATCTCCGGCAACGGGTCCAGCCGCACCTCCATCGCACCATCAGCCGCTTTGCGGATGATCGTGTTCACCTTCGAAAAGCGCTCGTCCTTCTCCGGATAATCGTCGCGGAACTGCGCGCCGCGGCTTTCCTTCCGGACGAGCGCGGCGCGGGTGACCGCTTCCGACACCGTGAGCAGATTTTTCAGGTCGAGCGACGTGTGCCAGCCGGGATTGAAATCGCGATGGCCAATGACGCCGACGCGGTTCGCCCGTTCCCAGAATATTTTCAACCTATCCAGTGCCTCGAGCATTTCGCCTTCTTCGCGGACGATCCCGACATTGTGTTGCATCACTTCCTGCAAATCGCGCTGCACGGAATAAGGATTCTCGCCGTCGCTGTTCTCGAACGGTCGGAGCGCTTCGCGGGCGCACGCATCGATCTGCTGGTCGTCGATCTTCCCGTGTCCGTTTTCCTTCGCGAACTTCGCGGCGTACTCGCCGGCGCGTTTTCCGAAAACGACGAGATCGGAAAGCGAATTACCGCCCAATCGGTTCGCGCCGTTGATCCCCGCAGCGCATTCGCCCGCGGCAAACAATCCCGGCACATCCGACATCTGCGTGTCGGCGTCCACGTGGACGCCGCCCATGATGTAATGCGTCGTCGGTCCCACTTCCATGGGCGCCTTGGTAATGTCGATGTCACCGAGCGCCTTGAATTGGTGATACATGCTCGGCAGCTTCCGCTTGATGTGCTCCTCGGAGTTCGACAGCTTTTTCCTGATCCAGGCGATGTCGAGATAGACGCCGCCGTGCGGACTCCCCCGCCCTTCCTTGATCTCGCGCACGATGCAACGCGCGACGTGATCGCGCGTGAGCAATTCCGGGGGCCGGCGCGCATTCTTGTCGCCCTGGGTGTAACGCCAGCCTTCCTCTTCGTTGTCGGCCGTTTGCGATTTGTAGTTGTCCGGGATGAAATCGAACATGAAACGTTTGCCGTCCTTGTTCGTGAGGATGCCGCCTTCGCCGCGCACGCCTTCAGTCACGAGCATGCCGCGCACGCTCGGGGGCCAGACCATGCCGGTGGGATGGAACTGGATGTATTCCATGTCGATCAACCCGGCGCCCGCGTGGTAGGCGAGCGAATGGCCGTCGCCGGTGCAATCCCAACTGTTGCTCGTGATCTTGTAGGCTTTCCCGATCCCGCCGGTCGCGAGGACGACCGCTTTCGCGCGGAAAATTTTGAATCGCCCGCGCTCGCGATCGTACCCGAACGCGCCGATGACCCGTTCGCCCTCCTTGAGCAAGGCGACGACGCAAATCTCCATGTGAACCTCGATCCCCTGGTGAACCCCGTGGTCCTGCAAGGTCCGAATCATCTCCAGCCCGGTTCGATCACCGACGTGGGCCAGCCGGGGATACTTATGGCCGCCGAAGTTGCGCTGGAGAATCCGGCCGTCCCGGGTACGATCGAAGACCGCGCCCCAGGCTTCCAATTCGCGGACGCGATCGGGCGCTTCCTTCGCGTGCAGCTCCGCCATCCGCCAGTTGTTGACGTATTGCCCGCCGCGCATGGTGTCGGCGAAATGGACTTTCCAGCTGTCGCGATCGTCCACATTCGCGAGCGCGGCCGCAATGCCGCCTTCCGCCATCACGGTGTGCGCTTTGCCGAGCAAACATTTGCAGACCATCCCGACGGAAACGCCGGCGGCCGATGCTTCAATCGCCGCTCGCAATCCCGCGCCGCCGGAGCCGATCACGAGGACGTCGTGCTGAAAAGTTTCGTAGTCGGCCATCGATGGTTCAGCGTTTAGAACATCGCACTTCTAAATGCGAACTTTAATCTGCTCAACCACCGCGGCAGCGATAGAATGACCGGCCGGAAGGATCGATCCGAAATGAAAACATCCCTTGTCATCACGCGGCCCGGTAAAAAAATGCGGCTCGCAGAAATCGACCCCGGCGCCACCGCCGGCCTGAACAAGGAAGAAGCCCTGCCCGGGATTGAGAAAATGCGGGAAAAACTCCGGCAATGGCAGGAAGTGTTTTACGCCGAACATCGCCGGAGTTTGCTCATCATTTTCCAGGCAATGGACACCGGCGGGAAAGATGGCTCGGTCAAAAATCTTTGTGCGGGACTGGATCCGGCCGGGCTTCACATCACCAGCTTCAAAGCGCCGACGGCGGAGGAGCTCGACCACGATTTTTTGTGGCGAATTCACCGGGCGACTCCCGGCCATGGGATGATCGGGATTTGGAACCGTTCCCATTACGAGGACGTGCTGGTCGCGCGGGTCCACAAACTCGTGGAGAAAAAAGTTTGGAAAGCGCGTTACGAACAAATCAATCGTTTCGAAAAACATCTGTGCGAGAACGGCACCACCATCCTGAAATTCATGCTCCACATTTCGAAGGAGGAGCAGAAGCAGCGGTTGCGGGCCCGGCTCGACGACCCGGAGAAGCGGTGGAAATTCAACCCGGGCGACCTCAAGGAGCGCGGTCGTTGGGACGATTATCAGCGGGCCTACGAGGACGGGATCAATTGTTGCACGACTGACTTTGCGCCGTGGCACATCGTCCCGGCAGACCACAAATGGGCGCGCAACCTGGCGATCATCGAAAGGGTGGTGGGCGCCTTCAAAAAAATGGGGCCACGTTATCCCAAGCTCACCTTCGATCCAAAAGAGGTGAACCTTGAATAGCCGGGCCGACGATCAGATCAGCCGGAAATCGTGCCAGATGCCCATCGAGCAGAGCCGAATGTAGAGATCCGTGAACCCCACCCAGAAGAGACTGAGCCACGCCCAAAGCATGTGGCGGCTATTGAAACAGCTGACGCAACGATACGCCTGATAGCACGCCGGTGAACGCGACAGCTGGTCGCGAAATCCGCCTACCACATGGCGCAGGGCGTGACACCCAAACGTAAAACCGCCGAGCAGGACCACGTTCGCCACCAGAACGAGCGAGCCCACGCCAATGCCAAAGGAGGTTTTTCCAGTCGCGGGGTCGGCGAACCAGAACCCTTTGAAGGCATCGATCGTGAGGACGACGATAAAGAGCAGCGCGATGTAGAGAAAGTAGCGGTGCACGTTCTGCATGATCAGCGGGAACGAACGTTCGCCGAGATAAGTTTTTCGCGGTTCGCCGACGGCGCAGGCCGGCGGGTCGGCCCAAAACGCTTTGTAATAGGCGCCGCGATAGTAGTAGCAGGTCAGCCGCAATCCGCCGGGCGCCCACAGAATCAGGAGCGCCGGAGAAAAAAGCAGCCAGCCTGGCCACCAGGAGGGTTTCGGACCGAACCAGCTGTGAGGCGATGCGCCGAAAAGCTCGGGGGAATAAAACGGCGAAAGGTACGGCCCAAAGTAATAATGGTCGCCCTGAAACGCGGCCCACGTCGAGTAAACGATGAACGCGCCCAGCCCGAGGAACACCAGCAGCGGTTGGGTCCACCAGATGTCCGGGCGCATGGTCTGCCCGAACTTTCGCGGCGCCATGGTCGTGGTTGCGGCTTCGGCCATAAGAAAACTTTCGGCGATCCGCGAATCAGCGCAATGGCTGCGTCGTTGGCATTCCTTCGACGGGCGGCGTCGGAATTGGTTCGAAGCCTGCGAACATCGTTTCGGCTTCCGGTACGGTCTTCAGCGGGACGCAATCGCACACGGCAAAGAACTTGTCCCACATCGCCAGGACGCGCGGGTTCTTGTGCGCTTCCTCGATGGCCTGTTGCGATTTCCATTCCGACACTTCGATGAGGGTCCCATCCTTCGCTCGGACAATCACCGGCACGCGATCGGTCACGAGCGCCTCCTTTCGCAAGGTCGGCACGCGCCCGCGCACCAACTCCAGCAGCTCGGCTTCGCGACCCGCCTTGGGCCGATACGCCACGATCACCACGATCCCGCTCATTGGAGAAGGAGCCTAACCAGTCTCGCGTTGCGACTCGACAAAAACTTTCGCGCGTCTGTAAGCTGGCCGGCATGGCCACCAAAGATCCGAGAATCGACGCCTACATCGCGCGGTCCGCAGAGTTCGCCAAACCGATCCTGAAACATCTGCGCAAGGTCGTCCACGCCGGCTGCCCGGAAGTGGTGGAGACGATCAAGTGGTCGATGCCGCACTTCGATTACAAAGGCATGATGTGCGGCATGGCCGCGTTCAAGGAGCATTGTGCCTTTGGTTTTTGGAAAACGGAACTGATCTTTGACCGCGACAATCAAAAGGAAAAACCCGGCATGGGCGCATTCGGCAGCATCAAGTCGCTGGATGATTTGCCTAACGAGAAGACGCTGATCGGCTACGTGAAGAAAGCGGCGGCTCTCAACGACGCCGGTATCAAAGTTCCAGGGCGCGCCCAGCCAAAGAAACGGGCGCCCATTCCCGTGCCGGACGATCTCGCCGCCGCCCTAAAGAAGAATACGAAAGCGCGACAGACCTTCGACAGTTTCTCTCCCAGCCATCGGCGCGAATACCTCGAATGGATCACGGAAGCGAAGCGCGAGGAAACCCGCAGGGAGCGCCTGGAAAAAACGATGAAATGGCTCGCGGAAGGCAAACCGCGCAATTGGAAATACCAGCCGGCAAAGACGCGAGGCGGATAAACTTGGAAGCGCCGCGTAACGTCATGCTGCGGACGCCGCCGTCTCGCTGAGCAACGAGACTTTCGTGATCGCAAGCGCGCGGGCGAAAACGGGGTAGGATGAAGTCATCCTATGGCCAGACCAAATTACTCAGGCGAGAAACGCCGCAAAGAACTCGAGAAACAAAAGAAAAAGGAAGAGAAGAAGCGGCGGAAACTGGAGAACGCTTCCCGGCCGCCGACGGCTGAGCCCTCGACCGAGACCGCCGAGCAGCCGTAGCAAGGCGGATGGTTCGTCCCTCGCCGGGCGAGGGAAGTGCTCACGAGAGGAGTCGAACCTCCACGGGTTTCCCCATACGGTCCTGAGCCGTACGCGTCTGCCATTCCGCCACGTGAGCGCGAGCGGTTCCTAAAGTCGCCAAAAAGTAGAAAGTCTAAAGGAGAAAATTTAATTACGAGGAACGGCGCTTCTTCCGGGCGCGTTCTTCCACCTGGTTCGCCTGGCGGGCTTTGCCTAACGAGCGCAACAGGTCGGCGTAATTTGAAGCCACGATCTCGTAATCTTCCGGCGGCTTTTCGGTGGCGGCTTCCCAGGTCTTGATCGAGGCCCGGTAAAGTTCCGAGGCGCGGGCGTAGTCGCCATTGGAATGGTAGACGACGGCCAGGTTGCATTTCGATTGGGCGATATCGGGATGGGTGGGCGGATGAAACTTTTCCCGAATGGCGAGGGCGCGCAGGTGGGTCTTCTCGGCTTCGGCGAACCGGCGTTCGTTCGTGTAAAAAACCGCGAGGTTGTTCAGGACGGAGGCGACGTCCGGGTGATCCGGCCCGAGCTGTTTCTCGTAAATCTCGAGCGCGTGGAGGTAATACGGTTCCGCCGCTTTTTGCCGGCCGGTCTTGCGGTAGATCAGCGCGACGTTATTCAGGATCGTGCCGAGGTCGGAGTACGGGATATCCGGCAAACGCGCGCCCGCTTTGAAGGCGGCTTCGTAATACCCGAGCGCCGCGTCGGTTTCCCCGAGGTTGTCGCAGACAAATCCAAGACGGCGCGAGGAACGGAAAAGCGCGCGATCGTCGACCGGGTCCGCTTTTTCCAGGAAGGCGTGGGCCTTGACCAGATACGGCTTGGCGGCAGCCCGATCGCCGGCCTGGTCGTGAAGCTGGCCGATCCTCTCGAGGCTGAGGGTGTAATTCGGATCGCCCGGCTCAAAGGCGCGCTGGGCGAGAGTCAGCGCCGTCTCCGCGACGCGAATCGCTTCCGGGAGCCGATTGCTCGCGCGCAACATGTCGAGCTTGTCGTTGAGAATCCCCCACAGCTTTTGATCGCCTTTCATTGCGCATCACCAGCCCTCGCTCAACTGGCTCACCAGATGACGCGCCAGCTCTTCGGCCGCCAACGGCAACGCCTGCCGTTCGTCCGTATTGATGTCGGATCCGACGAAGAAGCTCGTGCTGCCCGCTACCGCACCCGGCGATCCGAGGACCTTCCCATCACGGCCGAGCAGGGTGTATTTCACCGTCAACGTCAGGTTGAATTCAGTGGTCGAAAGCACGTTCCCACGGACGGACCGCGCCGGATTCCGGCCCACGGCAACGATCTCCGCCTTCAACGTCGCGTCCGCGTTATCGCCACTGGCGATGCGGAAAGTGCCGTCCTGCTGGAACTGCTTGATCACCGTGCTGGTGACGAGGACTTCAATCCGCGGTGTCAGGCTGTTATTGCTGAAAGTCGGGACCGCGATGCTGTGGATGTCCCGCAGATAACCCGGCGTAGCTGGCCCGAGGTGATAACCGGCGCATCCCGCGAGCAGGAACGTCGGCAGCAGGAGAGCGAACGCTTTTTTCACTACGGCGTGGCCGCGGTTTCAGGCGAAGGTTGCGGCGACGCCGAAGGCGCCGGAGTCGATTCGCTGGTGGACGGCGGGGCCGTCGTCGTATCTGGCAGGAGCGAGGCCGGTGGCGGCAATGATGCATCCGTATCTGACGGCGGCAGCGGTGCCATCTCATTCGAAGAGGGCGGTGGACCTTCCTCGGAAGTGCGCGGTTTCCGGCGTTTCTTGTCCGCCGCGGCGGCGGTCACGGCCGGCGCCTGCAACTTCGCATCCCCTACTTTCGCGCGAAGCTCGCTGATGCGTTTCTTCGCTTTTTCGCCCTCGGTCGAGCCGGGCTGGGTGCGGATGACTTCGTTGTAGTAAATGGCGGCGGCCCGGTACTGCTTTTGTTTATCGTAGAACTTGGCGATGTCGTAAGCAGTGCTCGTCTGCTTGTGCTCCATCTTCTTGAGATTCTGCTTCGCCTGCGAGGACTTCTCGCTGTTCGGATAACGGGCCAGGAAATCCTCGAACGCAATCTTCGCCTTGTTGGCCGCGGCCGGATCGTAGGTGCCCGAAGCGGAGGCCCGCGAATAAATGTAACCGATCTGGTATTGGGCATCGACCGCGATCGGGTCGTCTGGGAATTTCTCGACTACGGCCTGGTAAGCCGCGATGGCAACTTCGTTCTGTCCCTGTTTCTCGCGGGCGCGGCCGAGATCGAATTGCGCCCGGGCGGTGTACTTCCCGTAAGGCGCCGTGCGGATGATCATGGTGAAGATATTCGCCGCCTGCTCCATCCCGGATTTGATGGTAAGGCCGAGGAACTTCGTTTTTTGCCCGGTCAAATACATTTCCCCGATCCGGAACATCCCTTCGACGGCCTCGGCGAAGCGCTCGCTCTTCTGGTAGCGCTCGCAGAGCACGGCGTAACTCTCGGCCGCCGGCAAATATTTGTGGGTCTGCTCCTGCAACTGCGCCATCCGATAACACGCGCCCGCGGCCAGCGTATCCTTGGGATGCTTCTTCACGATGATTCGGTAAGCCTTGATCGCGGCGCCGAGATTGCCACGCCGTTCCGCTTCCTGCGCCCGATCGAAAAGTTGCTGGGCGGTGCCGCTCATTTCCTCATCGCCAGGCGCCTTGGCCGGCGCTTTCTCGTTCGGTTTAAAAACGACCGCCGCCCGCAACGGCGCGAGCCCGGCGAGGCAAATCAGGAGCGGGACAAAAAGGATGCGAAAGGAGAGTTTCATCGCGTTGCGCAGGGTAGTTAACTTAGCCCTCGCGTCAAGTTAACCAGCCCGGGAACCGGTAGCCTTTTCCGCCCGATTTTCGCCGTAAGGCTTCCCTGGCAGGCGGATGCGATTACTTTCGGTAATACCTTGAATCTCCTCGCCCAGCAAAAAATTCGGCTCGGCACGTGCGCCTGGAGCTTTGAAGAATGGCGCGGCAACTTTTACCCGGCGGACCTGCCGCCGGCGCGCTGGCTTGAATTTTACGCGCGCTATTTCCCGGCGGTCGAGATCGATTCCACGTTTTATCATACGCCATCGGACGCTACCATCCGGCGATGGGCGGAAGCGACTCCGGCGTCTTTCCGGTTCGCCTGCAAGCTTCCCCGCGCCATCACCCACGAGTGCATGCTGCGCGACTGCAAAGAGGAACTGGGCGCTTTCCTCCGCGCTGTGGAACCGCTCGCGCCGAAGTTGCACGTCATCCTTATTCAGTTGCCGCCGGCCTTCGCGCCGACGCCTGGTCGCCCGCTCCTCCGCACTTTTCTCGCGCAACTCCCGCGCGATTTCCGCTTCGCCATCGAATTTCGCCATGCCGGGTGGCATCGGCCCCAGCACATTCATCTCCTCGAGAAACACCGGGTCTGCTGGGTCTGGGCCGATACCAGTCCGCTGAATGAACGCAATCTGGCGCCGTTCGAATTCCTGCCGACCACCACGGACTTCATCTACCTGCGGCTTCTCGGAGATTACGCCACGAAATACGATCCGGACGGCCAGCACATCCATCGCTACGGCAAATTGCTTTGGAAACGCGAGGCCGCCCTCGAAAGCTGGGCCCTCAAGCTCGAGCGGCACCGCGACGAAACCCGCAGCGTCTGGGGGTTCGTTAATAATCATTTCGAAGGCTTTTCGCCGGAAACGATTCAGCGCCTCGCCCATCGTCTCGGTTTCGAGCTGCCCCTCCCCTCCGCCGAGGAAACCGCCTCGGCTGATCCTGGCCAGCTGGATCTGTTCGCCGGCAAGGAAAATTCGTCCTAGGCCTGCTCTTCGATCCAGTCGCGTATTGTCGCCCTGAGCCGCGCAGACGGCGAAGGATCTCTGACTATTTCCGCGCACCGGAACCCGAAATGGTCAGAGATGTTTCGCTTCGCTCAACATGACAAGTGAAAGAGGTCGCGTGTTTTGAGGCTTTCGCTCCGGTAAACCACGTCCGCTCACAAGATCATGAGCAGGATCATGAGCAGGAGCAGGAATTATCGGATCTCCGTCGCCCCAAAATACGGCTGCAGCTTTTCCGGAATCGCAATCGAGCCGTCTGCGCGCTGATATGTTTCAATCAGCGCCGCAAACAATCTAGGTAGCGCAAGGCCAGACCCGTTGAGGGTGTGGCAAAACCGGTTCTTCCCTTCGGTATCCTTGAACCGCAGATTCATTCGGCGCGCCTGGAAATCCTCGTAGTTTGAGCAACTCGAGACTTCGAGATACGCCTGCTGCCCCGGCGACCAAGCCTCGAGGTCGTACGTCTTCGCCGAGCCAAATCCAAGATCGCCCGTACAAAGTTCGATCACCCGGTAATGCAATCCCAGTGATTGCACGACGCGCTCGGCATCCGCCGTCAGAGCCTTGTGCTCGGCCTTCGATTCTTCCGGCGTCGTGATCTTCACCAACTCGACCTTGTCGAACTGGTGGACGCGGATGATGCCGCGCGTCTCCCGCCCCGCGGAGCCGGCTTCGCGCCGGAAGCAGGGCGTGTAAGCCACGAATTTCTTCGGCAACTCCGACGCCGCCAGAATCTCCTCGCGATAAAAATTCGTCACGGGCACCTCGGCGGTTGGCGCGAGAAAGAGCTGCTGTTCCTCGAGGCCGTACATGTCATCCTCGAATTTCGGCAACTGGGTCGTGCCGACCATGCATTCGCGCCGGACCAGAAACGGAGGACTCATCTCGAGGTAACCGTGCTCGCGTGTGTGCAGGTCGAGCATGAACTGGATGAGCGCCCGCTCCAGCCGCGCCCCGGCGCCGGTGAAACAGATGAATCCGCTCCCGCTCAACTTCGCCGCGCGCTCGAGATCGAAGAGCTTCAGCTTCGTCCCAAGAGCAACGTGATCGAGCGCCCCTTTCGGCTCCGGCTTGTCGCCCCCACTCCGGATGACGGGATTCTCGCTGGCCTCTTTTCCAACCGGAACAGATTCATCCGGCAGATTTGGAATCCCGAGAAGCAGCGCTCTTTGCTCGTCGTCGAACGCCGTCGTTTGTTCGCCGAGCCTGGTGATTTCGCTTCCGATTTCGCGGACGCGCGCCTCGGTTTCCCCCGTCGCCTCGCCCTTCGCGCGTTCGGCCCCGATCTCCTTGCTCAATCGCTTGCGGTCGGCGTTCAATTGCTGCAACGCCGTTTCCGCTTTGCGCCGCTCCGCATCGACCCGTAATACGTCGTCGATCTTCGCCGCTTCTTCGCCGCCACGCGTGGCCAGCCGGCTTTTCACAAAGTCGGGTTGTTCGCGGATAAGGCGGATATCGAGCATGACTTGAAATATCAGCGCGATAGCTAACACGCAAACCCTCCCGCTCGTGCTCGTGCTCGTGCTCGTAATCGTAATCGACCTCCCTTTCCGTCAAGCACGAGCATGAGCACGAGCACGATTGCGATTACGATTACGCGGAACGCGCTTTGAACATGACAAGCCTGAGCCGGGTCTGATATTGCGCCGTGGACCGATTCAATCTCCTGAGCGTCGCTCTCGGGCTCGCCTGCCTCGCCGGCATCAATCTCTATCTCACCGTCTTCGCCACCGGCCTGGCCATTCATTTTCACTGGATCGCGCTCTCGCCCAGCTACCAGTCGCTCGAAGTTCTCGGCCAGCCCTGGATCATTACGATCGCCGGCATCCTCTACGTCCTCGAATTTTTTGCCGACAAAGTCCCATGGCTCGATTCCGCCTGGGACACGGTCCACACCATCATCCGTCCAATCGGCGGCGCGCTCCTCGCCATTCAGGTGCTCGGCCACCACTCGCCCGCCATGGATGTCCTGATCGTGTTGCTCGCGGGGACGACGAGTCTGGTTACCCACACCGCGAAAGCTTCGACCCGCCTCGTCGCCAACAGTTCGCCCGAGCCCGCCTCGAACATCGGCTTGAGCGTAGCGGAGGATCTGGCTGTGTTCGGCGGACTGGCGCTGATCCACTACAATCCGGTCCTCGCGCTTTCGATCTTCGCGCTCGCCATCGCCGCCTTCCTTTATTTCGCGCCGAAAGTTTTCCGCTCGATGAAAGCGAAAATCTGGCTGGCGTTGAATAAACTGAACGCCGCCCCGGAGGTCCATCGCGCCGCGACCCTGCCGATCGCGCTGCCCTCGCGTCTCGCCCCGGTCTTCACCAAACAGAATCTTCTCGGCGAAACGATTGCCTGGGCCGTGCCGTGCATCAGCGGCCGGGGCCGGCGGATTCCGGCGAACCTTTTCGGCGTCCTGGTTGCCACGAACGAAGAGCCGCACAAGATCGTTTTCGTCGGCCGGCGAAACTGGAAGCCGTTTTGCCAGACGATCGACCTGGAAACTTCCAGCGTTGCCCGCGAACCGCAGTTTCTCTCCGAGAACCTGGTGATCGTTCCGAAGGAAGGCCGGGGCCCAAAGTATTGCTTCCTGTTCACCCGCTCCCGTGGCCCGCTCGTCGAACTGATCGCCGAAGATTTGCGCGAAAAGCTAAACCGACCCGCGACCGTAGCGCATTCCTTCGCACCGGAACCCGTTGGCCACGTTTAGGCAGCGACTACAGGATAAGCGTGGTCATCCCGAGGCTGGCGCAGCGCGCCGAGGGACCTCACAGTTGCAATTTCGGCTACCGCTAAAGGCCACGCGCGCCGTGACGGTGGACGCGCAAGGTCACGCGATAGCGGTTGAGCACTTGCGGGGTCCCTCGCCGTCTGCGCGGCTCGGGATGACGCGCGTTTTCTATCGTCAAATGCCCTCGGTTCCATCACAATTTCCCTCCACCCCCCGATGCAGCTCGCCACGCGATACGCCCAGCTTCGCGATTCGGCGCGTGTTCAGGAACGCGCGCTCTTTCCGATCCTGCGCACGCCGAGCGAACTGGAATTGCAAGCGCGCTGGTTCGCCGGCGATTTCGGCCGGCGCTTTACTTCCGTCACCGGCGATGAAATCGAAATCGTCCAGTTCGGCACCTGGAACCGCGAAGCTGGTCCCGACTTTTCCGATGCCGCCATTCGCGTCAACGGCAGCGAAGCGATTGGCGGCACCATCGAATTCGACCTGGCCGATCGCAGCTGGGAATCGCATGGTCATTCGACGAACCCGGCGTTCGATGACGCGATCCTTCACGTCTTCGTCGAACAAAGCGATCGCGCGTTTTTCACCCGCACCAACTCGAACCGGAACGTCCCGCAGATTCGCGTCGATCCCGCGGCGTTACCCGACAAGTTTTCCGCCGTCGTGCCCCTGGCCCGGCCTGGCCGTTGTCAGGCGCCCCTGAAAGATCTGCCGCAGGATCGGCTCGAGAGCATTCTCGCCGCTGCATCCCAGTTTCGTTTCCAGCGCAAAGCAGCGCGCATCCGAAGCATCATCGGAAACCACGGACGCGACGCCGCCCTGTTCCAGGAAATCGCGGCGGCCCTCGGCTACAAACAAAACAAGCTCGCCTTCACGCTTCTTGCCCAGCGTTTGCCGCTGGCGTCGCTTCGCAAACAGCTGGACGACCTCGAAGCGATCCTGTTCGGGGTCGCCGGATTTCTGGCCGCGCCCGATCTGGCGAGTTATCGCGACGAAACCCGCGGCTATGTTCGCGACTTGTGGGACCGCTGGTGGCCGCACCGTGATTCCATGCAACGGCTCATTTTGCCGGCAAAACTTTGGCGGCTCGGCGGCGCCCGGCCGTTGAATCATCCGCAACGCCGCCTGGGCGCGCTCGCCATTCTCGTGAAACAATGGCCGGCATTCCTCAAGGCGATTGGCCGAACAAATGCCAAGGCAACCCGCGATTTCCTGGTCGAGCTGCGCCATCCGTTCTGGAGCGTGCATTACACTCTCGGCTCGGAGGGGGCCGCCCACGAAATGGCGATCATCGGCGATTCGCGCGTCGCCGATATTCTCGCGAACGTTGTTCTCCCCTATTTTCTCGCGGAAGGCGCCGAGGTCTGGCCCGCCTACGAAAAACTGCCGGCCCGCCTGACGAACCGGCGGCTCGAGACCGGCGCGACGAGGCTGTTTGGCGGCGACCCGCGCCGGGTGGAGTTCATGAAAACCATCGCGCAGCAGCAGGGTTTGCTTCAGATTTACGAAGATTTTTGTTTGCAGGACAATTCCGATTGCGCCCAATGCCCTTTTCCCGAGCAAATGTTGAAATGGAAATGATGATTCGGCTGAGGCAATCCGCTTTCACGCTGATCGAGCTTCTCGTCGTGATCGTGATCATCGCGGTGCTGATGGGCGTCGCCTTCCCCGTCTTTTCGAGCATCCAGAATCAGGCCAAGAAAACCCAGGCGAAGAACGACGTGACCCAGATCGTTACGGCCGTGAACGCGTTCTACACCGAGTACGGGAAGTACCCGCTCACCCCGTCGACACCGGCCGACACAACGTACGGAAGCGGTGTAACGACCGATAAACTGTTCAACGAACTTCGGAATGTATCGGCCGCGGAAAACCCGCGAGGAATCGTCTTCCTAAGCCTTCCCGATGCAAAGGATCAGACCAATCCGCGCGGTGGGATCAAAACTAGTGACGGCCAATTCTACGACCCGTGGGGAAAGCCGTACTTAGTTCGCGTGGACACGAACTACGATAACTTCGTCGACAATCCTTACTCGGCTAACGCCGGCGCCTCGAAAAATCAGTCGGGAACTCTCGCTGTCCAGGCGGGCGCCATCGTGTGGTCACTCGGGAAGAACCAATTGGGTGGGACTGGCGACAAGACTTCGACGGATTCAAACGACGATGTGATTTCGTGGCAATGAGTTGCCGCTTGCAAATCGGCGATCGAAAATCGACAATCGAAAATTCTTCCGCGGGTGTAGTTCAATGGTAGAACGCCAGCTTCCCAAGCTGGACACGAGGGTTCGATTCCCTTCACCCGCTTTCCTCTCAGTCTCGCCTGTCGGCGTTCTCCGCAGCTACTGGCTGTCGATCGGCCTTGTCCTCGTCGTCGTTGCCAAACTCTGGGTCGTTCATACCGAGGAGATTTACGGGAGTTCGACGGAGTACGATGCGCTTTGGTATGTCGGCTCGGCCAAACATTGGTACTGGGGCGCGACCTACAGCTGGACGGCGTTCGTCAGGCCGTGCGCTTATCCGCTGTTCATCGCGGTCGTCCATTTTTTGGGGATCCCGTTGCGGATCGCGATCGAGCTCGCGCAAATGGCGGGGTATGCGGTCCTCGTCGCCGCGTTACGCAAGGCCGCCGTGCCCCGCGCGCTTTGCCTGCTGCTCTTCGCCCTGATGGCCTTCCATCCGGCGTCGTTGACCTTCAACAACCACAGCATGAGCGACAGCTTTTACACCGCCGTGCTGCCCCTCGCCCTCGGAGGATCGTTGCTAACCCTGTTCACGAAAAAACTCGTTCACGCGGCCTGGACTGGCGCCGGTTACGCCGTTCTCTGGAACACGCGCGAAGAAAGTTTCCTCATCCCGCTGATCCTCGCGATTGTGTTTGCGCTGGCTCTGGCGCAACCGCGCGACGCGCGCACGCGCAAAGCGCATTTTGTTTTTTGGCTAAAACGTGCCGCCGCTCTGGGTGGAACCATGATCGTCCTGATCGCCGCGGTTTACTGGGCGAACTACGCGACCTTCCACAGCTTCGCCAAATCGGACCTCAGCTCGCCCTCTTTTGGAAAAGCGTTCAAAGCGTTGCTCCGGATCAAGCCGAGCCATTCGCGGCGCTACATCGCGGTGAGCGCGGAATCGGTGCAGCGGGCGTTCGAGGTCAGCCCCACCTTCGCGCTCCTCAAGCCGCATTTCGAAGCGCCTACCGGCAGGATGTGGACGAATCCCGTGTTCGATACGCTCGGCATTCGCGAATACGGCCCGTGGTTTATGTGGGCCTTGCGAAGCATGACCGCGAAGGCGGACTATTACAAAGAGCCGATCTCGACGAATTCGTTCTATCGAAGATTCGCGCGCGAGATTAACCAGGCTTGCGATGAAGGCCGAATCCCGTGCCGGCGCGTGATCTCGGGTTTCCTCGATCCGGGAGCTGTCTCGCGCATTCATTATCTGCCGCGCTCGATTCCCCGGATCGCGAAACTATTCCTCTTTCGCCACCAGAAAGTCATGGTCCGGGCCGACACCAATCTCGTCCCGTGGATGGACGAGCTTTACCAGGAAATGACTTTTCGTCCGGCGCAGCCGCGGATCGATGAGTCGAATGCCATCGTGATTCCGAACACGATTTCGGCGCGCCTCGCCGTGACGGTTCAGAATTTTATCGGCGGGAGCTATGTCTATCTCTTTATGGCGCTGGCCTGGGCGGGACTGGCCGCGTTTCTTCTACTGCTTTTTTTCTTCCGGCGATGGCGGCTGGCCGATCCGGTGATCGCGGTCCTTGTTCTTCTGGGTGGAACGATCGCGACTCGGATGCTCTTTTTTTCGTTTCTCGATGCAACCTGGTGGATGTGGGGCTACGAGCGTTATCTCTTTCCGGTTATGACGCTCTCCGCCGGCTTCCTGGTTCTCCTCATCTACGAGGCGATCGCGGTGTGGCGGAACCGCGAACGCTTCTCTTCATCCGTCCCGCGATGCTGAATTCCCTCTGGCGACGTTATGAGCTGGCGACAGGCCTGCTGATCCTCATCGTTTTCAAATTCTGGCTGGTCCACACCGAGGACATCTACGGAAGCGCGACTGAATACGATGCGCTCTGGTACGTGAACGCGGCACGGCATTGGTATTGGGGATCGCCTTACAGTTGGACCGCGTTTGCCAGGCCGCCGGCTTATCCGTTGTTCATCGCTCTGGCGCATCTCTGCGCGATCCCGCTCCGGATCGCGATCGAGCTGTTCCAGATCGGAGCGTACCTCGTGTTGGTATCCGCGTTTCGCAAAGCCGGCGTTCCCCGATTGGTTTGCCTGCTGGCCTTTGCAGTCATGCTCCTGCACCCGGCCAGCTTCCTGTTCAACAACCACACCATGAGCGACTCCTTTTACGCCGGAGTTCTTCCCCTGGCGCTAGGCGGGCTCCTCCTGACTCTGTTCACTGGAAAGTCTGGCCACGCCATCTGGACAGGTGTGACCCTGGGCGTCCTCTGGAATACGAGGGAAGAAAGCATTCTGATTCCGGCCATGCTTGGCGTCTTCTTCGCGGTCGCCGTGTTTCGTCAACGTTCCCAGATTGGTTCATGGAAAGCGGCGGCGCGATTTTGGATAAAGCCTGCCGCTTCGATGCTTGCGCCTCTGGCGTTGCTGGTCCTCGCAGTCGACGTCGCCAACTACCGGGTCTTTCACAGCTTTTCCAAATCGGACCTGACCTCGCCGAGCTTCCAAGCGGCTTACAAAGCGCTTCTCCGAATCAGGCCCAGCCGGCCAGAGCGTTTCGTCTCCGTCTCTACCGAAGCACTCGAGATGGCCTACCAGGTCAGTCCTGCTTTTGCCCGGCTGAAGCCGCAATTCGAAGGCGACCTGGGCCGGGCGTGGCAGGTCCCTGCTTTCACTTCCCTGGGTATTCACGAAATCGGCGCGCCCTGGTTCTTTTGGGCTTTGCGCAGCGTCGCCGCAAACAGCGGAGACATTCACGCCAGCGCGGAAAACGCAGACCGCTTCTACCGCGATGCGGCCAGGGAAATCAATCGCGCCTGCGACGAGGGCCGGGTGCCGACTCGATTTGTCCTCTCCACTTTTCTGGATCCGGGAGCGCTCGCGAGCATTCGTTACCTGCCCGAATCATTCCGCCGGATTGCCGGTTTGTTTCTCCAGCAATACGAAACGGTCGCCGACCGCGACGACGCGATTCTCACTCCATCACAGCGGTCGCTCTACGATGAGATGACTGGCCGTCGCGCCCACCCGACCCGCGGGAAACGAAAGTCCGAAGCGCTGGAGAACTTCATCGGCCGCTACCACCGAAGTTTTGTCATCGGCATGTCGATCGCGGGGTGTGCCGCGCTGCTGATCATTATTTGGAATTGGCGCAGGCTCCGGTTCAGCCGCGCCCTCAACGCCGCGCTCGTTCTCGTGGCGGCTTCGGTCCTTCTGCGGGTCACTCTCTTCTCGTACCTCGACGCGACGTGGTGGATAGGCGGCTATGAACGCTACCTGTTTCCGGTGATGCCTCCCTATTCCTGTTTCCTCGTCCTCCTGATTTACCAGGCCGTGTTCGTGACTCGCCGAGCGCGTCTGGGCAGCGCCGAAGACGCGTCCTAATCTCCTGGCCCGACCTTGTCATGTTGAGCGCAGCGAAACATCTCTGATCATTTCCGGTCGTGCGATGTGCCAACACGGAAATAGTCAGAGATCCTTCGCTGCGCTCAGGATGACACTTGTTCGAGGAGCGCCGATTCGGATCCTGGGACGTGAAACAGGCTATTATCATGTCGCGCTGTTCGCGCTGGAATCCTCGCGTGGCGCTCCAAAAGCGGCCTCGCCGCAGAGTTCTGTCGCACATGATTCGCTATCGACTCTGACCGCTCGCTCTCTAGCATTCTGCCAGAATGACGGCTCCGAAAATCCTCGTCGCGGATTCCATTTCCCAACGCGGCATCGACGAGATGACGCGCGACGGCGCGCTCGACGTTTCGGTCCGGACCGGAATGAGCGAATCGGTTCTTGTGGAAATGATCCCGGAATTCGCCGGCATCGTCGTTCGCAGCCAGACGAAAATCACGGCGCCGATCGTGAACGCGGGCGCGCGGCTGCGGG
>JBEEHG010000034.1:0-62040 GCA_041167265.1 Verrucomicrobiota bacterium | reverse complement strand
CTGTCGGGGGACCAGAGTCTGGAGGCGAGGGGAGTTGAACCCCTGTCCTCGAAGCTATCAACGCAAGCTTCTACATGTGTAGCCGGTGAAATATTTAGAGGGCCGACTTTGCATCGGCACACTGCCGGCCCTCGAGCATCCACGAAATCCTTCACCGCCCGGCGCGGTCGCTCCACCGGACGACTAGCCTGCTGTCCATGTTTCCGGCCTTAGCAGGCGTCTGACCGGAAACATCGCGGTCAATTAAGCCGCGAGAGCGAGATCTTGGTAATCTGCGTTTATTTGTTTTGGTCCGGATTTTAACGAGGCCAACGAACCATCCTCGACATGCCGCCTGCGCCTCAAACTACGAGTCGAAGCCAGTGCGCCCCCTTATTTTTGGGAAGCATAGAATACCCGAAACGCGGCAAAATCGCAAGGGAACGGCGCTCCGTCGAAAGAAATCTCTTGCGTGGTCAATACGGCTGCCGCACCGGTTGCGGATGCCGGAGCTGAAAGCGTTCGCCAGCTCGGTTGCCATCGTCGTCTCGAGCTGCGACGCGTTTTTCGACACCTGGCGACCGTTCGTCTTTTTCTTCCGAAAACACTGGGCCGACTGCCCTTTCCCAATTTTCCTGATCGTAAACGAACTGACTGTCCGTTCCCAGTTCGTCCGACCGATCGCGGTCGGTCGCGATCGCGGCTGGGCCACAAACATGGACGCCGCGCTGAAATCGATCGCCCAGCCGTACATCCTTTATTTTCAGGACGATTATTTCCTCACCGGTCCGATTCGGGACGAACAGCTCGCCGGCGACTTCGCCTACGCGTTCGAGCAGAACGCCGCCTCCTTTTGTTTCTACGCCCGATCGCAGACCGAGCCTGGTTTTCAGCCGTTGAACGAGCGGTTCGGCGTAGTCCCCAGCAACTCCGACGGACGCACGCGCCTTCAGGTCACGCTTTGGAAAAAAGAAGTTCTCCAGGCGATTCTTCGTCCCCGCGAATCAGCCTGGGACATGGAAGCGCGGGCCAGCGAACGGACGCGCGAGCTGCTGTGCCTTTCCTACCTGCAACGGCGCGATGCCCCGGTTCCCTATTTGATGTCGGCCATTGTCCGCGGTCTCTGGACCCCGCAAGCGCTGGCGCTTTGCCACGAATCCGGTTTGGACATTTGTCCTCGTTTCCGTTCCGAACACAGCGACGTGCCGTGGCGGAGGCGATTCCGGCGCGCTATAGACCGGGTCCGTCTGCGGGCAGCCCTTGCGAAACAGCGCCGGCACGCGATCGATCTCGACTCCGGCTCCGATGGAACACGCCCCCTCGGCTGAGGCGGTCGAAACTCAGTCCCGCTGCGAAGTTAATCTAAGGCCCGCGACTTGATGGAACCCAAAGACGAAACCGCTTCACCGAATCTTTGCTCCACCGGGCACGGCGGTCTCAACCAGGCGCTGCTGAACTCCGCCCTGGATTGCGTCATCTCCATGGATGCGGGCGGGCGCATTTTGGAGTTCAACCCCGCTGCAGAGCGCACTTTCGGGTACAGACGCGATCAGGCCGTCGGACAGGAACTAGCCAGCCTGATCATCCCGCCCGGCCTTCGGGAACGTCATCGCGAAGGGTTGCGACATTATCTGGAGACGGGCGAGGGTCCCGTGCTTGGGCATCGGCTGGAAGTTACGGCACTCCGGGCAGACGGATCGGAGATTCTGGTTGAGCTGGCGATCACCGCCTTGCGGATGGGAGATGAGCCGATCTTCACCGCCTACCTGCGCGACATCACCGACCGGAGCCGGGGCGAGGAAGCCAGCCGGCGCCTGGCCGCGATCATCGAATCTTCTGATGACGCCATTGTCAGCAAAGACTTGAACGGCATAATCACGAGCTGGAACGCCGCCGCTGAGCGGCTTTTCGGTTACAGGCCCGAAGAGATTGTCGGCAAATCGATCCTGACCCTCATCCCGCCCGACCGGCAGCACGAGGAGCCGGGAATCCTCGAACGGATCCGGCGCGGACAACGGATCGATCATTACGAGACCGTTCGCCGCCGGAAAGATGGCAGCTTGTTCAATATTTCCGTCACCGTTTCCCCGCTCAAAGACAAGAACGGGGTAATCATCGGCGCTTCAAAAATCGCGCGCGACATTACGGACCGCATTCAAAACGAACGTCGCCGCACTGCCCAATACACAGTCGCCAGTCTGCTGGCCGGCTCGGGGACAATCGCCGAAGTTGGACCGCGGATCATTGAAACTGTGGCCGCAGTCGGCAACTGGGTCGCCGGTTCCATCTGGCTGCGCGAGACGAACGATCAGCCTCTTGAATGTTCCATCACCTGGCACACCGCGTTACCGGAGCTGGAAGCTTTTGCCGATGCGACCCAAAATACGCCTGTCAGCGGCAGCCACGGTTTACCCGGCCGCGTCTTAACGTCTCGCAAAGCGGTCTGGGTCGAGGACCTTGCCAAGGACCCAAGCTTTCCGCGCGCCGCCGCCGCGGCCGCCGCAAAGCTGAAAGGCGCGTTCGCGTTTCCTCTCGGCATCGAAGGCCGGGTGAATGGCGTCCTCGAGTTGTTCAGTCCGGAAACGGTTCAGCCCGACGATGACTTGCTCTCGCTCATGGAAGCGCTCGGCAGCCAGATCGGCCTCTACATTCATCGGCGCCAAACGGACGCGGAATTGAAACGCCAAAAAGAGGCCGCCGAATCCGCGAACGCCGCCAAAGATCGCTTCCTCGCCACCCTCAGCCACGAACTGCGCACGCCACTTACCCCAATCCTGATCTGGGCCGGCGGCATGATCAACGATCCGTCGCTGCCGCCCGAGATCGATGAAGGACTGCAGATGGTTTGCCGGAACGTCGAGCTCGAGGCCCGCCTCATCGATGATCTTCTCGATCTGACCCGGATCGCCCGCGGCAAATTGAGACTGCACCTCCGCAGATCGGATGCCCACCAATTGTTAGGCCACGCCATGGAGATCGTTCGCGATGAAATTTCATCCCGGAAATTGAAACTCTCTGTCGAGCTCGACGCGGCGGATCACATGGTGCTGGCGGACGAATCCCGCTTGCAGCAGGTCTTTTGGAACCTGCTCAAGAACGCCTCCAGGTTCACACCGGGTCAAGGCGCGGTCACGATCCGGACCGCCAACCCGCAGCCGCAGGCGCTTCAGATCGAGGTCAGCGATACTGGAATCGGCATTGAACCGGCAAATCTGGAGAAGATTTTCGAAGCGTTTGAGCAGGGCGGCACTCGTCGTGAAGGTCTCGGTCTCGGCCTGGCCATCAGCAAAGCGATCGTCGAGATGCATCGCGGTTCCATCCGCGCCTTCAGCGAAGGCCCCGGGAAAGGCGCGAAATTCGTGATCGACCTCCAGACCGCGGCCTAGATCGCAGCAACGGCATTCATTGGAGACTTCACGCCCCCTGCCGTCGCTGGCGGAATGGCGCTAATGCTCACCGGCCTGAAGACAGGGCCCGGCTCCAAAGCAACGATTGTAGGGCAAGCGCGCCCGCTTGCCAGGGACTGACTACCGCATCGTCCGCGGCTCAGCCGGCACGACCGGTATCGCGCTAACGAAATCTACCGGCTCGATAATTAGGGGCGCTATTTCAACGGCTGTTAGTCACGTTGAGGATGTTGGCCGACATCACGGCATTTGTTCTTGCTTGAACTAGCCAAAGCTGTTGTTGTCAGCGTCGCATCCCTCCAACACGGGCGCGGAACCGGCCGCAGTGCTGGGAATCACTACTCCTCCTACCTCCACCATGAAATTGTTGCCCTCCATCTTCGTCGGGTTCGCGATTGTTCTTTCGTCCAAAAACGCATTATCCCAAAACGAACAGCCACTAAGTATCAGCGGCGGACCGCCGTCGGCTGTCTTCACGACTGATCCTTACGGCTCGATCGATAGCTGTTGCGGGGTGAACGACAAAATAGAGTTTACTCCAGGGAACGGTCTTTCGCCTCACGACGTGAACTGCAACCAGTTCCTCGTATTTATCGATCCCGCGGCGGGAGTCCGGGACATTGCTACGAATTGTCCGATCGGATCCAGGCCGACCCTGAACACCGACACTCATACTTCGTCCGACCGCCAGACGACATTTTCCGTCCTGAATAACTCGGTCGCTGTAGCTCTTGACCAACAAGTCACATCAGCAACGCAACTGAAACAGACCTATACGCTGACCAACACAGCAGGCGGAACAAGAGACCTCGTCTTACTGTTCTTTTCCGATTCCGACTTGTACTATCGCAATGGCGGTGACGATTCAAACGGCTGGAGCTACAACCGCGGGCGCCAGGGTCCCGTCCCGAGCTCGATTACGATTCTCGAGAGCGGGCATCAGGTGCGCGTGACGCTCACCTCCGGACCATCACCGCAACTCCCCGGCGATACATTTAATGGCTGGAGGATTGCACAGTTCCATAACGACAACGAGACCCGGGACTACGAATCCGCCGGCACCACCGGATTTCCACCGGCGCATCTCAACGGGATTTTCCATTCGCCCAATTCCGCACCTGACCTGGCCCGCGAAACTTCAGGCGATGCAAACTGCGATGGACTTACCGATGAGGAAGATCCGACCTGCGGCTCAACGCAGTGGACTCTGCATTTTGATACGGGGCAGCAAACCCGGACGTTTGTTGTAACGACAGATCTCGCGAGCGGTACCGATCCCGTCATGAATACCCCGAAGACGCAGACCACCCTTACGTCATCCGCGAGTCCGCCGGCTAATGCGCTGTGCCCGCCCGTCCCGCCTCCAGGAAATAATCCGATCAAACCACCCTATACATCATCGACTACCATCGACTTCAATGGCAGCGCCTCGTGCAATTCGTCGACCTACTTTTGCTCCGACAGCGATTACTGGATGGCAAACCAAGGAGGACGACCGTTGACGATCAAGGGAACGACTACGGCGAAATCGCGTATCGTTCGCGCGACGGACGTTGGAAATGGCCAGGGCGCGCTCACCATCTCGAATGTCAACGCGCCGGGCTTACAAGTCAGCATCACCCATGACATCGTGGCGAAGGCCTCCACTGTTTCCGGTATTTTCGACATGTTATACGTGGGTGATGATGTCCAAAAGCCGTTAACCTTCGTCGGGGCCACCGTGCGCTGCCTCATCGTTGGCAACAACTGTCAGCAAGGCTTTACCGTCAATAATTCCAAGATTCACGAAGCCATACTTAGTAAGATCCACGGACCGATTGATGTCATAAACAATGGCAAGATCGATACGCTGATCATTACGAAGCGGGCAAACGCTCCGGTAAACGTAAATACCGGCGGATCGGTCGGCTCCTATGCTCTTGGAAATAACAACGGAACTGGCACCGGACGCGCGCCGGACTACACCGGCCCGCAAAGCGCGTGCACACCCGCGGCCTACTTCGCCGCGACTTCCTGCCTTTGTTCGGGCTTTATGGTTGCGCTCGACGCATCCGGAAGCCGCGATCTTAGCAACGCCAACTCGTCAACTTCGCTTACCTATGCCTGGTCGCTTGTCAGTGGACCAGGAGGTAGCTTCATCGGCCAAGGAACCCCGAATCCCTGGAACACCACTTTTATTCCATCGGCGCCAGGGACCTATACCATCCGTCTTTGCGTCTCAGACACGCAAGGCGGCACGACATCTCCGCTGGATGATTGTGCAGACCTGAATTTCACGATCAGCGCCTGTCCGTAATCTTGCGAAGGATTACCTGAACGTCGCGGGTTAGATGGGCGCGTCGCCGCAGGCTGGGATTATTTCAACGGCCGGGCAACGAGAATGCCCGAATCGGTTCGGTAACGGGCGAGATAACTCGAGAGCGTCGAATCGATCACGACCTTCCCGTAATTCCGCGGCGACGAGGCGTGCATGAAATGCAACGATCCATCCGGTTGCCGCACGGCCAACCCAACGTGGGACGTCGAATACCGGCCCGGGCCGTCTCGCGAAATGATTCCAATAATGTCACCACTCCGCAGCTTCGGTTCGATCGCCGCCACGCGGCTCTTCGGAATCTGATACAGCGCCCGGCTCGAGACGCGCGCCTCCATTTGCGCCAGCGGCCCGAGCAGCGCGCGGTTGTGGGCAAGGTAACGGTAATGCCTCCAGCCCACCGTCATCTCCCGCGCCGCATGCGGAACGCTGTTGCCGCCGAGACTCCGCGTCAGGTCGTCGACCAGCCCGCGTCGCTCGTTGTCGGCCAGCCAATCTTCGAGGTAATGCAGCCGGGAAAGATATTCGCCCGTGCATTGCCCGCCGCGATAACGATCGACCTCGATGTAATGCAGCATCTGTTCCGGCGTCCAATTCTCCTCCGGATCATTCAGCATTCGCGCAAAGGCGAGCGCGTTCTCGTAGAACGTCCAGCAATCCATTCCCTGGAAATTTACTGAGGGCGCTTCGATCCGGTTATCGATCTCGAGCGTAAACGATTTGTAGCGCGTCCCCACCAGCGCGCGTCCGACCGCCGCCGTGCGTTCGCCGATCGGCAGCCCTCTCCAGTTCTCCTGTTTCGCCTTCGCCACCAGGTTGTCGAAGCGGTCTCGCCCTTTGAAAACCGTGCTGAAAGGCAGATCGGACGCCGCGCTCACCTCGCCGAGCGCGAGGGCCGTCAGTAACAAGATCACAAACGTCTTTCGCATGCGCGCGAATATAGTGTGCGCGGCCGTTCGCGCTTCGTATTTTTGGTTCGTGCAGGATTTGTTTCAGCAAACCGAAGACAAAACGGAAGAACCCGTCAGCGCTTCCGCTCCCCTCGCCGCCCGGATGCGGCCGCGCACCCTCGACGAGTTCGTCGGCCAGGAACACATCCTCGCGCCCGGAAAACTTCTGCGACGCGCCATCGAGGCCGACCGTCTCCCGTCCGTGATTCTCTCCGGCCCGCCCGGCACCGGCAAAACCACGCTCGCTCATGTCATCGCCGACATGACCCACGCGAAATTCGAGCGCCTCAGCGGTGTCGAGAGCAACGTCGCCGAGATGCGCAAAGTCGTCGCCTCCGCCCAGAACCGTCTCCGATCCGCCGGCCGAAAAACGATCCTGTTCGTCGACGAGATCCATCACTTCAACAAAGCGCAGCAGGACATCCTTCTCCCCGACGTCGAGAGCGGAAATCTCCGCCTCATCGGCGCCACGACCTACAACCCGTTCTTTTACGTCAATAGCGCCCTCGTCTCTCGCTCCCAGGTTTTCCAGCTCGAGCCGCTCAAGGTCGAGCAACTCGAACAGCTCATCGATCGCGCCCTTGCCGA
Organism: Verrucomicrobiota bacterium; assembly: GCA_041167265.1. Taxonomy (GTDB): domain Bacteria; phylum Verrucomicrobiota; class Verrucomicrobiia; order Chthoniobacterales; family UBA10450; genus AV80. The sequence continues at coordinate 54,802 of JBEEHG010000034.1, read as the reverse complement.
CAAAGAGCGCGGCCTCGGCAATCACAAAGTGCAGATCGATCCCGAAGCCCGCACCCACCTCGCCAAACTCGCCGACGGCGACGCCCGCAAATGCCTGAACGCCCTCGAAGTCGGCGTCCTCACGACGCCGCCCGATAAAAAACAGGTCATCCACTTCACCCTCGCCGTCGCCGAAGACTCGATTCAGCAAAAAGCCATCGTCTACGACAAAAAAGGCGACGCCCACTACGACACCATCAGCGCCTTCATCAAAAGCATGCGCGCCTCCGACGAGAACGGCGCCATCTATTGGCTCGCGAAAATGCTCCACGCCGGCGAAGACTTCCGTTTCATCGCCCGCCGCATCGTCATCTTCGCCAGCGAAGACGTTGGCCTGGCCGACCCCGAAGCCCTCCCGCTCGCCATCGCCACCCAGCAAGCCGTCGAATTCGTCGGCCTCCCCGAAGCCCGCATCCCCCTCGCCCACGCCACCGCCTACATGTGCCGCGCCAAAAAAAGCCGCGAAGCGTACGAAGCTCTGGGCGCTGCGACCGAAGAAATTGAATCGGAGCAAACGGAGCGCGTACCGGAAAATCTGAAGAACAAACACTTTCCGGTGAATCCGGAGCGGTAAGTCTTATGTTTAAAAAACTAATCGTCGTTGTCGTTTTCGGGCCGTGGGCATTGGCCTTCCCTGCGGTAGCGCCGGAAACGGAGCCGAGCGTAAAAGAGAACAAGCAGATCGCCGGCGTTCTCTCCGAAATTTCCGCGAAGAATATCGAGGCGACGATCCGGAAGCTCGTCAGCTTCGGGACACGACACACGCTTTCCGACACGCAGAGCGATACGCGGGGCATCGGCGCGGCGCGACGCTGGATTCAGTCGGAGTTCGAGCGTTACAGCAAGGAGAACGGCGGCCGGCTCGAGGTGACCATGGACGACTTTACCCAGCCGCCCGGCGAACGTAATCCGCAGCCGGTCCAGGTCGTCAATGTCGTGGCGACCTTGCCCGGAACGCAGCCGGAATCGCGCGATCGGATTTATGTCGTGACCGGTCATTACGACTCGCGCGTCACCGACGTGATGAACACCACCGCCGATGCGCCCGGCGCGGATGACGACGCGTCCGGCGTGGCCGCGGTCATGGAAATGGCGCGCGTCATGTCGAAAAAGAACTGGGACGCGACTCTCGTATTCATCGCAGTCGCCGGCGAGGAACAAGGCCTCTTCGGTTCCACCCACTGGGCCAAAATGGCGAAAGAAAAAAACTGGAACATCGCCGGCATGATTACGAATGACATCATCGGCAGTTCGCACGCCGACGACGGCCGCGTCGTGAAAGATCACGTCCGGCTTTTTGCGGAGGGTGTCCCGCCGCTAAAGGAAATGCCCGATCCGTTGCGAACGCTCGTCCGGACCGGCGGCGAGAACGACAGCACCGCGCGGGAACTGGCGCGGTTCATAAAACCCGTGGCCGAAAAGCACGTTCGCGGGATGACCGTCGACATCATCTACCGGCGCGACCGCTATCTCCGCGGCGGCGATCACAGCCCCTTCCTCGACGCCGGTTTTCCCGCCGTGCGAATGACCGAGCCGAACGAAGATTTTCGCCACCAGCATCAGGACCTGCGGAAAGAGAACGGCGTCCAGTTCGGTGATCTGCCGGAGTTTTGCGATTTCGATTACATCGCGCAGGTCGCGCGCGTTAACGCCGCCGCGCTCGGCGCCCTCGCCCTCGCACCGGCAGTGCCCGCGAACGTCGAAGTCGAAACCAAGGAACTTACCAACAGCACGACTCTGGAATGGAAACCGAACCCCGAGCCCGACCTCGCCGGCTACGAAATCGTCTGGCGCGACACCACCGCGCCCCTTTGGCAACACACGCTTTCAGTTGGGAACGTCACTCGATCCACGGTCCCCGTTTCAAAAGACAACGTCCTCTTCGGAGTCCGCGCCATGGACAAAGACGGCAACAGAAGTCCCGCAGCTTATCCGATCCCCCACCGGTGAGTCACCGGATCGCGACCAAGTGATCCCTCGCCACCGCGTACATGTCCGCGAAGAAAAGCGGCGAAGCGTATGAAGGGTTAGGCGCCGCGACGCGCGTTCCCGAACGCCTGAAAAACAAATACTTCCCCGTAAACCCCGAGTAAGCTTTAGCGTCCGGATTCGCCCTCACCGGGATAAGGCTTGGTCTGGGCGTTACCGTTCGCCAATTGTTCGATCCGGTATTGCCAGTAAGCGCGCGCGATTTTAACGCTCGTGGAACGCAACGGCTTGGATCGTTCCTCGATTTTACTTATCCAGGCTGCAATCGCGCGTGCCTTCGCCAGATCATATCCCGCAAATCGCCGTTTCTTTTCATCCTCCAGTTTCTTCCAACGCGCGATATACTTTTTTCTGCTTCGACGCTGCGGTATTGGCGCATGATTTCCAGAAAGTGCGGGTCCTTCAACTCCTGCACGGCCAGGGCTAGGAATACGTCCTCCAGAATCTGGCGGTCACTTCGAACAAGGAGTAGGCAAAGAATTCTCGGCAGGAAATAATGAAAATCCTCTTCCCTCAATTTCAGGATATCCCGACCTATCTCCAGATAGTCGTTTTCGGAGAGCTGGGACACTTCTGCGTCAAGTGGGGGCTCGACGTCGGCAAAAGCGGCTACGAGAAAATTGCATTCAGAACCATCGTAAAACATCGTGGCTACAAAGGCTCCAGGTAGGTATCAGTCATGGCCGCGACCGTAATTCCGCTACTCTAGGGTACTGGAACCAGGTTCCGGAAGGACGATGCGCGAGCTTCCGAAATTATTATAGGTAAGGAGAGCTCCTCCCGTCAGTCCCGTAATATTCACATGTTGTTCATGAACCCTGAATTTGCCGTCGATTGCCGCCTGCGTTTGGCGCCGATCCCGGCTGAGGCGCATGACGCGTGGCAGTTTCAGCCGCGGCGCGCGGCCGCGTCCATTCGGCCAGAGCCGTAGATGACGGCAGACGCGCACGCTCCGCTGGCTCCATTCTACTTTCCAATTTGGACGTTCTACTTTCTACTTCGTTCCACGATGCCCGGCCTGTTCGATCCGCTTACGATTCGCGAACTGACGTTCGCCAACCGGGTGTTCGTCTCGCCGATGTGCCAGTACTCGAGCGAGAACGGCTACGCGAACGACTGGCATTTCGTTCATCTCGGTAGCCGCGCTGTCGGTGGCGCAGGACTGGTGCTGACTGAGGCGACCGCGGTTCTCCCGGAGGGGCGGATCAGTCCGCAGGATCTCGGCATTTGGGAGGACGGGCACATCGAGATGCTGGGGAAGATCGCCGGGTTCATCCACGAACAGGGAAGTATCGCCGGCATGCAGCTGGCGCATGCGGGACGAAAGGCGAGCACGAGCCGGCCATGGGAAGGGCACGACGCCGTTGCGGAAAGCGACGGCGGCTGGAAGAAGGTGGTGGCGCCGAGCGCGATTCCGTTCTCGGAGACTTATCCGATGCCGGAGGCGCTGACGCGCGATAGCATTCAGGAAGTGGTCGCCGGTTTTGCGGCCGCGGGGCGGCGGGCGTGTCAGGCGGGGTTCCGCGTCGCGGAGGTTCATGCGGCGCACGGTTACCTGATTCACGAATTTCTATCGCCGCTGAGCAACCAGCGCGAGGACGAGTACGGCGGGTCGTTCGAGAATCGGACCCGGTTTTGCCGGGAGGTGGTCGCGGCCGTGCGATCGGTGTGGCCGAAGGAGCTGCCGTTATTCATCCGGATTTCGGCGACGGATTGGGTCGAGGGCGGGTGGAACATCGAAGAGTCGATCAGGCTCGCAATTGAATTGAAGGCGATGGGAGTGGACCTCGTCGATTGTTCTTCCGGCGGGAATGCGCTGCACGCGAAGATTCCGGTTGGCTCGGGTTACCAGACGCAATTTGCAGAACGGATCCGGCGCGAGGCGAGCGTTATGACCGGTGCCGTGGGAATGATCACGTCGCCAGAACAGGCCGAGCATATCATCCGAACCGGGCAGGCCGACGCGGTGATCATGGCGCGCGAGTTCTTGCGCGATCCGTACTGGCCATTGCGAGCGGCCCGCAAGCTGGATCAGCCGATCGCATGGCCCGTCCAGTATCTTCGCGCCGCGCCGAAGGGCGCGCAGCCGCGCGAGCCGGTGGACCTGAAAAGTTTCGAGTCGTGCTTCGAAGAACAGCACGGCGTGCCCGAAGAGAAATCGTAGGGGCGGCGCGTCGCCTCGCGGATGTGATAGGCGGCAACCGGAGCGGTTGTCCTACAAATCCGGTTTGGCGCGTGGCAGATTGAGACGATGCGAACTCAGCGCGCCATTGCAGCTCCGTCTCTCGCAGGACTGTTGCACCCGCGGTTACGCGAATGGTTCCAAGGGACCTACGCGGGATTTACGCATGCGCAGCTCCTAGCCGTGCCGGCCGTGCTGGATCGCGAATCGATCCTGCTCACGTCGCCAACCGGGAGCGGGAAGACGTTGTCGGCGTTCCTCGGCATTTTTGATGCGCTCGTAAGGAAATTGGAGGCCGGGAAGCTGGGCGCGAGCGTGCAATGCATCTACGTCTCGCCGTTACGAGCGCTGGCCTACGACATCGGGAAAAATATCCGGGCGCCGATTGTGGGGATGGGGCTGGAAAAGCAGTTGCGCATTCATCTGCGGACCGGCGATACGCCCGCGAGCGAGCGGGTAAAGTTTCGGGAGCGCGCGGCGCATATTCTCGTGACGACTCCGGAAAGCCTCGCGGTCATGCTGGCGCAGGAACGTTACGCGTCGCACCTCGGCGAATGCGGGTTCGTCATCGTCGACGAACTGCATTCGTTTGCCGGAAACAAACGCGGCGCGGACCTGACGATTTCGCTCGAACGGCTGGAACGCTTGCGGTTGCAAAAAAATGCGGAAGCGGCCGCGCTGTGCCGCATCGGCCTTTCCGCAACGGCAGCGCCGCTCGACTTGCTTGCCCGCTTCCTGGTGGGCGAAGGCCGCACCTGCCGCATCGCGGAGGCGAAGACCGAAAAGGAATCGCTCGTCGAAGTTTTCTCGCCTATCCGGCGGAAGCCGTATCCGCCCGCGGGCTATACCGGCGTTCGTCTTTACGCCGAACTGGCGGAACTGATTCGAACGCGGCAATCGGTCCTCGTTTTCACCAATGTCCGATCGGCCGCGGAACAAGTCGGCCTGCGATTGAAGGAGCTCCTCCCGGAACTCGCGTCGCAGATCGAGATTCATCACGCCTCACTGGATCGGAGCGTGCGGCTCGAGGTTGAAGACCGGTTAAAAAATGGGGAGCTGCGCGCCGTCGTTTGCTCAACCAGCCTCGAAATGGGGATCGATATTGGCGCCGTCGATCTTGTCGTCATGGTGGCTACGCCGAAAGGCGTCTCTCGCGCGATCCAGAGGATCGGACGCTCCGGCCATTCGCTGGATCGGAACAGCCACGGCGTGCTCGTTGCGACAAACATCAACGACCTCGTCGAAGCGATCGTAACGGCGAAGCTTGTCCGGGAGCGATCGCTCGATCCGATCCGGATCCAGGAAAAACCGTACGATGTCGTCGCTCAACACATCGTCGGTCTGGCGGCGACAGCTCCGATTAGGGTAAGCGCGGCTTACGCTTTGGTTCGCCGGGCCTACCCTTTCCGCGATCTCAGCCGCTCAGAGTTCAACCGCATTCTCGAATACCTGGAAGGAGGCGGCGCCGCTTTGCAACGTCAGTACGCGGGCGTCTTCGGAAAGATCCGTGTCGAAAAAAATTTGATCTCCCTGGCGGAGCCGAAGATTGCCCGGGAATTTTTGGTGAACATCGGCACAATCCACTCGGAAGGTTTTATCGACGTGCTGCTGCGGCGGCGAAGGCTTGGGTCGGTCGAGGAAAATTTCATCAAGCAATTGCGGATCGGCGATTTGTTTGTGCTGGGCGGACGCATCGTGCGTCTGATCGATACCGGGGTTCAGGAAGCGTACGTCGAGCGGGCCGACGGCCAGTTGCCGACAGTGCCGCGGTGGAATGCCGCGAAGATGCCGCTTACTTCCGGTCTCGCCCGCGCTGTTCGCCAGTTGCGCACCGAACTCGATGCGCAGGTTCGCCGAAACCAGGACGACGCGGTCGTCACGGACTGGCTGGTCGAGCATTATCACATCTCGACGGCCAATGCCCAGGCGATCGTCGAGTTGTTTCGCACCCAACTGCGCGTCTCGGACATCCCGGTCGGACGCAAGATGTTGATCGAGCTGTATCGCGACGGCACCCATTCGCATTATTTTTTCCACTCATTGATCGGGCGAAGCGCGAACGATGCTTTATCGCGGATCGTCGCCCTTCGCGTAAAAGATCGAATCGGCGGGAATGCTCTCGTCACGATCGACGATTACGGATTCCTTCTGACGCTAAAACGTTTTCAGGAACTCGCCCTGTCCGAACTGCAGAAGTGCTTCGCCCCCGCGAAGGCCGAGGCCGATCTCAAGGCCGCGTTGCGAGGATCAGAGCTCGTGAAATGGCAATTCCGGGGCGTAGCGCAGACCGGCCTCATGGTGCCGCGAAATTTACCCGGGAAGAAACGAAGGGGGAAGGAATTGAGCTGGAGCGCCGAGGTTCTTTTTCGCGTCCTGGAACGCCACGAGCCAGATCATCCCCTCCTGATTGAGGCCTACCGGCAAGCCACGCATACGTTTCTCGATGCCGGGGCCGCGTATCAATTCCTGGACGAAGTTCACGATTACGGATGGAAGCTCGTGGAGCTGCCGGCAGTATCGCCGTTTTCGTTCGCGATTTACGCCAGCGTGATCAAGGAGAACATGATGCTCGAAGATCCGACGGCAGCGATCGAGCGGATCTACCGCGAGATGTTCGCCAAAGTGGAAAGCGTTACTTCGGTTCCGCCGTCGTAGATCGACCCAATCCCCAGAAACGCGAAAGGAGTGGGACCTTGCGATCCCACTCCTCCCACACATGAGCGAGGCTTCTCCTTAGCTTTTGCTCTGCGAAATTTAGTTTTTGGCCTGCGAAACCACTTCGTTCAGTTTGAAGATCGGCAGGAACATCGCGATTACGATGCCACCGACGATGACACCGAGGAAAACGATCAGCATCGGCTCGATCAACGAGGTCAGGGCATCGAGCATCGCTTCGATTTCTTCGTCCCAGAAATCCGCCATCTTTTCCAACATCGTGTCGATCTTGCCGGTAGCTTCACCGGCCGCGACCATTCGAAGCATCATCGGCGGGAAAATCGTTTTCTTGGAGAGCGCGACGGAGAGATTATCGCCTTTTTCGACGTCGGAGCTGACACCGTTGATGCTCGTCTCCACGACGTGATTGCCGGAGGCGCCGCCGACGATATCAAGAACTTCCAGGATCGGCACACCGCTGCGAATGAGCTGGGCAAAGGTGCGCGCGAACCGTGACATACAGATTTTGTGGATGAGCGGACCGAACACCGGCAGCTTCAGCTTCCAGCGATCCCAGAGCTGTTTGCCGCGGGTCGACCGCAGGAAGGTCCGGATGCCGAAGAAAATCGCGGCGGCACCGCCAAGGAGGAAGTACCACTCGCCGCGCATGAAGTCACTGACGTCGATCAGGAACTGAGTGGGCGCCGGCAATTTCGAACCGAAGTCAGCGAAAATTTCGCCGAAGATCGGAACGACCTTAACGATCAGGAAGGTAGTGATCGCCATCGCGATGCAAATGACGATGACCGGGTAGGTCATGGCTGACTTAATTTTCTTGCGCAGGCGGGCGCTCGCTTCCAGGAAGCCGGCGAGACGATCAAGAATTTCGGCCAGCAAACCGCCATGCTCGCCCGCTTTCACCATGCTGACGAAGAGACGGTCGAAGACTCGCGGATGTTTCGCGATCGATTCGTGAAAGGTTTCGCCACCCTGGACCCGGGTGGTGACATCGCTGATAATGTTGCGCAGGTTTTTCTGCTTTTTCGAATCGCACTGGTCGTAGAGGGCGGTCAGCGCCTGAACGAGCGAGATACCGGCCTCGACCATGGTGGAAAGTTGGCGGGTAAAGAGGACCAGGTCGGTTTCTTTGACGGTCCAAACTTTCTTGCGCGTTTTGGTCGCGGCGGACTTGGCTTGCAGGGAAAGAACCATCAAACCCCGACTCATGAGGCTGGTGACGGCGTTATCTTCGTTGAGAGCGTCCTGGATCCCAGAGACGATCTTCCCAGACATATCTCGGGCTTGGTAGGAGAAGGTGATCATGTTATGGTAATTATAATCCGTATAGCAGCTACGGTGCCACCGCTTCCTTGCCGCCCCGCCTAAACGCGCTCTTGAGAGCACCTTCCTCGCGGCCGATCATCGCTTTGCCATGCCGGTCGCAGACGAAATCGAACCCGTTACCCCAGGCGTCTTGATTTGGCGATCATACGATCGCAGCGTCAAGGCCGACCTCTTTTCTACCGGCCTCGAAGTCGGCGGCCGGACTTACCTGATCGATCCAATCGATCTGGCGCCAGACGCAATGGCCGACTTGGAAAACCGGCGGCCAATCGCCGGAATTATGGTCACGAACGAAAATCATGAGCGAGCGGCAGCCCGCTTCGCCGACAAATTTCGGGTGCCGATCCATCTTCATTCATCGCTCGCGAGGGCCACCTCCTTACCGGGAGCCGAGCCGATTCGTGACCGGGAGGTTCTCGATCACGAACTAACGATTATTGCAATCGACGGGGGGCCGGCTGGCGAGATAGCGGTTCACTCGAAGGCCAACGGCGGCACAATGGTCGTCGGGGACGCGTTGATTAACGTCGAGCCCTACGGCTTTGCCATTCTTCCGTCGAAATATTGCTCAAATGTGAAAACCTTGCGCCGCTCGCTGGCAACGCTGCTAAATTACTCCTTCGAGCGGATGCTGTTCGCTCATGGCACCCCGATCTTATCCGGCGCGCGCCAACGCCTTGAGGACCTGCTCGTCCGACGTTGACGACGAATGGAGACGCTGCCGCAAAATGCAATCGCTCGGTTCCTGCGGCTGATCCGTTTTTCGCACACGATCTTTGCGCTTCCCTTTGCCCTGGGCGCGCTGCTCGTAGCGGCCGATGGACATCCGTCCGCGCGGATCCTTTTGCTCGTGACGGCCTGCATGGTCCTGGCCCGCACCGCCGCGATGTTGTTCAACCGACTGGTCGATTGGTCCATCGATCAAAAAAATCCACGCACGGCTGCGCGCCATCTTCTCGTGAACAAACCGATCGCCTGGATCGCGCTGGTGGCGACGGCAGGCGGGTTTGTGGTTGCCAGCGCCGCGATCAATCGGATGACCGCAGTGCTCGCGCCGGTCGCGCTCCTGATCGTCTTTTCTTATTCACTCACCAAGCGCTTTACGAGTGCGACCCATTTTTTCCTCGGGCTGGCACTCGCGGTCGCTCCTGCTGGCGCATGGATCGCCCAAACTGGTCGGCTCGATTTGGCGCCGCTCATTCTCGGGGCCGGTGTCGTTTGCTGGGTGGCGGGTTTCGATTTGATCTACGCTACGCAAGATATCGACTTCGATCGGCGCGAAGGATTGCACTCATTAGTCGTGCGGCTCGGAGTGACGGCTAGCCTGCGCCTCGCCCAATGGCTCCATGCCCTGATGTTTCTGGCGCTGGTCGCGTTTGGTGTGGCGGCGAACCTGGGAATGATTTACTACGCGGCCATGCCATTTATTGCCGGCGCCCTCATTTTCGAACATCGCAGCGCGCAGAAACTCGACCTGCCTGCGATCAACCGCGCGTTTTTCCAGAGCAACGCCTTTGTGAGCGCGCTCTTCGTCATCGCGGTCGCGGCGGACCGGTGGGTCTAATTCGTTTCGAGCTGCGCGATCCGTTGCGCGTGGCGGCCGCCTTCGAAAGCCGTCGTCAGCCATATCCTCACGATGGCCAGGGCCATCTCCTCGGGAATCACCCGCTCTCCCAGCGAAAGCACATTGGCGTCGTTATGCTGGCGCGACAATCGCGCCGTTTCTTCGTTCCAGCACAGCGCGCAACGGACGCCGCGCACCTTGTTGGCCGCCATCGCCTCGCCGTTGCCCGATCCGCCGAAAACGATTCCGCGATCGCACTCGCCCTTAACCACCGCTTCGGCCGCAGGCCGGATAAACACAGGATAATCTACGGGCTCCTCGCTGAAGGTGCCAAAGTCCTTCACCTCGTGTCCGAGCTCGACCAGGAGCGCCTTGACCTTTTCTTTGCAATGGAAACCAGCGTGGTCCGTGCCGAGCGAGATTTTCATCCCGGCGTTCTAATCGCCAGGGCGCGCTTGTGTCGAGCGAAAGCGGTTTAAGCGGCACCGTGGAGCTGTGCAAGCTGGTTCCAGATTTCGCGTTCGCGTTCGCTCAACTTTTTCGGAATCTGGATTTGGATTTCCACGAACAAATCGCCGCGAGTGCCGCCAGCCGTCGGGAGGCCGTGTCCTCGCAACCGAAAGCGCTGGCCGCTTTGCGTGCCTGCCGGAATTTTCAAGCGGGCATGACCCTCGAGTGTCGGCACGCGGAGCTCGCCACCGAGCGCAGCTTGCCACGCGGGCAGTTTCACCTCGTGAATCAAATCGCCGGCTACCACCGTGAAATCCGGATGTCGCGCCAGGCGCACCCGGAGAAACAGATCGCCGCTTGTTCCGCCGCCCGCTCCCGCTTCTCCCTGGCCGGCCAGCCGGATTCGTTGCCCTTCGTGCACTCCTTTGGGAATCTTAACCTGATAACTTTCGACCTTGTTCGAGTTCCCGCGTCGCAGGGAGATAGGACGCTTTGAACCGTGGAACGCTTCCTCGAGGGTGACCATGATGTCCGCTTCAACGTCGCTTCCTCGCTCAGCGCCGCGCTCCCGTTGACCGAAAGGATTGCCCCCGAACCCCGCCTGCCGGCCACCGCCGAAAAACGCCTCGAAGAAATCGCTGAAGCCGGTGCCGCCGAATTCAAAATCGATCCCCCCGCCATCGCCCGGGCGGGAGCGGCGGAATCCGCCGCCCTGTTGCCCGCCCCATCCCGGTGGCGGCTGGAACCCGCCGGGCTGGTTCCAATTCGTGCCGAGCTCATCGTACTTCTTGCGTTTCTCCGGGTCACCCAGGACTTCGTAGGCCTCGTTGAGCTGCTTGAATTTTTCTTCCGCCGTCGCCTTGTCCTTATTGACGTCGGGATGGTATTTGCGCGCGAGCTTCCGGAACGCCTTGCGGATCTCGTCGTCGGTGGCGGTTTTCGACACGCCCAGCGTCTCGTAATAATCTCGGAATTGGACAGCCATCGTTTGCGGTCAAAGTTCTGCGCGGTAGAGCGACTCCGCAACCAGCCGCATCGAAAGAAATTTCACTCTTATGCCTCGCGTTCCGCGCCAACAGCAGCTGCTCGATCAGCACGTGGCTCTGTTACGGCAATGCCGGCGTTGCCCGCGAATGCTGCCTCCTCCGGTCTCCGGCGGTGCCGTCCTTAGCAAAGTAATGCTGATCGGCCAGGCTCCCGGCGTCAAAGAGCCCGTTCTTGGAAAACCGTTCGCGTGGACTGCAGGGCGCACCCTTTTCGGCTGGTTCCAGCAATTCTGCGCAATGAGCGAAGAACAGGTCCGCGCGTCCATCTACTTTGCTGCCGTCTGTCGCTGCTTCCCCGGAAAGACCGCGGCCGGCGGCGACCGCGTTCCGGCGCCGGATGAAATCCGCAACTGCTCGAGCTGGATGAACGACGAGATCGATTTGCTTCAGCCTGACCTCGTCATTCCGGTCGGCAAACTCGCGATCGCCCAGTTTCTGCCGTTCGAAAAACTGGACGAAGTTGTCGGACGAACCTTCCGGATCGGCGAGAAGCGCCACCGCTTCGATCTAATTCCATTGCCCCATCCCTCGGGCGCATCCCCGTGGCACCGGATCCCGCCCGGGCTGGGCCTGCTCCAAAAAGCCATGCGCCGAATTGCGCGCCATCCGACGATGCGGAGTTTGCTGGACGCTTGCCCGCCGTAGCGAAGCGGAGGAGGGTTGCCACCTTCTCAGCATGACCGCCAAAGTCCTCACTCGCGCCGATCTCCCGGATTCCGACAAATGGGACCTTACCCATCTTTTTGCCGACGCCGATAAATGGACGGAAGATTTCGTCTGGCTCCAGAACACGTATCCAAGGATCACGGAGTGGAAAGGCAGGCTGGGCGAATCGGCCGCCACCCTGGTCTCGTGTCTCGAGTTCGAGAAAACCCTCGATCTAAAAATCGAGCGCCTTTTCCATTACGCTTCGCTCCAGTTGTCCGAAGACAGCGCCAACGCGGAATACCTCGCGCGGATGGGCCAGCTCCAAAACCTTCTTACCAAGGTCAGCGAGACGGCTTCGTTTATGCGCCCGGAAATCCAGGCGATCCCGGACGAAAAGTTCGCGGCGTTCCTGGAAGATCCGGCGGTGAGCGAATGGAAAATCGCGTTGAAAAAAATCCGCCGCATGAAGCCGCACGTTTTGTCGGAGCGCGAAGAACGGTTGCTCGCGCTCGGCAGCGCTGCGCTCGATGGCTACGACGAAATGTTCTCCCAGCTGACCGACGTCGACATGAAGTTCGGCGTCCTAATTGATGAGAGCGGCGAAGAAAAACCGCTTACCCAAAGTTCGTTCAGCTCGTTTCTGGTCAAGCGCGACCATGCCCTGCGAAAGCGCGCGTTCCACCAGTTCTACGAGGAATTCCAGGACCACCAGTTTACGCTCGCGTCCGCCCTGGCTTACTCCGTAAAAGCAGATGTCTTCCGGGCCCGCGCTCGCAATTATCCGTCAGCCCTCGAAGCGTCGTTGTTCCGCGACGACGTCCCAGCCGAAGTTTACGACGGCCTCATTTCAGCAGTGCGAAATAATCTGGGCCCCCTCTTCCGCTACTACGAACTGCGCCGCCGTGTCCTTGGCCTGGCAGAGCTTCATCATTACGACACCTACGTGCCGCTTGTTCCGGACATCGAGTCGCGGATCTCCTTCGATGAAGCGGCCGCGACCATCCTCGGCGCCTTCACTCCGCTGGGCCCGGAATACACCGCGGCCCTGGCCGAAGGTTTGCACGGCCGCTGGTGCGATCGCTACGAAACCAAGGGCAAACGGAGCGGAGCTTTTTCCTCGGGCAGTTTTGGCGCGCCGCCCTACATCCTCATGAACTACAAGGAGGACGTCTTTTCGGACGTTTACACTCTCGCGCATGAGGCTGGCCATTCGATGCACACCTGGCTGGCGCAGCGGACCCAGCGTTACCAGGATTACAATTACCCGATCTTTCTCGCCGAAGTCGCGTCCACCTTTAACGAGGAGCTGCTTACCCATCACCTCCTCGAAAGGACCCACGACAAGAAGATGCGGGCCTACATCATCAACCGGCAGATCGATGACATCCGTGGGACCCTTTTCCGGCAGACGATGTTCGCGGAGTTCGAGAAGATCATTCACGCCCTCGAAGAGCGCGGCGATGGGCTGACCCTCGACGTTTTCAAATCGGAATATCACCCGCTCCTGAAGGCTTATTTCGGCGACGGTGTTGTGCTCGATCCGGAGCTCGATCTGGAATGCCTGCGTATCCCGCACTTCTACAACGCGTTTTACGTCTACAAATACGCCACGGGAATTTCGGCGGCGGTCGCTCTTTCCGAGCGTGTCCTCGGTCGCGAATCCAGAGCGGTCGAGGCGTATCTCGATTTCCTCAAATCCGGCGGGTCCAGGTTTCCGCTTGAAACTCTGCGCGCGGCCGGCGTCGACATGGCGACGGCGGCGCCGATCGAAAGTACGCTGCGCCTTTTCGAGCGCCGTCTGGGCGAGTTGGAAGCGCTTCTGTTGTAACCTTGATCGCCGATTGGGAGCGATCGGCGATTACGGTAGAGCCCCAAACCCCATGGCAAGCGATTTGCTAAATACAAAGCTGTGCAGTTCGAATGGCAGTTGCAGGCCGCCTGCGGGTACGCAGAGCTAGGCATGACACGCGAGTCGCTCGCCGAACTCGACGCCATCGACAAACGCTATCAGCAACGCCCCGAAGTCCTTCAGCTTCGACTCCATCACTTGATGCGGAAGAAAAGATGGGCTCTGGCCCTGCGCGTCAGCCAGAAACTTTGTCGCGTTGCGCCCGATGCCGGCGCCGGCTTTCTTCACGCCGGCTTCTGTCTGCATCAACTTGGTAAAACTGCCGAAGCCAAAAACCTGCTGATCACCGGTCCGGTCGCCCTCCTGAAAGAGCCGATTTATTACTACAACATGGGGTGCTACGAAGCGCTTCTCGGCAACGTTCATGACGCCGAAGCCAATTTGCAGATCAGCTTCAAGATGGATAGCTCGTTTCGGGATCTGGCGAAAAAAGATCCCGACCTGAAAGCCCTCCACGCGGTTATCTGAGAGTCTTTTTTTCGCCACGCGGGGAGCGTCGCCAAGCTTCAAGGAGGGGCGATTTGAAATCGCCCTTCTTCGTCTGTCGGCGATTACAAATCGCCGCTCCTTGAAGCTTCACGCGATTTCTCGCGCCAGCTCACTTTCCCACAGGATGAACTCCTTGGAAGGCAATCGGGCTTTCTCGGGATTCCGGCGAATGTAGCGAACACAGTTCGTGAAATGGTGCTCGTCACGGACGAGGCGATCGAAATAGTCGCGCTGCCAGAGGCTCCCATTCCGGTTGAGCAGTTTGTTGACTTCGCGAGTCGTGAATCGTTTCCAGCTCTGAAGCAATTTCTCAAGCGGCCACTCTTGGTTCTGCGCAAATAGCGCATGAACGTGATTGGGCATCACGACGAATGAAATCATGGCCACGCGCTCGCCTTCGAAGTGACGCAACGTGTCTGCCACAATCTGTGCGCAATCAGGGCCTCGCAGCAGGCAAGAGCCGTGACCTTGATCGAGCCACTGTGCCATGGCCCCGGAGAATCGTTGATGATATTCCAACTCAATCTCAGGCGACCACGGCTCCGGATGCGCGCGGAGCCACCCTTCACGTTCGTCCTGCCATTGGCCCAAAAGGTTTGAAGGGATTGAGTCGGCTAGGCGAAACGTCACAAAATAAACGGCGCCCGTCTGCTGCCAGTGGGGGAGCCTGTTCTCAGTATGCCGGATCTCGGCGTACGGATTGAAAAAGCGTAACGCTGCCATAGGGGGACCCTCAAATCGTAACTGAGCGCAGAAAACTTGTGAAGCCCCAAGGAGCGGCGGTTTGAAACCGCCGGTCGACGGCGATTTCAAATCGCCGTTCCTTGGCCTAGAATCCACGGTGGAAACCAAGCGCCTCGCTTCCCTCTTTGAAGACAATTTTACGCGCTTCGGTGAGCTCGGCGCGGCTGTTTCGGTTTGGCGACACGGGGAGCCACCCATGGAGTTGTGCGGCGGATTTCGCGATACAAAACGCGAACAGCCGTGGACGGCCGACACCATTGTTCTCTTTTGGTCGGCCACGAAAGGTCTGGGAAGCGCGTGCCTGCTTCACGCCCTGCAAGAAAACGGCATCGGACTTTCGCGACGCGTCGCAGAATTTTGGCCGGAATTTGCGCGGGCGGGGAAAACCGAAATCACGTTCGCGCAACTGCTCTCCCATCAGGCCGGACTGAGCGCGCTCGATGAACCGGCCGACGTTCTTGATTATCCGGCAGTCATCGGCGCCCTGGAAAAACAAAAGCCGCTTTGGCCGCCAGGAACTGCCCACGGTTATCACGCTCGCACGTTTGGATTTCTGATCGACGAATGCACACGCCGAATAACCGGCAAACGCATCGCCCAATATTGGCGGGAGCATTTCGCCGAGCCTCTCGGCCTCAATATCTGGATCGGGCTGCCCGCGAATGAAGAGCCGCAGGTCGCGACCATCTACGCTGCCAGGGCCGACGGCGAACAAACACCGGCTGAGTTTTATCGCGAGCTGGCCACGCCCGGAACCCTGGTCCGGAAAACATTCACCTCGCCAGCCGGACTGCATTCGATCGCGGCGATGAACACCGCGGAGAATCGCGCGCTCCCTATTGTTTCCTTTGGCGGAATCGGCAGCGCGTCGTCCCTCGCGAAATTTTACGGAATGCTCGCGAACGGCGGCGAAATGGACGGACGCCGGTACTTCAACCGCGAGACGATCGCGCTGATGACGACGACACTCGCGTCCGGGATCGATCGGATTCTGCAAATTCCGACCGCGTTCTCGGCCGGTTTCATGAAGGACCCGCCGGAATCCGCCGTGCGAATCTTTGGTCCTTCGGCTGCCGCGTTCGGCCATCCCGGCGCTGGCGGGAGCAACGCTTTCGCCGATCCGGAAAACGGGCTCGCCTTCGCCTATGTCATGAACCAGATGGAACAATCGCTCCTGCCTAACGACAAGTCCCGGCGGCTCGTCGAGGCGCTTTACGATTCTATTCGCCAATAACTGTGACGACGATCTCGCGCCGATGGGCCGCGCGGCGGTGTTCGAACAAAAAGATCCCCTGCCACGTTCCAAGCTGCAATTGGCGAGCTGCGACCGGAATCACTTCGCTGGTTCTGGTTAGCGCCATCCGAATGTGGGAAGTGCTGTCATCCGGTCCTTCGTCGTCATGCTCGTAATCCGCATTCTCCGGGACGAGCCGCTCGAAGAAATTCTCCAGATCGCGCCGCGCGGCCGGGGCGGCGTTTTCCATGATGACAAGACTGCAACTGGTGTGGCGGACGAATACCGTCACGATCCCAGTGGCGATTTTGCTCTGCTCGAGGATCGCCTCGACCTGGCCGGCGATCTCGTAGGTGCCCTTTCCTTTTGTTCGAACCTCGAACGTTTCGCTGTGGACGGCCATTAACTGGCATGCTAGCGCTCGCCGGTCGCTCTGCAATCCACGCCAAGATTTCGCTTCGCACCGCGGGGCGAACGCAGGATAGTCACCTGGTTCATGCAAGACGATCTCGAGCGCATCCTTTTCGACGAAGACACGATCCGGCGCCGGCTGGATGAGCTGGCGGAAAAAATCTCGTCGGATTATCACGATCGCGACCTGACCGTCATCGCGATCTTGAACGGGAGCGTGATCCTGATGGCAGATTTGCTGCGCCGGATTCCGTTGCCCCTAAAACTCGATTGCCTCAGCGTCGCCAGTTATCACGGGGGGACGAAGACGACGGGCGAGCTTATTTTCCGTCAGCTTTGGATGCCGGATATCGCCGGGCGACACGTGATTCTCCTGGATGACATCCTCGACAGCGGGGTCACGCTCGCCACCATTCGCGAAAAGATCGAAAGCATCGGCCCGGCGAGCGTCCGGATTTGCGTGCTCCTGGAGAAAAAAAAGACGCGGCTCCGGCACGTCGATGCCGATTATGTCGGCTTCCAAATCGCGGACGAATTCGTGGTCGGATATGGCCTGGACTACATGGAGCGCTATCGAAATCTGCCCTACATCGGCGTCCTGCGGAAAGACTTGATCGCGGCGACAGCCTGACCAGCGATGAAGGTGCAGGTGCAGTTCTTCTCGCGGCTCCGCGACCTGGTCGGGCAATCGGAGATGACTCTGGAGGTTCCGGAACGAACGACCGCCGCTGATCTGCTCGGCCAGCTTTACAGCCGCACGCCCGCGCTACGGGATTGGGATAAAAGCATTCTCATCGCGAGCGGGATTGAGTTCGTTGGCCGCGATTACATTCTCAAACCGGATGACCAAATCTCCGTCATGCCGCCGGTGCAAGGCGGATAAGCGAACAGCTTCAAGGACCGGCGATTTGAAATAGCCGTTTTCTTTAGTCGGCGATTTCAAATCGCCGCTCCTTGGGGCCTTGCCTAATCTCGAAAGTTTTTGAAGTTCGTCGCCACGCCGAAATCGCGGCCGCGGACAAACGCGATCACAGTCTGAAGGTCATCGCGCTTTTTTCCGGTGACTCGAATCTGGCGGTCCTGGAGCTGGCTTTGGACTTTGAAGTTCTGGCCTTTGATGGCGAGGATGATTTCCTTCGCTTTGTTTCCTTCCAAGCCCTGCTGAATTTTGAGCTCCTGGCGCGCATGCCCGAGCGGAGAAATAGCCGGATCAACCTGCTCGATGTTCCGCAGATCGATGCCGCGCTTGCTTAGTTTACCAATGACGATCTCGCGCAGGCCGCGCAACCGCGAGGCGTCCTCGGCCGTGAGCGTGATCTTGTCTTTCTCGGCCACGATTTCGGCGACGCTTCCCTTGAAATCGAACCGGGTCGCGAGTTCCTTGCGGGCTTGATTGAGCGCATTATCAATTTCCTGCGTATCTACGTCTGAGACGATGTCGAAAGAAGGCATCTTGGGAATTTTCGATTTCGGATTTTCGATTTTCGATTGCTGAAGAACACTGAGCCAATGCGGTTTCGTCTGTTAGGTCAAGCTCGCGTCGCCATTCTCGTGGCAGCGTTCGCAGTGACGATTGCGCTGCCGGGCTGCCATCGCGCGGCCTCGAAAGAAGAAAAGGCGCTCCGGGCGGAGCTGCGCAAGGCCCTCGACGACCAAAATTACGAACGCGCCGTGGAACTGGCACGACGTCATTTGAAGTTGAAACCGCGGGACAACGGAACGTGGGATCGACTCGTCCGCGCGCAGTTCGGATTGCGCGACCTCGCCGGCGTGAGCCAGACTTTGGATGATTGGCGGAACGCCGTGCCCGAACCGCCGCTGAGTCTCGACGAATACGCGGGCGATTATGCGGCAGCGAAAAAGGATGACGTCTGGGCCATCGCGGCCTGGAAGAAAGTAGCCGCGGGCGACCCGAAAAACGTCCGCGTCCTGGAGAAGATCGCGCGGCTGGAAAAGAGCCGGCAATTTTTCACGAAAGAAGAGGCGACCTGGAGTGCGTTGCTCGCTGTCCAGGACGGGGCCGTCGCCCGGATCAATCGCGCCCTGTGCCGGCGCCGGCTCCACCGGTGGCACGACGCATTCGAAGATCTTGCAAAAGCGCAGGCCCTCGCGGCCGACGACCCGGAAGTTCAGCGCGGGGCGAAGCTGCTGGAGCGAATCGAGAAATCGCTCGTCGAAATCCGGGCCCTCGACTCGGCGCTCGCCATTTCCCCTAACGACCCCGGACTGCTGGCCGATCGCGCCTTGTTGTTTCTGCGAGTCGACGACACGGAAATGGCGCTCGAAGACGCGGAAGCTGCGGGAAAAATCGGGACCTGGGCGGTCCGGCCGAAGTTGTTTCAAGCGCTGGCGTTGAGCGCGCTCGGCCGGGGCGGCGAAAGCGACAGTCTCGGAGTCAACAAATTGATCCGGCTCGAAACGCTTACAGCCGAATTTCTCGAGACGGTTGGCCGTCTCGATTCGGAAATCTCCGCCGAACGCAACAACGCCGAGCTTTATGTGTCGCGTGCCTGGCAACTGAATGAGATCGGCCAGCCGGCCCTCGCCTTACAGGACGCGCAGACCGCCGCGCAACTCGACCCGAAAGCCGCCGGCGCCCCTGCGGAAGCGAGCTACGCGCTGACGAAACTCGGCCGCGCCCAGGAAGCGCTCGAACAAATCAAGCGCGCGACCGATCTCGACCCGAATTTTTCCACGGCCTGGCAATACCGCGGCGAGCTGGAGATGACACGCGGTGAGATTTTGTCGGCGATCGATTCGTTCACGCATTCCCTCGAGACGAACCCGACCGTCACGACGCTCGAGAAACGCGAACAATGTTACCGCCGGCTCGGTTTGCTGGTAAAGGCGGAGCAGGATCGGAAAGCGCGCGAGGAACTCGCGCGAGCGTCGAAGTGACGCTCAATAAATCATCTTGTCGATTCGGATATTGCCGCGGCGAGCCTCGAGCGAAACGACGGTCTGGGCGTCGGGACCGATGACTTCGGCGACGGAATGAACAATGTCGGCCGGAGTTGTTTTGGCGAAGCCGTTTGCGATCC
Organism: Verrucomicrobiota bacterium; assembly: GCA_041167265.1. Taxonomy (GTDB): domain Bacteria; phylum Verrucomicrobiota; class Verrucomicrobiia; order Chthoniobacterales; family UBA10450; genus AV80. Next base: position 35,057 of record JBEEHG010000034.1, on the reverse strand, counting down.
GGCCCTCGAGCGCAGTGGCGCTGAGATTCAAGGAGGCGTCGCCGGGGAAAACCGCGCGAACGTTGCCGCGAGTGTTGAACGCCTTGACCGCGAACTCGTGATTTTCCCACCAATCGTAGGCGAGATCGAGGCGTCCGCTCTCGACGGCGAGATCGAGATCGCCGAAACAGTTGTGGCCGCCGAGCCAGCCGTTCACGACATGGGCCCTGGCGCTGCTCCCATGGCGCAGGCCTTCGATGAGGATCTCACCGTTCACGAGTTCGAGCTGCGTGACCTTCGCGGTCTTCGGCACCACGATGATGTAATCGACCGTCCCCGAGCGATCGCTCAGCGCGCCCTTCCGCGGCGGAAAACTCGTGGAGATAGCGACGCTGTCCGGGGTCGCTTTGACATCGACCACGATTCCGGCCAGCCGTTCGTTATTATATGCCTTCTTGATGGCCTGAATCGAAATCACCGGCTGGTCCGCGCCGTAAACCCGAATCGAGCCGTCGGTGTTGTGCACACTCAACGTCGCATCCGCCGCCACGTCGTATTTTTGCTGGATGCTTTCTTCGAACGGCTCGACGGCGGGCGCGGAAAAAGCAAACGAGAGCATGGCCATCGCACAAACGATGGTAGACCGGTAACGCGAGTCATCCCGAGGCTGGCGAAGCGCGCCGAGGAACCGCGCAGTCGAAGAAAGCGCCACCGGGCAACGCTTCGCAGGCTGCGAATCTCTCGGGTCGACCGTGCGCAAGCTTGATCGCGTAATCATGGAGCATCGGGAGGTCCCTCGCCGTCTTCGCGGCTCGGGATGACCGTGGTTACTCATACCGCAACGCGACCATGGGATCGACCTTCATCGCGCGGCGCGCGGGAATGTAACTGGCGAGGGCGGCGGCCGCGAGCAGAAGACCGATCACGCTCCCGTAGGTCACGACGTCGGTCGCCCGCACCCCGTAAAGCATCGTGCCTAACAGACGCGTCAGCGCGACCGAAGCGAGGACGCCGAGGGCAACGCCGGCGAGAACGAGCGTGAAGCTTTGCCGGAAAATCATGCGCAACATATCGAGGCGCTGGGCGCCGAGCGCCATCCTGATCCCGATTTCCTGAGTCCGTTGCGCGGTGATGTAAGCCATTACCCCGTAAAGGCCCACCATCGCCAGAAGAAGCGCCGAGCCCGCGAAGATGCCGAGCATGATCATGCTGAAACGGCGGTTATCGAAGGAGGCGGAGACAATCTGCTCGATCGTTTCGAATTTTGTCGGCATCTCCGGATTCAGGGCGCGCGCTTCCCGGCGCATCGCATTCGTGAGGCCCGCGACGTCGCCGTGAGCCCGCGCGACGATGGAAAATTCCGAGGTCGCGGCGGGACGTTGGAAACAATTCAAATAAACGGTCGGTCGCGGGTCGCGTTCCAGCCCGTTGTCGCGCACATCACCGACGAGGCCGATGATGTTCAACAAACGCAGATCGCCATCCATGTTTCCGAACTGAATCTGTTTGCCGATTGGATCTTCGTTAGGCCAATAACGTTTCGCGAGGGTTTGACTAACGAGGGCAACGTGGGGCGTATCCGGTCCGTCGCTTTCCTGGAAAAACCGGCCGCGAATCAAGGGGATGTTCATGACCGCGAAATAACCGACGCTGACCGCACGATAATCCGCATCGCGCGCACGGTCGCTGGTGGAGAGTGCATCAAATTGCCTAATGAGTTCTTGCACGGTCTGGGCCGGCTTGCCGCCGTGCTCTTCGATGAAGGTGCCATTCGCTCCGTTACCGCTCATCGGCAGAGCACTACTACCGCCGACGTCCGTCACGCCAGGCAGTGCTCGAATTCTATCGATTAGCTGGTGATTGAACTGGGCAAGCGCTCGCAGGGCCGGTTCGGTATTACCTTGCTGTGCCTGCGGATCTGGCAGCAAGACCGTCATGGCGACGACGCTTTCCGCGCGAAACCCCGGATCGACCTCAAGCAACCGCCGGAAGCTCCGGCCGAGCAATCCCGCGCCGACGAGCAACATCAGGGTGAGCGCGACCTGAGCGACGATAAACAGATTGCGCGCCCGCGTCTGCGAACTCGAACTACCACGCCCCGCGTCCTGCAAATCGTTTTGGAGCTGGCGGCGCGAAGCGTGAATGATCGGCACGAAACCCAGCGCCAGCGCGATCACCAAAGAGATGGCGAAGCTGAACAAGAGCACGCCAGGGCTGATGCCAATCTCGCCAACGCGCGGGAGATTGCCGTGATAAAGACTCACGATGAGTTGCACGCTCCAAGAGGCCAGCAACGTACCGAGGGCTCCGGCGGCGAGACTCAGCAAGAGCGCTTCGACAACGAATTGTCGCGCCAGCCGCGCGCGTGACGCACCGAGGGCGGCCCGCAAAGCGACTTCCTTGCGGCGCGCCGCCGCCCGCACCAAAAGAAGATTCGCGACATTGGAACAGGCGATCGCGAGAAGCAGGCCGACCGCACCCGACAGAACAAACAGGATGCCGCGGATATCGCGCACGAAGCGTTCGCGGAAGGCGAGCAACCCGAAGCTGGCCGCATCCGTCTGCGAACCGTATTGCGCTTTCAAAGCGCGACCAATGGAAGCGGCTTCAGTGTTTGCCTGTTGGAACGAAACGCCGGGACGCAGCCGGCCGATGACACGGAAATTGTGACCGGTGCGCGATTCATACGGCGGATAAAGACTTCGGCTTGGAAACCAGAGGTCGACTCCCGCCGGAAATTCGGTCTGCGGCGGCAGAACACCGATCACCGCGAAACTGTGATTAGCGAAATGCAGAGCCGTTCCTTCCAGGTTGGTGCGACCTCCGAGCATCCGTCTCCAAAAACCGTCGCTCACCACGACAACATTATTTCCCTCGGGCAATGTCTCCGCCGAGATGAGACGGCCGAGCGCCGGCGTTACGCCGAGCACGCGAAAGAAATCGGTCGAGATGCCGGAAACATTTATCCGCGCCGGCTCGGTCCCACCCGCGACGGCTTCAGCACTGCGGGTGTAAGTAGCAACGGCTTCGAAGCTGCGGTTGCGCTCAGCGAGGTCGTTGAAGTTCGGTTCAGTGAATGGCATCGGCCGTCCCGATTCATTCAGCTCGCTCACTTCAACCAGACGCTCCTGCTTCGGATACGGAAGCGGCCGCAACAGGACCGCGTCGAGCACGCTGAAGATCGCGGTCGACGCGCCGATGCCGAGCGCGAGCGTCACGATCGCGACCAGCGTGAAGGCCGGCGTTTTAAGGAGCGTGCGGAAGGCGTATTTCAGGTCATTCATAACGAAGAGCGACCATCGGGTCCACTTTCATGGCGCGGCGCGCCGGAATGTAGCTGGCGACCAGGGCCGCGCCTCCTAGCAAGGTGATGACAACGGCATAGATGGAGAAGTCGTTCGCACCTACTCCGTAAAGAAGGGTCCGCATCACTCGCGTCGCACCGAGCGCGACGAGGAAGCCAATCGCAATCCCAATCACCACCAGAGTGAGACTCTGCCGAAGGACCATGCCGAGCATCTGCGCCTTCTGCGCGCCGAGCGCCATCCGGATGCCAATCTCGCGAGTGCGTTGGGTAACGCTGTAGGCGATCACGCCGTAAATTCCGATCGCGGCCAGGACCATCGCGACGCCCGCAAAGACCGCCAGCAACATCATGTTGAAGCGCGGCTGGGCCAGATGGGTTGCCACAAATTTCGTCATTGGATCGAGCGTCGGGACGTAGAGGTCCTTGTCGATCTCGCGAATGGTGCGTTTTACGTCCGCGTTCAGGCCAACAAGATTCGCCGAACTAACCCGGAGCACGATATCGAGGCTGCGACCCGGATCTTGCGAGAAAGGCACGTACATCTCGGGGCCCTGAGGTTCGGCCAACGAATCGTGGCGGGTGTTGGCAACTACGCCGACCACCTCGTGCGTGTTAAACTTGTTTTCCGGCTGATCGATCATCACCTGCTGACCGATCGGGTTCTTCCCTGGGAAATGTTTTTGGGCGAAGGCTTCGTTGATCATGATCACGAGCGATGAATCCTTCGTGTCCGATCGATTGAAGTCGCGGCCTTTCAGAACGGGGATCTTCATCGTCTTGAAATACTCCGGCTTCACCAGCAGATAGCTCGCGCCCGGATGATTGCCGCGCGGCAACGGCGCCCCTCCGCTAGGCATGAACGAAGAGGAGCGCTGGTTATCACCCAGGGGCAATGGATTCACGCCCCCGGCCGCTTCCACGCCTGGAATGGCCGCCAGCTTTTCCATGATCAAATCGTAGGTGCGGATTTGTTGGTCCACTTCCGGGTAACGAATTCGGGGGAGATTGATCGACAAGGTCATGACGCGAACCGGATCAAAACCTGGATTGGTCGCCCGCAAATTAAAGAAGCTCTTAATCAAGAGACCGGCGCCGGCGAGTAAGAGAAGCGAAAGCGAGACCTGTGAGACGACGAGAAAGGCGCGGAGGCGATTCGTGTGCAATCCGCCGGTGGAACCCTTGGCACCTTGCTGGAGCGCTTCGTTAACGCCAGGCCGCGAAACCTGGAGTGCGGGGATGAGACCAAACAGAAGGGTGCTGCCAATCGCGAGCACAAACGTAAACACGCACACGGTCGTGTTCACTTTGATCTGGCCCAGGTGAGGCAGACCTTGTGGGCCGGCCGCGCTGAGCAAATCGACTCCCCACCAGGCGAGGAGCAATCCAGCGGTGCCGCCGAAGATCGCGAGCAACAGACTTTCGCAAAGCAATTGGCGGATAACGAGAACGCGGCTGGCTCCGAGCGCGGTCCGGATCGCGATCTCGCGGCTGCGCGAGGCGGCACGCGCGAGGAGAAGGTTCGCGACATTTGCGCAGGCAATCAATAACACGAGCGCAACGGCGCCGAGCAGCACCAATAAAGCGGGACGCACTTCGCCGACCACATCGGAATGGAGCGACACGACCGACGTCCCGACAAAGTTCATATTCGTATCGGGATACTCTTTCGAGAGCCGGCTCGCGATGGCGGTCAGCTCAGCTTCGGCCGTCTTCATTGAGACCCCCGACTTGAGCCGCCCAACCACCGTTAAAAAGTGAGAGCCGCGGTTACCCAGGAATTGCTGGCCGAGATACTCGAGCGGCAGCGCGTAATCGATGTGCTCGTCTTCGACTGGGAATTTCCAGCCGGGAGGCATCACGCCGATGACAGTATGCGGGCGGGCCGAGAGCGTGACCTTCTGGCCGATGATCTTGGGGTCGCTGCCGAACGCGCTTTTCCAAAGCGGATAAGTCAGAACAACGACGCGGTCCGCGTCGTTCTTCGCGTCCTCCTTCGTGAATCCCCGGCCAAGGAGTGGCGGAACGCCCAGGACGTCGAACACCTCCGGCGTGATCGCGATTCCTTCGAGCGCCTTCGCATCTTCGACGAGCGATAACGTCCCGCCGGTTCGCGTGTAGCACGCCATTGCCGCGAAGCTTTGGCTCTGATCGCGCAGATCAACGTAATCGGGAAACGAATGAACGTTGCCGCGGACGCGCCCGCTGTCGTTCGCGTAGCGCCCCCAGATGTGAACGATTTCGTCCGGGTTTTTGAAGGGAAGCGGCCGGAGAAGAACGGTGTCGATGACACTAAAGATCGCGCTATTCGCGCCGATCCCGAGCGCGAGAGTGAGAACCGCGATGACGGCGAAGACCGGAGCTTTGATCAGCATCCGGAAGGCGTATTTGAGGTCAGTGATCATAGGGTTTTTTCGTTAGGCTGGGCAGAAGTTGTAGCGACGGCGCTCGGTCGCCGTAAAATCGCTTCGCTGCAGTCGAAGCGTGTCACGCCGACAGAGCGGCGTCGCTACAACGCAAGCGAGTTGGTTATCAGACAATAAATCCATCGCGGAGTTGGATCACGCGGTTGCCGTAACCGGCGTTCACATCCGAGTGCGTCACCTGGATGATGGTGGTGCCCTGGCTGTTTAACAGCTTGAACATCTCCATGATCTCCTTGCCCTGATCGGAGTGGAGGTTACCGGTCGGCTCGTCGGCGAGGATGAGCTTCGGGTTCGCGATCATCGCGCGGGCAATGCTGACGAGCTGTTGCTGGCCGCCGGAAAGCTGGCGCGGATAAAGGTCCTTCTTCCCGACGATGTGAAATTTATCGAGGGTGTCGCACACGATCGAATCGCGCCCGGCCTTGTTGACGTGGCGATAGGAAAGCGGGATGTCGAGGTTCTCGTAAACGGTGAGATCGTCGAGAAGATGGTAGGCTTGGAAAACAAAGCCGATCTTCTCATTGCGCAGAGTGGCGCGTTCCTTCGGTTTCAGGTTGTGGACAGCGACGTCTTCGAAGAAATATTCGCCGCTCCAGGCGTGATCGTGCATGCCGAGGACATGGAGGAGCGAGGACTTGCCCGCGCCCGACGGTCCCATGATGGAAACGAAATCGCCTTCGTTTACCTCCAGGTTGATGTCGCGAAGGACGTAAAAGAATTTGCCCTTCGCGAGCGGGTAAAAACGTTCGAGGTGTTTAAGCGTGATCATTGACATAAGGAGTTAGCTCTGCGCCAGAGCGCGGGTGGGATCAAGTCGGGCCGCGCGCCGGGCCGGCAGGTAACAGGCGAGCAGGGCCACGAGCAGGAGCAATAACGGAATCGCCACGAAGGTCGCGGGGTCGGTGGCGGTCACGCCATAAAGCAGATTTCCGATGACGCGGGTGAGCGCGAACGCGCCGGCCAGACCGACGACCACGCCGATCACAGTCAGAGTCATGCCTTGCCGGATCACCAGCCCGAGCACATCGGATTTTTGCGCGCCGAGTGCCATCCGTAAACCGATCTCCTGGGTGCGCTGAGTGACCGAGTAGGCCATCACGCCGTAAATCCCGAGCGCGGCGAGAAGCAAGGCCGCGCAAGCGAAAACCGCGAAGAGCTGCATTGAGACCCGCCGCGTGCCTAACGAATTCATCACGACCTCGTCCATCGTGCGGAGGTTGTAGATGGGCTGGTCTTTATCGAGCGCCTGCACCTCTCGTCGCAAGGTCGTGGCGAACCCTGCCGGATCGCCGGCGGTTCTAATCACCATCGCCATGAAATTCCATTGAGGATCCTGCGCGTGCGGCACGTAGATTTGCGCGCCGCTCTCTCCGGTGAGAGAAGTCGCCTTCGTGTCGCCGACCACCCCGACGATTTCGCGCATGAATTTTTCGTCCCGCCAGATCGTAAGGCGTTTACCGATCGCTGCCGCCGGCGAACCGAAGTGACGTTTCGCCGCGGATTCGTTGATGATCACCACTTTCGGCGCTTCGGGATTATCGCGTAATTCAAAGAGCCGTCCGGCGAGGAGCGGAATCTGCAACGCTCGAAAATAATCGCCCGTAATCGTGGAAAAACTCGAGTCGGATGCTTCATCCACGGTTAGCGGCCGGCCTTCCGGGATGAAAGCGCGGCCGATGCCGTAGTTGCTGGCGCCAAGCGGCAGGTTGATGGCGCCGCCGACCGCCTGCACACCGGGCGCGGCTTCGAGTCGTTCTTTCAATTGGCGGAAAAATTCCGCAAATCCTTGATCCTTGTATTTCGCGCCGGGCAACGCCACCGAAGCCATGAGGACATTGTGGGGATTGAATCCGGGCCGCACTTCCTGGAGACGCATGAAGCTTTTGATTAGCAATCCCGCGCCGACCAGCAGGACCAGGGAAAGAGCGACTTCGCCGATCAACAACAGGCTGCGCGCGCTCGTCCGGCGATGTCCTTCCGCGCCGCGCCCACCCTCCTTGAGCGCGCTGGTGACGTCGAGCTTCGACGCCTGCAGCGCCGGGACGATGCCGAAAAGAATCCCGGTGAGCGCGGACACGCCCAGTGCGAACGTCAGGACCCGATAATCGATCCCGACCTGGTCGAGCCGTGGTGCGCCTTCGGGGACTATCGACATCAGCAGGTCGGTTAACCAGATGCTGAGGAGAAGCCCCGCGATTCCGCCGATTGCCGAAAGCAAGACGCTCTCCGTCAGCATTTGCCGCAGGACGCGACCGCGACTCGCGCCCATCGCGGCCCGGATCGCAATTTCCTTTTGTCGCGCCGCGCTCCGAGCCAGCAGGAGATTGGCGACGTTCGCGCAAGCAATCAGCAACACGAATCCGACGGCGCCGAGGAGCGCGAGAAGAGACGGCTTCACTTCGCGAACCAGCCGCTCGTGGAGAGTGGTAAGGTTCACGTCCCAGCCTTTGTTCGTCTCGGTGAACTGCTTCGCGAGGTGCGCGTTGATGGCGCTAACCTGAGTTTGTGCCTGCTTCAGGTCGACGCCCGCATTCAAACGCGCGATCGCCGACCACGAGCGATTATCGCGCGGTTCTTCCGCGACCTTGACCGCGCTCGTCACCCAAATCTGGGTCTGTTCCGGGAATTCGAATCCGGACGGCATAACACCAATGACAGTGATGGGCCGTGAGCTGATCTGGACCTGTTTCCCTACGATAGCGGGATCCGATCCAAAGCGTCGTTTCCACAATCCGTGGCTGATGATCGCAACGCTGATCGTCCCCGGTTTGTCGTCGTCAGGCACGAACGTTCGGCCGAGAACAGGCTGCACTCCGAGCACCGAAAAGAACCCGCTCGTCACGCCAGCACGGGGCACGCGCTCCGGCTCGGCCCCATCGGCGCCAAGGTTGGCGTTACCGGTCCAATAGGCAGCAGTGCTCTTGAACAGCTCGGTTTGTTGCGACCAATCGGTAAAGTCGAGAAAGGAGATGTTACTGTCGGTAATGCCCGCCTGAGGATTTTTCCCTTCGAAGTAGACTATGCGATCCGCGTCCGGAAACGGGAGTGGACGAAGGAGAACGCCGTTCACGAGGCTGAAGATGGCGGTGTTTGCGCCGATCCCCAACCCGAGAGCCATGATGGCGACGGCTGTGAAGCCTTTGTACTTGAGAAGCATTCGGAGTCCGTAGCGGATGTCTTGCAGGAGTGTATTCATGGTGAAGTGAGGGCTTTGATCGGATCGAGCCGGGACGCGCGTCGAGCCGGGATGTAACAGGCGAAAAACGAGACAGCGGCAAGGAGGACCGCGATCCAGAGAAACGTCGCCGGGTCGGTCGCGCCTACACCGAAGAGGAGGTTGGCGAGGAGCCGGGTGAGGGCAAAGGAGCCCGCCAGGCCGGCGACCACGCCGATCAAGGTCAGCGTCATCCCTTGCCGAATCACAAGTCCAAGCACGTCGGATCTCTGGGCCCCCAGCGCCATGCGGATCCCGATTTCCTGGGTCCGCTGCGTGACCGAATAAGCCATGACCCCGTAAATCCCGATGGCGGCGAGGAGCAAGGCCGCGATGGCGAAGACGGCGAAGAGCTGCATCGAGACGCGCCGCGTGCCTAACGAGTTCGCGACGACATCGTCCATCGTGCGGACGTTGTAAATGGGCTGGTCCTTGTCGAGCGCCTGCACTTCACGTCGCAAAATGGTTGCGAAGACGGCCGGATCGCCGGCCGTCCGGATCACCAGCCCCATGAAGTTCCATTGCGAGTCCTGGGCGTGCGGAACGTAGATCTGCGCGCCGTCCTCGCTGGTAAGAGAAGCGGTCTTCGTGTCCCCGACCACCCCGACAATTTCGCGCATGAATTTTTCATCGCGGCGATGTCCTCGAAATGCCGACCAGATGCTGAGGCGTTTGCCGATCGCGGCTGTGGCCGAACCGAAATAACGCTTCGCGGTGGTCTCGTTGATGATTACCACCTTCGGACCATCCGCATTGTCGCGAGGTTCGAAGGCGCGTCCGGAAACCAATGGAATTTGGAGCGCGCGAAAATAATCGCCTGTGATGGTGGAGAACGTCGCGTCCCTCGCTTCGTCCACCGCGAGCGGCCGGCCTTCGGGAATAAACCCGCGCCCAATTCCATAACCAGTCGGGTTGAGCGGAAGATTGACGCTGCCTCCCGCCGCCTGCACGCCCGGCACCGCTTCGAGCCGTTGGTTCAGTTGCCGGAAAAATTCCACGCACTGCTGATCATCTTTGTATTTCGGACCCTGCAACGAGAGGTTGGCGATGAGAACGTTGTGCGCATTGAAACCGGGTCGAATCTCCCGCAGACGCAAGAAGCTCTTGATCAGCAATCCAGCGCCGACCAGAAGCATCAGCGAGAGGGCGACCTCACCGATCAACAGGAGGCTGCGCGCGCTCGTCCGCCGATGACCTTCGCCGCTGCGTCCGCCTTCTTTCAATGCGCTGGTGACATCGAGCTTCGACGCCTGGAGCGCGGGGACGATGCCGAAGAGAATGCCGGTCAGCGCCGAGACGCCGAGAGCGAACGCCAGGACGCGATAATCAATCCCGATCTGTTCAAGACGCGGTGCGCCTTCCGGCAATATCGACATCAGCAGATCGGTTAACCAAATACTCAGGACGAGTCCCGCCACCCCGCCGATCGCCGAGAGAAGAATGCTCTCCGTCAGCATCTGCCGCAGAAGGCGCGTGCGGCTTGCGCCCATGGCGGCCCGGATCGCAATTTCTTTTTGCCGCGCGGCGCTGCGGGCGAGGAGGAGATTGGCCACGTTCGCGCACGCAATCAGGAGCACGAACCCGACGGCGCCGAGGAGGGCGAGGAGTGATGGCTTCACTTCGCGCACGAGCCGTTCGTGGAGCGTCGAGATAAACACGTCCCAACCTTTGTTCGTCTCGGGAAACTGTTTGGCGAGCTGCGCATTGATGGCGCTGAGACGAGTTTGCGCCTGCTTCAGATCGACGCCGGGATTCAGGCGCGCGATTGCCGACCACACCCGGTTATCGCGCGGCTCATCCGAGAGATTGACCGCGGTTGGCACCCAAACCTGGGTTTGCTCCGGGTATTCGAACCCCGAGGGCATCACGCCGATGATCGTGAGCGATCTTGAGCTCATCTGGACCTGTTTCCCGACGATGGCCGGATCAGATCCGAAGCGGCGCTTCCATAACCCGTGGCTGATGATCGCGACGGTTTGCGGCCATCCTTTGTCGTCTTCCGCAACGAACGTTCGCCCAAGAACAGGCTGGATCCCGAGCACTGAAAAGAACCCGGTCGTCACACCGGCGCGCGGCACACGCTCCGGTTCCGCTCCATCCGCACCAAAGTTGGCGGTACCGGTCCAGTAGGCGGCGGTGCTCGCGAAGAGATCGGTTTGCTGCGACCAATCGGTAAAGTCGAGAAACGAAATGTTGCTTTCGGTAATGCCCGCCGCCGCAGGATTTTTTCCTTCGATGGAGATGATGCGTTCCGCGTCCGGAAACGGCGGCGGACGGAGAAGAACGCCGTTGATGAGACTGAAGATGGCAGTGTTGGCGCCGATCCCGAGACCGAGGGCGATCACAGCCACGGCGGTGAAGCCTTTGTTCTTGAGAAGCATCCGGAAGCCATAACGAACGTCTTGAAGTAAGGCGCTCATGAGATTGACCGCTGTAGCAACGGCGCTGTGTCGCCGTTTTCTGTCTGAGCGTCCACCGCGCCCCGACAGAGCGGGGCGACTACAGCCCTTAAGGTGGTGAATTGCATTTTAACTTCTGCTTAACGCTTTGGTCGGATCGAGCTTCGCGGCGCGGCGCGCGGGAATGAAACAGGCCAGGAAGGAAACGGCAGCGAGAAGCACCGGGATCCAAAGGAAAGTCATCGGATCGGTGGCGCCGACTCCGAACAGGAGGCTGGCGAGGAGACGAGTCAGCACAAAAGCGCCTGCCAACCCTGCGCCGATCCCAATCAGCGTAAGCGCCATGCCCTGCCTAACGATCAGTTTGAGCACGTCGCCAGCTTGGGCGCCGAGCGCCATGCGAATGCCAATTTCATGGGTGCGTTGGACGACGGTCTGGGCGAGCACGCCGTAAATTCCGATTGCCGCCAGAAGCAGGGCGAGGCCCGCGAAGCCAGCCAGCAAGAACATGGAGACGCGCCGGAGCGAGATGGAATCGGCCAGGATTTCATTCATGGGGGCGACATTGAACACGGCCTGTTCGGGATCGATCCCCAGCACCTCGCGCCGGATGGTTTCGATCATCGCGGCCGGCTCGGTGCGCGTCCGGACCACCAGCGTGAGAGTTGATTGCGGCTGCTGCAGCTGCGGAACGTAAAGCGCGATCCCGCCGGAGGTGTCGAGCCCGTATTGCTTCACGTCGCCGACTATGCCCACGATTGTACGCCACGGCCGTTGAGCGGTCGGATCGGAATTATAAAAACGCAACCGCTTGCCGACGGCGGATTCGTTAGGCCAAAACTTTTTCGCCATCGTTTCGCTTACCAGCACGGCCAGCGGCGCCTCCGCCGTGTCGTGCCCGCCGAGCAAACGGCCGGCGACGAGCGGAATTCCCATGGTCCGGACGTAGTTCGGCGTAACGAAATAATTATCGACGTCCGGCAATTCACTCGGGGGCCGCGGTTGCCCGTCGATCTCGATCGTGCGCCGGTCGAAATTATCGCCCGCCGGCAAAATACTGGTCAGGCCGGCGGACTCGACGGCCAGCAATGCTTGGAGCCGATCGACCAGCCGATCGTAAAAGGCGTTCCATTGCTCGGCCTTCGGGTATTTCGCCCGGGGCAGCCAGACGTTCATCGTCACAAGCCGCTGGGGATTGAATCCGGGATTGACGCTGTTGAGACCGACGACGGTCTTGATCAATAAACCGGCGGCAATCAACAGCACCAGTGCGAGCGCGACTTCCGTCACGACCAGCGCGCTCCGGAGCGGACTCCGAGTCGACCCGGCGCCCGGGGTTCGGCCGCCGTCGTTCAACGATTCATTGAGATTCACCCGGGAAGCGCGCAAGGCCGGGGCCGAGCCAAAGGCGACGCCGGTCACCATCGAAATCACGAAAGCGAACGCCAGAACGCCGCCATCGATCTCGACCGTCCCGAGCATGGGGACCACACGCGAACCAACCACCGAGATTGCGCTGGTGCACCACATCGCGACGAAGACGCCGAGCGCGCCGCCCGCTGTGGCGAGCAGGAGACTTTCAGTAAGGAATTGCCGGATCAAACGAGACCGGCTCGCGCCCACCGCGGCTCGAATCGCGACTTCGCGGTAACGCGTGATGGAACGGGCGAGCAAAAGGTTTCCCACGTTCGCGCACGCGATCAACAACAGGAAAACGACCGCGCCCAGCAACATAAGAAGGGCCGGGCGTACCGGACTAACGAGGTCTTCACGCAGAGTAACGAGATGAATCCCGGCGTTGGCGTCACTGTCCGGGTGCTCCATCTGAAGCTGGCGCGCAATCAAATCCATTTCAGCCTGGGCGTGCGACAGAGTCACCCCGGGCTTGAGCCGGGCAATCGCGCGCAGATGACGGGAGGCGCGTTCCTTCTCGTTCGGCTGCTCCGCCACCGGCCGATAAAATTCCGCGGGCGCGGGGAGCAGACCGCGCGGGAGCGAATGAAAATTCGCCGGCAAAACACCAATGACAGTGTAAGGGCGCGCGCTGAGCGTGATCGTCTTCCCGACAATATCCGGATCGCCGGCAAACCGTTTCTGCCAGAGAGCGTATCCGAGGACGGCGACGTAATCCTTTCCGTCCACCTGTTCTTCCGGGGTAAAGAAGCGGCCGAGCAGCGGCTTCACCTGCATCACATCGAAGAAACCGTCGCCGACTTGCGCGCCAAAGATTCGTTCCGGCTCGCCGGCCCCGGTGAGGACCGGACGGAAATCGCTGTAAACGCTGATCTCCTGGAAGGCATGATTGCGCGCGCGGTAATCGGCAACGTCGGTCGCGGAAACCTGGCCGCGCGAACTGCCAGCGGCTTTGTCTTCGCCCCAAACGAGGACAATCGATTGCGGGTCGCGGTAGGGCAGCGTCTTAAGCAGCGCTGCGTTCACGACACTGAAGACGGCCGTGTTCGCGCCAATCCCGAGCGCGAGAGAAATGATGGCGACAGCAGTAAACCCGGGGCTCCTGAACAGCATCCGGACGCCGTAACGAATGTCTTGAAGCAATGTGTCCATAATCACGGTTCTCTTAAGGCGGTGATCGGATTGACCTTCATGGCGCGGCGCGCAGGCAGGTAGGTCGCAATGACGGCGACGCCCACGAGCAACAGAGGAATCGCCGCGAAAACAACCGGATCAGTGGGACTGACCTGATAAAGGAGGCTCTGCAGAAGCCGGGTCAGCGCGAAAGCGGCGGCAAGACCCAGGGCGATGCCAGCGAGCGTTGTCGCCATGGCATTGACGAAAACGAGCCGGAGGATGTCGCCACCCTTCGCGCCGAGCGCGATTCGAATTCCCATCTCGTGGGTTCGCTGCGTCACTGTGTAAGCGATGACGCCGTAAATCCCGACCGCAGCCAGGACGAGCGCGAGTCCGGCAAACGCGCCGAGCAATAGCATGTTGAAACGGCGCTGCGCCATCGAATCGGCGAGATACCATTCCATGGTTTTGATCTCGGAAACTGGCTGGTCCTTATCCAGCGCCTGGACCTGGTCGCGCAACGCGGCGCCGAGTGCCGCCGGTTCAATGGCCGAGCGCATCACGATCGTCATGGCGGAAACGATTCCCGAGAGATACTCCGGCGCGCTTTGCAGAAACGGCACGTAAACCTCCGGCTTCACTTCCGCGTCCACGCCGTAATTGCGCACGTCTGCGACGACGCCGACGATCTCGCGCAAATCTTTCGGGTCGCCGCTCAAGTCGAGCCGTTTCCCGATCGGCCCTTCGCCGGGAAAAAAGTGCGCGGCCAGGGTTTCGTTGATGATAACAACACCTGGGCCGGTCTCGTTGTCGTAGCGCGAAAAGGCGCGGCCTTTCACGAGCTTCATTCCCATCGCGGCAAAGTAATCGGGACTGGTCAACCGGTAGTCGGTCATCGCGCGCTGGCCGGGCGCGGCCGGGGGGCGTCCTTCAACATCGAACCCGGTCGAGCTGCCGCCATAGAGCGGAATGTCGGTGACCAGGCCGGCGGCCGAGACGCCGGGAACGTTGCGTAACCGTTCCAGCAGGCGGTCGAAGAAAGCGGTCTGCTCTTCCCGCTTCGGATATTTCGAGACGGGCAACGAGACAAACGCGGTCAGGACATGGTCCGCCTTGAAGCCCGGATCGACCGCGAGCAGGCGAGAGAAGCTGCGAATCATTAATCCGGCGCCGACGAGAAGAACGAGAGAAAGGGCGACCTCGGAAATCACCAGGAGCGCGCGCATCCGGTGGCGGCGCGGTGAATCGGATCCGCCGCGACTGCTTTCCTTCAACCCTTCATTCAGGTCCATCTTCGAGACCTGCCAGGCTGGCGCCACACCAAAGAGCAGGCCTGTAATAACGGAAACCGACAGGGTGAAAAGAAAGACGGTGCGGTTGATCCCAATCTCAGCCAGGCGCGGAAGGTTTGCCGGCTTCAGCGAGACCAGAAGATCGAGACTCCAAAAAGCGAGAAGCAATCCGACCCCGCCGCCCACGATCGCGAGCAACACGCTTTCCGTGAGTAACAGCCGGACGACGCGCGACCGGCTCGCGCCGAGAGCGCCGCGAATGGCCATCTCGCGTTGCCGGGCCGCGGCTCGCGCCAGGAGAAGATTCGCCACGTTCGCGCAGGCAATGAGAAGAACGAAAGCGACCGCGCCGAGAAGCACGACGAGCATCGGCCGAACATCACCGACGATATGGTCCTGGAGCGACCGCACCGTCACTCCGACGCCGACGTTGCTTTTCGGATAACGTTCGGCCTGGCTCCGCGCGACGGCGTCCATGTTCGCGCGTGCCTGCTCGAGCGAAACGCCGGACTTCAAACGCGCGATGACGTCGATGTAATTCGTGTCGCGCGTCTGGCGTTCCGCCGCGCTAAAAGCCATCGGCACCCAGACCTGGGTCCGCGTGCTGGGAAAGGCAAACCCCGCGGGCATTACACCAATGACCGTGTAAGGCTTGTCGTTCAGCGTGATCGTTTGCCGCAGCGTGTTGGGATCGCCCGCAAAACGGCGTTGCCAGAAATCGTGACTCAGGATCACGACCTGGGCGCGACCTTCCTGGTCTTCGTCGTTCGCGAAGAAGCGGCCGAGCGCCGGCTGCACGCCCAGCAACGGAAGGACATCAGCGGAAACGCGCGCGCCAATGACGCGTTCCGGTTTATCGCCGCCTAACAAGTTGAAACCTTTGCCGACATACGTGCCGATGCGCTCGAAAACCTGGTTCTCGTCCTTCCACTCGAGGAAATTCGCGGGCGAATTCGGGGCGAGATCGAGCTGCGGTTGCTTGCCGAAGACGCGGACGAGTTGTTCGGAATGAGGGTAAGGTAACGGCCGGAGCAGGACCGCGTTGACGACGCTGAAGATGGCGGTGTTCGCACCGATGGCGAGGCCGAGCGTAAGGACCGCGACGAGAGTGAACGCCGGTGATTTGGCCAGCATCCGCAACGCGTAACGAATATCCTGGATAAGCGTGCTCATGATGGAGCGAGGACGCATTTGCTCCGGGGAGCGCACGCGCCTCGCGTGCTGGCGATGGCGCCACCGCCATCGCGAGCTTTGATTTCGGTCGGGTGGAAAGAAGCGAAGATAGTTTTGGCGAGGGCGCCAAAACCAGCACGCGAGGCGCGTGCGCTCCCCAGAAGCCGCTGCGACGCAAAGTTCATCATTATGCTCCGTGACCGAGCGCGATCATGGGATCTGCGCGAGTGGCGCGCACGGCGGGGATATAGCTGGCGAGCAACGACACGGCGATGAGCGCGAAGGTCACGCCGGCGAACGTCATCGGATCGAACGCGCCGACGTTGAAAAGCAATGCCTGCAAGGCGCGGCTGCTCAGAATTCCAAGCAACAGACCCGCGGCGGTGCCGAGCAAAACCAGCTTTGCTGCGCGGCCGATGACCAGGCGCAACACATCTCCGCGTTGGGCGCCGAGGGCCATCCGCACTCCCATTTCGTGAGTGCGTTGGACGACGAGGAACGACATCACTCCATAAATCCCGACCGAGGCCAGAACCAAAGCGACCGCGGCGAAGACGCCGATCAACACAACCGAGAGCCGCCGGGGTGCGATCGAGTCGGCCGTCACCTGCTCGAGCGTCCGGACGTTCGCGGCCGGAAGATCGGGATCGAGCTGGGTAATCTCGCGGCGAATCGTCGACGTAAGCGAACGCGGATCCTGGGCGCTGCGCACCGCGAGGATCATGCCGCGATACGGACGCTGATTGTGCGGCAGGTAATACTCGGGCTTTGACTCGAGATCGAGCCCGCGATGCCGCATGTCGCCCACGACCCCGACGATCGTAATCCATTTCATGTCCGGCTTGCGCGGATCGCCGAAGCCGATGCGTTTGCCAACCGCGTCCTGGTTCGGAAACCACTTCTTCGCGAACGAACTGTTGACGATGGCAACGCCCGGGCCGTCGAACTGGTCGCCATCGTTGAAAAATCGGCCCTGCAAAAGCGGGACCTTGAGGACCGAGAAATACTCGGGCGTGATATTGCGAATCTCTTCGTCGGGAAAAACCTTTTCGGCGAAGTGATCGCGGCCCTCGATGGCGAACGAGCTGTCGCTGTTCGTTCCGCTCAATGGCAGGATGCTGGTGAACGCTGCCGCTTCGACTCCCGGTAATGCTTTAATCCGCCTGGTCGCTTCCGCATAGAAATCGGCGACCGGTTTGCCGCGCGGATATTTGAGCAATGGCAGGGAGACCTCCATGGTCAGGACATTTTTCGGCTCGAAACCGGGATGCACGTTTTGGAGGCGGACAAAGCTTTTGAGCAACAGACCGGCGCCGACGAGGAGAACGAGCGCGAGGGCGACTTCGGAGACGACCAGCGCGTTGCGGAGGCGATTGCGCCGAAGGCCGCTGGTCGCACCGCGTCCTCCCTCTTTCAACGCTTCCGTCAATTCCGGTTTCCCGCTCGCGAGGGCCGGGACCAATCCAATCACAATTCCAGTGACGACAGCGGTGGCGAGCGTGACGAAAAGGACGCGCAGATCCAGACCGACCTCGGCGAGGCGGGGCACAGTCTGCGTCCCAATCGATCTCAACAGGTCGAGGCCCCAGATGGCGAGGAGAACGCCGGCCGTTCCGCCGGCGAGGGCGAGCAGGATACTTTCTGAAAGCATCTGGCGGATCAGTTGAATCCGGCCGGCGCCCAGGGCGAGACGAATAGCGAACTCACGTTCTCGCGCCCCAGCCCGCGCCAGCAACATGGTGGTGAGGTTGGCGCAGGCAATCAACAAGACCATCGCGACCGCGCCGAGCAAAATCATGAGGGCCGGCCGCATCCCGCCAATGACCAAATGGTGGAGCGGATAAATCGTCGCGCCGAATTTCGTGGAGGGCTCATAATTATCCGGAAAAAGCGGGTGCCAATTAGCCACGATGGTGTTCGCCTCCGCCTGCGCCTGCGCGATGGTGGTTCCCGGTTTGAGCCGGCCGACGACGCCGTAGCTGCGCGAACCACGGGAACCGAGCTCGTCTTTCGTAAATGCGATCGGTCGCCACATGTCGGCTCGTTCCGCGAACGTTCCGCCCTGGACGCCGAAAAGCGGCAGCGGAAACTCGAACTTCGCCGGCATGATTCCAATGACCGTGAGGCTCTTGCCGT
This sequence comes from Verrucomicrobiota bacterium, assembly GCA_041167265.1. Taxonomy (GTDB): domain Bacteria; phylum Verrucomicrobiota; class Verrucomicrobiia; order Chthoniobacterales; family UBA10450; genus AV80. Next base: position 16,605 of record JBEEHG010000034.1, on the reverse strand, counting down.
TCACCGGCACCTGTGAGCCGACGACCTGCGGGTCGGAATTGAAACGCCGCCGCCAGAGCCGTTCGCTGATCATGACAACGCCGTCGTTGCCTTCGCCGAATTCACTCTCGCTGAAGACCCGGCCTTTGATCGGCTCCACCCCGAGGAGCGGGAACAGGCTCGGCGTAACCACCGCGCCCGCGACGCGCTCCGGCATGTCGCCCCCGGTGAGATTGAAGTCCGTGAAGTTGAAGGCAGCGATGCGCTCATAACTCCGCGTTTGTTTTTCCCAATCCAGATATTCCGGCGCCGAAACCGGAATCTGATCGAGTCCCTGGCCGCTGAATTTCTCGAAAAGAAGAATGAGGTCTTGCGGCGCCTTGAACGGCAGAGGACGAATCAAAAGCGCGTTAACGAGGCTGAAGACGGCGGTGTTCGCGCCAATCGCCAGCGCGATGGTAATGATGGCGACCGCCGTAAAACCCGGCGTCTTGGCGAGACTGCGAAAAGCGAGGCGGATGGTGTGAATCATAATTTGGTAGGGACGGCGCGCTGCGCCGTCCGCCGATCAACGTCCGCTTCTGAGGCAGCGAAGCGGACGCCGCAGCGCGGCGTCCCTACCAGAAGCATCGAACGGTTACTCATAACGAAGCGCCTCCATTGGATCCAAACGCATGGCGGCGCGCGCCGGCAGATAGCACGCAGCCAGTCCCACCAGGAAAAGAATCAACGGGACGATGGCGAAGCTCGGTGGGTCGTGCGCGGAAATTCCGTGGAGACTTCCGGCGAGAAGTTTCGCGAGGAAAAACGCGCTCACGAAACCGATCACCAGTCCCGTTAATATCAGCCGCAGTCCATGGCCCGTGACCAGCCGCAGGACATCGCCCGTCTGCGCGCCCAGGGCCATGCGCACGCCGATTTCCTGCGTCCGTTGCCGCACCGAATACGCCATCACGCCGTAAAGTCCGAGGGAGGCGAGGAAAAGCGCGAGCCCGGCAAACACGGTGAAGAGCGTCCCAAAAAAGCGGCGATCCCAGAACGATTGCGCGACGACTTCGTCCATGGTCAGAACGCGATAGATCGGCAGGTCCTTGTTCACCGAGAGAACGGTGTTGCGGACAAGGTTCGCGAATTTCGCGGGATCGGTTTTCGTGCGCACCAGGACCGACATGAAGCGGCTGGTGACTTGTTCCTGCGGGAAATAAGCGGCCGGGATGGGACGGTGATTCGTCAACCGGTCGTAGATGACGGGCCGGACGATTCCCACAATGGTCGACCACTTGGGCGGCTCTCCTGCCTTGTCCAGCAGACGCAACTGGCGGCCAATCGGATCCTGATTCGGGAACCAGGCGCGCGCGCCATCTTCGTCGATCATGACCACGCGCGGCGCGTCTTTGGTATCGGCGGCGGTGAAATCGCGTCCGCGCAGAAGAGGAATGCGCTCGGTCTGGAGATAACCCGGCGTGATGTCCAACTGCCGCATATTGCGCGCGTCCTGGAGTTGTTTCGGCTCCGGTTCCCCTTCCAGAATAAAAGCGCTGATGCCGACGTTGCCCAGGGCAGGCAATGAAGTCGTGGCCGCCGCGCTCTCGACCCCGGGGAGGCTCGCCAGCTTCGGGATGAGCTGGGCGAAGAAGCGCGGCGCCGCTTCATTATCTGGAAATTGCGCTTCCGGCAGTCCGACCCGGAAGGTCAGGGTGCGGGACGGATCGGCCCCGATGTCGGTCTTTTGCAAAAACATGAAGCTGCGCATCATCAGGCCTGCGCCGACGAGAAGGACGAGGGCGAGCGCGACTTCCGAGATGACCAGGGCGCTGCGCATCCGCTGGCCTTTCGTGCCGCCCGCGCCGGTCCGGCCGCCTTCCTTCAGTGCGTCGACCAGCTGCGGATGGGACGCCTGGAGCGCGGGGACGAGACCAAAAAGAATGCTCGATGCTGCGCCCAATCCGAGAGCGAACAAGAAGATGCGCCAGTCAAAATCGAATCGAATCCAGTATGGCACTTCGTTTGGCAGGGCCGTGAGCATCAGGTCCACGCCCCAGACCGCGAAGAGCAATCCGACCGCGCAGCCGACCATTCCCAGGACCAGACTTTCCGCGAGAAGCTGGCGGATGATTTGCGGACGTGACGCGCCCAGCGCGAGACGAATTCCGATTTCCTTCGCCCGCGTCGCCCCTCGGGCGAGAAGAAGGTTCGCGACATTGGCACACGCGATCAGGTGAACGAAAAGCACCGCTCCCATGACCAGGAGCGTCAGTTTCTTAAAATTGGCGACGTTCTCTTCGCGGAACGACGTGACATGCACGCCCACGCCGGTGTTGGTGTCCGGATGCTGCGCCGCAATCCGCGCCGTGATTGTTTCCAGTTCCGCGCGCGCCTGCTCGATCGTGACGCCTTTCTTCACTTTCCCGATGCAATCGAGAAAGAAATTTCCGCGCGGATTTTCTTTCTCCTGGATCTGCAGCGGCATCCAGATGTCGCAGATCTCCGGGAACCGCCAGCCTTTCGGCATCACCCCGACGACAGTGACCTGCTTGCCGTTGATCGGAATAATTTTGCCAACCACGCCGCGGTCCCCGGCGAAATGTTCCTGCCAAACCTGGTAACCGATCAGCGCCACCGGCGGCGCGTTCAGCTCGTCTTCTTCCGGGCGAAACAACCGGCCGAGAATCGGCTGGACGCCGAGAAACGAAAAAGTATCGGCGGAAACCTGGCCGCCGAGATAGCGCTCCGGCTTATCGCCGCCGGAGATGATGAAGGTCGCTTCCTGCATCGCGCCAATGCCATCGAGCGTGGTCGCGTTTTTTTTCCATTCCAGGTAATCGGGGAAGGCCGTCCCGCTATTATGCTCGGGATTCCTGGTGAAGAACTCGGAGATCGCGACCAGTCGCTCCTGGTCCTGGATGTACGGCATCGGCCGGAGAAGAAGCGCGTTGATGGCCGAGAACATCGTCGTCGACGCACCGATACCGAGGGCGACGGCCAGAATGGCGATCGCGGTAAACCCCGGGGTCTTTACGAGCATCCGACTGGCGTATCTAAGATCTCGTAACATCAGACCCCGGGTTTGTGTTTACATGGCTGAGATTCTAACTAACCACTACTCGTTAGGCTGCCATCCGATCTTCGACCACCCGGCCGTCGAAGAGATGGACAGTGCGATCGGCATGCTCCGCGAAACGGGTGTCGTGCGTGACCATGCAAATCGTGGCGCCGCCGTCGTGCAATTCCTTCAGGAGCGCCATGACCGCTTCGCCGTTGCGCGAATCGAGGTTGCCCGTCGGTTCGTCGGCGAGGAGGATCGCCGGCTTCCCGGCAAGCGCGCGCGCGACCGCGACACGCTGCTGCTGACCGCCCGAGAGCTGGCTGGGCAAATGTTTGGCGCGATGCCCCATGCCGACGCGCTCGAGCGCTTCGAGCACGAAACCTTTGCGCTCACTCGAGGCCATCCCGCGATAGGTCAATGGCAACTCGACGTTTTCGTAAACGGTCAGGTCGCCGATGAGGTTGAAGCTTTGGAAAATGAATCCGATCTCGCGGTTGCGGATCCGGGCGCGTTCCGGGAACGAGAGGTTCGCCACCTCCGTGCCCTTGAGCGAGTAACTGCCGCCCGACGGCGTGTCGAGCAAACCGAGGATCGAGAGCAGGGTCGATTTGCCGCAACCCGATGGTCCGGCGATCGAAATGTATTCGCCGGTCCGGATATCGAGATGAATGCCGGAGAGCGCGTGGGTCTCCACTTCGTCGGTCAGGAACACTTTCGTGACGCCGTCGAGGTGAATGAGGGTGCTGGCACCGTTCCCGTTCGAGGCGCGGGTCGGTTGTTCGTTGATGGTTTCAGTAGAGGCCATGTTATTGGGTTTTCGGGTCGTTGGTCGTTGTCGTGGTTAGTTAGCTATCAGTTAAGTCGGATGCGCTCGTGGGCGTCCATCGAGCTGGTGTCGGAAAGGATGACCTGGTCGCCGGGTTCGAGGCCGCTGATGATCTCGATCGTGTTCACGGAGCTGCGGCCCAGCTTCACCGGGGTGCGAACCGCTTCGCTCGTTCCTGCGACAAGTTTGAAGATGCCGACGGTGTTGTTCTCCTGGCCAAAGGCCGGGCGGCCGACGTAGATCACATTATCTAAACGTTCCAGCTCGATCGTTCCGTCTACGCTAAGATCGGGTCGCGCGCCTTTCGGCAGCTCGCCGTCGATCGCCACGTCCACGGTGACAGTTCCCTGCTCCACCGCGGGGTCGACGCGGATCACATGGCCGGCGACGATGCCGTTCCGGGTATCGATCGACGCCACCTGCGCGTTGACGATGTCCTTCGCCTGCGTTTCCGCGATCTTGACCTGCGCCTTCAGCTTGGTGGGATCGGCCACGCGCGCCAAATTATCTCCGGGCTTGATCCGCTGGCCGACTTGCACCGGCAACTGCTGGAGGACGCCGTCCATTCCAGCTTTCACGTGGAGCTGCTGAACCTGATCCAGTTTCAGCTTCGCAAATTCCTTTGCTTGATCGACTGCCGCCTGTTTGGAGGCGATCTGCGGCTCGATAGAGCTGCGGGAGAATTCCAGACGTTTGGTTTCGATCGTATCGCGATTGGCAAGCTCGGCTTCCTTTACTTTCGACGTCTTGTAAACGAGCTCGGAGACCAGGCCGTTCTTCGCCAGTTGATCGTTTGTCTGCCGTTCCATCTTCGCCTGTTCGTACTCGGAATGGACCCGCGCCGTGGTCGATTCCTGATCGAGCACCTCACGCTGCAGCGTCGCCCGAAGAGTTGTCAGTTCGCTTTCAACCGCTTTCGCCTTCGACTCGGCGTCGCCCGCGGTTTGTTCGAGCTCAGGACTGGTCAGTTCCAAAATAACCGTGTCCTTTTTTACTTCGGTACCCGGCCAGACGATGATTTTTTCCACCCGGCCGTCGGTGTTGGCCGCGACCCAGCGGATGTCGACCGGCACGAGTGTTCCGAGGCCGCGCACCTGGCGCACCATCGGCCCGCGCTTCACGGTATCGATCCAGACCGTCGAGCGATCGATGCTCGGCACGGCCGGTTTCAGGCGCGAAAGAAGGAAGGTGACGAGGATTAAGGCGAGGACGGAAGCGCCGATGATGATGATGCGTTTGCGGCGTTTTTGCTTGGCGGCGTGGGGACGCGGAACGTCCATCGTATTGCTGGGAGTGGTGAATCCGGATGGCCGCACAATAGTGTTCTCCGCTTTAGCTCCTGAGGCTTGGGTCATGATAAATCTCCGCGGTTAAACGGCCGCGACCGAACGAACGAGATGAACCAGCGCCATGGCGGTGTAAATCAGCGGCACGGCGGCCGTCATCACGATCACGCTGAAGAACGCGGCCTCGGTGGCAAATGTGGAGCGTGCTTCGTTCTTAAAGTAATCGTTGCTGATGGACCGAATGGAGGCACAGCGCGCATCGCGGCCGCGTCCACCGCGGCTGGGCATCGACCCGACCTGATAATTGGAGTCGATCTTCGGGAAGCGGAGGGCGTTGCGTTCATTCAATTGGAGTGTCGGTTTCATATTCTCTGGCTCTAGTGGGATGCGTCGATGGGGCGACTTGGATTCAAATTATTCGGTTACCGCTCGCCCCTATTGCAATGGCCGTGCCACCAGTTCTGACAAAGTCCTAAGCCGCACTAAATCAATCGATTGCAGGGGAGAACAAAAAACCGCGAGTTGATGAAAAGCTTCGGTAGTGGGATTCCACTGTCCCGATAGTGGGACGAGTTTTAGGGACGGACCATAGGCTTGCGGCCTGTGCGCCCAACGGACATTCTGTCCGTTGTCTTACCGGTGGGTCAGCGGAATAAAATTCCGCTGGGCGCACAGGCCAGAGGCCTATGTTCCGGAAGGAATCACTTCGGTAAACGAAGTAAGGCCTCACATCCAGGCCCCGCGCGATTCGCCAGCGTCAACGATCCGCCGTGCGCTTCGGCGATTTGCCGGCTGAGCGCCAGACCGATTCCGGATCCACCGGGCTTCGTCGTGAAAAACGGAACGAAGAGATTTGTGGGATTCATGATCCCGGGTCCCGTATCGCGGACAAAAACTTCCACGCATTCCGCCAGATCACGCCAGCCGGCGGTCACTGTTCCCTTTGTTTCGAGCGACGCTTCGGCGGCGTTGTGCAGAATATTAATCAGCAATTGCTCCAGCTGCGCGGCGTCGGCTTCGATCGTTACGTCGCCGCCCTGCACGACCCGCACCGCAATCCGAGTCTCGAGACTCGCTACCCGCTTCACGAGTTCGCCCAGATTAACCGGTTCCATTTGCGGCTGCGGCAAGCGCGCGAGGCGCGCGTAGGCCTGCATGAAACGACTCAGGGATTCCGCGCGCGTCGCGATGATGTTCAACCCGCTCCGCGCGTCGTCCCGCCAATCGGCCGGCGGCGGGTCCTTCCGAATCAAAGTCTCGAGGCTGCCGGCGATCGATTTGATCGGCGCGAGCGAATTGTTCATCTCATGGCCGATGACGCGGACGAGACGCTGCCAGGCGTTGCGCTCTTCTTCCCGCAACGTTCGGCTCAGGTCGGTGAGCACGAGCAGCTCATGCGGCAGACCGCGTTCGCGGAACGAACTTCGCTTCACGCCCCAGCGGCCGGACGCGCCCGGAAAGGTCAGGGTCAAAGGCGCGTCCTGGTCGGCATCGAGACAAACGTCGAGGTTCAAATCTTTCGCGCGCCGTCCCAGGAGTTTGTCCATCGGCTGGCCTAACAAGTCTTCGCCGGCGCGGTTCACCAGACGAAGCCGGCGATCGGGATCGAACGTGAACACCGCCACGTCGATCTCCGCCATGATCGTGCGCAGAAGCGCCGTCGCTTCAAACGCGCCCAGCCGTTGCAGGCGCAACGTTTCCCCGAGCGCGTTGATCTCGAGCAGCGCTTCGCCGAGCGCGTCATCCGCCCGCGCCCCTCGGGCCCGGATCGAGTAATCGCCTTCGCGCAACGCCGCCAGCAGATTCGTCATCGTCTGGAGCGGCCGCATCACATGCTCGCGCGCGTTCAGGATGAACCCGAGACCGAACCCCGCGATGACGAGCGTCAGCGTCCATTGCACCTTCGCGGTGTGATCGCCGAACCAAAGGAGAATCAGCGCCACGATCGTCGCGGGCGCGGCCGCGGCGACCGTCAACCACGTCAGCCGGCTCTCATGAGTGAGACGGTGCCGCAGCTTCTTGACGGTTTTCTTCATCTGCGCGGTCTTGTCTGGGGAGCGCAGGCGTCCCCGCAGGCCGCGCCCAAAAGGAACGGAACATAGGCTTCCAGCCTGTGCGGCCAGCGGACATGTTGTCCGCTGTTGTTGATCCAGCGGAGCGCAACTCCGCTGGCCGCACAGACTGAAAGTCTATGTTCCAGCTGGCGCGGCGCCGCCGCCACCACCGTGAGCCACGTTGACCGGCCCTCGTGGGTGCTCCGGTGCCGCAGCTTCGCGCGTTTCGTCATTCGCAAATCGAAAATCGCAAATCGAAAATGTCAGAGCCCATACTGTTGCAAGCGGCGATAAAACGCGCTCCGGCTTAACCCCAGCGCTTCCGCGGCCTTCCGCGCGTTGCCATCGAAACGCGAGAGCGCTTTTTTGATGAGGAACGATTCCACGTCCTCGAGGCTCATGTCTTCGAGCCGCGGCGTGTCCGACACTCCACTCGTTAGGCCAAGATCGTTCGCTTTCACCTGCTGACCCTGCGTCATCAGGACGGCGCGCTCGATCACGTGGTCCAGTTCGCGGACGTTGCCCGGAAAATGGTGCTGCATCAGAACGTCGCGCGCTTTTTCTTCGAACCCGGTCAGCGTTTTCCGATACCGCTTGGCGTGTTGCCGCAGAAAACTGTTGGCCAGCGGCATGATGTCTTCCCGCCGTTCCCGCAACGGCGGCAGCGCGATCTCGATCGTGTTCAGCCGGAAAAGCAGGTCCTGCCGGAACCGTCCCTGCGCGACTTCCTCGTGCGGGTTCGCATTCGTGGCCGAAATGATCCGCACATTGGCCTTCAACGTTTTTGAAGATCCGACCCGCTCGAATTCGCCGGTCTCGATCACCCGCAGCAACTTCGCCTGCTGGTTCATCGGCACGTTCGCGATCTCGTCCATGAAGAGCGTGCTTTCGTCCGCGAGCTCAAACCGCCCGGCGCGGTCCGTCTTCGCGTCCGTGAACGCGCCTTTGACGTGGCCGAACAATTCGCTCTCGAAAATTCCTTCCGACAGGCCGCCCATGTTCACCGTGATCATCGTGTGCGACGAGCGATTCGACAGGGCATGGATCGCGCGCGCCACCAGTCCCTTCCCGGTCCCGTTTTCGCCCGTGATCAAAATGTTCGCGTCCGACGGCGCCACCCGCGAAATGATTTCCAGCACCGGCCGCATCCGCGGCGATTCCGCGATAATGTTCGGCGCGTTGCCGCGAAGGAGTTGGTTCGCCGCTTCGAGCCGCCGACCTTTTCGCAGTGCGCCCGCCAGCTCGATCTGCGTGCGAACGACCGCCATCAGCCGCTCGTTGTCCCACGGTTTCGGAATGAAATCGCGCGCGCCGCGTTTCATCGCTTCCACCGCGAGATCGATGGTCGCCCAGGCCGTCATCACCACGATCGGGAGCGTGTTATCGAGCGCCTGGATTTTCGGGATCACCTCCAGCCCTTCCTGGCCCGAAGTCGTGTCCCGGGTGTAATTCAGGTCCATGATCAGGAGCGCGTAATCCTTCTTTTCCAGCGCCTGAAAAATCCCCGCCAGCGACGTCACCGCGTCCGTCTGGTGCCCCTCGCCCTTGAGCAAAATGCGGAGCGCTTCCAGGACATCGTTCTGGTCGTCCGCGATTAAAATTCTGCTCATCAGCTAACTGATGAACCGCGTTTCGCTCATGCTGTCAATGAAGCAACGATGAGCGAACCGCGGACCGACTTCCTTTCGAGCCTGCCTTCTGGCGGGATTACATGCTCCCGTATCGCCTGCCAACTTTCGTCGGCTTCAAGGTCTGTTTTACCGGGTAGTCAGAACAGTCGGAGGTTCTGGCTCTGCAAGAATTTTCTGGAAACGTGGATTGTTTCGCAACGAATCCCATTCCCAGCGAAGACGAAGCTCGGCGAGCGTGATGTTGTAAGGAAAATCGGCACACTCTACCGGCCCGGGAGTAGACAGCAGCCGCTCGATCAACGGGATCGCCTGGTCGGGCTCACCGACGAGCGCGTAAACGAGCGCCAGAGTCGCGGCATGCGCGGTGCCATGAAAGGCGTTCTGGCGTTCCGGCTCGAGCTCGACCGCGCGGCGAGCCTCGCGGATCGCGTCGTCCTTGCGCTGCATATAAGCGTAGAGCAAGGCAAGTCCGTCACGACGCTCCGCTGAGTTCGGATCGTCGGTCACCCGTTTTTCGAAATCCGATATCGCGCTCGCGAAATACCGCTGGGCCGATTCGGTGTCGCCGCGCGCAACGGCAAGACGCCCCTGGTAATATGCCTTCATGTCGTCTCCGATCGCCGAAAGGCTTTCCAACGGAGCGTCTGCCAGAATCTTTTCCGCGGCGGCGTAATTCCGTTCCAGCATGGCCATGTCCCACTTGGTAACCGTTACCATTCCCTGGCCGTCAACATCGGCTGGGATGTCGTCCACGATTTTCCGCCCCGCCGCCGGATTGCCGTTGCGGAACACCTCCAGGTAAGCCAGGCCAACCTTGGGAAGAACGGAATCCTGCTTGATCGCCAGGGCGCGCTGGAAACCGGCCGCGGCCGCTGGCCAGTCGCGCACCCGAAGGTAATTGTTGGCGGCGAGGAAAGCGATCGTGCGGTTGCGAGGGTCGAGGGAAAAAGCTCGTTCGAACCTGGTAATCGATTCGCGCCAGCGTCCTTGCCGGCGATAGATGCCGGCGATGAAGCTTTGGATCTCTGCGTTATTCGGAGCCGTTTTCGCGGCGATTTCGAACTCCGCCAGCGCGGCGTCGTACTTCTTGTCCGCCCAATAAAGACAAAGACCCAGGGCCGCATGGGCTTCACTCAAGGCGGGCGATAATCGCAGAGCTTCCTCTGCCTGCGTGCGCGCTTGCGCCTTGCGTTCCGGGACGTCGCCGGCAACCCGGCTGTTCAGAAGAGAAGCCTGCGCGTAAGCCAGGGCGAATCCTGGATCCAGTTTGATCGCTTGCAGGTAGAGCTTCTCCGCCTCCACATAATTTTCCGTCCCGAGTGCGGTCACGTAGAGCACGTAGGCTTCCGAGTTCGTGGTGGGCCGGGCATCAAGACGCGCCTTTTCTTCCGGCGCGAGTTTCGCTTCCAATGCATTCGCGATTCGCTGCGCGATATCGCTCTGGATCGCAAATACGTCCGACAATTCGCGGTCGTAGGTTTCCGCCCAGAGATGCGTGTTGGTCCGAGTTTCGATTAATTGCGCGGTGACCCGCACCTTGCCGCCAGCCCGCCGCACGCTTCCTTCCAGGATATTCGCAACTCCCAGCTCCTCGCCGATCTCGCGAAGATTCCGCTGCGGACCGGCCACGTAATTCGCGACGCTCGTGCGCGAGATGACCTTGAGCTCGGCGAACTTGGCGAGCGCGGTCAGGATGTCGTCCTGCACGCCCTCGGTGAAAAACGCGTTCTCCTTGTCGTCGCTGAGATTAGCGAAGGGCAGCACCGCTATGCTTTTTTCGGGGAACACAATTTTGGCCGCTGAACTTTTGATCGGCGCTTGAGCCGGAATTTGGGTTCGGGTCCGCCAGAGAAAAAGCCCGGCCACGCTCAGGATCAGCACGGCTGCCATCGCCCACCAGATTGGCCGGAAACTGCCGCGGTGCTTCGGCCCGGCAGCCGGGGGCGCTTCCTCGGTCCCATTCTTTGCCGGCGCCATTTCGGCTTCCGGCATTGTCGGTGCCGGCGGAAAAGCCTCGCCGTTGCGCATTTTGACGTCAGCCACAAACCGATAGCCGCGGCCAGGCACCGTGACGATGTAATGATGCGAACCCGGGGTTTCGCCGAAAACGCGGCGCAGAGTCGAGATGTGTTGGCTGAGATTGTTTTCCTCGACGATGGAATCGGGCCAGACCGCTTCCATGAGGCGCTCCTTGTCCAGCACCGTGTCGTGATGCTCGACCAGGAAAAGGAGCGTCTCAAAAACCCGCGGCCGCAGCGGGACCGGCGTGCCCGCCCGCCACAAAACACGTTTTCCTGCGTCCAGGCGAAAATCGCCGAACTCGTAAACCGCAGGCAAAGCGTTCGTCGCGAAGGTCACAAAATATCAGAAAAAATCAGCCGCATTCTAAAGACTTTCAGCCGGGTTCGTGGAAAAACTGGCCGGAAAGGACGGACACCATTTCACACCGGCAACAATAACAAACGCGGAAAAAGAACCAAGATAAAGAACCGGGCGCTCGGTGCGGAGACCAGCGGCCGCGTTCAACCATTTGTCATCACCGACTCCGAAAAGAAGGTCTCCCCGGGACCAGGAAAAAAGGGAACCAAATCATGACACGTAACATTCTATTTCTCACTTTGCTCGCGACCCTGGCCACGCCGGCTTCGCTGCCCGCGGAACCGAGCCCGAGCCCCAATCCCCCATTGCGAAAGAACGCGAAGAAAGCCGATGCCGAGAAGCCGCTGCCCAAAACCGACCCCGCGCCCTCGTTAAAGGAAGGTTGGAATTACGTGAAGGGCGAATGGATTCATTCGGACGGTTACAAGTACGTGAAAGGCCAGGTGATTCGGATCGGCGCGCAAACTCATAAGAGTGCGCCGAAGCCGCCCTCGAAGGCGCTCTTGGATTCCGTGAAAGCCAAACCCACGGCTACTCCGGATCCGAACAGCGCCGCCGGGAAGGCGGCCGAAAGAGAGCGCAACCTGCGGCAACGTCCCGCATCGCAAACGGGGACTCATTTGTAGCCGCTGTTTTTACACAGCCTTGTTGCGCGCCTTTTCAGCGCGCTCGAGAAGTTGCGGCGCCTCCATCTTCTTCGCCCACGCCGCGAATGCCGGCGTCGGCCCGCGCCAGCGCAATGTCTTCACCGTTTTGAAAAGCGGCGCATCGGTCCGCAGCGTCGCCAGATTTTTGAAGAGCAACGCGAGGTCCCGTTGTTCACCGAGAATCTCCGCCGGAAAACTCTCGATCGGACCGTGCTGGTTCAAGAGCTGCGCCGCAGTCCTGGCCCCAATCCCAGGAATGCCCGGATACCCGTCGGCCGCATCACCAACCAGCGCGAGCAAATCCGGAATGAGCGGCGGATCGACCCCGAACTTCTCGCGGATCGCCGCCGCATCCCGAATGATTTTGCGCCGTCCATCGATCTGCACCACCCGCGTGCCTTGCACGCATTGCGCCAGGTCCTTGTCCGGCGTCCAGATCGCGACCTTCTCCACCTTCTTATCTTTCGCCGCGATATGCGCCGCCGAAGCCATCGCATCATCCGCCTCCAGCTCAACCATCGGCCACACCACAACACCCAGCGCTGCGAGCGCTTTCTCGAGCGGATGGAACTGCGCCCACAACGCGCGCTCGATCCCCGCCCCAGTCTTGTATCCCGCCCAAAGCCGATTCCGAAACGACTCGATCACATGATCCGTCGCGACACCTACATAGGTGTCGCCATTCTCGATCATTTGCAGAACCCCGTGGAGCACGCCCACCACCGCCCCGTAAGGACTGTCCTTGCCCTTATTGAACCGGCGCAGCCCATAGAAGTGCCGGAACAACTCGTAAGTCCCGTCGATGAGATGCACCATCATTTGGATCAGACTAACAGATTAGTTAGCGTTCGCTCGCTGTAGCCGCGGCGCTCTGTCGCCGCGTCTGCTCTCTGTCGCCGCTCCCGCGAATCCGCACCCTGTACCGGCCTCGTTTTTGTCTTAAGCCTAACGACCTCGATCCATCGTGAGCGCAGGCTTGACAGCGCGAACGGGAATTGCCGAGCCTCCTTGGCATGAACATTCCTCCAGAATGCAGAGCGACGCTTCTTATCCTGGCGGCCGGTTTCCTTCTGACCGGCAACCTCGCGGCGGCGAAAGAGAAAGACTCTCCTGCCGCCACTCCGGCGACGGAGAACCAAACGCCCCATCTGCTCCTCGCCAATGTTTGGAATCCATCCATCGATCCGACCGGCTGGTGGATGAGCGAGAAATATGACGGCCTCCGGGGTTATTGGGATGGCCAAAAGTTATGGAGCCGTAAAGGCAATCTCATTCACGCGCCTGACTACTTCCTCGCGGAGCTCCCGCGCGACGTCGCCTTGGACGGTGAGTTATGGATTGGCCATGGGAAATTTGAAGAAACCATGAGCATCGTCCGTTCAGAGACACCGGACGACCGCTGGAACAGCGTCCGGTATATGGTGTTCGATGCCCCGCAGGCGAACGGCACTTTCGAACAGCGACTGCAATTCTTGCGCGCGACGGTCCCGGAAGGAAACCGCTTCGTCAAAGTCGTGGCGCAAGCGCGCTGCCAGGGCGTGACCCAACTCCTCGCCGAGCGCGATCGCGTCGTCCGGGAGGGTGGTGAAGGATTGATGCTGCGCCAGCCCGAGTCAGCCTACGAAGCAAGGCGCTCGCCCACCTTGCTCAAGGTCAAGCCTTACGACGATGCGGAAGCGACCGTGACCGCGCACGAACCGGGGAAAGGAAAATTCGCGGGCAAACTCGGGGCGCTCCGCGTCCGGGCGGACGACGGCAGGCAGTTCTCGATCGGGAGCGGTCTCACCGACGCCGACCGGGAATCGCCGCCACCGGTGGGGACCGTCATCACCTATCGCTTCCGGGGATTAACTGCCAAAGGATTGCCGAGATTCCCTTCCTATCTGCGCATCCGCCGCGATTGAATGTTGCGAGCGCACGCGCCTCGCGTGTTAGCGATGGCCGCCCTCGCCGAAACGATCTTGGCTTTTCTGGCGCTCGGTCGCGTCCTAGCTCCCAATTAAGAAGAGGAGAGATTTGAACAGAAGGTAACAAAGTTCACAGAGGACGGAGTCGGAACAGCGGAAAAACCACCTTCGCTACCTTCGCTTTCTTCTGTGAATCAAGGCCTCACTTGAGCAACTTCGCCGGAAACCTCACCTTCTCTTCCCGTCGCAAAATATACTGCTGCCGCCACCGCAACACCGCGCTCGGATTCCTCGGATCCCACCCTTTCGGATTCGGCAACACCGCCGCCAGCATCGCCGACTGCTCCCGCGTCACCCCGCGCGCGCTCACTCCGAAATAATACTGCGACGCCGCTTCCACCCCGTAAATCCCGCGCCCCATCTCGATCACATTTGCGTACAGCTCCAGGATTCGCCGCTTCGGCAACAGCAACTCCATCCAGATCGTGTAGTACGATTCCAGTCCCTTCCTGATCCATGACCGCCCCTGCCAAAGAAAGATCGATCGCGCGCATTGGTTCGTGATCGTCGACGCCCCCCGCACCGGTTTCCCAGTCTTCTCCGCCTTCTCCATCGCGAGATCCATCTCCTTCCAGTCAAACCCCTCATGCTGAAAGAACCGCTGATCCTCCGAAATCCAAAGGTGCTTCAGAAACATCTCCGGAATCTGCGCCAACGGAATCCAGCGATACCGCAACGGCGCCTTCGTCCCGCTCGCCGCCACCTGCTCAATCCACATCGGCAACGTCCGCGGCGGATCGACGAATCGCATCACCGCCACCTGCAGCGCCGGAATCAGCAGCAAAACCAGCAACACAATCCAAATCCATTTCCGTCGACCGAAAAAACCGCGTGACGCGGAACGCTTTGCGCCTGCTTTCTGTTTCTTCGCCTTCGCCTTTGGCATCTGCGCCAAGAGACCGCGGAGGCAACCGGAGCGCAACCGTGGCAATTGCCGTCCCGCAGCACGCCTTCCGATAAAATCCAGTCCGACCCGCGCTGGCTCTCCTTCCCGCACAATTGGGCAAGGCCCCCGAGCAGCGCGCGCAAATCAAATTCAAACTGACGCTCCCGCAATGAGCTCTGCGCGCGCGCTGGGCGGACTTTGCAAGTATGACAAGACCAGCTACTGGACCGCGAGACGGGCTAAGACGCGACCCAGTGGATGCGCGTGATTCGTAACCGCATAGACGTCCCCTTCCTTCTTCACAAAGCCGCGCGCCTCCAGTTTCGCTAGATGCCGCGCAAGCGCTCGTGTCGAGATATGCGTCGCGGCCTGCACGCGAACAAAGGAATCTGCTCCATTTTTGACGGCGCGATACACTTCTATCCGGCGCGGATGAGTGAAGGCCGTCGCCAGTTTGAAGAGCACATCAGGGGGCTGCTGCCTCCGCCCCACAAGTATCCGCAGAGCAGTAGCGATCGCCCCACCGCCACCCTCAGTCGTCATCGCCACTGGCCGGTATTCGACGCGGAGTCCGACCCGCCGGCACGTCAACAACCCACGTGCTTCCAGCGCGCGCAGGTATTGGCTGGCGGCCGGAGGTGACAACGTCATTTGCCGGGCGACGCCGGAGACCGTCTGCCCCGGTTGGCGAATCAACAGAGCGAGCATCTGCAAGCGCTGCCGGTTAGCCAGGACACGGCAGGTGCGCCAGAGCGTTGGCTGACCAGCGGGTGAGTTCGCCTTCCCCACACGGTCATACTTTGCAAAGTGTGCTAAGTGGTCAATCTCGGAATGTGTTGGGGAAGCGAAGGCGGCAAGATATCGTCGCCGCGCCTTAAGCTTGTCGAAACTTTTTCGCCGCGTCACCTTTCATCTGCGAACGTTCGAGATGAAGCCATTTAGATTCTGCTTCGCACTACTTGCACCGCTCGCCCTTGTCGCAACGGGCGCTGCCGCCGCGGCCGAAGCGCCCGCTTCGTCCTACCAGCAATTGGCGGCGTTGTTCACCGATTGGCGCGCGTTCAACGATCCTGCCATCGTCCATGGCCGACCCGATTATAGCGCCCCCGCCATGACGAAAAAGGCCAGGGGCCTCGCCGCTTTTCGCGCGCGTCTCAAAGCCATCCGCCACGGCGACTGGTCGACCGAGCAGAAGAACGACTATCGCGTGGTCGAGGCCGAAATGAACGGTCTCGATTTCTTCCTTCGCATCCTCAAGCCCTGGCAACGCGACCCGGACTTCTACACCACCGTTTTCCCGGAGATGAGTGACGTTCCCGCGCACGAAGGACCGTCGGCCGAGCCGAACATCGACCTCTTCGCCTACAAATTTCCATTGTCGTCCGTCGACGACGCCAGGCTCACCGAATTGATCAGCGCGATCCCGGCGGTCCTCGCCGACGCCAAGGTCAACCTCGCCGGTAGCACCGCCCACGACCTCTGGGCATACGGCGATCGCGCCTTTGCGGATCAGGCCGATTTTCTTGCCCAATGGCAGAAAGGCGATCTGCAAGTGCGCGACCTCGGCGGTCCTCGCAAAATCTCGCTCGACGGCGCGAGCCCGGCGCTCAAGGCCGCGGTTGACAAAGCCCGCGTGGCCAGCGCCGACTTCGCGGCTTACGTGAAAGCCGAGGCTCCCAAGCGTCAAGGTCCCTCGGGTGTCGGCAAAGCCAATTACGATTGGTGGCTCAAGAACGTCATGCTTTCACCTCTTACCTACGATCAGCAGATCGGCCTGCTCGAGCGCGAGCTCGACCGGTCGCTCGCGTCACTGCGGCTGGAAGAAGCGCGCAACCGCCATAAGCCGCCGATCACTCCCATTGAAGACCCCGCCGCTTACGCCGCGATGAGCCGGGCGCACGCCG
>JBEEHG010000033.1:0-94492 GCA_041167265.1 Verrucomicrobiota bacterium | reverse complement strand
AACGATGGTAACCATTGCTGCGACTTGAGATCAAATTGGCGGCCTCAAGTTTGGCGAGCTCGTCCTGGACAGTCTGGAGCGAGAGAAAACTGAGCCGCGCCAACTCACGGACATACAGCTCTTGCCTCCGATTCGTGAACAACAAACGGAGGATCTCCGCACGGACCGTCGGAAACAATCCATGCAGCAGCGTTTTGCGCATTCCGGCTCCAGAATAACTCGACCGCTTAAAGCGGTCGAGATCCTTTTGCAGCGGGAGTTGTCAATAAGGCGAAGCCGGAGGCGGCGAAGCCGGAGGCGCCGAAATCGCGGCCTCAGCCCAGAGGGCTTCGGGCGCGGATCCGCCGCTGCGCGAAGTCACGCGCTGACGGCAGTCGAGAGACGACGGCGTCCTGCCTACGCTCTGCTACGACGCGGCAAGCGAAGCGAGCCCAGGTTGGGTACCAGCGCGGTGAGAAGGCCGATGAGCGGTAGAAAGAAGCAGACGCCCAAGACGAAGGGAATGCCATGGTGATCGGCGATGGCGCCGAGCGCGGTGAGCCGAGGCCGCCCAAGCCTGAGGCAACGCCGAAGAAGAGGCCGCACGTCGTGCCGACTTTGCCGGGGACGAGCTCCTGCGAGTAAACGAAGGATGGCTGAAAGGCGTAGGCGAGGATCGGGCCAATGATGGCACTCAGGACGGCGGACCAGAAGAGGTGCGCGGAACGTGATGCACTTCGTCCATGTAACGATCAGCGGCTGCTGTTGCCTCTTCCGGACTGCGACCATTCTGACGCGCGTTTAGATAGGGCGCGTACCAATCCCACCAGTGATGCTCGGCGTGCGTTATCTCGTAGTGATGGTGGTGCTCTCCCGTTTCGTGGAGAAGCTCGGCAAGGGTTGCGATGTCCATGGCTTAACCTTTCTTCCACTCGCGGCCAGGGAGCCGCTCCTTGATTTCCTGAAGCTGCCAACGGTTCCCGTCCGGATCCTCAAACGACGCAAACGAGAAGTAGGAGCGACCTTCCGGATCGCGCCCGGCGACACGCGGGTTCTCGACGGAGTTGTTGAAAGGGCCCGCAGCGTAGTGGAAGACATCACTGATGTTAACGCCGCGGGCGACCAAGTCATCACGGGCGGTATCGGCGTTCTCGACCGCGAGAACGAGCTCCGCGCTCCCGGGCTCGGCCGACGTGATTCCTTTGCCGAAGATGATCGAGGCGTCCGATTGAGGAGGAGTAAATTGGAGCGCCCGAAAATTTTCATTCACGAGATCGATATCCAAACGGAACCCGAGTTTCTCGTAGAACGCTTTAGCCCGATCGACATCGGAAACAGGCAGGATGATGACTTCCAGTTTCATGTTCATAAGACTGCTCAACCTCAGGTGCGCGAGCGGCCTTTCGTTCGCGGGTTACCCGGCGGAAAGCGGGTCAGGTGGAGCTCCCTTTGCAGAGACGCCTAACGGACTTGGCGCGAGCGACAATTGTCCGGTCTCGAGCGTCGAAAGTGAAGTCGAAAAATCCGATGTGGCGGTTCGCGGTTGTCAGGCATCGCTATCCAGGGCGCGGCGCGCGGGCGCGAGCTCGGCGCGAATGCCGGCAACGAGCGATTCGATCCGCTCGGCTGGGACGTCGATGTCCTGGAGGAGCGCCTCGGCCAGCGCCGCCGCGGATTCGGCTTCGTCGTAACGAATGATGGCGGCGCCGGCCTGGATGAACGCGTCGGACTGATTGATGTACTCGGCGCGAGTGATGATCCGGACGAGGGGCGCGACCTCGCGAGCCGCCTGGATGATTCGCAAACTGATCTCGGCGTGCGGCACGGTGACGATCAGGTAAGCGGCCGCGTCCAACCCTGCGGTCCGGAGAATCTCTGGTCGGGTCGCGTCTCCATACAGTGCGCGCTTGCCTCTTTGTTGGAGCTCGAGAACGACGTCGACGTTGGTCTCGAGAATAAGCGGGTTGATGTCGAATTCGGCCAGCAGCCTGGTGACGCTTTGACCAACCGGTCCGTAGCCGACCACGAGCGCGCCGGGATCTTCCTGCTTACGCTTCGCGGCCGCGGCGTTGGCGCGCGCGCCCAGCTTCGCGGCGCGTGTGGCCAGCCACGGCAGTTTCGAGAGTCGCGGTTCCAGAGCGAGCACCCAACGAAAGATGAGCGGGTTCAGACTTATCGAAATGATGGCCGCGCCGACGATGACATTGCGACCGCTTTCCGGCATGAGGCCGAGAGACTTCGCCATCGCCCCGACAATGAACGAGAATTCGCCGATTTGCGCGAGCCCGGCCGCGAGAGTCAGCGCTGTTTTCACCGCGTGACCGGTGACAATCACGATCAGGAAAGCGAGCAACGGCGTGACCAGAAGAATGATGCCGAGCACGCCGAGGAGCAGGCCGGGCACGGCCGTGACGGCGCGCCAATCGAACAGCATTCCGACCGAGACGAAAAAGAGAACGGCAAAAACGTTGCGCATCGGGAGCACGTCCGCGCCGGCCTGGTCGCTTACCTTGGATTGCCCGACGACCATGCCCCCAAGAAAGGCGCCCAGCGCCAGGGAAGCGCCAAATGCCACGTAGGAAACGGTCGCGACGCAGATCGCCATCACCAGCACCGCGAGGGTAAACAATTCCGAGGAACGCAATCGCGCCACGCGCAAGAGGAGCCACGGCACGAAGCGCGCGCCGGCCAGCATCATGATCGCGATCAGGAGCGCTAGCTTGCCCACGGCGACAAGGACGGTTTGGCTGAGATTGGATGCGCTGTCGGCCGACGCCAGGGGCGGCACCAGCACGAGAACCAGCACCGTGACGATGTCCTGCACCACCAGCCAGCCAATGGCGGTGTGTCCTTCCGTCGTATCGACGATCCCGTTGTCGAGCAAGGCCCGCAACATCACCACCGTGCTCGCGACCGAGACCGCGATCCCGAGAATGAGCCCGCTTTGCCATGTCCACCCGACCGCCACCGCGAGCCCCATGCAGGCAAACATCGCCGCGCTGCTTTGGATGAGCGCGCCGGGGATGGCGAGCGAGCGCACGGCCAGCAGGTCTTTCAAATGAAAATGGAGACCGACCCCGAACATGAGCAGGATCACGCCGATCTCGGCCAACTCCGAGGCGATCTCGGCATTGCCAACCACGCCCGGGGTGTAAGGCCCGATCACGATCCCCGCGATGAGGTAGCCGAGGATGGGCGACAGCCCGAGCCGTTTCGCGACCAGTCCGAACAGAAGCGCCGCGCTCAGGCCCAGCGCGATGGTCGTGATCAGTGGAATCTCATGCATTGCCCCGAGTCACGATACACGACGAAATTCAGTCGTCCCCGGCGAAGCGGAGCGCTTGCCCGACAATGCCGGGCGGGCGCAGATTTAAATCACAACAAGGAAACTAAAATGGAAATCAAACGACTTGGCTCACAACCATCCGGCAAGGGACCAGCGGATTGGTTCACCGGGACGGTCCGGGTCGATCCATTATTCGAAGCGCCTCCGCCGGCGCGGGGGCGCGGCGCGAGCGTGACCTTCGAGCCGGGCGCGCGCACAGCCTGGCACACCCATCCGTTAGGCCAGACGCTGATCGTGACCGCGGGCCGCGGCCGCGTCCAATGCAAGGGCGGCGCGATTGAGGAGATCCGTCCTGGCGACGTCGTCCAATTCGCGCCTAACGAAAAGCATTGGCATGGCGCGGCACCAACGACTGCGATGACGCACATCGCCATCCAGGAAGCGCTCGACGGCAAGGTCGTCGAATGGATGGAGCACGTGACTGAAGAAGAGTACACCGGCTGAAGTAACAACCGGGTTACCTTTGGCGAATTGCGCACCTTGCCGCGGAAAGCTCAAGTCCGCGCATGCGAAATACCACGACAGCAAATAGAGCTTCTTCTTACAAACACGGCCGCCCCCGCGGCCTCAAACTTTTGGCCGCCGCCGCCGCCATCGCGCTGGCCGCGATCCCGGCAGCGTATGCGCAGCCCAGCTTTTTCCTGAGCGAGCTGCCGACTCCGGCCGGGTACGAGTTCAGCGTGCCCTACCAAATCAATGACCAGGGGTTCGTCGCGGGCTCTTCAACGCGCGGCAGCGACCAGGTCGCGACCATTTGGAAAGGCGGCGCGGCCCAACTGCTCGGCAAACTGAAGGACGGCACCTACAGCCAGGCGAACGCGATTAACTCCAAAGGTGTCGCGGCCGGTGAAGGCGATGACGGCGATGGGCGGCCGCTCGGCTTTGTAACCAGTGCGGGCAAGCTCGTGAACTTCTTCTCGAACAATGGAGGCAACACCCGTCCGGTCGCGATCAACGACGCCGGAGAAGTCGGCGGCTATTTCATCAAAGGGTTTGATTCCCAATGGCGCGGCGGGATTTGGAAAATCGACCCGAAAGATCCTCGCAAATCGACACTGATTACCCTTCCGATCCTGCCCGGCGGCGATCCGACGACTGCCTCAGCGATCTCCTTTGCGTTCAACAAAACCAGCCAGGCGGCCGGCTATTCTTCTAATTCCGCGATTGGCCAGCATGCGGTCTTCTGGAAGAACGATGCCGCGCACACCATCGTCGACCTCGGCGTGTTTGGGAGCGATTGGAGCAGCATCGCGAATAACCTGAACGATCTGGGCCAGGTCGTTGGTGAGAGCCATCCGCCGTTCGGCAGCCGTCCCGTCCTCTGGCAGAACGATGCCGCCCACACCGCCGTCGAGCTTCCTCTCCTTTCCGGCGACAACTACGGCAGCGCGAATCTCATCAACAGCAACGGCACGATCGTCGGCTGGAGCGCCTACGATGAGCCGGGCACCTGGAACGTCGGGCCGAGTAAAATCGCGATCTGGATTGGCGGCGTCGCTTACGACCTTCAATCGCTGGTCGTGCAATCGACTGACGGTTGGGTGATCAACCAGGTCATGAGCATCAACAATCTGGGCCAGATGGCGGCCCTCGCCACCCACAACGGAGTTATCCGCGCGGTCGTGTTGAACCCGCTCTAAGATCTCAAGACAGAGAGAACCCGTAATTCAATCAAGCCTGCGTTGCAGACCGTTGTGTCTCAACGCAGGCTTTTTTGGTGGCTACTCTTCTGTAGCAGCGTCCCTGTGGGACGCTTCGTTGGGCACAAGCATCACGTCTCTCACGTCGCCCACAGGGCGACGGCTACAGTTCGTCGCCCACAGGGCGACGGCTACAGCGCGCGACGGGGCGTGCCGAGATTTGGCAGCAGCGCAGTCAGCAGGCCGATGAGCGGAAGATAGGAGCAGACGTGGAACACAAATTGGATGCCGCGATGATCGGCGAGCGCGCCGAGGACGGCGGAGCCGATGCCGCCCAGTCCGAAGGCGAGGCCGAAGAACAGGCCGGACATCGTCCCGACTTTGCCGGGCACGAGTTCCTGTGAGTAAACGAGAATCGCGGAGAAGGCCGACGCGAGGATGACGCCGATAATCGCGCTCAGCACAGCGCACCAGAAGAGATTCGCGTAGGGCAAAGCCAGGGCGAACGGAGCGACGCCGAGGATCGAGACCCAGATGACGGCCTTGCGCCCAATCCGGTCCCCGATTGGACCGCCCAGGAAAGTGCCGGCGGCGATCGCGGCCAGGAAGATGAACAAATAGAGCTGCGATTGCTGGACCGAGAGGCTGAATTTCTGGATGAGAAAAAACGTGTAGTAGCTGCTCATGCTGGCGAGATAAAAATATTTCGAGAAGACGAGCATGATGAGGACGCCTAACGAGAAGATGACCCGTCTCCGGGTCAGTCCGGTCGCGCGATGCAAGGCCGCGTGACGTTTCGCGGCATGATGATGGGCCAGGTTGTTCCGATACCAAACGCCGATCCGTGAAAGAACGATGATGCCGAGAAGCGCGAGCAACGAAAACCAGATAACGGATTTCTGGCCGCGCGAGACAACGATCGCCGCGGCCAGAAGCGGGCCGAGCGAACTCCCGGCGTTTCCACCAACCTGGAAAACGGATTGGGCAAGACCGTAGCGGCCACCGGAGCTCAGGTGCGCGACGCGCGACGCTTCTGGATGAAAAACCGACGACCCGATCCCGACGAAGCCGACCGCCACAAGGACGAGGGTCAGGTTTGGCGCGATGGAAAGCAGGACGAGGCCGACCAGCGTCGAAGCCATGCCGAGCGCGAGCGAGAACGGCTGCGGATGTTTGTCGGTGAACGCGCCGACGAACGGTTGGAGCAAAGAGGCGGTGAGCTGGTTGGTCAGGGTGATCAGGCCAATGTGGCTGTAGTCGAGTCGCAGCTCCGTTTTCAGGATCGGGTAAATCGCGGGAATCAACGATTGGAGGGTGTCGTTGACGAGATGGGCGAAACTGAGGGCGAAGAGAATGCCGAAGACCGGCGCGGCCGGAATTGAATCCGTTTCCACCTCGTCGACGCAGGCTGGCGGACTGTTGGCGGGCGCTTCGGAAGTGGGGCGCATCGGGATTTTGAATGCCGTCACGAAGACAAATCGACCGTGCGGAGAAACTTCGGCGGGCGACGGAACTTCGTCAGTTGTTCGAAAGCGTAAGCGAGCGAGATCAGTTTCGGTTCGGACCAGGCGGTGCCGAAAAAGGAAATGCCGACCGGCAGACCATGCACGTAACCCATCGGCAGTGTGACGTGGGGATAACCGGCGACGGCGGGTAATCCCGAGCAACTGTGACTGGAGCTATCGCCGTTGACCAGATCGGTCAGCCACGCCGGAGTGCGGCTCGGCGCGATGAATGCGTCGAGCTTGAATTTCTTCGCGACCGCATCAATCCCTTGCTCGCGCGCGAGCCTCTGATTTTTGGCCAGCGCATCCAGATAAACTTTTGTGGTTAACGGTCCCTTCGCTTCAGCCTCGATAAAATGGTCCTGCCCGAAGTACGACATCTCGGTCGCGCGCTTTGCTTCGTTGAACTTGATCACGTCAGCCAGCGTCCTCGGGCCATCCTTCATGGCGCGCTCCGCCAGGTAACGATTCAGGTCGGCCTTCAGTTCGAAGAGCAGCACTATTTTTTCGCCAGGTCCGAGCTGTGCGCTTGTGGCAATGTCAGCAGGATCGATCATGATGGCGCCCGCGCGCTTCATTGCATCGATCGCTTCCGCCATCAGTTTATCGACCGGTTCGCTGAAGCCGAAATAATTGCGGGCCACTCCGATCCGACCGCCGCGCAACGCGTTCGCGTCGAGCACAGCCGTATAATCAGGAACTGCTTTCCCGCGGCTGGCATTTGTCGCCCCGTCGCGTGCGTCGATTCCAGTCAGCGCGCTGAGAAGCGCGGCGGCGTCGGCCACCGTGCGCGCCATTGGTCCAGGCGTATCCTGGCTATGCGAGATTGGGATGATGCCGGAGCGACTGAGAAGACCGACAGTCGGCTTGATCCCGACCAGCCCGCATGCCGACGCGGGCGAAATGATCGACCCATCGGTCTCAGTCCCAATCGCGGCCGCACAAAGGTTGGCGGACGTCGCGGCGCCGGAACCCGAACTGGAGCCTGACGGGTTGCGATCGAGCGCAAAAGGATTGCGCGTCAAACCTCCGCGTCCGCTCCAGCCGCTCGTGGAATTTTTCGACCGAATATTCGCCCATTCGCTCAGGTTGGTCTTGCCAAGGATGACAGCACCGCTCTCGCGAAGCTTTTCTACTATGTAAGCATCTCGCTGGGCGGGCTGACCGACGAGCGCGAGCGACCCAGCCGTCGTCTGCATTCGATCGCCGGTATCGATGTTGTCTTTGATCAGGACAGGAATGCCGTGGAGGGCGCCACGGACGCGGCCAGCCTTTCGCTCGCCGTCGAGTTTCTCGGCGATCGCGACCGCCTCCGGGTTTAGCTCGATGACGGAGTTGAGCGCCGGGCCTTGCTTGTCGACCTCTTGAATTCGCTCCAGGTACGCCTGGGTGATGCTGCGTGATGTGTGCCGGCCGGAGCGCAGCGCTTCCTGGAGCTCGGCTATCGTTGTCTCCTCGAACTCGAACGCCTTTACCGGAACGGCGGACGCGTCGCTGTTCCCTTTGTCTTTCTGTTGCGCGAGAGCGGAGCCTGCGGCCGGCGAAAAAACCATGGCCGTGCTGGCCAATCCCGCGCGCAAGAACGTTCGCCTTTTCATCAGAGGATCAGGAGCACGGTCACGAGCATGAGCAGGATTTAAGACCGGAGTCTACGGGGCTCGAACCCGCAACCTCCGCCGTGACAGGGCGGCGCTCTAACCAATTGAGCTAAGACTCCTCGCGAAGGAACAGATTGTAGAGGCGGCCGTCGCCAGTCGCAACTGTGGCGACGAGAAATCTGGGCAGGTAGAATCCGCAGGCTGTAGCGACGGCGCTCTGTCGCCGTCATTCCGCCAAAACGCGGCGACAGAGCGCCGCGGCTACAGAGATGCAGCGCCTGATTTGCGACGCCAGTTCGCCGGGATTATTGTCGCGGCGGATGGACGACGAACACCGCCAGGAATTCCCCGAGCCCGAACCTGAACCGGGCCCGCGCGAATTGACCTTGCTCGAAGCCTTCGATCTCCTCGTCGCTTCCATCCCGCCCGAGAACCGGCGACGGCGCGAGCTCTATATCCTGCGGTCGCAGATTGCCGCGCAGGAAGAAACCATCGGCGAAGCCAAACAGATGATCGAGAAACTCGAGGAGGTCATCAAGAAGGTCACTTCGCCGGCGAACCGGATCGGCACCTACCTCAGCAACCCGGCGCGGGACACCGCGCTCATCGTCGTCGGCGGCGCGGATTATTATTGCAACGTCGACCCGCGGATCAAGCTGGCGAAGTTGCAGAAGGGCACGCGTGTCCTGGTGAACGAAGCCTACGTCATCGTCGGCGATCTCGGTTTCGAAACGGCCGGGCCGGTGACAAAAATCACCGAGGTGATCGGCGAAGACCGGCTGCGGGTTGGGTCCGAGCACGGCCTCCAATCGCTTGTCCTCCAGCGCTCCGCCCCGCTGATGAAAGCGACCCTCAAATCTGGCGACGAAGTCCGGGTCGATCCGAATTACCGGGTGGCGCTCGAACTTCTCACCCATCCGCAATCCCGCGAGCATTACCTGGATGAAGTCCCCGAGCTGCCCTGGAGCAAAGTCGGCGGGCAGGAAACGGCGCTGCAGGCGATCAAGGACGCGATCGAGCTGCCGCTGATCCACGAAGAGCTGTTCGCGCGGTTTCATCACACGACGCCCAAGGGTTTCCTTCTCTACGGCCCGCCGGGCTGCGGCAAAACCCTCATCGGCAAGGCGACTGCCTACAATTTGACCAAACAGCTGCGCGAAAAAAGCGGGGACGACATGCGCGAATATTTCATGCACGTCAAAGGCCCCGAGATCCTCAACATGTGGGTCGGCGAATCCGAAAGGATCGTGCGCGACATTTTTGCCACGGCCCGCGAGAAGCGGCGCGAGGGATTCCTGCCTTTCCTCTTCATCGACGAAGCGGAAAGCATCCTCGGAACGCGACGGGCGTCCCGTTACTCGAACATTCTTTCGACTCTCGTCCCGATGTTTTGCTCGGAGATGGATGGGATCGACTCGCTCCACGACGTCGTGATCATTCTCGCCTCCAATCGCGCCGACCTGATCGATCCGGCAATTCTTCGGCCCGGCCGCATCGACCGGAAAATAAAGGTCAACCGGCCGAACCGGGAAGGCGCGCGAGATATTTACCGAATCTATCTGACCGACGATCTTCCCTACGACGGCGCCCTGGCGAAGGAAGCGGGGAACATTGGCGCCGCGATCGACCAGTTGATCGAGCGCGTGCTCGACGTGCAGTTCGCGCGGCGGGAAGAGAACAAATTTCTCGAAATCACCCTGCGGAGCGGCCGGAAGGAAACGCTTTACCGGAGCGACCTGTTCAGCGGTGCCATCATCGCGTCGATCGTCGAGCGCGCGAAAGGTCTGGCGATCAAGCGGTCCATCGCGACGCAGGTCGACCAGGGGATCAGCGAAGCGGATCTGCAGCAGTCGTTCGTTGCGGAGTTTAACGAGAACGACATTTTCCCGCCGACGGACATCACCGAAGATTGGTTCAAGCTGATCGACTTCGACCCGGAAAACGTCGTCAAGATTTCGCCGGTCCGGCGCGACGGTCAGATGCGACCGGCGCTCCGCGGCGTGGTGATTTAACGGTGCGCTTCGATCTTCTGTAGCCGCTTCGCTGTGCGAAGCGTCCGTTCCTCGCGCTGCGACGTCGGCCGTCCCTCGTTCCCAAGCTCCAGCTTGGGAATGCCATTGTCTTCGAAGCTCCAGCTTCGTCGTATGCGCAGGGGATGAAACGCCGAGGAAGCAGAGCTTCCCGGACAAGTGCGTTCCCAAGCTGGAGCTTGGGAACGAGGAAGCTTGTTGCTAGTATCCGCTCTATGAAAGCAATCATCGCGGTCGGCCTCTTCACTGCCGCTTCCCTTTTCGCCCAACCGACGCCGGAACCGAGGAGCGATGTCTCGAACAAGACGCTGCTGACGAAGGCCACGCCGGCGGCTGCGAAAGCGGGGAACGACATCGCCGCGCTTCGCAAAATGGCGGACGAATTCTACGCCTGGCGGAACGAGAATTTCCCCGTCTTCAGCAGCGATGCG
The DNA here is from genome assembly GCA_041167265.1 of Verrucomicrobiota bacterium. Lineage (GTDB taxonomy): Bacteria > Verrucomicrobiota > Verrucomicrobiia > Chthoniobacterales > UBA10450 > AV80. The sequence continues at coordinate 83,963 of JBEEHG010000033.1, read as the reverse complement.
GGCCTCCATACCTGGGACAATCGCCTCACCGATTATTCGACGGCGAAAATCAACGAGCGCAATCAGCACGTCCGCAAGCTCCTCGATCAAGTCCGCGCCATGCCCGGCGCCAAATGGCCGAAGGAAGATCGGATCGATTGGCTCCTCTTTCGCGCTCAGCTCGAGAATTCCGATTTTGGCACCCGCGTTCTCCAATCGGAAAACAGAGATCCGCAGCTCTACGTCGGTGAATGCGCGACCGGGATTTTTTCGCTGCTGAAAAAGGAATACGACGCGCCCCAGAAACGCGCGGTGGCCGCGACCGAACGCCTCAAGGCAATGCCCGCCATGCTGGCGCAGGGCGAACGAAATTTGCAGGAGCCGGTGAAACTTTTCTCTAAGCTCGCCATCGAATCGGCGCGCTCGATCGATCCGCTCTTCAACGAAAGCCTGATGACGCTGGCGCGCGATCTCGCGCCGGCCGAGCGGGAGGCGCTCGTGAAAGCGCGGGACGCCGCGCTGGCCGCGATCCACAATTTTGCCGATCGCCTGGAAAAGCGCGTTCCCTCGATGGTGGATTTCGCGCCGATGGGCACGGCGAACTACAACTATTACCTCAAAAACGTTCTCCTCCTGCCGCTCGATGCCGAGCAGGTCGCGATGCTTGGACGCGCGGAGCTGGCGCGTTATCGCGCGCTCGAATCGCTCCTGCGCGATCCGTCGCTGGCCGACCCGAATCCAGCCCGGAGCAAAAATATTCCGCCGGACCAGGCATCGTTCCTCGCCGCCTACGAAAGCCGCGAGCAGGAAATGATCAGTTTCATGAAGGAACACCGGCTGGTGACGATTCCGGATTACCTCGGTCGCTTCGAGATCCGGCAATTGCCGGAAGCGTTCAAGCCCACGAGTCCCGGCGGCTTCATGAATCCGCCCGGCGTTTACGACAAGGACCCGGCCGGATTCTTTTTCATCCCGACCTACAACCCGCAGTCGAAGAATTTCTACATCCGCGCGGCCATCGAAGATCCGCGGCCGATCCTCGGACATGAAGGCATTCCCGGCCATTTCATGCAGCTCTCGATCGCGAATCATTTGACGAATGAAATCCGACGCCAGCACGGCGACGGAGTTTTCGTCGAGGGCTGGGCATTATATGGCGAGGAAATGCTAATGCGCACCGGGCTTTATCCGGAGAACTCAGCGGCCCAGGGACAGATCCTGCGGCTCTCGCGTTATCGCTCGGCGCGGATCGGCGTGGATGTGAACCTGCACACGGGCAAATGGACGTTCGAGCAGGCGGTCCAGTATTTCATGGAAGCCGGCGGCCTCGATCGGGAAGCGGCGGAAGGCGAAGCGGCCGGCGCCGCCTCGAGTCCGACGCAAAAGATCAGCTACATCGTCGGTAAATGGCAGATCATGAATTTGCTCGGACGATATCGCGACAAGGCCGGCCCGAATTTTCAGCTCGGGCAATTCCACGACGATTTGATCAAGAACGGGAGCCTGCCCCTGTCGATCGTCGAGTGGATTCTTCTAGATGATTCCGCCTCGATCGATCAAGTGACGCGGTAGGAATCACGCGGTCGAATGTCATCCTGAGGCTGGCGAAGCACGCCGAAGGACCTCACAGTTGGACATGCAGTTACCCAAATCAGATCATCCTGACCCGACGGGCGCGCCTTCCCTATCGCGGAAGCGGTAGAGCGCATGCGAGGACCCTCGCCGTCTCCGCGGCTCGGGATGACAACTGCTGTTACACTTCAAGGATGCCCGCTACCTCAATTCTCGTCATTGGCGGCGGCCCCGCCGGATTGCATGCGGCGGACGTGGCGAACGCGGCCGGTGCGCACGTCATCCTTTGCGACGCCCAGCGCTCTGTCGGGCGAAAGTTTCTCGTGGCCGGCCGTGGCGGACTCAATCTCACGCACGGAGAGCCGGTGGAGAATTTTCCGGCGCGTTACGTCGATGAGCCGGAACGGTGGCGCGATTTGCTGCGAGATTTCGGACCGGCGGAATTACGCGCGTGGGCGGCCGATCTCGGCGTCGAAACCTATGTGGGGACCAGCGGACGGGTCTTTCCGCGCGGACAAAAAGCAGCCGGACTTTTGCGCGCCTGGATCGGACGTTTGCGGGACAGAGGTGTTGAATTCCGAACCGGGGCGCGGTTGCTGAACTTTGCGCGACAAGAAGACAAATGGAGCGCCGAGTTCCAAACGGAACGCGAGAGGTTCTCGCTTCCAGCAGACTCGATCGTTCTCGCGCTGGGCGGTGCTTCCTGGCCGGAGACAGGATCCGACGGCGCCTGGCCGGAAATCCTTCGGACGCACGGGGTCGAAATCACGCCGTGGCAACCGGCGAACTGCGGCTGGAACGTGGATTGGCCGCCGGAGTTACTCGCGCACGCGGAAGGGTTGCCGCTGAAGAATCTTACCGTGAGCGCCGGTGACGAATCGGTTTCCGGCGAATTGCTGATCACGCGTCACGGGCTCGAAGGCGGCGCAATTTACCGGCTCGGACGCACCCTGCGTTCAATGGCCGAACCAAGCCTGACGCTCGATTTGAAACCGCAGCTCACGGTCGAAGCGCTGCGTGAACGCATCGCGGGCCTTGCTCCGGCCGACTGGTTTCGCGCCTGGAAACTAAGCAAGGCAGCCATCGCATTACTCGAAACGAAATCCCCTGGCGATCTCGAGGAGATCGAGCGCGCGATCGGGCTCGTAAAGAATTTCACCATCGCACTGGGCGGGCCGCGTCCCATAGCCGAGGCGATTTCGTCCGCGGGCGGTGTCCCTTGGGGCGAACTGGATGAAAAGCTCATGCTTCGCAAGGTGCCGGGCATTTTCGTGGCAGGCGAAATGATCGACTGGGAAGCGCCGACCGGCGGCTATCTTCTCCAAGGCTGCTTTACGACCGCGACGCGCGCCGGACGGTCCGCAGCGAATTTTTCTTCTTTACGAAAGGACGAGATCGCCTAGAGGTTGGACCAACTCCCAGATCGATGGCGCAATACAAGTACTCCCATTACCTCGCGCGTCTTCCCGACCAGAAATTCGATCCCGCGCATCCCCCGGGCACTTCGACACCGCACACCGGGATCTACAAGTGCCAGGGTTGCGGCGTGGAAGTGATCTCGATTGCCGGTGATCCCTTGCCGCCATCCACCCATCATCCGCATTCGCTCGCGCAGGGCGGAATGGCGTGGCGCCTGATCGTGGCGACGGACAACTGATCCGCTGGAGCGGACACCGCTCATGTCCGCGTATTGAGAGCTGCCAAACGTTTTACGGCGACAGAGCGCCGTCGCTACAACGACTGAGATTCGCTCGGGATGACAGCGGGCCGTTCCCGGGATTATCTTCGAGCCGATGAAGCGCGTGTTCGGCATCGAAACAGAGTACGGCATTACCGTTCGAGGCGCGGCCTCGGTGGATGTCGTCGCGGAATCGATCGAGCTGGTGCGCTCCTACACCGAGCATGGCGCCCACATGAAGTGGGATTACCGGCTCGAAGATCCTCACCGCGACGCCCGCGGCTTCCGCGCCCCGGCCCTGCTCCAGGACACCGACGAATCGGCCTATTACGAAATCGATCGGAAACGGCCACTGAGTTTCGAAGAAATCAAAAGCGACCTCGTCCTTTCGAATGGCGCCCGTTTTTACAACGACCATGCGCACCCGGAATATTCCACGCCGGAATGCACGACCCTCCGGCAGATTGTTGCCCACGAAAAAGCCGGCGAACGGATCATGGCTGAGTGTGCCCGGCGCCGGAACCTGAAGGTCGCGGACGGCACCGAGGTCCGGCTCTTCAAGAACAACACCGATTTCTCCGGTCACAGCTACGGTTGCCACGACAATTATCTAATTCGCCGCGATCTGGCCTGGGATGAATTGGTCGCGGGCGTGTTGCCGTTCCTCGTCACTCGCCAGATTTTCGCGGGCGCGGGCAAGCTCGGGATCGAAGCCGAAAGCGCCGGGACGGAGCCAGGCGTTTTCCAGATTTCGCAGCGGGCGGATTTCTTCCAAACGCTGGTCAGCATCGACACGATGAACAAGCGGCCGCTCGTGAACACGCGGGACGAGCCGCACGCCGATCCGAGCCGTTACCGGCGCTTTCACGTGATCATCGGCGATTCGAACATGAGCGAGTGGGCCACGGCGCTGAAGATCGGAACCACGGCACTCGTCCTCGACCTGATCGAGCGCGGGGAAGCGCCGCAGCTGGAAATTGCCCAGCCGGTGAACGCGACCAAATCGATCAGCCGCGACCCGGATTACGCCTGGATCATCGAGCTCGGCGACGGCCGCAAAATATCGGCGATCGATGTTCAGCGACTCTACCTGAAAGCGGCGGAACGCCTCCATGGCGGCGACTCCGAAATTTCATGGCTGCTGGGCGAATGGGAAAACGTTCTCAACGATCTCGAGCGCGACGTTTCCGCAACGGCCGATCGCGTGGATTGGGCGGCAAAAATGTTTTTGCTGTCGTCGTTTCGGGAAGAGGAAAAACTCTCGTGGACCGATCCCTGGCTGCAATCGATCGACCTCGAGTATCACAACATCCAGCCGGACCAGGGATTGTTTTACGATCTGCAGCGGCAGGGTTCGATGCGAACGCTGATCAGCGAAAAGGAAATCAAAGACGCGATTTTTTCGCCGCCCGAAACAACCCGCGCCTGGTTTCGGGGCCGGGCCGTGGCCCGTTTCAATCACGCGATCAGCGCGATTCAATGGGACGAGATCGCGTTTTCCAGCGGCCGGAAACGGCAGGTGGTCGCTTTGCCGGAGCCGGCGGGCGACGAACGTCTCGATCGCTTGAATGAACTCGTGAACGCGGAGCACGAATTCGCCGAGTTTTTGCAGAGACTCGCTCGTTTCTAGCGGTGTCATCCCGAGCCGCGGAGACGGCGAGGGACCGCACAAATGCTCAAGCGCTAGCGCGTCGCGCTGCGCGTCCACTGTCACGGCGCGCGTGGCCTTTGGCGGACGCCGAAATTGCAACTGTGAGGTCCCTCGGCGCGCTTCGCCAGCCTCGGGATGACCACGTTATGTGCGCACGTTACGACCAGGTGATCAATCGCAGTTCGTGCGCTTGCATGAGATGAGGATGGATCGGCACTACGCGGACACTAAATCCGTAGGTGCCGCTGTCGGACGCTGGCACGGAACCTTGATAGGTGTAGTTCCCCTCGCCTTCCGCCGGCGAACTCCCATCGAGCACTGTGACCGCTGGGTTCTTGATCCCGCCGTTGTCGGCTTCGCCGTGATACGCCTCCACCCGGACGTGATCGGGGCTGACGCCGCCGAGGTGAACGCGCGCTGAAACCTGGAGCGCTTCGCCCACCTGGATGTTCTGGCGATCGGCGTTGCCGACCTCGACATCGAGGATCGTTACCTGCGGCCAGTCCTTGCGCATCTGCGCCTTCCACTGGCTGAGGCCGGTCGCAGCCGCGCATCCATCGCGCCCGAATTCCTGGTGCGCTTTCGCCGCCGGCGTATAAAGGCGCTCGGCGTATTCCTTCACCATCCGGTGGGTGTTGAACGCCGGCGTGACCGTGCGGATCGATTCGCGCATCAACTGCAGCCAGGCGAGCGGCAGTTTGCCGTCGGGCTTCGCGTAGTAGAGCGGGATGATCTGGTTTTCGAGAAGCTGATAGAGACTGCTGGCGTCGACTTCACTTTGGAAATCGACGGTGCCGCCTTTGATTTCGCCGCCAATGGCCCAGCCGTTGTTGCCGTTGAAGCTCTCGCACCACCAGCCGTCGAGCACGCTCAAATTCAATCCGCCGTTCGGCGGCAATTTCATTCCGCTGGTGCCGCTGGCCTCGAGCGGACGCAGCGGTTTGTTGAGCCAAAGATCGACGCCCTGCACCAGCCGCCGCGCGATGTAGGTGTCGTAGTCCTCGACGAACACCATCCGGTTTTCGAACCCGTGCTGCCGGCTGAATTTGTAGACCTGCTGGATGAGCGCCTTGCCGCCTTCATCCTGCGGATGCGCTTTCCCGGCGAAGATGAATTGCACCGGGCGCGTCTCGTCATTCAGCAAACGCTTGAGGCGTTCCTGGTCGCTGAACAAGAGCGCGCCGCGTTTGTAGGTCGCGAAGCGCCGGGCAAATCCGATGGTCAGAATCTCCGGATCGAGGATGCGATTGACGGCCCGGATCGCCTCCGGTGATTCGCCCGAGCGTTCCCGGGCCGCGCGGACGCGATCGCGCACGAACTCGATCAGCCGCAGCTTTAACTTCTGGTGCGTTTCCCAGAGTTGCGCACCCGGGATGTCGGTCACGCGCCGCCAGAAATCGGGGTCGGTAAGATGTTCCTCCCAGTCGCCCAGATACTTTTCGTAAAGGGCGGAGAACTCGGGCGCCATCCAGGTTTTGGTGTGGACGCCGTTGGTGATGCTCGTGATCGGAACTTCGTGGCCGGGGACGCCGGCCCAGACGTCCTTCCAGATGGAGCGGCTCACTTCGCCGTGCAATTTGCTAACGCCATTCGCGTGCCGGCTCGCGCGCAGGGCGAGCACGGTCATGCTGAACGCGTCCTGCGGATTCACGCTGGTCTGGCCGAACCGCATCAGTTCGTCGAACGATAACCCGAGGTGGCCGGCGAATTCGCCGAAATAGCGTTTCATCATTTCGCGCGGGAAGGAGTCGTTCCCCGCGGGCACCGGCGTGTGAGTCGTGAAGACGTTTGCCGAAGCGACCAGCTGGAGGGCCGCATAAAAATCGAGGCCCTTCTCCGCGACGCATAACCGAATCCTCTCGAGGGCGAGAAACGCGGAGTGGCCTTCGTTCATGTGAAACACTTCCGCGTCGATCCCGAGCGCCGTCAGGACTTTGACGCCGCCAATCCCAAGGACGATCTCCTGCCGCATCCGCATTTCGAGGTCGCCGCCGTAAAGCTCGGCGGTAATCCGCCGATCTTCCGCGTTGTTCTCGGCGATATCGGTATCGAGCAGGTAGAGATTCACGCGCCCGACGTGGAGCTGCCAGACTTTCGCCCGGACTTCGCGATCGAGTAGCCGGACTGAGATCAGGAGATTGCTGTCGCCCTGGCGGACTTCGCGGATCGGGAGATGATGAAAATTCTGGTTGAGACTGATCGCGTGCTGAACGCCTTCCTTGTCGATCTCCTGTTTGAAATAACCATGGCGGTAGAGCAACCCGATCGCGACAAAGTTGAGGTCGAGGTCGCTGGCCGATTTGCAATGGTCGCCCGCGAGAATGCCGAGGCCGCCGGAATAATTCGGGATCGATTCGTGGAAACCGAACTCAGCCGAGAAATAGGCGACCGGCTTTTCGATGGCGCGCCCGGCGCCGGTTTTGCCGTAGGTGTCCTTGCGGGCGAGATAATCGAGAAAACTGTCGTGCACCTCCTTTAGTTCGCGGAGAAAATTCTTGTCCTGCGCGACCTCGACGAGCCGGGCCTGGCGGGAAAGCTGAAGCATGCGAACGGGGTTGTGGTTCGTCCGGTTCCAAAGGTCGGGATCGAGATGACGAAAAAGACGGCGGGCGGAAGGTTCCCATGTCCACCAGAGGTTGAAGACCATTTCCCGCAACGGCTCGAGCGGAGCCGGCAGAGTCGGGATCACGTTATAGGTGTGATAGGTCGGCATGGAGAAGCCTTATGAATGGGAGCGTGAATCTGGCAGCAAAAATTTTAGCATCAAGCATTCCATAGGTTCGCCCTCGCGAACCATCCTGCTCATGCTCGTGATCCTGCTCGTGCTCCTGGGAGCAGGCAACGTCCGCCCTAAGGATCAGGAGCAAGATCACGATCAGGATCAGGAATTTTTAGGCGCGCGCCGGTGCAATCAATAACCCGAGCGCAACCCCCGTCGCCAGCCCGCTGAGATGCGCGGCCATGCTGATCTGCGGCGTCGACAAATCGAAGGCGGTCTGGATCGCGACGATCACCGCGATGTTCTTCAGTCGCCGCGCGGCGAATGGTTCGTGCCGGTGCCGGACGAGATAGCCGGCCCAGACGCCGACAATCCCCATTACGCATCCAGACGCGCCCACCAGTTGTTCGAGGCGGGAGTCCGACCATTTCAGGATGAGAACGCCGGCGCTCGATCCCAATCCGCTAAGAAGATAAAGAACCGCGAACCGAACCGAACCGATGAGGCGCTCCAAACCCGGACCGATGACAAAGAGCGCGTACAAATTGAAGAGCAGATGGAGCGGACCGAAATGGAGAAACAGCGAGGTCAGCATCCGCCAATACTGACCGCCATGGCGGATGGCCCACGGCTCCATCGCGCCGAGGCGATGCAACGTGAGCGGGCTGGTCGAGCCGCCCAGTTTCACCTCCGCAAGGAACATCAGCAGATTGAGCACGATGAAAATAACGACGGCGGCCGTTGGCAGGCGGGTGTCGGAACCAAAGGCGCTCGCGACCGGGCGATCGCCTTGCTCGATGCGGTGAAGCAACGCGAAACCCGCCGGGGACAGCGGGGTCTTCACGATCACGTCCGCAGCCTCGAGGCGCTGCGCGATTTCGGACCGGAGCAGCCGGTGGTTCGTGGCGTTGCGCAACTTCTCCAGGCGCGCGCGTCCGGCTGCAATTTCTCCAGCCGCGAGCTGGTCCGTCGCCAGCCAGAATTCCCGGAGATCGTCGGGCAGACCGCGTAGCGCGGCGCCATCCGCCCGCGGAGCAAGCCGGCCACAGAAGGCGAGGACGGCGCGCAAACTGGCGTAGTAACTCCAGGCAGGTTGCTGCGACGGGGAAATGGCGGCCAGCATCGTGCCGAATTCCAGGACGAGCTCATCGCGCATTCCGTGTTCGCCGAGGGCGCGAAGATACAGCGGCATCAACGCGAAATCATTGCGCCGAATGGCGGCCGGCACTTCGCTTCGGATCCAGGAGATGAGCTGGCTCCATTCGCCCCGCAGCCGGAACGATTGCGCGATTGCCTGCCGGCCCACGTTCGTCTCGCTGTCTCGCAGGCGATCGAGAATGACGAGCGCGGAAGAAAAATCGCCGGCCTGGGCCAGCTCCAAGCCGCGGAACAATTCGGCCTGAAGCCGCAACGCCGCCGACGGATGAAGGAAAAAAACCGACCGGCTAATTCGCCGGGCCAAACCGTAACGCTCCCGGCTGGCCAATTCGGAAATCTTTCGAACCGCCAGGGACGGCACGAGCAAAAGCGCCAGCCATGCGCCGCCGCCCACGAATCCGGCGGTGTCCGCGTTCACCAGCCATCCGACTCCGGTGACCAGCAGAACCGCGAACGACGCCAACCGCCATGCCCGGTGCAAGCCGCCGCGCCGCAGAGTCTGGGCCAGCATCACCAGCGGCGAAACGCAGGCGATGAAGAGCAGGATGTGATTAAGATCAAGCACGGTTTGATGATGAAACGCGTGAACTGAGAGCGGGTATGCTTCGTCATTTAGCTTTGCGCAGCCCGACCCGCTCTCTTACATGAGAAACCGATGAAATTGAAAGTGACAATGTACATCGACGTCATTTCCTCCTGGTGTTTTTGGGCGCAGCCGGCGTGGGAGGAACTGAAGAAGCGATACAGCGATCGGGTCGATTTCGAGTGGAAGATCGCGCTCATGGACGCATCGGGCTTTCCGAAATCGGTGGAACAAGCGGAATGGTTTTATCGCCGGAGTGGGATGATGATGCGCTCGCCGTTCATGCTCAAGCCCGGGTGGTTCGAGCCGAATTTGCAGGAATGCCTGGCGCCCAATCTCGTTGCCGAAGCGGCCCGCGATCTCGGCGTGGCGGACGACCGCGTCCGGATGGCGCTGGCCAATGCGACCGAGCGCGAAGGACAGCACACGAATAACTGGGATCTCTCGGCCGAGATTGGCGCGAAAGCGGGCGGCCTCGACAAGGGCCGGCTGCTGGAGCGAGCGCGTTCCCCCGAGATCGAAGCACGCGCCCGGGCGACCACGGCCGAGTTCCATACCCTGCAGGTAACGCAGCGCCCAACGTTCGTCGTCGACAGCGAAATCGGCGACCGCGCCATCTTCTCCGGGTTCGCAAAGCTGGAGCCAATCGCGGCCACGATCGATGCGATGCTCGACGACCTGGAGGCTTATGCATCGCATGCCGCCCACTTCGGGGAACCGCCGCCCGCGTAATCCGGCAGATTCACCTTGCTACCGCCCAAATGTTGCCTACTACTTCCAGTCGGTTCGCGAAAAGCGAGCTCGTCGCCGCGCGTCCGCAGGCGCGGCGAGGCCGAAGTGTCCGGACAGAAATGGCCCGGAGAAGATGCGGTTAAAAAAAATACGGCGCCACCTTCACTTCCCGTGTCGCCGGTCTGGAGCTTTGACTTAATCTGCAACAACAAATTCGTGTAAACGGCCGGATTCGCGCGCGCGACGTGCGAGTGATCATGGGATCCACCGGCGAGCAACTCGGCGTCCTGAAACTTTCCGACGCGTTGCGCAAAGCTCAGAGTCTCGGCCTCGATCTCGTCGAGGTGGCGCCTACGGCGAACCCGCCGGTCTGCAAAATCGTGGATTTCGGGAAGTTCCGTTACGACATTTCCAAGCAGGAGAAGGACAAGAAAACTTCGGGAACGAAGCTCAAGGAGATCAAGTTCCGGGTGAACATAGACGGCCACGATTACCTGACGAAGATTCGCCACGGGGAAGAGTTCCTCGACAAGGGGAACAAGGTGCGGGTCCAGCTCCAATTCCGCGGCCGCGAAATGGCGCACCAGGAATTTGGAATGCAGTTGATGGAGAGAGTCCGGGACGATCTCGCCGGCATGTCGCAGGTGGAGATGGAACCGAAAATCGCCGGACGCAACGTGACCATGACACTGTCTCCGCTGCCGGCGGCGCGCCGGAAGCGGCGCTTCTCAGTCGCGGGCGACGATACTCCCGACGCCGAGACGGATAACGGCACCGAAGCGGAAGAGTAAGCGACTCGTCCCTAAGCGGTCGCCGGCGCTTGTTCCGAAATCAGCTCGTTGATCCGGCTGATGCCAACGGCGCGACCTGTCGTTTCATCGATCGAAACCACCGCGCCGCAGAGCCGAACCGGGCCCCTCGCCACCGGGAAGAGCGCGGGCAAATTTGAAATGAAGCGGTTCACGATCGGCTCGACTGCGCGGCCCAGGATGGAATTCGCGGGGCCGCACATTCCCGCGTCGCAAAGGAAGGCCGTGCCGCCGGGGAAGATCTGTTCGTCGGCGGTCTGAACGTGGGTGTGGGTGCCGATCACGGCCGACGCTTTCCCGTCGAGAAAACGTCCGATCGCGATTTTCTCGCTCGTCGTTTCGCCGTGCGCGTCCACGAAGATGACCGGCGTTTCGCGCCGCATCGCGGCCACCGCGGCCTCGATGGCCGGGAAAGGATTTTCCAGGATCGGCTGCATGAAAGTCCGCATCTGAACGTTGATCACGCCCACTTTCCCTTTCGCCGTTTCGAGCACGATCGCGCCATTTCCCGGGGCGCCCACCGGATAATTTATCGGCCGCAACAAACGCGGTTCGGTGTCGATAAAAGAAAGAAGCTCCTTCTGGTCCCAGACGTGGTCGCCCGTGGTGATGACGGAAACACCTGCGCGCAACAGATCGATCGTGATCTTCGGCGTAATCCCACGGCCGCCCGCGGCGTTCTCCCCGTTGACCACCACGAAATCGACCGCGTGCGATTCTTTCAAACGGGCGAGATTGGCGATGACGGCGCTCCGGCCCGGCTCGCCCACCACGTCACCCAGAAAAAGAATCGTCAGCACCGCGCGAGCATCGTATTGAACAGCCGGAAATCCAACCTGTGATCTTTCGTCCGCAGATTCTCCTTTCCATCCTTCTTTTCGCCGCCGTTTCGGTTCGGGCCGCGGACCACCTGAGTAATCCGCTGGCCGAACCGCCGAATTGGAAATCGCTCGAGAAATTCCAGAAGACGATCAGCCACGATGAGTTCGAGCGACTGCTGCGCGGCGTCTATTGCACGCATGGAATCGGCGAGAACCTGATCCGGGTCGATGCCGAAGCCGCGTGCATCCTGATGGATCGCGATGCCCAGAGCTGGTTCCGGCTGCGTTTCGCGGCTACCGAAGCGAAGAGCGCAACCGTTCCCCGATGGTGGCGCCCCGCCCGCGCCCTCCCGGCATCGAAAAAGCGCGGCGCGCTGTCCGGCCTGAAGATCGCGCTCGACCCGGGACATATCGGCGGCGCCTGGGCCAGGATGGAGGAGCGCTGGTATAAATCAGGCGAAGGCCTGCCGGTGGAAGAAGGAGAGATGACGTTGCGGGTGGCGAAGATGCTCGGGGAACGATTGCGATCGCTCGGAGCCCGCGTTTCTTTCGTTCGCGATAAAGCGGAGCCGGTCACGCCGTATCGCCCGGATAGTTTTCGAGAAACGGCGCGCGCGATTCTCAGGGCCGGCGGCGTCGAAAATCCGCCGGAAGAATTTCAAGGACCCGACGATCCGTTGAAGGAACAGACTGTCCGCTGGGAGAGCGAGATCTTGTTTTATCGGACGAGCGAAATTCGGGAGCGGGCCCGGCGGGTAAATTTAATTCTGCGGCCGGACGTCGTTCTCTGCCTGCATTTCAACGCCGAAGCGTGGGGCGACGAACGCAATCCGACCCTGACCGAGAAGAACCATCTCCACCTTCTGGTCAACGGATCGTATTTGCCCGACGAATTGGAATCCGACGACGTCCGCTTCGAGATGTTGCGCCGCCTCCTCAGCCGAAACTTTGACGAAGAGATCAGGATCGCCGATGCAGCCGCGCTGGCGCTCGCGAAAAAGAGCGGACTGCCGCCGTATGAATACACGAAGGACATCGTGACGAAGGTCGGCACGAGCGGGTATGTTTACGCGCGCAATCTCGGCGCGACCCGGCTCTTCCAATGCCCGGTCGTTTATTTCGAGCCCTACGTGATGAACAGCGTGGACGTGTTCGCGCGGGTCCAGGCGGGCGATTACGAAGGAACCCGGATCGTCAACGGCATCGAGCGCCCGAGCATTTATCGCGAATACGTCGACGGCGTCGTGGAAGGGTTGGTCGAGTATTACGGAGCGGCGCGAAGGTGATAGGCCCTGCCGAAATCAGAGAAGAGCGATCGCGGACTCGATATCCGCTATCGTAACGTCCGTCGCCAACCGGGCTTCGCCGATCTTTGGCACAACCACGAAACGGATTGCGCCCGCGGCGAATTTCTTGTCGAAACGAATCGCGCTTTGAATTTTTTCCTTCGGAAAATCCGGCGGTAACTGCGTCGGCAATCCGAATACTTCGAGAGTGCGGACAATCCGGCCGCGTTCGGTTTCGGCCAACCCAGCTTTCCGCACGGAAATTTCGCAGGCGGCCACGATTCCAAGACTGACGGCTTCGCCATGGAGAAAATCGCGATACTCGCCCGCGCGCTCGATCGCGTGTCCGACGGTGTGGCCAAAATTCAAGAGGGCGCGTTCGCCGGTGGTCTCCCGTTCGTCCGCGGCGACGATAGCCGCTTTGGTTTCGACGTTGCGGCGAACAAGCGCCGCGAGGTCGGCGCGTTGAGACGCGTGCAGGGTCGCGAACATTTCTGCGTCCCGGATGACGGCGTGCTTGATGATCTCCGCGTAGCCCTGGCGCAATTCGCGCGGCGGCAAGGTCGCGAGCGTGTCGACGTCGGAAATAACGAGGGCCGGCTGGTGCCAGGCGCCGATCAGGTTCTTGCCCGCGCTTGTGTTCACCGCGGTCTTGCCGCCAATCGAGCTGTCGACTTGCGCGAGCAAGGTGGTGGGAACCTGGACGCACGGAATTCCGCGATGATAAATCGCCGCCACAAATCCGGCGAGGTCGCCGATCATTCCGCCGCCGAGCGCGACTACAAACGAGGCGCGATCCAGGCCCGCTTCGATCATCCGGTCGCAGAGCGCCTCAGCGCCCGGCATGGTTTTCGAGACTTCGCCCGGAGCGACCGTGATCAACGTCGGCTGGCAGCCGGCCGCTCGCAGGCTTTCGAGGACGCCGGCGGCAAAGTGACCGGCCACGTTATCATCGGAGATGACCCCACAAGCGCCGGGCCTGAGCCGCTCGGCAATCAGCGCTCCGGTATTTTCGAGCAACCGGTGGCCCACGATAACATCGTAAGTTTTATCGCCGGCGCGGACGTGGATTGGGTTCGGCACAATTCGAATCGTACCGGCGCACCGAGGCGCGCGAAAGCGAAAAGGATTCGGAGTTACCTTGACAAAACGCGCGCGCGTTCTTCTTAATGAGATATGTCAGATCCAGTCAATCCGACCCCGGTTCCGGCCGCCAGTCCCGGCCCGGGTCCCGGTGTCCACGCCACCACCACGACGGGACTGCCCTCGAACGTCGCGGCCGCGCTCGCCTGCATTCCGCTTATCGGCGGGCTGGTTTTTTACATTCTCGAGAAGCACGACCAGTTCGTCCGCTTCTACGCCATGCAATCGATCATCTTTGGCGGGGTCTGGTTTCTCTTCAACCTGGCGTCCTGGATCCTGCGCGTGATTTTCCTGGCGATCCCGTTTGCGGGCTGGGCGCTCGCCGGCATGTGGCTTTTCATCGCGGCGCTCGTCCATCTCGGACTCTTTGTCGTAATGATCATCGCGATGGTGAAAGCGTTCAGCGGTGTGCGCTGGGACATTCCCTACATCGGACCGATGGCGCGCAAGCAGAGCGGCGAAGCCTGATTTCGCCACCTCCCAAACATGTCATCCTGAGCGGAGCGAAGGATCTCTGACTATTTCGGAGGCCATATCAGCGCGGAAATGGTCAGAGATGTTTCGCTCCGCTCAATATGACAGTTTTTAGGGGGCGCCGACGGCAGCCGATCAGCAGGCCAGCAGCTTCACCACGATTTCCGTCAGGATCAGCTCGTGATCGAGCTGGCTGCTTACCAGCCGCACGTTCGCTTCCAGACAGGCCTCGAGTCCGGCGATGAGCTTTTTGGTTTCGAACCGGTGCGCCTGCTGCGCGGCAAGGCCGAGGGCGTAGCCGTTGATCGTGCCGTCCTTCTTCCGCGGCAAATGCCCGGTCGCTTCCGCCGGCAACCGGTTCAGCGCCGAAATGAAACTGAACGGGGCTTGCGGCCGCGGAACCCGGTGACGTTCCATCAGATCTTTGGCGAGGAGGAGATTTCTGACCGTCGGCAGGATCGCGACCAATAAAATTCCAATCGCGGTCTCGCCCTGGTCGAGGAGACGTTTCACCAGCATGAGAGCGCGCTCGAGATCGCAGGCGGCGAGCGCGTTCCCCAGTTCGAAAATAACGCCGGCGCGCGAGAGCGGCACCAGGTCGCGCACTTGCTCAACGGCCACGCCGCGCTCGGCACCCTGGTGGAGGTCGATCTTCTCCAGTTCGTTGTCGATCTGGCGGGTGTCGCCGCCGGTCAGGAGCACGAAAAGATCGAGCGCGTCTTCGTCGAACTGCAGTTTCTTCGCGTTCGCCTTTCGCCGGACGATCTCGGTCGCTTCTTCTTCCCATCCAGTCCGGGAAGAGTCCAGCCGATCGATCACCTGGATATCCGCGCGTTTCGAAAGCGTCTTGTAAAAGGAACGGCGCTTGTCTGTGTCGGTGGCGGAAATCAACAGCGTCACGTCCTGCCCGAGTCCCGCTTCAAACACGTCCGCCAGTTCTTCCAGCGCCCCTTGCACCGCCGCCGACCGGCCGATGACGCTGTCCGCCAGGCAATTCGCATTCTTAAACCAGACAAGTTTGCCGCCGCCAAAAAATGGAAGCGTTTGCAACGCTTCAATCGCCGACCGGATTCTGGAGACAGCCTGGTCGACGTTGTCCGCGCAGGCGTCAATTACCTCGACCCCGAATTCGCCCCCCTCCGGCGGAGCCAACCGCGCCGCTAATTCCGCCGCGACGCGTTTCACCTCGCTCTCGTCCGAGCCGACGACGGCGTGGATCTGCGATTCAGACTCGGCTGTCTTCGCTTTAGTCTTCGGCACGAACCGACTTTCGCCATGTTGACGTTGGAGGGCAAGCGCATCGCTCGTTGTAGCGACGGCGCTCTGTCGCCGTAAAAACGCCCGGCAGCTGACGGCGCCTGCTTACGCCGGCACAGCGGCGGCCCTCCAACTAAACCCGTGATCGCCGCCGGCCGTTGTTGCGCGAATATTTCACCGGCCGCCGTTTCGGCTCGATCTTCGTCAGGCCGGTGCCGCTCTTCACCTCCATGATCTGGTCGCGGAGCAAAGCCGCCCGCTCGAACTCGAGGTTCGCGGACGCGGACTGCATCTCCTCTTCGAGTTCGCGCAACAATTCCGTGAGATTGAAGTCGCCGCCGGCTTCCTGAATAACCGACGCCGCGATCTCGCGGCCGCGCAGGATGGTGTGCAGACTCTCCTGGACCGCACGCCGCACCGTGGTTGGCGTGATCCCGTGCTTCTCGTTGTACTCCATCTGCTTGGTTCGCCGATAATCGGAGATCGACATCAACGCCTGCATGCTTTGCGTCACGGTATCGGCGAAGAGAACGACCTCGCCGTTGATGTGGCGAGCCGCTCGCCCCGCCGTCTGGATCAACGAAGTCTGGCTGCGCAAAAATCCCTCCTTGTCGGCATCGAGGATGCAGACCAGCGACACTTCCGGAAGATCGAGTCCCTCCCGGAGCAGATTGATTCCGACCAAAATATCGAAGTCCGCCGCGCGCAGGCCCCGCAGAATCTCGACCCGTTCGATGGTGTCGATGTCGCTGTGGAGATAGCGCACCTTCAACCCGACGTCGCGCAGGTAATCCGACAAATCTTCGGCGGTCCTTTTGGTTAGCGTGGTCACCAGCACGCGCTCCTGTTTCTCGACTCGTTGCCGGCAAAGCTCGATCGTTTCGTCGATCTGGTTCTTCAACGGCTTGAGCGTGATCCTCGGATCGAGCAACCCTGTCGGCCGAATGATCTGTTCGACCACGAGCGGCATTCCGGGAGTGTGGACATCAAATTCTTCCGGCGGTTGGTCGGTCCGTGAGATCGGGGCGACGAGTTTGGCAGCGTTGGCCCCGCCGCCTGCCACGAGGAAAGGCACCGGTTCGTCTTCGCCGATCCGCTCGCGCTTGTGCGGGAAATAATCCTTGTTTCCGACGATGCTGTTCTTGATCTCGAACTCCGCCGGCGTCGCGCTCACGTAGGCGATCTGGTTCGTCATGCCCATGAACTCCTTGAAGTTCAGGGGCCGGTTATCGAGCGCGCTCGGCAGTCGGAATCCATATTCCACCAGCACCGTCTTGCGCGAGCGATCGCCCTCATACATCCCGCCGATCTGCGGGATCGTGGCGTGCGATTCGTCCACGACCATCAGGTAATCCTTCGGGAAAAAATCCAGGAGCGTGAACGGCTTCGACCCCGGCATCCGCCCCGAGAGATGCCGCGAATAATTCTCGATCCCGTTGCAGAACCCCATCTCCTGCAGCATCTCGAGATCGTACTCCGTCCGCATTTTGAGCCGCTGCGCCTCAAGCAATTTGCCCACCGATTCCAGCTCGACGATCCGATGGTCGAGCTCGTTCCGGATCGACGAGAGCGCGCGATTCAATTTGTCCGCCGGCGTCACGAATTGTTTCGCCGGATAAAACGTGATGACGCTCAAGGCCTGCCGGGCGTGTCCGGTCAGGGGGTCGAACCGCGTGATCGCCTCGATCTCGTCGCCGAAAAATTCCAGGCGGATGGCTTCCTCGTCCGCGGTCGCGGGATAGACTTCAACCACGTCGCCCCGGACGCGGAATTTACCGCGGGAGAAACTGATATCGTTCCGCTCGTAAAGCATGTCGACGAGTCGACCGAGGACAGCTTCGCGGCTGATCTGCTGCCCCTTTTTTACCGTCAACAACATGCGCAGATAATCTTCCGGCGAGGTCACGCCATAAATGCATGAGACGCTCGCGACCACGATCGTGTCCCGCCGCGAAAGAAGCGCGCTGGTGGCCGACAGCCGCAACCGCTCGATCTCTTCGTTAATGGACGAGTCCTTCTCGATGTAAGTGTCGGACCGCGGGATGTAGGCTTCCGGCTGGTAGTAATCGAAATAGCTGACGAAGTATTCGACCGCGTTACGCGGGAAGAACTGTTTGAACTCGGAGTAAAGCTGGGCCGCGAGCGTCTTGTTATGCGAGATGATCAGGGCCGGCCGGTCGAGGTCGCGAATGACGTTCGCCATCGTGAAAGTCTTGCCCGAACCGGTCACGCCGAGGAGCGTTTGGTGGCGGTTTCCGGCCTCGATCGACTTCGACAATTTCGCGATCGCCTGCGCCTGGTCGCCCCGCGGTTTGTAGTTCGATTCGAGCTCAAACGCCATCCGGCAAGATAGCACGCTTTTAACTCGCTATGCGTTTGAAGCGCGCTACAAATTCCCGCCTAAGATCGGATGAATCCCAAAAGTTTTTTCGCTGAGCTCCGCCGGCGCAACGTCTACCGCGTTGCCGTCGCCTATGCGATCGTCTCCTGGCTCATCATCCAAATCGCGTCCTCCACCTTTCCGGTGCTCGAAATTCCGAGTTGGTGCGTGCGCCTCGTTATTGTCCTGCTCGTCCTCGGCTTTCCCGTGGCCGTGATTTTGGGCTGGGCCTACGAGCTCACGCCGGAAGGGCTGAAACGGACCGAAGATATGCCGCCGACGTCGTCCCGAAAATGGGGCGCGCAAACCCTGAACCGACTGATCATCGCTGTCCTGCTTTGCGCCGTCGGATTTCTGGTTTACCAGCGGTTCAATCCCAGCCAGTCCGGCCCCGGGGCTCCCGAGAAAAGCATCGCGGTATTGCCCTTCGAAAACTTCAGCGACGACAAGGACAACGCGTTTTTCGCCGACGGAATCCAGGACGACATCCTAACGAGCCTGGCGAAGATTCGCGATTTAAAAGTTATCAGCCGCACGTCCGTGATGCCGTATCGTGGCGCGACCAAAAACAATCTGCCGCAAATCGCCCAGGCGCTCGGCGTGGTGAACGTGCTCGAAGGAAGCGTCCGCCGGGGCGGGAACCGCGTTGTGGTCAGCGTCCAGCTGATCGATGCCCGGAACGACCGGCATCTTTGGGCGAAACGGTACGATCGGCCGCTGGCGGATTCGTTAGGCCTGCAAGGCGAACTGGCTTCGGAGATCGCGGCTGAGCTCCGGGCGACCTTGAGCCCGGAAGAGAAGGACCGGGTCGAGACCAAGCCGACCGAAAATCCGGACGCCTACGTCCTCTACCTGAAAGCGCGCCCTTACGAATCGAATCCCGACCGGTTGTTTGAAGACTTCAGGCTGGCGGAACGGCTGTATCGCGAAGCGATCCAGCACGATCCTGCGTTCGCCCTGGCCCATGCCCGGCTCTCGGCCACGCTCGCCCGGATTTATCACTGGTTCGACCCGACGGACGAGCGGAAAGCGGAGATCAGGGAGAGCGCGGAGAAAGCGCTAAGATTGAAACCCGACCTCGGTGAAGGGCATCTCGCCCTCGGGCTTTACTATTATTGGACCGAGAAAAATTACGACAAGGCGCTCGAGGAATTTCGGACCGCGTCCGCGGCGTTGCCTAACGACAGCGAAATCGGTTACGTGGCGGCGGCGATTCGGCGGCGGCAGGGAAACTGGAAAGAGAACCTCGAACTGCTCAAGAAAAGCCAGGCCGTCGATCCGGGGAATGCGAACGTCGCGTCCGAGATCGCGTTCACCTACGCTTTTGTCCACGACTGGCCGCAGGCCGCCGAGACGTATGACCGCGTGGTCGGACTCGCGCCTACGCCAAATTTCAAGATCGCGCGCGCTTACATCGACGTATACGCGAGCGGGAAAACGGACCGCCTGAAAAGCACGCTCGCCGCCATCCCGACCGGGGTTGATCCGTCGGGACTCGTGACGCGGGCGCGCTGGGACCTGGCCATGATCGAGCGCGATTGTCCGGCGGCGGAGAGCGCGATGGGCTCCTATCCGCTCGAGGTTTTTCAATCGGACGGTATGCCAATGCCGAAGAGTTTCTTCCGCGGCTGCACGGCGCTCGCGCGCGGGGACATGGCCACGGCCCAATCCCAATTTGCGGCGGCGCTGCCGGCGTTTGAGCTGGCCGTGAAAGAAGCGCCAACGAGAGGCCTGCGCCATGCGAACCTCGGCCTGCTTTATTCGTTCATGGGCCGCAAGGAGGACGCTGTCCGGGAAGGCCGCCGCGCCCTTGAGCTCGAGCCGGAAACGAAAGACGCGCTGGTCGCTCCCTGGATGAACGGATTTCTCGCCATGATTTATGTGCGGACTGGCGATCTCGATTCGGCTCTGCCGCTGTTGGAGCGCTTGCTCGCGGCGCCGTTTCCGGTCGATAACACGAACTGCTGCATCACCACGAACGATCTCCGGAAACGCTGGCAATGGGATCCGGCGCGGAGCGACCCGCGTTTTCAGAAATTAATCGCGGAGCACTGATCTTTCTGTAGCCGCCGCCCTGTGGGCGGGTGAGCGCGGCTAGCGTTGCAGGACAGATCTGCGCTTCGCATAGCGAAGCGGCTACAGAAGCTCCGTAAACGCGGCGCCGAGATACTTCAGGACGTCGCGCGGCAGAAGCGATTGTTCGCTTTCCCCTTTTTCGAAAACCGCGATCTCGGCAGCGCGACCGCAACTCCACGCGCCAACTCGCGCCGCGTCGTAGAGCGAAAGCCCCTGCCCGATCAGACCGGCGCAAACACCCGTAAGCACGTCGCCCATTCCGCCCGTCGCCATTCCGGGATTCCCCGTCGAATTATAGCTCAGCTGCCGATCCCGCTCGGCCACGATTGTGCGCGCACCCTTGTAAAGCACCGTCACCGAAAACAGCTCCGCGAAATTCTTCGCCGTGCCCGCGCGCGACATTTTTCCGGAATCGAAAAGGCGCTTCATCTCGCCGGGATGCGGCGTGAGGAGCCGCGGACCGGCGCAACGTTTCAAAATCTCGACCTCAGCGGAAAGAATGTTCAAGCCATCCGCGTCGAGGACCATGGGCGCGGGGGCGCGCTCGATCACTTTCAGAAGGTCTTTTGCTTCTCCCTTTCCCAAACCCGGACCCAGGGCCCAGACATCGATCTTCTGCTCGAGCAATTCGCGATAGGAACGGACCGGCTTCACCATCGCTTCCGCCGGCGCGGCCGCGGCCACGATTGGATAAATTTCTTTCGGGACAAAAAGCTCCACGAGTCCGGCGCCTCCGCGCAGCGCTCCCTCGGTGGTCATCAACGCCGCCCCCACGAATCCCTGCGATCCGGCGACGACGCCGATGCGCCCGAAATCATTCTTGTGAACATTGAATCTCCGGCGCGGCAACAACGCTGCCAGCGACGGCGCGCAGGCCATGAGATCGTTGGCCGGCGACGCCGCGATGGCCAGCTCGCTGAGGGCGACGATCTCGAGGCGGCCGACGTAGTCGATTGCGCTATCGACGACCAGCCCGTGCTTCGCGTTGCCAATGGTGATCGTGCAATCGGCCATCACGCAATCGGGATCGCTGTCGCCGTTATCGCCATCGAGCCCGGTCGGAATATCGACGGCGAAGACGAACGCGTTCTGTTCGCGACGAAGGCGGTTGATCTCCTGGGCGGCTGTCCGGATCGGTTCGCGCAGCAGATGTTTCGCGCCTAACCCGAGGAGGCCATCGAGAACGATCAATGCGGAGGGACGTGCTTCTGCACTTCCGGGGACGAGCGGAAGCTCGCCCGTCCGAAACGTTTCCAGTTTCTTCCGTGTCAGCTCGGCGAGATCCGACTCGGGAAAAATCAATCGCAGGTCGATCTCCCAGCCTGCCTTTTGCAAGTGCGCGGCCGCTACGAGCGCGTCCCCGCCGTTGTGTCCTTTGCCGGCGAACACAATCCCGCGGCCTGGTTTCGGGAAAAATCTTCGAACAGCCGACGCCAGGCCCGCGCCGGCGCGGTCCATCAAAGCTTCGACTTCCACGCCGCTGGCGAACGCGGCCTCTTCCGCGGCCCGCATCATCGCGGCGCTCACGATGGGGGAATCCAAATCAGTCCTCCGAACTTTTCTTGTGGCTCTTTTTCTTCGGCTTGCTGCTCTCGCTTTTCCGGTTCTTGCTGCTGCGATGAGAGCGGGCCGATTTCGAAGACCGTTTCCGGCTCCGGTTAAAACTTTCGGCGGGCACGCGCACGAAATCGTTCCCGAGCGAGACGTTGCGAAGGCTCGCGGTGAGCGGACGGGATGCCGCCGGCTGGCGCTTGATTCCCCGCGCGATCTGCTCGGCGAGTTTCTGCCGGTAATTTGCACTTAACGCCAGGCTGCCCTCGGTGGGATTGGTGAGAAAGCCGCACTCGACCAGGACCGAAGGAATGGCCGTGCGCCGGAGGACGTAGAAGCCGCGCCGCCGGATCCCGCGATTCTCGGTGGGCGCGCCGGCGAGGACGTTGCGATGAATGCTTTGGGCGAGGCTGGCGCTGTCACTGCGAAAATAATAGGTCTCGATGCCGTTCGCTCCGGCGCGCGACGCGCAATTGAAATGGATCGAGACGAAGCTGGCGCCGCGATAGGAATTCGCGATGGACACCCGTGTTCCGAGCGGAATGAAAACGTCGCTGTCCCGGGTCATGATGACGCGGAACCCGTCGGCCTGGAGAATACGCTTGAGGCGCTGGGCGACATCGAGGGTTTTGTCCTTCTCGCTGATTCGCTGCCCGGGGACCCCGCCGCGATCAAACCCGCCATGGCCGGCATCGATGACGATGGTGCGCGATTGGCCAAAGGCGGAGGCGCTGAGCGCGAGCAATCCTGCGAGAGCTGGGAAAATAGTGCGAATAAGATTCATCAGAGAAAAAGCGGACAGCTCCTAGTCGTCCGTCGAGTTCGACGGCGGCCGATCCGACAACTTCGGTGCGGGAGAGCGTTTCGATTCGGCGATGGGAACATCGAGCATCCCGCCGGTCACCGCAATGGCGCCGTCCGCCGCGTGCCGCAAACGCGGCCGGGTTTTCGTTTCCAGAAAAGTCGAGTGCGCGAGCAGTTCCCCATTCAACCCCACGTGGGAATAAGCCCACGTTCTCGGCGCGGCGCAATGGAGAACATGCAACTGGTTGGCGCGATCGACCTCGGCCTGGGGTTCGTCGCCGACGATGATCCGGCCTAACGAGTAGGTGGTGAAGACCGCCCCGCTGTCCCTGTTCTCCACCCGGACATAGAGCGAGGTGTGGTCGACGAACCGGTTCGAGAGGAGCGAATAGGTTCGCACTTCGCCGGCGCCCGGCATCGCTTCCGGGACGCCGACCGTTTTCTGCCAGATCGGGCGGGCGTCGCTGACCTGCACCACCTTCGTCGCGGAATAATAGAATTTGTTGAGGTCGGGGAAGAAAACATTGGCGCGCACGTGATAGGCGCCGAAATCGTGGACCGGATAAAGCGAGGTGAGATTGATTTTCCGGGTGACGGTTTTGCCCGACTCGATGTGCAACGGCGCTTCGGCGACGCTTTGCTGGAGCGGGGCGAGGAGCCGGCCTTCGTTCGCCGTGATCTCGAAACCGAACCAGTGCTGGCCGCTGTCGTCGTGCAAATCGATGTCGCGTCCGGAATTGTTGGCAATCCTGACGGTCGCCAGAATCGGCTCGTGCGCGATGTACTGGATCCGTTTGAAACTCAGGTCCACCTGGATTTGGCCGCGCGCTGACGCGACCACAGCCAAAAGGATCGCGGCGCAGAAACTGAGCTTCATCGGCGCGAAGGATAACGCATCTGGACGGACGAGGGAAGATTCGCGTCGCTCTGCCATCAACTGCTACGCCGGAGCGCGGCCAGAAATCCGCGCTTTTTCGGCGGCGCCTCTTCCACCGAAGCTGGCGCGGAAATATTTTCCTCGCGGCGTCCGGTCACCGCCTGCACGAGCGCTTCGTCCCATGGCGTGGAAATCGTTTCCGCCGCCAGGACCGAACCATCGTAGGCGAATTCAATGTGGCCCCACTCCGCAATTTCCAGGAGCGCGTCCGTGCCGCGAGTGACGGCTCCTTCGGCGTGAACGATCTTTCCATCGCGCAGAAACACAATTCCGCTATGTCCCTCCTTCACGATCTGGACCGCCCCGCTCCGTTTGCTCAGGCAACACATCTGGAGCACGTCCAGGACGTGAAATAAATCCGGCGCGCCGCTCTCCGCGACGGCGGCCCTTTCAATCGCTTCCAGTAAGCGCTCGCCGTCGATCGGTTCCGGAAAAACTTTTGTTCGTTCAATTTCGAGCCGCTGCGCCGACACCGGATATCCGGGAAGAAACAAAACCTGCAGGCCGGGAAAAATTTCGCTGAGCGTTCCCCCGAGGGTGAGCCCGTCGACCGCGGCGCTCTCGACCTGCGCGAGGAGCAGATCGCAATGCGCATGTTTCTCGGCCCACTCTTGCGCGGCGGCGTCGCTCGCCACCAGTTCGTTCGCGTAACCGGTGTAGTCGGTCACCATGCCGGCCAACTGTTCTCCCACTTCAGCATCGTCGTGGACGATGAGCAGTTGCATTACTGGGGCGCGGTCAGTGGCGGTGGAAACAGATTCAGCAACTTCGAAGGATCGGCGCGGACTGCTTGCAACTGTTCGTTGTAATAAATGCGAACGATGTAGCCGAGATACTTGCGGTGGCCGGCGTCGCTCGTGCTGGCGGGCGGCTTCGTCGCCGAAGGTTTCTTTTTATTGCTGCCGGGCGGCGTGACGGAGGCCGCGGCGGCCGCCAGTTCCGCATCGGAGGAGGTCTTGTTCTTGCCGCGCAGATAAGTCACCGCGAGGACTTCGGGGTTGGTGGCCTTCCAATCATGGTTCGGCGTGAGCCACTCGTAACTCACATCCGCGTCGGTCAGCACGACCTCCTTGTTGTCGACGGTGTCGTAGAAAAATACCTGGATCTTGACCTTGGTGTGATCGATCGGCGCGTTCGGACGCGCTTTCACGCTGATCTTCAATTTCATGTTGGTGTCCGCGTCGGGATCGGGTGTGTCCGTCGCGGTCACTTCGGTGATGCCAAAACTCGAGCCGTCGGGAATGCCATCGGCGTCGTTGCGGGTCATGCCGGCATCGAGCGGCGACGCGCCGGCGAGCCCCGGACCAGTCGTGGTGGTCGTGGGTGCGGGCGGGGTCGCGCCCGTCTTCAATTTCATGTCGGCCAGCTCGTAGAGCGGGCCGGCCGAGGGACCGATCTCCACGATCTTTTTCCAGGTTTCGTTCGAGCGATCGTAGAGCTGGATCGATTCGTAAATCATCGCCATTTCGGCGAGCACGTTCGCGTTCTTCGGATCGCGCTGGGCCGCGTCCTGCAAACGGGCGAGTGCGTTGGTGGTATCGCCTTTATCGCGAAGTTCCGTTGCTTCCTTCAGCAATTTTTCGGCAACGGAAAGCGCAGCGGCGCTGGGAGTCGTCTGCGTGGTGGCCGTTGTCGTCGCGGCGGTCGAAGCGGGCGCGGGTGTCGTCTTTTGGGCGACGGTGGGGGCGCTTGGAGCGGGAGTCGCGGCGGGCGCGATCGGTTTCGGATGAGCCGCGGCGTATTCAGCGCGCCATTTTCCGGCATAAAACACGCCGAGACCGGCCAGCTCGGCGGCGCCGAAGATGGCGACGAGCCAGACTGCGATCCGAAACAACTTGTCCGGAGGCGGCGCAGGCGAAATTAGTTCTTCTCCATCCATGGCTTGCGGGAATTAAGCTTGGATTCCCCCGCGCGCAAAAGCGTTCAAATTAAACATTCCTGCTCCTGCTCCTGATCTTGATCCTGATCCTTTTGGAAATGTCCGCCGTTCAGGAGAGGATCATGAGCACGATCAGGATCAGGAGCAGGAAAGATTTTACCGCGAAATGTCGGCCTGGCTGAGGAGCTGGAAGCCTTCGCCTTGCAAAACGGAGGCGGCGCAGTCGGTATCGTCGACGTGAAGGGCCAGGGCGGCGAACCCGCGGGGGTGAGTGAGCAGCGGATAAGTGAAATGCACATTCACCTCCGCCATGAGGAGCGCAGCCAGCAGCTTCGCCAGTTGGGTCGCCACTTCGCGGAGCTCGACCACCACCATCGAACAAACGCCGTAGGGAACATTGTGCTTGCGGAACAACTGCTCCACCATTTCCGGATCGCTCACCATGATCCGCGCGATCGCGGAGTCGGTTGACTCGGAGATGCTCAGGGCCACGACATGGGTGTTCTGGGCGTGGAGAAGCTTTACCACTTCCATCATCGCGCCGACTTTGTTCGGTAGAAAAATAGAGAACTGTTTGACGAGAGGCCCGTCAATTTTCGAGGCAGTTTGCGGCAGGTCGACACCCATGGTGGAGAAGCGCGCCGCGCCCGTTTCATCGGGCCGAGACGCGCGAGACTATGGCACCGGGCGGGTTTCGTTTGCAAACGAATTAGTGTCGCGGGCGCGAGGAATAGGTCCTATGCGACCCATGGGTCCTATGTTAAACAACCGCTGACCAGAATGGATGACGAGAACCAGCTCATCGCGCAGCGGCGCGAGAAACTCACAGCGCTCCAGGCGAGCGGAGTAAATCCGTTCGGGCGCGCGTTCGAAACTTCCGGGACCATCGGCGAGGTGCGGGAAAAATTTGCCGAAGGCGCGACCTTGCGGGCGGCCGGCCGGATCACGGCGCATCGAGACATGGGCAAAAGCCACTTCGTCGATCTGCGGGATTCGACCGGGCGAATCCAGGTTTACATCCATGCGAAGGAGGTCGGCCAGGAAGTGATCGACCTGTTTAAGCGGGTGGATCTCGGGGATTTTATCGGCGTGGAAGGCGATTGCTTCCTGACCAGGACGGGCGAGCCGACGTTGAAAGTTCACCAGCTCGAAGTGCTCTCGAAATCGCTCCGGCCGCTTCCCGAAAAATGGCATGGGCTCCAGGACGTCGAAACGCGATACCGGCAACGCTATCTGGATCTGGTCACGAACGAACATTCACGCGGCGTGTTCGAAAAACGGATCACGATCATGCGCGAGATCCGGCGGTTCATGGAAGGGAAAGGGTTCCTCGAAGTGGAAACGCCGATGCTGCAGGCGGTCGCGGGCGGCGCGGCGGCGGAACCGTTTCGCACCCAGCACAAGGCGCTCGGGCTCGAGTTGTATCTGCGGATCGCGCCGGAGCTTTACCTCAAGCGCCTGCTGGTGGGCGGATTCAACAAGGTCTTCGAGCTGAACCGCAATTTCCGGAACGAAGGTATTTCCCGGAAGCACAACCCCGAGTTCACCATGCTCGAGGCCTATTGGGCCTACGCCGATTTCGAGAAGATCGCCGATCTGGTGGAAGAGATGATCGTCCACCTGGCGGTCGCAATTTCGGAAACCGGAAACCGGAAACCGGAAAGTGGGGAAATCAGAATCGAGCACAAAGACGCGGAGGGTAACGTGACCCGCACAATCAATCTCACCCGGCCGTGGCGCCGGGCGCGTTATCGGGATTTGATCCGGGAGATCGAGCCGGAGTGGTTCAATTACACGACCGAAAAACGCCGGGAACGCTGCGGCGAGCTGGGCGTCGAGGTGAATCCGCGGATGGCCGACTACGAAGTGACGCAGCAGGTTTTCGAAAAGCTGGTCGAAGAAAAAACATTCGATCCGCTTTTCGTGACGCATTGCCCGAAGGAACTGGTGCCGCTGGCGAAACAGAACGTGGAGGACGACTCGCTGGTGGACGTTTACGAGCTCATCATCAACGGCCAGGAAATTTCGCCGGGTTACTCCGAGCTGAACGATCCGATCGTGCAACGCCAGCGCCTGCTCGAACAGGCCGGCGAAGAAACCCAAAAGCTCGACGAAGAATTTCTCCTCGCGCTCGAGCACGGCATGCCGCCGGCGGGCGGGTTCGGGGTGGGAATCGATCGTCTGGTCATGTTGCTCACCGGCGCCGAATCGATTCGTGATGTGATCCTGTTTCCGCAGTTGAAGCCGAAACGTCCGTGAGAGCGCTACAACGGGCTCTTCTGTAGCCGCTTCGCTGTGCGAAGGGTGTTTGGCATTCAGGCTCGCCCTTGCGTCGCCCACAGGGCGACGGCTAGGGGCGACGGCTACAGAGCGACGCCAGCGCGTCGCGCTCCAAATAAATCAAACCACTTTTCTGACCAGCCGCGTTCAAGACTGGCGGCGGGTGAGGATCTCACCGGTCCGCCGGGGATTTAAACACAAGGGGCACATGCGAGCATTACGTTGGTACGGCAAGGGCGACGTGCGGGTGGAAACCGTTCCGGACCCGATCATCGAGGAACCGCGCGACGCGATCGTGAAAGTAACGAGCTGCGCGATCTGCGGCAGCGATCTTCATCTTTACGATCACTTCATGGTCGGGCTCGAGAAGGGTGACGTCCTCGGCCACGAATTCATGGGCGAAGTGGTCGAGGTCGGCAAAGGCGTGAATGGCCGGCTCAAGGTCGGCGAACGCGTCGTCGTCCCGTTCACGATCATCTGCGGCGAATGCGACCAGTGTAAGAAGGGAAATTTCTCGGTCTGCGAACGGACCAACCGAAAAAAGGAAAACGCCGACAAGATGTTTGGCCACTCGACGGCGGGCCTTTTCGGTTACACCCATCTGACCGGCGGTTATCCGGGCGGCCAGGCTGAGTACGTTCGGGTTCCATTTGCCGACACCACACACATCAAAGTTCCGGACAGCCTCTCCGACGAACAGGTGCTTTTTCTGGGCGACATTTTCCCAACCGGCTGG
This sequence comes from Verrucomicrobiota bacterium, assembly GCA_041167265.1. Taxonomy (GTDB): domain Bacteria; phylum Verrucomicrobiota; class Verrucomicrobiia; order Chthoniobacterales; family UBA10450; genus AV80. The sequence continues at coordinate 55,458 of JBEEHG010000033.1, read as the reverse complement.
CAGGCCGCGGCCCAATGCGACATCGAACCGACCGATACTGTCGCGGTCTGGGGCTGCGGACCGGTGGGACAATTTACGATTCGGAGCGCGATCCTGCTCGGGGCCAAACAAGTGATCGCGATCGATCGTGTCCCGGAGCGGCTCGACATGGCAAAAGCCGCGGGGGCGATCCCGATCAATTTCGAAACGCAAAGCGTGGTCGAGCTGTTGAACGATCTCACCCTGGGTAAAGGCCCGGAGAAATGCATCGACGCGGTGGGCATGGAAGCGCACGTGACCAGCACGCTCGATTCGGTCGTGGACCGCGCGAAGCAGGCGATGATGATGGAGACCGATCGGCCGCACGTCCTGCGCGAGATGATGTATGTCTGCCGGCCGGCCGGCACGCTCTCGGTTCCCGGCGTTTACGGAGGATTGGTGGACAAGATCCCGTTCGGCGCCGCCATGAACAAAGGGCTGACCATTCGGATGGGGCAAACCCATGTGAACCGCTGGAGCGACGACCTGCTCCGCCGGATCGAGGAAGGCCAGATCGATCCCTCGTTCGTAATCACGCACCGGACGAACCTCGAGGCCGCGCCGGAAATGTACGAAACGTTCCGCGACAAGAAAGACGGCTGCATCAAGGTCGTGCTGACGCCCTGAGGAGGAAACGATATGCGTTACAAAACGAATGAATCGCAACGCGGCCAGCCGGACTCGGCAACGTTCCGGCTCGCGCAATTTCTCGGCGTCTTCAGCATCATGCTCGGCGTGGGCGAGCTGATCTGGGGCGGGACGATCGCCGAACATGTGGGGCTGGGCGGATTTGAATGGCTGGTGCGCGTTTATGGCGCGCGCGAGATTGGGAACGGCCTGCTGATCCTGTTTTCGAAAGATCCTACGCCGTGGATTTGGCTCCGGGTCATTGGCGACGCGCTCGACGCGGCGACGTTGGTCTGGGGTTACACGCGCGATCCGAGCCACGTGATGGGCGTGATCATCGCGTTCGTGGCGGTGACGCCGGTCGTGATCGCGGATATTTACTGCGCACTAAAATTGAGCGGCGAATCGAAACGGCCGCTGGCGCCGGTAAATGATTACAGCGACCGGAGCGGGATCGAGAAGGGCTGACCAGCGAAACAATGGCCATGCGCTGGTGACAGCGCTTCTGCGTTCTCCCCGGGGCTACGACGCCGTGCAAAAGATCATGAGCAGGAGCATGATCACGAGCATGAAGGAGCGAAGCGTTACACGCTTCGCTCGGCGACCCACTGGGTGGCGAAGCGCGCGACCTGTCGCGCGTTCTGCAAATTCAGCTTCTCTTTTATGTGGGTCCGATGCGTTTCGACAGTCTTCGGGCTGAGGTTTAACGCTTTCGCGATCGCTTTTACTTCCTTGCCCCCTCCGATCAACTCCAGCACCTCGAGCTCGCGGTCGCTCAACCGGTCGGTGATTTCTTCATCGGGCGCGACCCGATTGACGACCACTTTGGAAATCACCTGGCTGGCCATCTTAGGGCTGAGATAAGTATGGCCGTCCATGACTTCGCGCACGGCTTCGAGCACGCTCCCGAGCGCTTCCTGCTTGGTCACGTAACCGCGCGCGCCCGCCCGTAACGAGCGCACCGCGTAAAGCGATTCGTCGTGCATCGATAAAATCAGCACGGGCAATTGCGGAAACTCAGCGATGATCATCTTCGTCAGCTCGATCCCGTTCGTCCCTTTCAATCCGAGATCGGCGATAACCAGATGCGGTTTCACTTTGCGGATGATATCCATCGCTTCACCCGCGCTGCTGGCTTCCCCGCAGACCGAGAAACCGTCGTCGGAATTAAGGAGCTGAATAAGGCCGTGGCGAAAGAGCGGGTGATCGTCGACCACGACAATCCGAACGGATTCCGGCAACGCGCATTTGGGATTGGCAACCGGGCCGCTCCCGAGCCCGGCGGTCGATTTTACATCGGGCTCCATGGCCTGCCGCCGCGCCTCGCGCGCGGTCGGCCCGGAGGTCGCATTGGCCCCGGCCTTTTTCGGTTCCTTAAATTTGAGATGAGTCGGCATTTTAAGATTCGGCACAAAACGCACCGATGCTAAAAGCAGATCGCAGCCGGACCTTTATCCGCTCGCATTAATCAATCCGTCCCCGCCCCCGCTGTCCGAGGCTTGACCGGAATCACACAGGTGATGTCCATCCCGCCGGAATGCCGGCGCTCGATCTTGAGCTTTCCGCCCAAAGCGTTCGCGCGATATCTCATCATATGGAGGCCGAGGCCCTTCTTGCGGCGTTTGCCGGGCGCGAACCCTTTGCCGTCATCCTGGACACTCACGCAAATGTGTTCGGAATCGCGATCGAGGCTGATCAAAATATTTTTGGCGCCGGAATGTTTCACGGCATTCGTGACTGCTTCCTGGGCGACGCGGTACAAGTGCAACGCAACCGTGTCGTCAGGCACCCGAATGCCGCGGGCGCATTTGAAATGGCACTTGATAGCCGTGGCTTCGCAGGCCTGGGCAGCCAGGTCGCGCAAGGCGTTTTTCAAACCGGCCGCATTGAGCTCGACTGCCTGGAGTCCGCGCGCGAGGTCGCGCGCCACACCGACATTGCGGTTCACCGTTTGGGCGGCTTCATCCAACGCGGCGGACGCGGTCGAATTTTCTTTCGCGAGTTTCTTGGCGTTCGATTTGAGATAGAGCGCGGTGGCGCTCAATTCCTGGCAGACGAGGTCGTGGAGATCCTCGCCGATCCGGCGTTTCTCGCGCTCGCTGATTTCCAATAACTCGCGCTCGAGCTGCTGCCGCTGCGCCATTGTCTGTTCGAGCTCGGTGTTCATGGTGACAAGATCCCGGGTGCGTTCCAGGACCCGCTGCTCCATCTCGTCACGCGCGTGGCGCAACGCCTCTTCCGCGCGCTGCTGCTCGGTGGCGTCCCGGGCGATCTTGGCAAAGCCGCGAAGCCGACCGCTCTCGTCGTCGAGCCGCATCATGATGCCGTCGGTCCAGAGCCGCGATCGATCTTTGCGAACATGCCACCGCCGGTCGAGCGCGCTGCCGTCGCTGAGCGCGGTGGCAAGCTCTTGCTCGACCGCGCCTTTCGCCTTGTCCTCTTCCGTAAAAATAATCGCGCCGCTTTGCCCGATTGCTTCCTCTTCCGTCCACCCCAGAACGCGTTCCGCGCCCTCGCTCCAAAACGTGATCTGATTCTCGACGTCGAGGAGGAACATCGCGTAATCCTTCGCGCCTTCGACCAGGAGGCGGAACCGTTCCTCGCTTTCCCGCAAGGCGGCTTCCGCCTGTTTCAGGTCCTCAATGTCGGTCGCAGTTCCGAACCAGCTCAGGACCTCGCCGTTGTGGCGAAGTGGAACATTGCGGCCGATGAACCAGCGATAGCCGCCATCCTTGCGGCGCAGCCGGTATTCGGCGTCAAAGACTTGGCCTTGGGCCAGGGCCTGTTGCCAGCGCTCCACGGACGCGGGCGCATCGTCCGGATGAACCATGGCCTGCCAGCCCAGGCCGAATGATTCTTCAAAAGTCAGTCCGCTGTATTCGTACCAGCGCCGATTGAAGTAATCCGCGGTCCCATCGGTCGCATTCGTCCAGACCAGCTGCGGAACATTATCCGCCACCATCCGGAACCGTTCCTCACTCGCACGCAAGGCCTCTTCCGCCTGCCTCCGTTCAGTCACGTCGCGCGTGACTCCCGCGACGGCCTCGACGGCACCGTCCGCCGCCCGCAGCGGGACGAAAATATATTCGTACTGGCGCTCGCCGATCGCGCTCGTATAGGGCGTGTCGTCTTTCAACGTTTTGCCGGTCTGGATCACCTCATCGATCTGACGATGAAGCTTCGTCGCTAGTTCCGGCGGATAGTCGAGCTCGTGAAAATTTTTCCCGATGGCCTCCTCGTAGGATTTGTGCCAAAGATCGAGCAGCGCCTGGTTGAGGTAAGTGAAACGGCCTTCGCGATCGAACTGATAAACGAAATCCGGGACCGCGCTCATGACGGTGTTGAACTTGTAAAGCTGCCGCTCCATCTCCGCGCCCAGGGTCCGCAATTCTTCTTCCGCGCGTTTGCGCGCGCTGATGTCGATGAAGGTCGCTACGACCCCGGCGATGCGATCTTCCTGGGTGCGGTAGGGCGCGATGCGCGCCAGATACCAGGTGTCCGAGCCGACGCGCACTTCGCGCTCGGTGGTCGCGAGCTTATCCAGGACAGCGTGCGCTTCGTCGATGAACTCCGGGTAGGCGAGCGCGCTGGTGATGTCCGAGAGCGGCCGTCCCAGATCGGCCGGGAGCAGATTGAAAATTTTCTGCGCGCTCGGGGTGAAGCGCTGGATGCGGAGCTGCCGGTCGAGGAAGATGGTCCCGATGTCGGTGGACGCCATCAGGTTGTTCAAGTCCGTGTTGGCCTTGCTTAAATCTTCGATGCTCGCCTTTAGCTCGTGGTTAACGGTGGTCAGCTCCTCGTTGACGGACTGGAGTTCCTCCTTGCTCGTCTCGAGCTCTTCGCTGGCGGAACGCATCTCCTCGTTCACCGCCTGGAGCTCCTCGTTCGAGGCTTTTAATTCTTCGTTCGCGCCTTCGTACTGGTCGACCGTGGCGTTGAGCTGTTCCTTGAGATACTGGACCTCGTCATCAAGGTTCCGGGCGACAATGTCGTGCAGGCTGGGATCGCTAGGTCGCGGAACGGTCTCGACCTGCCGGTGGAATAGCACGAGGGCGAAACCTTTCGCCTCATCGGTCGATCGCATCGGCCGTACTTCGACTACCACCATCTGCGGCGTTCCATCCAGCTCGACGGTTTGCGGTGCGGTGAAGATAGTCTCCTGCGTTTGGGCGGCCCGAAAAAGGGCGGTCCGCAATTCCACCCGCAGCTCCGGATACACGACTTTGAGCAGGTCAGCGGTGGGCTCGCCGGCAACGAATTTAAGATAGCGGCCGGCCTTGGCGGAAAGATGGACAATGTCGCGACCTTCGTTGACCACCACGGACGGCGGTCCGTACTCCTCCAACAGCTTCAGGTGCAATTCTCCGAGGAGAACCGACCGGCGTTCGTGCCCTGCCGCATGCGACTTTTCTGTATCCGAGGACGCTTCCTCCATCCCGGGACCCTCCAGCGGCGGCAGACTGCGCGCCACAAGGCGCGACCGCGGGGCACTGATTAGAGGTGCCTCCCCGGTCAGCAGCGCGGGAGGCCGCCAGTTCGGCCGCGGAACGGAACGCCGCACGAACAGGCGGTGCTTCGCATCCACCGGGGAAAAGAGTGATTGCACGTTGCCGCCGGTCTCCGCGCTGCCAATAAAAAGAAGGCCGCCCGGGCGCAGGGCGAAGTGAAAAAGATCGAAGACCTGGTCTTGCGCGCTTCGGTTCAGGTAGATCAGCAGGTTGCGGCACGTGACAAGATCCACGCGGGAAAAAGGCGGATCTCTCAAAAGATTGTGCGGCGCAAAAAGGATTCTTTCGCGCAGCATCTTTTTTATCCGATAGCGCCCGTGGTCGCGGTCGAAGAAGCGGCGCAGCCGTTCCGTGGACACGTCCGCTTCGATGGTAGAAGGATACAAACCCTGGCGCGCATCCTGGATCGCCTGCTCATCGAGGTCCGACGCGAAGATCTGGAACGATGGCGGGTGATCCAGCCGATCCGCGTGTTCGCACAGAAGCATGCCGACCGAGTACGCTTCCTCGCCCGAGGAGCAGCCGGCGACCCACACCCGGATCTGATCGGTTGGCCGGCGCCCCGCGAAAAGCTGCGGCACATTCGCCTCCAGCGCCGCAAAGGATTGCTGGTCCCGGAAGAAATGGGTAACGCCAATGAGCAGGTCCTGAAGAAGCGCTCGCGCTTCGACCGGATGGGTGCGGAGGAAATCGCGGTAACGCGGGATGGTATTGAGGGAATTGACCTGCATCCGACGCGCGATGCGGCGCAATAGCGTGGCGCGTTTGTAATGCGAAAAATCGTGTCCGGTCTGGGCGCGCAAATACGCCAGGACATCGCGCAGGGCGAGCTCGTCCGTATCGGCATGCGTGACTTCCGAAACCGTTTCGCCTCCCGGTGCCTCCGGGTCTTTCGCGTCCGGATCCGCCGCCTCGGGAATCTCCGGCGGCAATTGCATCCGGTTCTCGTTCCGGACGAATTCCATCAATTTTCCCGGCATGTCCGCGACCGGCAGAACCCAATCGACCGCTCCGCTGCTGATCGCCGTCGCCGGCATGCTGTCGTGCTGCGCTTCGTTTGGATCCTGGGCAATAGTGACGCCCCCCTGGGCGCGGATGTGCTTCATCCCAATTACCCCGTCCGAATCGCTGCCGGAAAGAATGACCGCCACGGACCGTTGCCCGAAAGCCTGAGCCAGGGTGCGAAAGAAGAGATCAATCGTGACCCGCCGCCCCATCGCCTGCTGGGGCGGTACCAGATACAGCGTGCTCTCCTCGAACGTGAGCTGATGATTGGGCGGGATCACGTAGACATGGTTCGGTTTCACCTTTACCGGCTCGTTGACCTGCATCACCGGCATGGAGGTTTTTTGGGCGATCACGCCGGCCAGGTTGCTCTCGTGTTCTGGCGAGAGATGCATGACAACCACGAAGGCCAGGCTGCTATCCCCTGGCATGTCGCCGAAGAATTGCTGGAGCGCGGCCACGCCGCCGGCCGACGCACCGAGGCCGACGACGGCGCAAGGCTCGGCCGGGTCGCGGCGTTTCTTCGCGCCGTTCCGCGCGTTCTCGCTCGAATCGTCGGTCGCGCCCGGATCAAGCACTGCCGCTGGTGGTAAATCGTCGTGGTTAGCCATGTCCTGAATCGCTGCCCCCGCTCCGGCCTAGCATACGCCCTCGAGCTGCTCCGCCTAAAGAAAGAAACGCGGGCCGAGTCGCGCGCGGTCGCCGTCCATCGGAGGTCGCTTCGGCGGGAATTCTGGGAAGCGCGTCTGCGATTCGCCGGGGACGGTTTGGGAACGAAGAGAAACGCATCCCAGGGTAGCGGCGGGTGTCTCACCCGCAGTCCCGCTCTCGCACGCCCGAACTGTTCGCGGCGAATCTCAAATCCCCGGGTGGTGGCACCCCGCCCTACCCCAAGCCCTTTATCCTTCGGCGCGGCGCAAATCGACCGCGCCGATAATGTGCACCGCAATGACCCGGGGCGTTCCGTTTTCACGCGACTCGATCTCGCTCAAAGCGTGGATGACGCCATCGTACTTCAATTGTCGAAGCGGCTCGACCACTTGCGTCCGGAAAACGTCGTAATCTCCGCTTGGGGCATACGCCCAGGAGCGTTGGCCGTCGCGGATCTCGGCCACAATTTTCTGTCGATAGGAAAAACTCATTGAATCAAAGAGGGGAAACGAAAAGCATAAAGCGGAACTAATGTCTGGCGCCGGACATACTGCATGTGTCCGGTTCCGGACACAAGAGATTTCCCGCTTGAACCGGGAACGCTCAACCCAACAGCCGCCGATACTCGCGGGCCACCACTCGGTAACACTCGCAAGAGAGGCGTTCGAGGCCGTCGCGATTCATTACCTTCATCCAGCCGCGGCTATATTTGATCAGACGCTTACGCTGCAAACGCCCCGCCACCTCGCTGATCCCGGCGCGGCGGACACCAAGCATCTGCGCCAGGAACTCCTGCTTGAGCGGGAAGTCGTCGCCTTCAACGCGATCGTGCGTCATGAGCAGCCAGCGCGCGCAACGCTGCTCAAGGTTATGGACGCGGTTACAGGTAACGGACTGTGCGACCTGCGCAAGGAAACCCTGCGTGTAAATTCCGAGAGTCGCGGCGAGCGGACTGCGGCTCCGTTTCTCCTTTTCCAAAAAGGCAGCATCTAGCCGATACGCAGTTCCGGCGACCTGCCAGAAACTTCTTGCCGGCGACTGGTTGGTGCCGAGATAAACTGGCAAGCCAACCATCCCTTCGTACCCGATTGTGGCCACCTCTATTTCTGATCCGTCTTCCAGCACGTTGACCACGGACGCTATGGCCGTCTCAGGAAAATAAACGTGCTTGAAAGGTTTGTTCGGCTCGTAAATCTCGTTTCGGATTTCAGCATCGACCTCCGTCAGGGCCTTGGTGATTCGAGAAAGCTCTTTGGCGGGCAAGCCGTCCAGGATGCGGTTCCGAAAGCCGTTTCGCGTGACAGGCTTGACCTTCACATCAAGAAAATCGTCGTGCGGCCATCGCACGGGTGCGTTTTATCCAGGAGAATGTCTCTTTCTTGCTCGCGCTCCTGGTCATGAGCAGGAAGGAAGATGCGGAAATTACTGCGCGGGCGCCAGGTGGCACATTCGTTGGAATCACCCACCTGATCGCCCGCGCAGCTTCCCCTAGACCCTGCTGACAAAAACGCCGAGGCGCGGCGGTGGTAGCGCATTTTTGTTCGGGCAAAGAAACAATCAGCATTCGACCGATGGACGCGGCGGTGGTCGACCCGATTGTGCGACGTTTCCTCGTTTGCGAACGTGCGTGCGATGAGCGCTGCCACCCCTCTCCAACTGCCGCCGGCAGACAAACTCGACGTCCTCCGTTACCTGGACGAATTCCATTACTGGCATTCGCTCGATGACGAGCGGATCTGCAAACGCTGCGGCCGCACGATCTCCGGCCGCCAGATCGTCGTGATCGAGTTGCAGGGAACGCGCGGGAAATTGCGCCTGCAATGCCCGACGGCCGGCTGCGTCGCGACGCCGGGGGACTGGACCTACGCCAATCCGGTGCAGGCGGCCAGGCTCGGGGCGAAATCACCGGCAAGCGTTGAGAAAAACGCCAACGCTGAAACCGCGGCCAATGAGCGAATCCATCACGGCGGGCGGGCCGCGAAACGCAAATTGCCCGCGGCCAGGATCCGCGATTCCCTTTTCGCGCCAGCGCCTTCCTTGCGCGCCGCTCTTGCCCGGCTTGTCCTTGTTCGGCCGATCGCGACCGCTCTGCACGCCTTCCGGCCGATCAGCTGAGCTCAACGGCGCGGCCCGGCAAGGGTTGCATTCGCCGACATCCGGCACTCCGCGCGGTTCTCGTTACGCGGCGGATTTCCGGACCAGACTCAAAAGGGTGCGTAGTTCGTGAAAGTCGAACGGCTTGGTCAGGTAATGATCGAACCCCGCTTTCTTCCCGCGCTCATAATCACTTTGAGAACCGCGCGCGGTAAGAGCGATCGTCTTTATTTTTGGCTGGAGCGCCTTCGCCTTAGCGACGAGATCGAGGCCGTCACCGTCCGGAAGCCCGAGGTCGCTCAGGAGAACATTCACCCGCATGTTCGCGAGCAATCGGAGGGCGTCGGCCACGCCGCTGGCCGTCAGGATTTCATGACCCGAGCGGCCGAGGAGCGTGGAAAGCACCCGGCGCGTGTCGCTATGATCTTCGACCAGCAGAATATTCACGGTTCTGTCTGCAATCGTTTCCGGCAGCGCCGTTGAGCGCATCCCGCGCCGGCCGCCTGGAAGCGGTCCTGATCGCCCCCAAAAAAAGTGCCGCCCCCCGCACTTCGAAGAAGCGCGAAGGGCGGCTGTTCCCCCCAGAACAATTCAAGTAATCCCTCAGCTTTTGGTTTCCGCAACCGCAAAAAAATAAAATTTTGTGGCTGTGCTCGCGGCCGCGTGCCGGGTCGAGTTTTAGTCGCTCGAGTTTTCCGATTCGCCCGCAGCTTCAGCCAGAGTTTGCTCGATGTGATCGAGGGTTTTCGACAGCTCACCGACTTTCTCCTGCAGTCTTTCGGCGCGTTCGCGAATCTCCGTAGTCCTTGGGCGGGACTCGGAGTCCGACGCGCGTGAATCTGGTTGCGACGAATTGGTTTCAGTCATCCGAGCAAGCAAACTTTTTCGCGAGCGATGCGCAATCGGGACAGACCCACCATCATTTTATCGGGACTACTCCGATTGAACTGCAGGGGCCCCTCGGATTCGCCTACGCCGGCATTAACCCGCCGATGGCTCGACGCCCGAAGTCACGAGGTTGAGGACGCCGTAGGTGACACTCGGACTTTCCCTGACCCGTCGTTAGGCGCGCTTTCCCAAAACCGCGGTGATACTATCTAACGTAGTAACGGACAAATATGAGGGCCAAGTTTCTCGATACGATAGCAGCCAGGCAACGCGCGGAACTCTATTGCCAATCGCATCCGGGCAGCCCCTCCGCGGTCCGATCACCAAAAATTTTCCTCAAGTCCGGTGTCTGGACCGCGCTTCTCGGCAAGAGCATTCGGCACGGCATAGCCGGCTTCGGCCCGACGGTCGAAGCCGCGCTTGGCGCTTTCGATCGGCAATACCTGAATTATTTGCGTCAGCCACGGGACGGGTCCGCGCTGGATCAGGCGGCCTGACCGTTGCCGTTCGCACCGGCGAGGATGATCGTGGGCGGAACCGGGGAACGCCCGCAATCGCCGCCGTAGATCGTGAGGCCGCCCCGCGGTTTGCGGCCGGCCGGGACGAGACAGGTCAGGCGTAAAACGTTTCCGCTGTTGTTGGCGGCGACGTGGCGGAGCAGATCGCCATCGACGGTCGCATGGGCCAGATAGCCGTAACCCCCGCGCCCCTTCCGCAGATAACTGAGCGCGCCGGCCGCGTCGTGCGGATGGTTCGGCAAGATCCCGCTGTAAACCCGCACGCCGTTCAGCAGCATCCGGAACTGCGTCGGCCAGGCGAACGAATCTGTCTGCGGCGTCCCTTCGCGATGAGACGAAGCTTCACAAAGCAGAAGCATCCTCTTCGCATGCCGCAGCTCCTCCGGGTCGACAGGAAATTCCCATTCGAAGAAGCCTGATCCCATTCCGAAACAGGCGCCCTCCCGTTCCGCTTGCGCACGATCGCTCGTCGCTCCGCTCCATTTGGCGGCGCTCCAGGAATGGGTGTCTGCCCGGATGATTGTGCGATCCGCCAACTGTTCGCGTCCCGGAAACCCGGCATCGACAAAAAACTGCACATAGTTGCGCGCGACCAGCGTGCCCTCCGGCGTCACCGCCCGGACCCAGAGCGTGCAGAGCATCGTTTTCTCCGGGAGCCGGAACCTGATCCGGTCGGCCAGGACGACGCGATGATGGGGAAACGCGATCTCCTTGCGGCCCTGGAGCAACCGGTCGTTCGCCCAGCCTAACGAGTCGATCCCGCTTAAGGTCCAGTAAAGTGTGACCTGCTCGCGCGTGTTCCGCGCGAAATGAGAGGAATAGACATCGACCTCCAGCTCGCTGCCGGGAGGGTGCCGCGCGATCGGTGGTGCGTCGATCGGAAGCACGTCCCCCTGGTTCACGATCGTGGAATCGTACCCAAACGTTTTCGGCGTCCGATCGTAATTCAGGAAACCGTTCCGCTCCCATTCCACGTCGTGTAACTCGGTGAAAATGTAAGCGGACAAGTTCCCGTGGCGGCGGAGCTCGTTGGTCAAAAACTTGAAGCTCCAGCTGATATCGATGTCGCCATCGAGCGCGCCGACGCCGCCGTATTCGCTGTTGATGAGCGGCTGCGAACCTTGCTCGAAGCCGGGCGTGTAATTGAAGTTCGAACCGGCGTAAGTCTTGGCGACGACTTCCGCGATGTGCTTCTTCGCCTGCTCGTAGTTGTCCGTATAAAAATGCCACGAATTCACATCCGTCCGGCCGTGGCCAAAGTTTTCGATGTGGTCCCATGCGACGACGCTCATGTCTTCCACCAGCCGGGTGGGATCGAGCGTCTTGGCCAGGGCCCACATCTGGTCGACCCAAACGAAAGAGAGCTGGTTATCGAACTTCGTTTCCGCTGAGGCCGCGGGACTGTCGTGCATCGCGGGCGGCTTCGGGTTGATCAGCTTCACGAACTGAGATTGCCCTCCGAACCCCCAGGTCTCGTTAAAGAGACACCAGCCGATGATCGACGGATGATTGAAGTCCCGCGCGATCGCGCCGCGCATTGTCTCCTCGAAACGCCGCCGCCCGGTCGCGGTGTCGCCGCCTTCGCCGAAATTTGGGAAGTCGGCCAGCAACAGGATCCCGATCGTGTCCGCGTAATGGAGCAGCAGAGGGTCGTCGATTTTGATGTGGATCCGGAGGAGATCGAATCCGGCGCGTTTCGCGAACGCGATGTCGTCCTTCAGCGTCTGGACATCGCCCGCGGTGTAGATGCCGTCGGGATGATACGATTGGTAAAGCGCGCCGCGGACGTAGATCGCTTCGCCATTGAGCGAAAGGGCCGCGGGCGCGCCGATGTCTTCGGCGAGCCTGGTCTGGATGCTGCGCATCCCGAAGTAGCCGTGGACGACGTCAGTCCCCTGCTCCGAACCGCGGAGGGTGAGTTTCAACTTGTAGAGTTGGGGATCGCTCGGGTCCCAAAGAACCGGGCTCGGCAGTGAGATGGCGCCGGACGCAATCCCATCGCGGACGGCGAAGTTGTCCCGGAAAACGCGGCCGTCAGGCGCAGTCACCGTGACCGCGCATTCGCTTCCGCCGCGAGTGAAGACTTTGAAGATGGCATCGCTCCGCACGAGATCGGCGGCCACTTGAAATTGCTCCACGAACTCCCTGGGCCGCGGCTCGAGAAAGACGGTCTGCCAGATGCCGCTGACGCTGCTATACCAGCCCCACTGTTTACCGACCGGCTGCTCGCGATTGTCGGTCGGATCTTCCACGCGCAAGACGATCGTCGCGCAAAGTTCGCCGTCCTCGTTGGTGCGCAAGGCGTCGGTGAGATCGAACTCAAACGGAACGTAGCCGCCTTCGTGGCGGCCGAGATGGACGCCGTTGCACCAGCCGTCGGTGAAGAAATCCGCCGCGCCGATGGTGAGAATCGCGCGCTTTTCCTTCCAATGTTCGTTCGCGGGGATGGTGACCGTGCGTCGATACCAGCCGACTTCGTAGCGGGCCGCGTCGCGATAGTTAAACCGATCGACGTGCAAGGGATTGCGATAGACCCGGCGGGAAAAATAATTGTCGTTGTTGGCGGCGTCGGCTTCGCCCCAGGCCGCGAGCGATTGCCAGCAGAACGGGACGGTGATCTGCTCGGTCCAAAGGCGTTCATCCGCGCCGAACCATTCCTGTTCGATCCCGCAACGGTCCGGATCGAAACGGAATTCCCACGCACCATTCAAATTCAGCCAGTCGACACCGTGGACGAAACCTCGCTGCCGGTCCGGCCGCGGATATTCGGGCCGCGGCAGGAAAGTATTCGTGGCCATTCCGTTTACCGACGCCGAGTCGACAACGCCGCGCAAGCCGAATCAGCGCGACCAGTAAACGGCCGCGCCATCCGCGGCGCGACAAATGGACACCGCGGCCGCGTGCAAACGCAGATGCGCAACGAGATCGGTCGCGTGGCCAGCCTCGACCAGGGTCACGGTTCCGCCGCCAAAACCGCCACCGGTCAGACGCGAACCGAAAACTCCGGGACGCGATCGCGCCAGCTCGACGAGACGATCCAGGTCGGCCGTGGAATTCTCGAAATTAGTGCGCGAACTTTCATGCGAGGCGTTCATCAGCGCGCCAAACTCGCTCGGACTCCCGCGCGATTTCAGAATTTCCACGGCCCGCCAGACGCGTTCGTTTTCGCCGACGATGTGGGCCGCCCGTCGCCACAGAATCGGATCGAGGTTCGGTTCGGCGCCTTCGAGTTGGGAGCGAGTTACTTCGCGCAAACTGGCGACACCGAGAGCGCGTGCCGCGGCGGCACATTCCTCGCGCCTTCTATTATAGAGGCTTTCGAGCAGGTCGTGCTTGCCGCGCGATTGCGCGATCACCAGGACGAGGCCGGCCGGGAACGGGATCGTCGAGATCTCTTCGCTCCGGCAATCGAGAAACACGACGTGATCGGCGCGGCCGAAAACGGACGTGGCTTGATCGAGTAGACCGGATTGAACGCCGACGAAATCGTTTTCAGCGCGACGGCAAAGACGGGCAACCTCGAGCGGATCCAGGCGGAGATCGTGAAGCGCCATTAGAAAACCGGCGGTCGCCACTTCGAGCGCTGCCGAGCTGGAAAGGCCGGCGCCCGCTGGCAGGTCGCCGGAAACTTCCGCGGCGAATCCGCTCATTTGATGGCCCAACGCGCGGAATTGCGCCACCACGCCGAGAGCGTAGTTGGCCCAGCGGCCCTTCGTTCGTGGTTGCAAATCTGACAGCGACGCCGTCACCGGTTCGTCGATCAGCCGCGACGAGAGCTGGATTACGTCGTCGCCCCGCCGCGTCCCGCTCACCGTTAATCCGCCGTCGATGGCCGCGCCGAGAACCACGCCCTGGTTGTAATCGGTATGATTGCCGAGCAGTTCGACGCGGCCGGGCGCGTAGCCAGAAGCGGAAGTCACCGGCGAAGATTGCGCGTTACCGTTGCCGTGTCATCCCGAGCCGCGGAGACGGCGAGGGACCTCGCGGGCGGGTCTGGCGCTTCCGCGATACTTGCACCCTTCGCCGTCAATGAACGCTTTGCCTTTCGCGGTAGCGTAAGTTGGCAACTGCGAGGTCCCACGCCGTCTCCGCGGCTCGGGCTGTCCATGTTTCAGGCGACCTGCTCCAGCCGCTCCTCGCGTTCCCACCACCCTGGTGTCGCCAGATAAGGATGATCGAAGGTGCCGCGCGCCGTTATTTCGCGCACCATTGTTCCAAGCAGAGTTTCACGCGGTTCGCCATCGTAAACATCGAACACGCCCGGTTCGTAATGCCCTTCGTCGCGGGTCACCAGACTGTTCCAATCGAAGGATCCCAGAAGCGACCAGATCGTGACGGCGCGAATGTCGGCGCCGGCGGAGCGCGCTTCCTTCGCCGCCTCCCAAATCCTTATGAACCACCGGAGCTGTTCGTCAGGCGTGCAACCCAGATGCGCCTCCGTAATAGCGACCGGGGTTTGATAGCGTTCCCAAACTTCCATCAACAAATTTTTCGGACCGGCAATCTCGCTGAGCTCGGAACGGACGGCGGCGATATCGGCGTAAACGTCGCGTCCGTTGCCACCGCGGCATTCGGCGGGATGCGCGGAGAAATTGTCGTCGAGGAAACGCTCGCTCGTGACGTAGTAATTCGCGCCGATGACGTCGGGCGGGCAGGGCTCGCGCAGAAAAATCTCGAGTTCGACATCGGAGACGCCAGCCCATTTGAAATAACTCCAGAGCGGATGGACGCGATCGACGATGCCCGAGAGGAGGTCCCAGGCGATCCACCTCCGTTCGTTCTCGAACGCGGCCTGGTAGGAGAGCGACGGCGAGCTAAACGTTTTCGGGAGGTCGTCGGTCTGGATCAGCTGCGCCTGCGGATTAACATTTCGGATCGCGCGCATGGCCAGGACCGTGCCCCGGCATTGATTCAAAAGCGCGTGCGCGAAACTGTTGTCGCTCCGGCCATGCGGATACCAATGGCCGTAAAGCCCGCTGAATCGCGCGGTGGTGAGCGGCTCGTTGATCGGCGTGTAGGCGTCGATCCAGGGATATCGCCGAGCGACTCGTCCCGCATAGCGCGCGAACTGTTCCGGGAACTCGGGATCGAGAAGGTTCGTGTAAACCGGCCCGCTTCCATGATGGAGCAAACCTGCAATCGGCCGAATGCCGAGAGCGCGAGCGCGTCGGAGCCGGTCGTCCGGCCACGTCCAATCGATCTCGTCGACTGAATCGGGCGCCAGGATTTCCCAGAGCAAAGGAAACCGCAAAGTCCGCAAACCAAGGGACGCGAAACGGTCCAGGTCGTCGGCGCGGTCCCAATGGCCATTGCGTTCGAGCTGGTTGAAGAACCGGTCGCCGACGCGGTTAACGGTGCACTCAACTCCGCCCCAGAGCTGCAGCGATTTCTCCATTTCGGTGTCCATTCTTCATCTCCCGAATCCCGGCTTCCTCGCCCGCAATCTTTTTGTAAACGGTCAGCGCCTGGGCGATGACCTGGTCCATGTTGTAATAACGGTAGGTGGCCAGCCGCCCGACGAAGCGCACCCCGGGCGTGGCTTCGGCGAGCTCGCGATACTGTTTGTAGATCGCCGCGTTGGCCGCCTGCGGAATCGGATAATACGGATCGCCCTCCGCTTTCGGAAATTCGTAGACGATGCTGGTCTGGCGATGCTCCTGCCCGGTCAGGTATTTGAATTCGGTGATCCGAGTGTAGTCGTGCTCGTTTGGATAATTGACGACCGCGGCGGGTTGGAACCGCTCGCGGTCGTGGGTCTCGTGCCGAAATTGCAGCGATCGATAGGGCAGCTTGCCGAAACGCAGATCGAAGAATTCGTCGATCGGTCCGGTGTAGATCATTTTCCGATAGGGAATTTCGTCGGCGATCTCGCGGTAATCGGTATTGAGCAGGATCGAGATGTTTGGGTGGTCGAGCAGATTCTCGAAAAGGCGGGTGAACCCGCGCCGCGGCATGGCCTGGTATTCGTCGGTGAAATACCGGTCGTCCCGGTTCGTGCGCACCGGAATTCGCGCAGCCACCTGGGCATCCAGCTCCGAGGGATCGAGGCCCCATTGCTTGCGCGTGTAGTTCCGGAAAAACTTTTCGTAGAGATCGCGGCCGACCCGGCTCAGGACGACGTCTTCCGACGTCCGGACCGTGGCCCGCGTTTCGGCGACGGACGCGAGATAGCGTTCCACTCCGGTGGAATCGAGGTTCAATCCATAGAGCCGGTTAATCGTGTCGAGATTGATCGGCATCGGGAGCAACTGGCCGTCCACGCTGGCCAGGACCCGATGCTCGTAGCCACGCCAATCCGTGAAGCGCGACAGATAGTTGAAAACCTCGGCTGAGTTCGTGTGGAAAATGTGCGGTCCGTAGCGATGGACCAGCACGCCGGCCGAATCGTATTCGTCGTAGGCATTCCCCCCAATGTGGGCCCGTTGATCGCAGATCAGAACGCGCTTGCCCGAACCCCGCGCCAGTCGCTCGGCCAGGACGCTCCCGGCAAATCCGGCCCCTACTACCAGGTAATCGAACATGTCGTTAGGCCGCGTCGGTCGCGATCGACCGCCCGCTGTTGATGATTGCGAGGACGTGGCCTTCGAGCTTCTCGACGATCGATTCCCAGGAATTCCACGAGGCGAGTTTCAATCCGCGACGGACTCCGACCCGGTTCGGGCATTCGGCCGCGCGCCGGCATGCGGCCACGAATTCATCGGCCGTCGCCGCCACTTTCACCACGTCCTCGAACTGCCGAACGACATCTTCGATCGGCGTGGAAACGATCGGGCGTCCCGTGGCCATGTATTCGAGAGCTTTCGTCGGGTTAATGAATTCCGTCGCTTGGTTCAAGGCGAACGGCATCAGGCAAACGTCGAAGCGCTTTGCGTAAGCGGGCAGGTCGGTGTAATCGCGCCCGCCCAGCCAGTGGAGGTTTGCGCGTTCCGGAAACTGCGAGCGATCGACCTTCGTCCACGGCCCGACCATCACGACGCTCCCCTCCCGATTTCCGTCCGCGAGTTTTGCGATCAGTTCATAATCGAGGCGTTCGTCTACCACGCCGATATAGCCAAACACCGGACCGGGTAACTCAGCGACATCCGGCGGCAGCGAAGTGAGCGGATCGTTCGCCTTCCCGAAGTGGGCCGCATCGACGCCGCAGCCGATCGAGTAGCAATTGGCGTTGTGCCGCCGTTTCTCTTCCCAAATTTTCGGGCCGCCCGCGAAAACGACGTCCGCGATGGCCAGCAATTCCCGCTCGCGTTTCACCAGCTCGGCGGGCGCCCCATGGAACTGCGATAGCTGATCCATGCAATCGTAAACAATCGCGGTCTCGTTGAGGTGTCCGGCGAACGCCGTGACCGCCATCGGGTCGTAAAACCATTGGACGGGCTCGGCGAAATCCGCGCCGAGCGGACCGTTGAGAACCGATTGGACAAGGCGGCGCCGTTCTTTGTCCACCCAGGCGCCGTCGTTCCAACGCCGCGCTGGCATGGCCATCTGCAACACCACGATGTTTGGATAATCGGCGACTTCGCGCAGCGAGACGCGCGCCGCTTCGATGCCGGGCTCCGGCGTTGGTCCTTCAACAAAAAGAATGCGATGGCTCTTCGAAAGCCGGGAATGAAATTGCTGCGGCCGCTGCCACACCCAGTCCCACCCGAGGTGCGAGTGGACGATGATGGGAAATTCGGCCGCGGAAGATATTGGGAGGGCGTCGGCATTTCGGCGACGAGCCGGCAGGAGAGTTGATTTCATGCGTGTGCAGCAGAAACGGAGCAAACGTAGAATGTGGCCGTGCGGCAAAGGGCTGAGGAGGCACTACGGTTTTTTCTGACGGCTCGAATGCGGGGCGCCGAGCCAAGTACCGCTTGAATTTTTCCCGCGATGAGCGAGACTGGCGGCCATTGGATTAAGTCTGTTCTGTTTCTTTGCTTGGTAGATCGTCAGTTGAGTTTGGCTCTTTGGTGATTTGAAACCCGACTCTCGGGAACGGCTCGTAGCTGGCAGCGAATTGCTCCAAAACTCAAATACATGAAACTCTACGTAGGAAATCTTTCCTTCGATACTACCGAGAACGATCTCCAGGATCTTTTCGAACAACACGGCGCCGTCAGTGAAGTGGCCCTCGTCATGGATCGCGTCACCGGCCGCTCACGCGGCTTCGCTTTCGTTACGATGAACGACGCCACCGCGGCCACTGCCGCCATCAACGCCCTCAACGGCAAGCAAGTGCAGGGACGCGCCCTGACCGTGAACGAAGCGCGTGCTCGCGAAGAGCGCCCGCGTAATTTCGCCGGTTCCCGCCGCTAACCACGGCAATTTCGCGGCCGGCGCTTCGTTAACTCGGGCGCCGGCCAGCAAATTCGAATGCCTCTCGAAAAACAATTACAACTGGAGGGACTGATTACCTCAGTCCTCGCGGGCACGATGTTCCGCGTCCGCCTCCCCAACGATCACATCGTCCTCGCCCATATTTCGGGCAAAATGCGGAAACGCTTCATTCGCCTCACCATTGGCGACCGGGTGAAGCTGGAAATGTCCCCTTACGATATCGATAAGGCGCGGATCGTATATCGACTCGGTTAATCTCGCCGGCCTAAACCCAACCTTTCAAGACCATGACAAAACGAATCCTCGTCCGGTGCCCGACCACCGCCAAACTCACTCCTACCGGCCAGGTGGTCGAAGAAGAACTTTGGGCGGACAAGAAAGTGAAGCCGCACAAGCTGACCTGCGCGCATTGCGACAAGGTCCACGCCTGGACGAAGAAAGACGTTGTCCTGGCTCGTTAGGTCCCGCTTTAAATCTCGCTTCGTTTCTCTCCGCGCCGCTAAGGCGCGATCTCGCTTTATGTTTTCTCGTATCCCTTTCGACCGCATCAACTGGGTAACCAGCTCGTTTTTGATTGGCACGTTTGTCCTCTCCATCACGGCCGTCCCGCTCTATTTTTTCTATTTTGGTTTCGACTGGTTTTACGTGGCACTTTTCGGCACGCTTGTAAGCGCGACCGCGCTCAGCATTACCCTTGGGTATCACCGGCTTTTCTCGCACATCTCTTTCCAGGCTAAATGGCCGATCCGTCTTTTGGTTCTGATTTTTGGCTCGGGCGCGTTCGAAAATTCCGTCGTGATGTGGGCGAGCGAACACCGCCGCCACCACAAGCATGTCGATCACGAGGAAGATCCCTACGATATCAGCAAGGGGTTTTTCCATGCTCACATCGGCTGGCTTTTGTTCAAGCTCCTGCCGCAACCGCCGTTCGATAACGTGAACGACCTGAAGAAAGACGCTCTCGTTATGTGGCAGCATCGCCATGTTCATCTCCTGGCTGTGCTCACCAGCTTCGGCTTGCCCACCCTGATCGGCGCGGCCTGGAACGGCTGGGTCGGCGCGCTCGGTGGTTTTCTCATCGGCGGCGTGGCCAAGGTCGTCGTCGTGCAGCATTGCACATTTTTTATTAACTCCGCCTGCCACACCGTCGGTCGCCAACCTTATTCGACGCGCTGCAGCGCCCGCGACTCCATGCTCATGGCCTTGCTTACGTTCGGCGAGGGCTACCACAATTATCACCACGAGTTTCAGCACGACTACCGCAACGGCGTCCGGCCTTGGCATTTTGACCCGACAAAATGGCTGATTTGGACCTTGTCAAAAATGGGGCTCGCCGGGTCCCTCCGTCGGGTACCGGCAGATACGATCGCCGCGGCCCGGCGAAGCAACCGGAAGCTACGAAACGACGGTTCCCAAGCGGCCAGTCCCTGGAACCGCGACTCCGAAGCCGTTCCGATGGAAGCGCCGGTAAATTCGGTTTAGCGCCGAAACCGGCACGCCCGCGACGTAGAGCAAGAGGATCAGGAAATAGACGGCCGTCGTTCGATAACGGCCGCAGCGTTCAAACGTTCGCGGGTCGCTCACGATTACTTCGGGGAGCTGGGTCATCCGCCCAACCCGAGCCAGGCGCCGGTAAAGTTCCGCGTCTTCCAGAATGGGCGCGAGCGGATAGCCGCCGGTGCAATCGAAGGCAACGCGCCGGCAGAAAATACCGTGATCGCCGAGCGCGAATCCAAACACCTTTACGCCAAGGTTACCGAGCGAATCGCTGACCCGATAAATCCATTCCGGTCGCGGATAGCGGAGAGAAAAGCAGCCGCCGCTGACGGCCGGATCAGACAACGCGTTTTGGATGTGCGCGAGCGAATTTGCGGGCGGTTGCAAGTCGGCGTGGAGAAACCAGAGGACTTCGCCGCGCGCGATTGCCGCGCCCGCATTCATTTGAGAGGCGCGACCGCGGCGCGCGGTGATTACGCGATCGGCCAGCGAACGCGCGATCGAAACGGTTTCGTCCCTGCTGCCTCCATCAACCACGATAATTTCCAAGGCGGGATCGAGCGTTCGGACGCGCTCGAGAATGCCGCGAATCAAAGCCGCTTCGTTTAAGACGGGAACGATGATCGAGATCGAGAGCGCGCGAAATTCCATCGGCTTCGCGAACGATACGCCGCGGCGCGCGTTGCGCCGAACCAATAATCAGCCTCCGCGACTGCCGTCGGCATTGGCCACGGCGCACGAAGGGATGCGTTCCAGCGCGTGCTGCAACGCCGCCAGGTCCACCGGTTTGGCGTAAAACATGTCGAACCCGGCGTCGTTCCCGCGGCGCTGATCGGCGGCGGTGAAGTACGCGCTCACCGCGATCGCCGTCAATCCTGGCGTTCGCTCCCGGGCTTCCGCGATGAAATCGTAGCCGTTTCGATCCGGCAATCCGATGTCGCTTACCACGACGTCCACCGGATTCTCGTCGAGGAATTGCAGGCCGCTCGCCATGGAATCACCGGTCCCGACCTCGTGGCCCCAGCTCCGAAGGATCGCCGCGAACGCTAGCCGCGTGTCGTAGTGATCTTCGACAAGCAGGATTGCGCACATATTGCAGGTCCAACGGTGGACTCCCTTATTTCAGTTCGAAGCGAGAGCCGGTCGCGGTCGGGTCTTTCCTGAGGAGACTATCGGGATTTTCCTGAGCGCGCGGAACCGAGGCGTCCAGACACCCATTAACGCCACCTCGACCGAATTCTTAAATGGAGAATTTGATCATGAGCCCGCCGAAGCCAGACCCCGGAGATGAGCTGGCGCCGGCGTTAACAAGCGGCGAAAAAGCGCATGCCGCACTGGTGGCGCGTCTCGCGCAGCTCTATCGCAAACCGGTCAAGCCGCCCAAATCGTTGCAGCCGACACCGGAAGCGGCGAAGACTCGCCTCGCACGGCTCAGGAGAAAGCGAATGCTTGTGCAAAAGTCGAAGGGCCTCCCCACTTCGGGCACGGACTCGGCGTCAAGAAGCGCGGGTTTGTAGTCGGGGATTTGGCGGAGCGGCTTTAGCCGGAGCGTGCCGCGGCGGTCTTGAGGCGCGCGCGGCGAAACGCAGCGCCAAGGAGCGCGATAACCAGGACTCCAGCCATCGCGTTCAAACCATCGTGGACCGTCTTAATCGCCCCGAGCGCCACCAGGAGGGTTGTCGCGCCCGCCGGGGGATGGGACGCTTTCAACAACAACGCGACCAGCAAGGTGAGCGCGAGCGCGACTCCGCTAGCCCAGACTCGGGCCATTACGAGCTGGTGGTCGCTGAAGACGCCCGGACTTTGCCACACATTGAAAATCGCGACGGCAGCGAAACCCGCGAGAAGGCCGATCAGATGCCCCACGACCGTATTATAAAAACGCGATGCCGGATGGGCTGGCGTTTCGGCCTGCAAATAAGCGGTCGGCCCCAGGCTCGGAACCAGCCACGGCTGGCCGGCAAGGCAGGCGATCCCGCCCACCAGGACCATCAGCATCCCCGCAGCCATCGGCGACCAGATGAATTCGGGCAACGCCGCCGGTGTGAAGGTTTTCGGGAGGGACGCCTTTATCGCGGCGGTCTTCTCCGGTTCAACGTTGATAGCCTGCGGCGCGGTCTGTTTGATCTGCGTTTCCAGCCAGGCGATCTGTTTCGTGGTCTCCTCCATGCAGCCGGCGGCGAGGGTTTCCAGCTCGTGATCGTGCAACGCTTTTGCGGCCTGATGGGTTGAGGTCCAATTGATCTCAACTTGTTTGGCGAGAAGCGATAAATCCTGGAGATCACGCAACAGCCCAAGACCCCCGATGCGCGCGCCGTGGAAGAGCGCGCTCCGAACGCGCTGCGGTTCATCCACCGATTCACTGCCGACGCGGGCAATCGCCGCGGACAATCCAGCGACGTGGTTCCGCGACCATTCGGCGAGTTGTTTCGACATGTCGCGGATCTCGGCGTTCCGTTCGTGCTTGTTCGCGACGAACATGAAAGCGTCCGCCAATTGTTCTTCGCTCGTTTTTACCAACGTCAGAAATTTCGCCAGGTTCATCGGGCCTCCGTTAGACTTTTCGCACTCGCACCGCCGCGCACTTGAACTGCGGCTGCTTGCTGACCGGGTCCCACGTGGTCAGAGTCAATTCGTTTGCCGCCCGCGGCGGGCCCTCATCATCCCAATAGCCGTAGTGGAAAGGCACAAACACGCAGCCCGGCTCGATATCGCCCACCCGGGCGCGGGCACGCAATTTTCCACGACGCGATTCTACCTCGACCATGTCGCCCCCGGCGATGCCGTGCGCCTCCGCGTCCTCGGCGGCAAGCTGGACGAAAGCGTCGGCCGCTGCCGCATTGAGTTCTTCCACGCGTCCCGTTTTCGTCCGGGTATGAAAGTGGTAGACGACCCGGCCAGTCGTGAACCAGAGCGGATAATCGTCGTCCGGCGCTTCCACCGGCGGGACGTATTCCGCGGCCTTGATGATGGCGCGTCCCCGCGGATCGTTCCGCCGATATTCGTCTTCCGTAATGTCAGCGCCAGTGCTCAAATCGTTCCCGTAGATTTCGCAATAGTCCGCACTGGTGTTGAAACGGCCATCGGTGTAGAGCCGTTCTGCACCGTCTGGATGTTCATCGTTGCACGGCCATTGAATTCCCGACGGCCCGCTTAGCTTCTCATAAGACAGTCCTGTATAATCGCAGGGCCGGCCGCGACTGCACTCCTTCCACGCTTCGAATGCGCTCTCCGAATCGTGCCACTTGATCAGCGGCGCGCCATCCTTGTCGCGGAAATCCATCCGCTTCGCATACTCGAGAAAAATATCGAGATCGGCCCGCGCCTGGCCTGGAGGATCGATCGCCTTCCGCGAGAGGTGCACCGTCCGGTCGGCGTTGGTGAAGGTGCCGGTCTTTTCGGCCCAGATCGCCGCGGGCAGAACCACGTCGGCCAGTTCGGCAGTCTCGGTTCGGAAAGCGTCCTGGAGGACCACGAAAAGGTTGTCTTGCTCGAGAATCGCGCGGATCCGCTTCAATTCCGGCATCGAGACCGCCGGGTTCGTGCAGATGATCCAAAGCATGCGAATCGATCCTTCCTCTGCGAGCCGGAAAATTTTCATGGCGTGAGTCGGCGGCGTCGCGGTCGGCAACGTCCCGGGATCGACATTCCAAACCCGGGCGAGATCGGCGACGTGCGCTTTGTTATTCCAATTTCGGAACGCGACCAGCTCGCCGTTTGCGCCGCATTCCCGTGCGTTTTGCGCAGTCGGCTGTCCGTTCATTTGAAAAACCGTGGAGCCCGGTTTGCCGATCAAGCCGCGGACGAGATGAATATTGTTCACCTGGACGGCGGAAGCGGTCGCTTGATTCGATTGATACACGCCCTGCAGCAAGGTCGAAACAAGCGAGGGCGTCGTGCCAAGGATCTCCGCCGCTTCGCGCAAGTTCCGGTCGGGGACATTCGTGATGCCTGCGACTTTCGACGGTGAATACGCGGCTACAGTCTCCGCCAGTTTCTCGAAACCGACCGTGTACGCGGCGATGAAATCTTCATCGACGTGGCCGGCGCCGATGATCAGATGGAGAAGGCCATTGAGCAGGGCAAGGTTTGTTCCGAGCTGAGGCGCGAGATGAAGATCGGCTTCGCGGGCCGTCGGCGTTTTGCGCGGATCCACCACGATGAGTTGCGGCGGGCGCGGCCCTGCCCGGCGATCCAGGATCCGCATCCACTGGACAGTCTGGGTTTCGGCCGGGTTGTGCCCAAGGTGAAAAATTGCGTCGGTCGTATCGAAGTCGGTGTAAGAACCGGGGGGCCCATCGGTGCCGAACGATTGCATCAAGGCCTGCGACGCGGTCGCCGTGCAAAGGCGCGTATTGCCGTCGACATGCGGCGTGCCGAGCCCGCCATCGGTGATCGTGGAGAGCGTCCAGTATTCCTCGATGAAAAGCTGGCCGGTATTATAGAAACCAATCGCCGCGCTGCTGTGCTCGCTGCGGATTTGTTTCGACCTACTGACGATCAACTCGAGCGCTTCCTCCCAGCTCGCCGGCTCGAGCTTTCCGTGTCGCCTGATCAACGGGGTTGTGAGCCGGTCCCGGCTCTCATTCGCCTTCCATCCGAGCAAACCTTTGGGCCCGAGCCGCCCGCGATTCACACGGTCGTCGATTCGCCCGCGAACCCCTACGATGCGGCCGCCGCTGACGCCGATGTCCAGGGCGCATCCGTTGGAGCAGAGGACGCAGGCCGATTGGACCCAGCGATCGGGCGGAGCGTCGAGCCGCTCATCGCAACGCTCCCGCCATTCCCCATCGTAGGGCGAGCGCGCTCCCCAGATATCCGAAATGCTGTCACGCGTTTCTTCCATCAACGACTTCCCATTCTCATTACGCTTTCGCGCTTACAAAAGGATGGGGCATCCGCCTGATCGACATCAAAATCGCTCCCTCTTCACTCCTCCCGGACGATGGCGCGCGGTGCTTTGTCGTCACGCAGCCCTTCGAAGGTGGCGTGGCGGAGGAGACCGTAGTTGGTCCACTCTGTAAAACTGACCTGCGCCACCAGTCTCGGTTTCACCCAGCAGAGCTCCGCCATTTCATCATCGGTGATGCCTTCGCCGAAATGACTTTTCCGGCTCGTGGGCAGATTGGCGAACGCACACTCCTTCGTCAGCAACGGGGTCATCTCTTTCAGCAATCGGGCCCGGCCAACCGGATTAAATCCCTGCCGCACTTTGCCGGCGAAGATCAGCTTCTTCGCGTCGTAATAGCCAACCAGAATGGATTGGAAACTTCCCGCGTCCGGTTTGTAACCGCCGATTACGAATTCCTGGCCCTTGTTCAGCTTCAACTTCAACCAGGTTGTCACGCGGGTGCCGGCGCGATAGACGGATTCCCGTTTCTTTGCGATAACGCCTTCCAGTCCGGCCGCGCCGACGGTCCGAATGACGGCCGCTGGTTTTCCAATCAGCTCCGCACTGTAGCGAAGGATCGGCGAACCGGTCGCCGCCAGCAGCGCTTTCAGTTTCGCTTTGCGAACGTGAAGCGGCAGCCGTTGCAAATCTTCGCCGTCAAGCTGGAGCAGATCGAACGCGTAATAGACCACGCTCCATCCGCGGCCGAGCGCCTTGCGATTTTGCAGAACCTGGAACGAGGGCCGGCCCTGGGCGTCGACCGCGACAATTTCGCCGTCAACCATGGCCGTCTCCGCAGCGAGTCCACCCATCGCTTCGGCCACCCCCGGGAAATCGCTCGTCAGGTTTTTCTCTTTCAACGACAGCAGCCGCACGTTCTCTCCCTCCTTGAGACCGAGCGCGCGATATCCGTCCCATTTGATTTCGTAGATCCAATCGCCTTCGCCGGGCAGTTCGGTGACCGCTGTCGCTTTCATCGGCCTGACGAACTGCGGCGCTTTCGCTTTGGCTTTCCTGGTAGGGCGAGACTCTGTCGAGCCGCTTCCGCGATTACTCCGCCAGACCGCCGACCGTTCCCCGGCGATCTGCTCCATCGTTCGGCCGGTTTTCGCCGAAACGGATTCGCGCTTCTTCGGGATCGGCCGCGCTCTGGCGCCGGTCTTGTTCACAAACCATTTTGGTTTCCCCTCGTCCGCCGCGACCCGTTTCAGGGTCCACTCCCCTTTCAATTTCTTCCCGGAAAGAAAAACGGTAAGCGATCCTTTCCAGTAATTGCCCTCCAGGATTTCATAGGTGCCGATGTCCCACACCATGACGGTGCCGCCGCCGTATTCGCCTTCGGGGATGATCCCTTCGAACTCCAGGTAATCGATCGGATGATCTTCCGTTTCGAACGCCGTGCGAGTCTCTCCCTCAACGACCGAAAGATTTTTCGGGACGGCCCACGACTTCAGGACGTCGTTCATCTCCAGACGAAAATCATAGTGGAGATGGCTGGCCGCGTGTTTCTGGATAACGAAACGGCGCCGGCTTCCCTGCCGGCTGCGCCGCGGTGCGGTCGGCCCGGGTTCGTCTGTGCGCGAGAAGTCGCGTTTCGCAGCGTAGGTGTCCAGCGCCCGCGGCTGTTTGCGGGTGGCTTTCTTCTCCACCGCGAACTGCCGCGGCAATTTCTGTTTCAACTTTAAAATCGGCGCGAAGAGGTCGCCGAGTTTCTTCAGTCGCTCGATCGCCGCAGCCGGCTCGAATTGGAGCGCCTCGATCTTCGCTTTCTGGAGCTCGCTCCATTTTACCGGCATCGAAACAAAAGGCCGGTCGCGTTTCGCTCGCAGCGAGTACACGCCCACCGTCGTCTTGTGGTCCGCGTTCTGGCTCCAATCGATGAAGACCTTTTTGTGGCGGAGATTTTTCGCCATGTCCGCCACGACGAGCTCGGGGTGTTCGCGTTCGAGCAGCTCCGCGATCGTCTTCGCGAACAGCTGGGTCGCGTCGTACGAGGTCGCCGTGTTCAGCGGCACGTAAAGCTGGAGCCCTTTTGAACCGGAAACCTTCGGGAACGATTCCAGCCGCAATTTGCTCAGCACGTCGCGCAAGAGAAAGACGACCTCGATGCATTCAGCCAGTCCGGCGCCTTCGCCTGGATCGAGATCGAAGACGACGTGCGTGGGCCGGGCCAGATGCGGCGCGCGATGCAAAAAGGGATGGAGCTCGAGCGCCGCAATGTTCGCCGCCCAGGCCAGGGTCGCCCGGTCGTTGATGAGAATGTAATTGATGTCCGGCCCGCCTTCGCGCCGCGGCACCGGAAAGGTCTTCACCCACGCCGGAGTAAACGAGGGCGCGTCCTTCTCGTAAAAGACTTCGCCGTGAATTCCATTCGGATAACGCTTGAGGGTCACCGGCCGACCGCGAAAATGCGGCAACAGCCAGGGCGCGACCCGCAGGTAATAGTTGATCACGTCGAGTTTCGTGAACTTGCCCCCGTTGTAGAAAACCTTGTCCGGATTCGAAATCGACAGCCGCCGGTTGCCGATCTTCAAGCTCACTGCCTCTGCCATCTCGAAGATACTTCGCGGCCGGAGGCAATCGCGAGCGTCGCATCCGGCAGATCAGCGCCATGCGTATTCTAGAAGGCGCCACCTCTCAGGTGGCGTTTCCTGTCATGAAACGAATCTGGAAACGGAAATGGTTTTGGCCGCTGGTCGTGGTCCTCGTCGCCGTGTTCGTCGTGCGCCTGATGCTCGCCATCTGGGTGCGCGACTACGTGAACCGCAAGCTCAACGAAATGGAGGATTACCGCGGCCACGTCGCCGCCGTCGACCTCCATCTGTGGCGCGGGGCCTACACCATCCACGAAGTTAAAATCGAGAAGACCACCGGAAAAGTTCCCGTCCCCTTTTTCTCGGCGCCCGCCGTCGATCTCTCGGTGGAATGGGGCGCGCTCTGGCACGGCGCGGTCGTGGGCGAGATCGAATTCTACCGGCCGAAAATGAACTTCGTGAACGCCGCCAGCAAAGCGAGCAGCCAATTCGGCGTGGACAAACCGTGGGTCCAGAAAATCAAGGAACTGTTCCCGATTAGAATAAACCGGTTCGCGGTGCACGACGGCGAAATCCATTACCGGGATTTCAGCCACGAGCCGGACGTGGACGTGGTTTTCGACCGGGTCCAGATGGTGGGCACGAATTTCTCGAACAGCAAAAAGCTTTCGAAGACGTTGATCGCGGAGATCGACATGGAGGCGCGCCCGCTGCGGACGGGCGAAGCGCGTTGTGAAGTGAAGCTCGATCCCTACGCGCCCAGGCCCACCTTCGAAATGAAACTGGAGATGCAGGAATTGCCGCTCACGAAGCTGAACGATTTTGCGAAGGCCTACGGAAAGTTCACTTTCGAAGGCGGGACCTTGAGGCTCGCGACAGCGCTCAATTCGAAAAACGGCGCGTTCACCGGCTACGTCGAGCCGGTGTTCGACAAGATGTCGATCTTCGATCCGGCCCACGACAACGACAATCCGATCGATTTTATTTGGCAGGGAATCGTGGGCGGATTAACCCGCATCATTCGCAATCATCCCAAAGACCGTTTCGGCACCCGGGTTCCGCTCTCGGGTAATTTCGACGACCCGGCGCCCGACGTGATGACGACCGTCGTGAACGTTTTCAAGAACGCGTTCATCAAGGCTTTCGAAGGCAAACTGGAAAACGAGAACATCGAGCTGCCGAAGGTCGACAAGGAGAAACACTGACCTACGAGCGCCCGGCGTCGCTAAAAACTCAGGGATTAACTGAGAGCCGAATCGGGCGGCACTCCGATTGGTCGATGGACCGTGCGCTGCCACCTTCCCGCGGTGGACACGACACCGCTTCCTCCGGAAAAAAAGCTGAAGCTCCTCCAACGCCTCGATCACTTCCGCCCCTGGCAGAGCACGCACCAGCGCCGGCTCTGTCTCGGCTGCGGCAAAATAATCAGCGGCGCCGAAATCCGCCTCTATCGCAGCATGTGGGGCCTCGGCCTCTTCCAGCTCCGGTGTCCCACCGAGAATTGCACAGCCGGTCCGATGGAGTGGGTCGACCCGGACGGACGAAAGTGAGCAATTCGGTGGGGCCGACTCCGGTCAGTCGCTGGAGTGCGTTCTCATCGGGCCCGGCGGCGGCATCGAACCCCAGTCGTATTTACGATCGAGGTTCGGGCCCGGTTTCCGCCGGACTGATTGACGCGAGTCATTCGCGTTTGGGGTTGGAGACGCACAACTCACCAGCGCCAGCGCGATTAGAAGTCCGCTGCTCGTTCGCCAGCCGATGAAGAATTTCTTCATGGTCCCTGGCCCCGTTTGTCCGTCTAGCGTTTGACGTCGCCGCGGTCGCCCTGCCCTTTTTTCACTTTCGTTTTTGCCGTCCGCTTCCGATCCGCCGCGAGCGAGCGTCCTACTTTCACTTCTTTTTTGAACTCGCCCTTCTTGTTGCGGCGAACGTAACGCCGGTCGCCTTTCTTCGGCTCGATAACGGTGCGTTTGCTTGTCTTGCCTTTTTTCTTTGTAGCCATTTTTTTCTTCCGTTTCTCCGCTAGATCGCGCGGAACGCGATTCCCGGTTGTGTCGTATTTCGCGAGGCGATCACGCTGGCGCCGGCGCGATTCAAGCGTTCCAGATGTTGGCTTCGCTCGTGCGCCCCTGGACCGGCCTCGAGCTTGAACAAGAGTTGCCCTGGTAAAACCAATCGCTCGGTACGGATGGGCAGCCTTCGGTCGGGCAGTGAACCGAAAATGTTCCGCCCGGTTCGCGCGTTACTTCAATCTGGCGGCCGGTGATCAGGCGGTCGCACAACACGCAAACTCGCTGGTCGTCGAGCGAATGCCATTTTCGGCGGAGATCGTTCGCCTGGAGAACCGCAAGCTTGTCGTCTGGAAGGAGCATTGGGTCGATGTGGGAAGGAGCGCCATTAAAGCGACCCGGCAGGCTGCATGGAATCCGCGTGAAATCTGAAACGCACATCGGCAAAAACCCTAGCGCGATTTTCGACATTGACCGCCGGGCGCGCGGCCCTCCAGACTTGTCGTCATGGACTTCGGCTCTCACTCGATCATTTGGATGTTACTCGTCGGGCTCGTCATCGGCTTCATCGCCAAGCTGCTCATGCCGGGAAAAGATCCGGGTGGTTGCATCATCACCATGCTGCTCGGTATCGCCGGCGCCTTTGTCGGGACGTGGATCGGAAAAATGGTGAGCGGCAACGAGAACTACACCGCTCACTGGATCATGTCGATCGTCGGCGCGATGCTGCTCCTGTTCCTCTACCGGATGATTCGGCGGCGTAATTGATCTTCGCGTTCATCCGAGTCGCATAAAGGCGACGCACCTCCCAACCGCAACGTGCGTTGATCGAAGTCCAAACAACAATAGCGTTACTGGCGCTGTTCGCCGCGATTTTCTTGGCGATCGCCACATCACACACTACGCCCGCTCTGCTTAAAGCGGTTGCATGGCTTTGTACTGCCAGCATTGCGAGCTATGCCGTGTACATATATTTACTCAGCCGGCCCTCCGGTCCGCTCGAACTACCAACACCAGCGACCCACCAGACAGCGGCGCTCACATCATCCCAGTCAATATCTCCACCAGACAGTCCACAATTTCCCACTACACCGCACCTAGAACCTACGGTTACTCCAAATCACCCGTCGGCCGGGTCGCGTTCCTCTCCGGTGGCGAGTAATCCAAATCTTTCTAGGAGTAACATCATCGTCGATCTGATGTGGACATTAGTAATCGGACTTATCATTGGGGTTGTGGCGAAACTGCTCATGCCGGGTCGGGACCCTGGTGGCTGCATCATCACGATGCTGCTCGGTATTGCCGGGGCTTTTGTCGGCACCTGGCTCGGAAAAATGTTTACCGGAAACGAGAATTATACCGCGCGTTGGATCATGTCGATCGTCGGCGCGATGCTGTTGTTGTTCATCTACCGCTTGATCGTGCGCCGGCGTAGCTAGAATCGGCCCATTACTAACGCGTGTCATCCCGAGCCCGCGCAGACGGCGAGGGACCGCGCGGCCGCTCAATCGCTTTCGCGGTACAACACGCGAACCGCGTTAGTGGATGCCGAATGTTCGGCGATAGCCGCACTTGCAGTTGAGAGGTCCCTCGGCGCGCTTCGCCAGCCTCGGGATGACAATGCGTGAAGGCACGATCAGGCTGTGCCAGAGTGCCGGCGCATGCCGGGGCCCAGCAAAACCGCCATTCTCTGCGCGTTCGCGGCGCTTTACCTCATCTGGGGTTCGACCTACCTCGCGATCCTTTTTGCGATCGAAACAATCCCGCCGCTGCTCATGGCCGGGACGCGGTTTCTTCTTGCCGGCGTCATCCTCTACGCGATCGCACGCTGGCGCGGCGCCCCGAAAGGATCGTTCGCGAACTGGCGGACGGCGCTGGTCATCGGCGGTTGTCTTTTACTCGCGGGCAACGGCGGGGTCACCCTCGCGGAGCAATACGTTTCATCCGGACTCGCTTCCGTGATTGTGGCAACGGTCCCGATCTACATCGCGGTTTTTGCGTGGTGGACTGGGATCGCGCCAAGGCCGACGCCCATCGTCTGGCTGGGACTCGCGGGCGGTCTGGCCGGTGTTGCCATTCTCCTTGCGCCCGCCTTTCATTTTTCGTCTGACGAACACAGCCATGCGGGAAGAGGAATAATCATCCTGCTTTGTTCGTCGCTGGTCTGGTCGGCGGGATCAATCTATTCGCGAAAAGCGAAAAGCGCTTCCGCCCCACTCTTGCTCGCCGGCCAACAGATGATTTGCGGCGGGACGCTCCTGACGTTCGCCGGGTTGGTCATGGGCGAGCATCATCGGTTCGACGCCAGCCGGATCAGCCTGCTTTCGATTGGCTCCTTCGCGTATCTTGTTATCATCGGCGCGCTCGTGGGCTACACCGCTTACATTTTCCTGCTCCGCCACTGCGCTCCCGCGAAAGTCGCCACCTACGCCTATGTGAACCCGATCGTGGCCGTGATTCTCGGCGCTCTTTTCGCGGGCGAAACGCTTTCCGGCCGCGCGATTCTTGCCGCCGGACTGATCATTGGCTCAGTTGCGACCGTGATTACAGTCCAGCAAACCAGGTCGAGACTCGTGCCGGCGGAAGTCGCCTGCGCACCCGCTGATTGATTATGCGAAGTTCGAAACTCGAATCTCGAAATCCGAAACAATTTCTAAAATTCGAATTTCTCAATCCCGACCCTGTTTCGGATTTCGAGCTTCGGATTTCGAATTTTCCTCTCTGCCATGCCTAACGACCCGGAATCAATAGAGGCTTTGAAGGAGAACTGGCGGGCGGAAGTTCAAACCGCGCGGGTTTACCGCGAACTGGCCGGGCGCGAAAAAGACCAGAAACGGAAGGATATTCTGGTGCGGATGGCCGAGGCGGAGGAACGCCATGCCGCGCGCTGGGCCCAAAAACTTTCCGAGCTGGGCGAAGCGCCGCCTGAGCTCAAGGACTCGTTAGGCCAGCGCCTCAGCCGCTGGTGGAACCGCGTGGCCGGGCTCGACGTCGCCATTCGCCGGATGGAAGCGGCCGAAGACCGGCACGAGGCGCGTTATCGCGCCCAAAGCGAGCGCGCCCTCGCCGACGATCCGGACGCCCTGAAATTTTTGCATGAAGCGGCCCTCGAGGAGAAAGCGCACGCGCGCGTTCTCAACGCCATGGCGCCGCCGGCGCCGGCCGGGCCGCGGGCGGCCCTCGACACGATCCTGAAACGCGAACGCTGGCACGGCCGCGGCGGCAGTTGGGTCGCGGACGCGATCTACGGCGTGAACGACGGGCTCGGCGCGGTCTTCGGGATTGTCTCCGGTGTCGCCGGCGCGACGAACAACCAGCAGCATTACGTCCTCATCTCCGGGCTCGCCGGCATGCTCGCCTCCTCGCTCTCCATGGGCGCCGGCGCGTATCTCGCCGCCAAAAGCGAAGCGGAAGTTTACGAAGCCGAGATCGCGCGGGAGAAACGCGAGGTCGAAGAAAATCCCGAGGAAGAGATCGAGGAGATGTCGCTCTTCTACCAACTCCAGGGATTCAATCCCGAGGAATCGCAACGCATGGCCGAGCGCCTCGCCGAGCAGCCGGACCAGATGGTCCAGGCCATGGCGCAACATGAGCTCGGCCTTTCCGAACACCGTTTCCCGAACCACTGGAAGTCCGCCACCTCGGCCGCCATTTCCACCGCGATCGGCGCCTTCATCCCGATCATCCCGTTCTTTTTCATGAGCGGAATCGAAGCCGTGATCGCTTCATTCGCGGTCAGCATCATCGCCCACTTCGCCGTCGGCGCCGTAAAATCGCTGATCACGATCCGCTCCTGGTGGGCCTCCGGATTGGAGATGACGATGGTTGGGGTCATTGAGGCGGTGGTGACGTACGGTTTGGGGTTGGCTTTTGGCGCGATGGCGTAAAGCACGTCGGCACTTTCTCAAAGGTGTTTTTTAAGGAAGGCGCGACCTGACCAGGACTTTAGGTAAATCTCGAAACGCCTGGCCCGCTCTCGATCGGAAAGCGCGATGTACTTTTGATCCGCCAAGGCTTCCATTTCGCAGTGTGCGGCACATCGCCGCTGTTGTGACGGCTCAAGCGCGCACGGAGATCCTCAGTGCAGCCGGTATAGAATCGCGCAGGATCGAGGTCGCTTTGCAACACATACACATAGACGAACCCGCCCATCCTCTTAACGTGGCATGCCGAGTCGTAGCTCGCAGCAACGATTGATCGATTGAGGCCCGCCTCCGCCAGGCTACGGCGCGGCAATCTTCGCGTCACCTATTCAGGCGAGCGAAGACTGGTGGAGGTAAGGGGATTCGAACCCCTGACCTTCTCATTGCGAACGAGACGCTCTACCAACTGAGCTATACCCCCCAAAGTCTTTCGACCGCTGGGACTTTTCGGGTGAACTCAACCGCATTGCTGCGGTGGGGGTCCACCCGTTTTGCCCCCCTGACACTTTTCGGAGAGTCCATTTCTGTCCACCCGCGTCAGGCCTAACGAATCCGGCTACGCAGCCTTCGCCGCGCCCTTCAGCCGCCATAAGCGAGCGAAAAGTATCACGGTGAGAAAAATTTTCATCAACTGAAAAGTCCGTTTTTGTCTGTCCTGGCGCGGACCAGCCAAATGCGCGCTCGCGCGCGCGACTAGCCCTTTGAACGCGGCTTGACAGCCGGACCCCAAGTTGCTATTGCCCGAACCAGCGCGACGCGCCCAATGAATTCCCAGGATTAATTTCCAAGTCGTGCCAGGCCCTGCTCAAACGTCGGGAAAGCTTCGCAAAGTGGCGGCCGTAAGCTGGATTATCAGCGCAGTCTCATGCGTTGTTCTGTTAATCGGCATCGTGTTCTGCGCGCGGGCGCGGACCAATTCGGAGCAAGCCTATTCAATCCTCGCGATCGTCCTCGGCGGGGTTTTTGGCCTTGTCGCGATGCTCGTGGCCTTCCTCACCCAAAAACAGGCAAAAGCCGCCGGCTCGTTGGAAAAAGGCGAAGGAGAGATCTGGGCTCGTTGGAACTGCTCTGCGGAAGAGGTGATACGTTTCCAAGCGGCGGAAACTGAGCGCGCGAAGATGACGCCAGCGCTGCGTTTGAAGATAATGTTAGGCGCTGTGGCGCTCGGCATTTTGTCTCCGTTCTTGTACAAGTTTGTCCGGCACGATAGCGTGAGCTTCGGCGAGGGCGTGGTCATTTTTGTTGTCTTGGTCGGCGGCGCCGGCTTGCTCCTGCTCCTTGCTCCGGGGTTTGCCCGACGGGAGGTCAAACGCGCAGTGGCACGCGCTTCAGGCGAGATTCTTATCAGCGCTGACGGGCTGATGGCGGGCGGGGTCTATTATCCGTGGCGAAGTTTTAACTGGGGCTTGCGGGGCGCCCGCCTCGAACCGGGCACACCCGCCGTGGTTCATTTCGATTTCCTCGCCGGCACAATCCCAGGCTCGGCGCAGCTTCAAGTGGCGGGGCAATTGGCCTACGCCTTCGGCGCGTCTCACGTTCAGGGGCGAACCCAGCAAAAACAGGAGATTCGTGTGCCGGTGCCGCACGGCAAAGAGAACGAGGCCGGCCGGATCGTTGCGACCCTGACGGGAGGGCCGGCGCCCGAGTTGCCAGCATTAGCTCAAACAGAAACGACCCCTGCCACAGTCGTAGACGGCCCGGGCATCTACGTTTGGAAAAACAATGAGCAGCTGGGCCCATTCGAGAAAGACGAACTGGAACGCCGTGTGGGCAGCGGAGCATTTTCTGACGACGATCTAGTCTGGCGCGACGGGTTGGAAGATTGGCAGCCACTCCGGCAATTTTATCCGGGCCTGCCGCAGGTGGTGGCGGCAACTCCTTCGCTGCCGATACCGCCGCCAATTCCCGCGCAGCCGCCAGAAATCCCATTGGCGTCCAGCCTAACGACACCGCCTGACGATCCAGTGGTGAGCCTAACGAAAGCGATACCGCCGGCCCTGAAGATCCCCGAGCGCCAGATTTATCTGTGGAAAAACAACGAGCAGACGGGTCCTTTTGAACAACATGACGTGCGGGAACAGCTCACGAGCGGTGTCTTGCCGGCGGAAGATCTCGGGTGGCGTGAGGGGATGGCTGACTGGCAACCGTTGAGAAACATTTTATAAGAAGAGGCCAGGCGCCTGAAAGGAAAACCAACCACCGACAACGACATGCAGATATTTATCGCTCGCAATAATCAACAACTCGGCCCCTTCGACCTCGCAACGATTCAGGCTCAGTTAAACGATGGATCGCTCGCTCCGAGCGATCTGGCCTGGTACGAAGGTGCCGCCGGTTGGGCTCCGCTTTCAACCGTGCCGGGGATCGTGATCAGTGCGCCTCCGGTTAAACCGGGGCCGCCACCTCCTCCGACGGTCGCACCTCCTCCACCACCGCGATCGTCATCGCCGGCTCCTGCGGCGATCATTCCCTCTCCATTCGTGCCCGCGCCGTCACCTGTCATTCCACCAGCTGCGGCGGCGCCGGCTGCACCAAAAAAATCGGGATTCAAAACGGTTGCATCGGTTGTGATTGGGATTGTGATTCTGGGGCTCGGCGTGTTGAGGATCGTGAACCAAGGGTCGCGGCTCTTTAAAAACTCAAAGGAAAAAAGTTCAGCCTCCATAAGCAGCGCGCAACCTCCGACCAAACCACTGAAAACCGTTACCCTTCCGGTCAACAACAGCCGGCTGATGTTTCAGATCCCACAGGACTACAACCAAGAGAAAAGGGAGCCGGGACTTGTTTGTGAAGGCGATAAAAACGACTCGGTTATCTGTGTGATTTATCGCGAGGAGCCGAGCGGGACCTTGGAGGAGCTCAAAAGCCGGGCGGCCAGCGGGAGTGAACAAACCATCCGGGACAAAGGAGGCCAAAACATCCGATCGAGCGGCGTGTCCCAGATGCGGACGGGCAAGGGCATCGATGTGTTGTACTACACCGTCAATTACACCGAGAAAGAGAAGCCGCTCGTCGCAATTGGCTATTTCTGCACAGTTAAAAAAGATCGCGTTGCCTACTTTTTCGGTGCGACGACGCCTAAGTTCCAGGATGCCGTCAACAAGGACATGCGGATCGCGGTCGAATCGCTCGAGAAACTCTAGGCCCCAGCCCAAAGGCGTAAAGGCAGCAGGCTTTCCACGCAAGTAAACGTTTCCGGATGGACAAAAAGACTCTCTTCCATCGGATTCATGGGTGCGGGTTGCGCGAGCGGGCGCTATTTTTTCTTGTACTTTGTCTCGTTCGCGACACCTGTCTCTTTCACGACAATGAAGGCGCCATCCTGCCGCACAGTCATGGTGGTCTTCAATCCCTTGAACGCGGGATTGGTGGCAGTAAGAGAAAACTCATAGGTCTTGTCCGCGGTTTTTTTAAAGGCCGAGGTGTAATCGATGTCTACGTCCGCGACGCGCATATGCCATCGTCCCTCTTTAATTGAAAGAGTGTTACCGGGATTTTGGATGTCGACGTAATCCCCTTCCAGACCGGATGTGTTAGCAGCCGCGAGCACTCTATTCGGGCTCGATGCGGGAGTCGTCGTGGTGGTGGTGTAACCGTGATCCTCAAGATAACGCTTCGCGCCATACTCATCCGCGTGTTCGACCGCCAGGCGATACCATTTTACTGCTTCTTTAACATTCCCCGCCTGGACATAAAATTCCCCCAAGCCGCTTTCAGCTCGGGCTCGCACGTCGTTATTGTTCTCCTGGGCTGCTGCCTTTTTAAACCAAAATTCTGCCAGGTGGTGTTTTCTTTCCGGATGATTCCACAGATAAAGGCGACCGAGAAAAAACTGCGAACAGGGATCGCCCTCTTCCGCGGCGCGCTGCCAAACACCTTCTGCCTCGGCCTCGTGTCCCGTGTCGTCCAGGCGGGTGCCCAACGAACAGGGATCGGTCGGAAGTTTCTCCACCCGGTGAACCCGGAACCCCGCGAGGCCCGCTATACCGAGCAGGCCGAGAAAGACCAACGCCCCCAGACCGATCCAAAGAAGAGGACTTCGAAAGCTCGACCGCGCGACCTGCCGTTGAACCGGCGGCGATAACGAGGGAGTTGGAGGCGGCAGGGCAGAAGACGGACGAGGCGGGGCAGGTGGAGTTGCCGTTGAGCTCGTCGCGCGTGGGGGCGGCGGAGGCGTTGGAGTAAAAGGTAACGGCGGTGATGATGTTGGCGGCGTCGCGACTGTCGCTGACGGAATGGGAGGAGGCGAGCTGTCGCTAATTAGTCGTGAGCCATCTTCGCTGCAAAACGGTGGACCATCGTTGGGGAAAACGCGGTTACAAGCCGGACAATGTTTCATTGATAGGTTTACTGATTGCTCGGTGCGGTCCCCGCGGATGGCTGGACTGCGCGCGCCTGGCATAGCGAGCGGCCCGGGGGAAATCAAGATTTTCCGCGCGCGCCATCCAATTGTTTGGAGGGCGACGCTTCAATGTGAGGGCTAACGCATAGAGTAGGGAATGGTACTATTTCTTTACTCGACGCGCAGTGCGCCGGAAATGGTCACGGTTCTTCGCTGCGCTCAGAATGACAGCGGTCGCGACTGCAGCAGTTGCAGCGTCCGCTATGTCAGCGGAATCGCCTCGCCTAGTTATCCAGTTTGTAGGCTTCCGATAACGCGATCCCGGTCGAGCGATTCACGCCGCGAAGAATCGTGGTGTAGTTCCCCGACGTGAGGCTGGTCAGGATCGCGGATTCCTTCGGGTCGGATGGGGCGAGGCCGGTGGCCTGGATCTCGGACGCGTTCGTGGCCTGCTGCCAGTCGTCGTTCAATTGCAATTGCGCGCCGTTCGCGTCCCGCAATTCCAGGATCGGATTTTGCAGCGTCCCCGGGACAGGAACGCCATTCGATTTCACGGAAGGGCCCAGGGCGCGGAAGAGGACGCGTTTCGAGGTGCCGCCACGCAGAATAATTCCGTCGATCAGGACGTTGTCGTCGGTCTGGACGTCGGCGCGCACGGAGAGGTTACCCAGCTCGACCGTAGCCTCCGGAGCATCCGGGTCGCGTTCGGTTCGTTCCTCTTTTTCAGCGGCGCCAACACTGCCGAGATCGTAAACTTCGACCAGGCCTATCCCGAAACTATTTCCGGCGCCGCTGATGACCGCGGTGTAATTGCCGGCCGGCACAGTGCGAATGATGGCCGCTTCATGATCGTCGGCTGGCGCGAGGCCGCTCTGCTGGATCTCGGTTTCCTGGCCACCGGTGCGCCAATTGTCGTTCGTCACGGTCGCGCCATTACTGTCGTGCAACTCGAGAATCGGATCCATCAGCCGGCCGGTCACCGGATTCCCATTCACCTTTAGCGAGGGGCCGATGGCGCGGGCGATAACGCGTTTGAATCCGCTGCCCTTCACGATGAAGCCGGCGATGCCAACTTTGTCGCCGGTTTGCACGACGACGCGCCCCGAGATGTTCAACAGCTCAACGCTCGCCGGAGTGGGCGTCGCTGTAGGTGTAGCCGTCGGCGTCGCGGTCGCGGTTGGTGTGGCGGTTGCGCTCGGTGTGACTGTCGCCGTTGCCGTCGGAGTTGACGTCGCGCTGGCCGATGGCGTTGCCGTCGCAGTCGCAGTCGCGGCGGCGGTCGCCGTAGCGGTGGCGGCGGGAGTAGGAGTGGAAGTTGGAGTGGCTGTCGCGGTCGCCACCGGCGTCGCGGTAGCAGTAGCTGTTGTGACGGGAGTAGCGGTAGCGGTCGCTGTCGCGACCGGCGTCGCGGTAGCAGTAGCCGTTGCGACCGGAGTCGCGGTCGCATTCGGCGTTGCAGTCGCAGTCGCACTCGGCGTTGCAGTCGCAGTTGCAGTAGGCGTTGCAGTCGGCGTCGCAGTCGCAGTTGCGGTAGGCGTTGGCTGCGGCGGCCCGGCAGGATCGAAAGTATAACTCTGCGCCACGTCGATAAGATTAAAGAGCGAACCGCCGACGCCGCCGAACGACGGCGTGCTGTTGGCAGGTTGGGCGAGCGTCATCGTGCTGGCGGTGACTTCGTGGAGCCGGTTGTCGATCGGATCCGCTTCGGCGACTGAAGACAACGGCACATAAATATCGATCGTGCCGTTGGCGCCGAGGGTCGATTGGCAATTCGCCGCCGGCAACATCGCGGCGCCAGGATAAGTGATCACGCCGCCGCCGCCGACCAACTGAACGGCATTCTCCCCCACAAAACACTGCAACGGCCCGCCGTTGGTCGATTCCGCATAGACGTGAAAATTTTTGCCGCCATTCGGATCGCTGCTCGAAGGAACGAGCCACTGGGTGAGCCAGACGAGATCGGGATCGGGATCCTGCGCGGTCGTGGGCGCGAGGCTGAGGTTCTTCAACTGCATCGCGATCTTGTAGCAGGGCGCGGCCACGGAACATGGCGCTGTTGTGACCGACGTAATACTCAAGCTGAGAATATCGAGCTGCGGCATGCTGGCGCTGCTCACACCGTTGACTTCGTATTTGCCGTCATCGGCCGGATCGGCGACGGAATTGAAAGGGACAATCCCGGGAACGCTGACCGTCGGGGTCGCAGCGAAAAGTCCGTTGCCGCCGTTCTGTCGCACGAACATGGCATGCCCGGCGGCCGAGCCGATTATGTTATTCGAATCGGCGTAACTGATATGCGCTTCGCCCTGCGCGCCGGTCCGCAACTGGAGGAAATCGCCGAGGGCGCGATTGCCGCATTGTCCGCCGAGCAGAGTTTGGACGCTGCCGCGATGGATGTGATGCTCGCTCGCGCGAATCGGCGCGGTGAAGCTCGGGCCGGCGGGATTGTGGGCGTCGAGCGATTGGACCATCCAAAGGGTCCACAAGCCGTTGACGGAATCGGGCCCGTTGATGTTTTTCCCCTGGGCCGGAGGCAACGGTGCATTGACGCCACAAGTCTGATCGTTCGGATTGCTCAACGCCGGCGTCCCATACCAGACGATGTTCACCCGACCGTCGTCGCCCGCCGCCATCCAGGCAAAAACGTTGTTATGCAACACACCCTCGGGCGAACCCGAGGTATCGATCTGGATCGGGATCGACCACGAATTGCCTTCGTTCGTCGAATACGCGTATTTCAAAATCGTGTCGCCGACGATATTGCCGCTCGCGTCGATCGGCGCTTCTTCCCAGACCGCGTAGAGATTGCCCGCCTTGTCGATCGCCATGGTCGGAAAATCGCCGCCGGTCTTTACGTTCGCCGCCAGGTTCGCGACCGGAAGATCGGTGCAATTCAAACCGCTCGGGTCGCTCACGTTTGCCACGGGCGGCCCGAACGCGACCGGAAAGCAGCGGCCGATCAGGATTTTGTTCAGCTGAGCGTTGTCGTGAATGACGAAGATGTGTTTTACTGGCGCCGGTAACGTCGCGAAACCGCCCACGCCATTCGGTTGTCCGGTGGTTGTGGCGACGGGACTAATTTCGTTGTTCCCCATGATGGCTTCGTCGCAGCTTCCCACGGGGGTGATCTTGTTCGCCGGGCCAAACTCGATTCCGGCCGTGGGCCCCAGGCCCGCCACCGGCGATCGATACGTGACCAGGGCGTTGTTCCCCGTGCTGCTGCCGCAGACGGCGCCGCCGGGCCCGATCTCGTCGTTTACCAGGTAAAGGTTTCCGCCGTTCGTCGGGTCGCCGTCGATCGCGTACCACTGGCGATCCACCGCGGTATCGGGCACGCCGGTGTTGCTGCAAGTAAACGTCGCCCCGAAATCGTCCGAGCGCGCGGTGCTAAAGTTGGCCAGGGTGAGATCGTTGAAATACAGATGGCCGGCGGAATCCACGGCAATCTCGGTGTCGCCCCCGCCATGGCAGGTCGTAACTTTTCCTTCGAAAGCAGTCGCGCCCGGGACCCACTTGAAAGTTTTGCCACCGTCGAGCGAACGCCAGATCCAGCTCGTGTCGGCCGAGGCCGTGCCTGGCGCGCTGGTGTAGATGCGGTCGGGATTCGTGGGATCGATCCTGACCGCTTCCTCAAATCCTACTCCACCAATCCCGCTGATGACCGGATGCCCGAACGTGGGTGTGACCGCGGTTGCGGCCGGCGCCGCGAGCGATGGCGGAGAACT
The DNA here is from genome assembly GCA_041167265.1 of Verrucomicrobiota bacterium. Lineage (GTDB taxonomy): Bacteria > Verrucomicrobiota > Verrucomicrobiia > Chthoniobacterales > UBA10450 > AV80. The sequence goes on along the minus strand of JBEEHG010000033.1, from coordinate 13,912 downwards.
CTCCGCAAAACTAAACAGGGCGAGACCGACGGCACTCAGACAGAAGACAAACGCGAGAAAAATCCGCGGATGAAAGAGTCCCGATTCAGCTGCCTGGTTTTTCCGCATGGCGACTTCCCGGTTATTTTTGCACGTCGTAGATCTCGACCAGCCCCACGCCGGTGCCGTTGTTGCCGCGCACGATCGCCGTGTACGGGCCGGGTTCGAAGTTCGTCATGACGACGACGGATTCGCGCGGGTCTTTCGGCTGCAGGCCAGTTGCCTCGATCTCGGCTTTCTGACTGCTTTCCCAGTTGTCGTTCTCGGCCAGAATGTCGCCGTTGCTATTGCGCAATTCGATTCTCGGATCCTGCAGCGGCTGCGGCACCCCAAAGGCCGAGAGCGACGGCCCGATCGCGCGAAATACCATTCGCGTCACGGCCGACGTTTGCGGGCCCGCGAAGAATCCACCGATCAGCACGTTGTCGCCGGTCCCGACGACACCGCGCGAGCTCAGGTTCCCGAGGCGAGCATTCGCGAGCAGCCCGATATCGTAGCTCTCGACGACGCCGATCCCGCTGCCGTTATTTTTCCCGCGCATGACGACGGTGTAGGCGCCGGGATCCAGCGTTGTGACAATGGCCGACTCATGATCGTTGGTTGGCGCAAGGCCAGTCGCTTCGACATTCGCCCGGTCCGATATCCAGTCGTCATTGATCGCGATCGTTCCGGTCGAGTTGTGCAGCTCAATCATGGGATCATCCAACTTCCCGGGAATATTCAGGCTCGGCCCGATTCCGCGCAAAACAACTCTCTTCTGTTCCGACCCCACAATGATGAGCCCGCCGATGAGCACGTTGTCGCCGCCTTCGACGCGGAGGCGCGTCGAGAGATTGAGCAACTGCGCCGAGACTTTGATCTCGACGCTGGCGGTGTTCGCACTTTGGAGTCCCTTGGAATCCTTCACCGTGAGGGTGGCGAAATAGCCGCCGCCATGTTTGTAGGTGTGGCTGATGGTGGGAGTGCTTTGGGTCACATCGGGCGAGCCATCGCCAAAGCTAAACGTGTAGGAGGTAATCGAGTCGCCCGCATCCGGATCGACTGACGGAGAACCGTTGAACGCCACCGTCAGCGGAGGATTACCTTGTTCGGGAGTGGCGATCAGCTTCGCGGTGGGCGCCTGGTTCGACACGCAGGCGGCGTTGCCGGCGAACGTGAGCGGCCCCGTGTGGGTCAGGCTATCAGGCATCTCATCGTAAGTGCCGGTAACTCCTCGACCGATGTTCGCAACGTCGGTGCTCTGGGTCACCGCGGAGTTGAAGCCGGCGATCACATCCCCTGGATTGAGCGCGAGGTCGCTCGCCTTCACCACAATGGTAATCAGTCCTTTCGCGGGTTCGTACTTGCTCTCCGCCTCCGCTGGTTTGATCGAGGCTGGATCGACGAAACGGCCATCGACGATGCCGCCGGTGCTGGCCGAAGCCACATACGATTCGAAGCTCGGCGTCGGTCCTCTCCAAACCATGTGGACACCGCGGACTTTGCCGTCCGGCATCTTCATCGAAACGTACCAGCGGGATGCAGGCGGTTGGGGCGATTGGCCGACGTCAGTCTGAATGAGGAATTTCAGTTTCACGACTCCATCGGCGGCGAAGGGCTGCGCAAGCTGCAGTTGCCGCAAGTCCGCTCCCGCCGGCGCGGGGGCGTTGATGAACCCGAGTGGGTCATGGGTGTCGCCGGCCGCATCGGTCAAGAGCGTTATGCCGCCGAGGCAGATATTCTCCGGCGGCGGAAGCAACGTGGGCGCGAGTTCCTGGCAGAACGGACCCTCACCGGTGCCGTTGACTGCGGTCACGCGATACGTGTTGGTTTGATTCTTATCGAAGGTGATGTCGGTGTAGCTGGTGCTGGCGGTAGTAGCGAGCAACGTGAAACTGCCCGAGCCGATTCGGCGGTAAATGTTGTAGCCGGTAATGTCGGAGCCGCCGTTATCCGGCGTGGGCCACGATAGCTGGACCGCCAGCTTCGCGTTGTCCACCGTCGCGGTAACCAGGGGCGCGCCGGGCCGGGCTGGTTCGACCGGATCGAACGCGGCCAGCATCCGTTTGCCGCCGGATTGGCGCGTGATAAATCCTTTTGCCGTGAATGAATTCGCGCCTCCCACAACACACGCGCCCACGCATCCGTCCACGCCGGCCACGAGGACCCGGCCTTCCTTGTCGATCTGAAGATCCATGAAATCGAGCAGGTTCCGGCAGGTGCCTCCGCCACAAATGCCGCCGCGCTGGATCGGATCGCCGGGCGTCACGTTTTGGGTCGTCCAGGTCTTGCCACCATCGAACGTGGTCGAGACGTAAAGATACCAGACGCCGCCGAAGAGCGGTCTCGGGTTGATGCCCGTGCTCACTCCCTGGGCGTTCAGCGAACAGTCGTCGCCCTCGCCGCAAGGCCAGTTGTTGCCGCCGGTTTCGGTGCCGAAGAACGCAACGGCCGCGCGCCCGCCGCTGCCCGCGGTCGCAGTAACGAACGTGGCGTTCTTGATTGGATTGCCGTTGATGACCGTTGCACCGACATCAATGCTCGGCTCCCAGGTCAGGCCGCGATCGTGCGACACCGCCACCTTCGGATGCGTGTCGCCGGCGATGTCTTTCCCATCGGGATTGGGGGTCAGGCGATCTTCCGCCTGGTAAACAAAGTAAACGTTGCCATCGGCGTCGATCGAGACTGAGGGATCGCGCGTGCCGATGATCGTGTTGTCCAGGCTGCCGTTGCCGTGGGTGGTTGAATCCGGAATCGGCCGGATTTTCCAGGTGATACCGTTATCTTCCGAGACGATCACCGCCTGTTTCGCGCCGGTCTCATGGAAGGGGATCGCTCCGCCGCAACCAACGTTGGGAACGTAAACCGTTCCATCTTTCGGCGAGACCTTGATGTGGCCATGCAGTCCGGCGCAGTCGTTGATGGTGTACATCGGGAAGGCCGGGCCAAAGGTCTGGCCGCCATCGAGGCTGACGGCGGCGCGCGCGTCGGAGACACTCTGCGACGCGTAATAAACCGCGTTCGGGTAAGTGCCGACGGTCGGCGGCTTGGGATCATGGAAAGGGCCGCCGCCGAAAGTCTGGTGATCGATGTCCGACGGAAGGCTCGATCCCTCGCTCACTGAGAAAGTGTCGCCGTCGTTGTCCGTGATGTCAGTTGTGCTTCCGGCCGGCGTCAGCCCTTCCAACTGGGAAACGAAAGTCCGGCCGGTATCGTGGTCCGTGAAGAGGATGGGATCACCCGCAGCTCGCGGAGTGGCTGCGAGCTGAAGCGGTTTCGCTTCCCACACCACATTGGCCGGCGACGAGCAGTCATTAAAAGTCGCGCGATAAAGATCGGGCGAAAAACCGCCGAAGAGCATGACCCGGCCGCCGTTCGGGATGTTGAACATGCTGTTGCTGTTCGTCGTCTCCGTTTTCCAATTGCAGCCGATCGACGGCTCGCCCACGGCATCGGCAATTCCGCGCGGCGCCGCGAAGTTCATGAATCGCGGCACGCCGGGCGTCGCGGCGACAGCCTGCGGCGACTGGGGCGAACCGCTCGAGGACGGCGCGACGGGATTGCCCGCGGTCGCGAGCAGCGCGATGCCGCTGCTGATTAACAATGCGGCGAACAGCGGACGAAGGACCGAACCACGGTTCCGGGACGATTTGGTCTGACGCTTCATGGCGAATAGCTCCAGTTATCGGTTATTTTTGTCGCTGCCGGCTGGGGACGAATGCCGGCAGTCATTAAGGATTCGGCACGTCGCTTCGGGGTGGTTCCCGTTGTTACCATTACATTTTTGAAAGACGCGGCCGCGGATTCGCGCTCGATCCAGCGCCGCCACCGACGTTACCGGCACGCACGCGACAATTTACTGGCATTCGCGCTCCGATGGTTTTCCTTTGGCTCCCGATGAAGCGGTATTTGCCGTATCTGATTGTTGGATTCGTGGCCGTCGCGACCTTCGGCAGCGGTTTCGCGCTTTATCGAGCCAAGCGAGTTGCGCCCGCCAGCGCTCCCAAAAATGGCCCCGCGGCCGGCATCCATGTTCGCGGTAAAGCGGGGGCGGCAGTAACCATCGAAGAATTCGGCGACTTCCAATGTCCCCCATGCAGCCTGATGGCCGCCGAGCTCAAGAAGGTCGAAGAACAATACGGCGATAAATTGCGCGTGATCTTCCACCATTTTCCGCTCGCCGTGCACGCCCACGCGCGCGAAGCCGCGCTCTACGCGGAAGCCGCCGCGAACCAGAACCGCTTCTGGGAAATGCACGACGTCATCTATAAGGAACAAGTCATCTGGTCGAAGGCGCCGGATGTCCCGGCTTTGTTCAACGGCTATGCAACCTCGTTGGGATTGGATCTGGAGCGTTTGAAAAAAGATCTGGCGAATCCCGAGGTCGCTGGTCGCGTCGATGCCGATCAGAAACTCGGCGCGTCCCGTGACGTCAGCAGCACGCCGACTTTGTTCGTGAACAATGTCGTCCTGCCGACAGACCAGATTAATCCGGTCGGCTTGAAGAAGGCGATCGACACGGCGCTCAAGGAAAAGGAAAAGCCCCAGCGATGAGCAAACGCGAACCGAAGAATCAACCTGGCCGCGCGCGAGCGATCCTTTACAGCATCGCCGGCTTGTTCTGCGTGCTCGGTCTGGCCGATGCGACTTATCTCACCGTCCTCGCGCTCACCGGCGAGACCGCCGCTTGCAGCGGACAGGCGGGCTGTTTCGAAGTGCTCGGAAGCGCTTACTCCAAAGTGGCCGGCATCCCCGTCGCCGCCTTTGGCGTTGCCGGTTACTTCACCGCCTTCACCTTTGCGATTTTCGCCGCTTTTGATTATGCGCGCGCCCGCAACTTCTTTGCGCTTACGGTTGGGATCCTGTTCGCCGCCACGCTCTGGTTGCTTTACGTCCAGGCATTCGTCCTGCACGCCTTCTGCCGTTACTGCCTCTTCTCGGCGGCGATTTGTTTTCTCCTCATGGGCCTCGTCGTGGCCAGCCCCGCGCCCCGCTCGGTCCAGAACTGATCGCCGGCCGTGGACCTGAAACGTTATCTTGTTGCCCGCCAAAAAGAGGTCGATCGCGCCCTCGACCGGTTTCTGCCGAAGGCCGCGGTGTCACCCGCGACCCTTCACAAGGCGATGCGCTACAGCTTGTTTGCCGGCGGCAAAAGGCTCCGGCCCATCCTTTGTCTCGCGGCCGCCGAAGCCTGTGGCGGAACAACCAATGCAGCCCTGCCGCAGGCCTGCGCCGTGGAATGCATCCACACTTACTCGCTCATTCACGATGATCTCCCCAGCATGGATAACGACGATCTGCGCCGGGGCCGGCCGACTTGTCACAAGGTTTTCGGCGACGCCATCGCCATCCTGGCGGGGGACGCCCTGCTCACCTTTGCTTTTGAAATCGCGACGCGGACCGCGCCGGTTTCGCGCTATGACGTGCGCGATATTTTTCGCGAAATCACCGGCGCTGCCGGAAGTCGCAAACTAATCGCGGGCCAGGTGGCGGACCTGGAGGCGGAAGGACGCCGGATCACGCGGGCGCAGGTCCGCTCGATTCACGAAAATAAAACCGCGGCCTTGCTGACAACGTCTGTCCGTCTGGGGGCGATGGCCGCGAACGCGAACGCGAAACAGCTCGCCGCGGTGACGACCTTCGGGCGCGCGCTTGGTCTTGCGTTCCAGGTCATCGACGACATTCTCGATGTGACCCAGACCTCGGAGAAATTGGGGAAGAGCGCCGGCAAAGATCTGGCCGCGCAAAAGGCGACCTATCCCGCTGTGCTGGGATTGGAAAAATCCCGGGGGGAAGCGCGACGGTTGACGAAGCAGGCCCACCGCGCCCTCGAACCGCTCGGCGAAAACGCCCGCACCTTGCGCGCGCTCGCCGATTATCTGCTGGCGCGCGAGTATTGAATCTGGGGAGCGCACGCGTCTCGCGTGTGGGTGATGGCGTCTCGCCATCGCGAACTTTCAGAAAGCGTGTTTTGGCGAGACGCCAAAACCAACGCGCGAGACGCGCGCGCTACCCGGAAGAATTCAGACCAACGCCAGATTCGGGTCGATCTCTTCGCTGACATCGGACCTTTGACCGGCGCGAACCCGGAGCGATGCGGCGAAAGCGATCATGGCTGCGTTGTCCGCGCAAAGAGCGGGCGGCGCAGTCAGCAACCGAAAGCCGCGGTCGCGACATCCTTCCGCCATCATGCTTCGCAACGCCTGATTGCAACTGACGCCGCCGCTAATGGTGATGAGCGCCGCGCCGCATTCGGTCGCGGCGCGAATGGTCTTTTTCGTGAGGACTTCCACCACCGCCTGCTGAAACGACGCCGACAGGTCAGCCACTGTCGCCTCGTCGCCTAACGAATCCAATTTCGCCAGGGTGTACCGGACCGCCGTCTTCAGTCCGCTGAAACTGAAATTGTGATCGCGCGAGTCGAGCATGCTCCGGGGGAAATTGAAACGCGCGCCATCGCCTTGTCGTGCGCGCCGCTCTATTTCCGGCCCGCCGGGGTAACCCAGACCGAGCAGCTTCGCCACTTTGTCGAACGCTTCGCCGGCCGCGTCATCCACCGTTCGCCCGAGGATTCGATAATCGTTCACGCCGCGGACCTCCACCAGCAGGGTATGTCCGCCGCTTACGATAAGAGAAACATTCGGCTCTATTTCATCGTTTCCAAAAAACGGTGAAAGCAGATGCCCTTCGAGATGGTTGATGGCGAGGTACGGCTTGGCGGATCCGAGCGCCAGGCCTTTTGCGATTGAGGCTCCAATCATGAGCGAGCTCGCCAGGCCGGGACCCGACGTGGCCGCAAAGGCATCGATGTCGGCCAGAGTAACGCCGGACTTTTGCAACGCTTCGCGGAGCAGCCGCGGTGCGTGCAGCAGATGATTTCGCGACGCGACTTCCGGCACGACGCCGCCATAAGCCTCGTGTTCCCGCTGCGACGCGACTCGGCTCGCCAGCAATTCCGTCCCGCGCAAAATCGCGACCGCCGTCTCGTCGCACGAAGTTTCGATGGCGAGGATGGTCACGGCCTGATCCTAACACAGGCACTCGTTGTAGCGACGCCGCTCTGTCGGCGTTTCAAAGCGCTGCCTGTCGATGGAACGCAAAAACGGCGACAGAGCGCCGTCGCTACAATTCTTGCGGTCGGCGCAGGGAAGCTACTTCTTCGCCGCGTCGAGCTTTGGCGAAGTTTCCTTCGCGTAAATCATCACACCTTTCAGCGCGTCGATCGCGCGCAGCAACTGCGGGTCCTTTGTCTTGATCACGTTTTTCTCTTCGTCCGGCTTCAGGTTATCGCTTCGCGCGGCAAACAGGGCGCGCTCCTGTTCCGCGGTCATCGGCACCCGGATGTTCGGAACCACCCCGGCGCCGTGGATGACCTGTTTGCTCGGCGTGTAATATTTCGCCGTCGTGAAACGCAGGGCCGAGCCGTCCGGCAATTGGACCACATTTTGGACCGAGCCCTTTCCAAATGTCGTCTCGCCCACCAGCACGGCCCGCTTCAAGTCCTTCATCGCGCCGGCTACGATCTCGGAGCCGCTCGCGCTCCCTTCGTTCACCAACACGGCGAGCGGGAAATGCGGGCGCTCTTTCATCGTGGCCGGCGTCGAATAATCGTGCTGCTGCGACGCCACCCGTCCCTGGGTCGAGACGACCTTCGTTCCGGGGGGTAGAAATTGCGCGCAGACATCCACCGCCACGTTCAAAAGGCCGCCGGGATTGTTCCGCAGGTCGAGCACCAGCGCCTGCATCCCCTGCTTCTGCAATTCGTCCAGCGCCTTCCCCAGCTCTTCCGCCGTCGGCTCGTTAAACTGGATGATGCGCACGTACCCGATCTTGAACGTGCCGCCGAGCTCGGCGTCGAGCAGCTTCGCGCCTTTGACGCTTTGCACCTTGATCTCCGTCCGCTCGAGCGCGAAATCCTTTATCTCTTTCGTGGCCGGGCGCAAAATCGTCAGTGTTATTTTCTGCCCCGTCGTGCCGCGCAGAAATTGGACGGCGTCCTGCAGGTCCATCTTTTCGGTCGAGTTGCCGTTGATCCGGACAATCTGGTCGCCGGAAAGAATACCGGCCTTCGCCGCGGGCGTGTCTTCCATCGGCGTGATCACGGTCAGGAGCCCGCCTTTCACCGCGACCTCGATGCCGAGTCCATTGAAACGGCTCCGGGTGTCGTCCTGCATTTCCTTGAAGTCGTTCGGGTCCATGAACTGGCTGTGGGGATCGAGCGACGCGAGCATCCCTTTCATCGCGGCGTAAATCAGGTCGTGGTAACTGGTCTTGCTGCCGTCCACATAATCCTGGCGCAGAAGCTGGACGGCTTTCGCGAACACCGAGATCTGGGAGTAGCCGCTGTCGTCGTCCGTCCCGGCCGCGTGGGCGGTGTAAAAGCGCACGCCGAGCAGGACGTTGAAAAGAATCAGGCACGCGAAAGTGCTGAACAAAAGGCGGCGTTTCATAGGAAAAATGGCGTTTCGAAGTGGGGACGATGATCGCTCATGCGGAAATTTTTGGCAACGCGCAAAGCGTCGTCTAAGGTGGGCGCGCCGCGGCTCTCAATGAGATCACGTCCAATCATCTTCGCGCTGCTGGTTTGCTTCGGCGCCGCGATCCTCGCTGCCGCCCCCTCGCCCACTCCCACGCCCGCGGCCAAACCCCCTCCACCTCTTCGACCGACCGGCCCCGTAAAACCGTTGCAGAACGCCTCGCCGACTCCTGCCGAGAAGCCGGCCCGCTCCCCTAAATCAAAATCGTCGCCCTCCCCTTCCCCGGCCTCCTCCGCCACCGCCACGTCTTCTCCTTCGGCGTCGCCAAAATCCTCGCCGAAATCCTCGCCGGCCAAAAGCGCGCCTCCGATGAAGCCGGACGCGGAATTGGACGTCGTGGCCGACGAATACATCCGCGGCTATCTCGCCGCGCGACCGCTCCACGCGACCGCTCTCGGTTTCCACGAATACGACGGCCGCGTCTTCGAGCACACCAGGCTTTCCATCGACGCCGAGCTCGCCCGTCTTCGCCGCTTCGACGATCGCCTGGATAAATTCGACCTCGCCAAGTTGACCCCGCGCGCTGCGGTCGACCTCCGCCTTCTCCGAGCGGCCGTAAAGAAGGAGCTGTTCTTCATCGGCGATCTCGCGATCTACGATCACAGTCCGCTGACCTACGCGCGCGCGATCGACGTCGGCGTTTACGCCAAGCGCAAATACGCGCCGATCGAGGACCGCGTCCGCAGTATCGTCGTTGTCGAAAACCAGGCGCCCAATATCATGATTGCCGCGAAGACGAACCTCGCGGACGTCCTCCCGAAACCGCAGGTCGAGCTGGCGATCCAGACCGCACGCGGCGCCTCGGAATTCCTCAAGAAGGATCTCATCGAAGGGCTGGCGGACCTGAAGGACGACACCTTGCGCGCGGCGTTCCTGCAATCGAATCGTCGCGCCGCGACGGCCCTCACCGAGTACGCCGCCTGGCTCGAGAAAGAAAAACTCCCGAAGGCGACGCCGGACTTTGCGATTGGCGAAGAGAAATACCGCCGGTTCCTGTCAGAGACGGAGCTGGTCGATGTCGCGCCGGCAAAATTGCTCGAGCTCGGCCTGGCGGAACTGAAAAAGGAGCAGGACCTTTTTGCCGAGGCCGCGAAGAAGATCGACGAAACCCGGCCGGCCGACGTCATCTTCAAACAAATCCAGAGCGATCATCCGACGGCCGCGAATTTGATCCCGGAAATCACCAAGCGGCTGGATGCGGTGAAGAAATTCGTGATCGAGCGCAAGCTGGTCAGCATTCCGGGAGAGGCGAAAGCCCAGGTGAAAGAGACACCGCAGGATCGCCGCGCCACCAGCTTCGCCTCGATGGACACGCCGGGGCCATTCGAGAAACGGGCCAGCGAATCTTATTACTACGTCACTCCACCGGAGAACGATTGGACCGAGCTCCAGAAGGAGCAGTGGCTGACTTCGTTCAATTACGTCCTGAGCGACCTCGTTTCGATTCACGAAGTTTATCCCGGCCATTACGTCCAGTTCCTCCATTTGAACGCGTCGAAAGCGACCAAGGCGGAGAAGGTATTCGGGGCGACGTCATTCGTCGAAGGCTGGGCGCATTACTGCGAAAAAATGATGGTCGATGAAGGCTTCGGCGGCCCCGCGCATAATGCCGCCCCATCCGAGGACGATGTCCAGCGCGCCGCGAAATATCGGATGGTGCAGGCCCAGGCCGCGATGCTCCGGCTCTGCCGGCTTTGCGTCTCCATCCGGATGCATACCGAGGGAATGTCGGTCGACGACGCGACGAAATTCTTCCAGGAGAATTGTTTCATGGAAGAGAAGCCCGCCCGGGCCGAGGCGATGCGAGGCACGGTCGATATCGGTTACGGCAATTACTCGTTAGGCAAACTTCAGATCCTCAAGCTGCGCACCGATTACCAGGCCCAGGAAGGCGACAAATTTTCCCTGAAAAAATTCCACGACGAGCTCCTGAACCACGGCATGCTCCCGATCCGCCTTCTCCGCGAGATCATGCTCAAAGACCAGGCGAAGTGGCCGGAAGTGCTGTAGCTGTAGCCGTCGGCCTGCGGCCGACGTGAGAACGATCCCTGCCCGCTATCCCACTCTCACGTCGGCCATGGCCGACGGCTACAAATCGTCTCCCGACAACAACTCCGGAAACAACGGCTGCGGGTTCTCCGGCAGTTCTTCGACGGCGCGCAGCTTCTTCGTGATCGCGCGGGAGCGGACATCGACGTCCTCCATTTTCCGGGCCGCCTGATCGAGCTTGTCCTTCACGCTCGAGAGCGCTTCGCCGAACTTCCCGAATTCTGTCTTCACGCCCGCGAGCAAATTCCAGACTTCGCTCGAACGCTTTTGGATCGCGAGCGTGCGAAATCCCATCTGCAAACTGTTCAGCAAAGCCGCCAGCGTCGTCGGTCCGGCGAACACCACCCGGCAATCCCGCTGCACCTGTTCCACGAGCCCGACCCGCCGGATCGCTTCGGCGTAAAGCCCTTCCGTCGGCAAAAACATCAGCGCGAAATCCGTCGTTCGCGGCGGGTTGATGTATTTTCCGCAGATATCCTTCGCGCTTTTCCTCAGCTGCGTCTCCAGCCCTTTCATCGCGCTCTCGATCGAATCCGCATCGCCCTTGTCCTGGGCCGCGAGGAGCCGCTGATAATCCTCCGTCGGAAATTTCGAATCGATCGGCAGCCAGACCGGCGCGCCGTTCTCATCACCCGGAAGCCTGATCGCGAAATCGACCCGCTCGGCGGTGTCATCGCGAGTCTGCACGTTTCTGGAATACTGATCGGCGGTCAGTACCTGTTCGAGCAGATTACCCAGCTGGACTTCGCCCCAACCGCCGCGCGTTTTCACGTTCGCCAGCACCTTCTGCAAACCGCCGACGTCGCTCGCCAGTTGCCGCATCGCCCCGAGCCCCTGATGGACCTGCTCGAGGCGTTCGCTCACCAGCTTGAACGATTCGCCCAGCCGTTTCTCCAGGGTCCCCTGCAATTTCTCGTCGACCGTCGCGCGCATTTTCTCCAGCTGCCCCGTGTTGTCTTCCTGCAACTGTTTCAGCCGCAGATCGACGATGCCCCGAACGCTTTCGAGCGACGCCGTCAGCTCGCCGCGCTGAGTCGTGGCTGCGTTCGCGTTTTCCTCGCGGCTCCGCGCCATCTCTTCGCGAATCAGCCGCTCGCCCCGTTCCTGGGCCCGCTCCAGAAGCTCGAAACGGTTCACCAACTCGGAATTGTCGTCAGGCTTCCGCCGCACGATCGCAAAAATGATCGCGGCCATCGCGGCGCCCCCGACCAGTCCGATCAATCCATAAAGCAGCGGATCCATTTCTCTGAAATGTAGCCGTCGCCCTGTGGGCGACGCAACGCACGTCTTTCAGCGTCGCGCTCGCGCTTCGCCCACCGAAGCGGCTACATCAGAAGCGAACCTTGAATCCGCCGTAAGCTGTCCGTCCCAGCGCGGGAAAACCAAAGACTTCGGAATACTGCTCGTCGGTCAGGTTGTTGATGCGCGCGAAAACCGAAAAGCACGGGCTGATCTCGTACTCGGCCGCGACATTGACGAAGGCGTAATCCTCAATGTCGAAGTTCGGGCCGCCGAAATTCAATTCCTCGCGGGCATTCACGAATTTCGCCTCGATCGTCGTCCGCAGTTTTTTCGCCCACAGATACGAAGCCGAAAAGTAGACCTCGTTTCGCGGCCGCCGCGGCAGGCGCGCGCCGGGCAGCTGGGTGATGTCGGCCGCCGACGTATTCCTCGCGTCGAGATAAGTGTAGGTGGCCAGGATCGTCAGGTCCTTGACCGGCGTTACGCGCGCCTCGGCTTCGATCCCCTGCGTTTGCGCCGCGCCCAGATTCAAGGTCTCGAACAGTCCGTTGAACCCGATGACGTTCGACAGGTCGTTATGAAAATAGGTGAGCCCAAACATCACCCGGCCTTCGCAGAACCGTTGCTCGAGGCCGACGTCCCAACCGAGGTTCTCTTCCGGTTCCAGCGCGAAGTTGTTCCCGAAAATCTTGTCCTGCGCGCTCGGCGGGCTGAACCCGGTCGCCACGCTGGCGTGTATATGCGTGTCGGTTTTCGCGATCAAATAACTGCCGGCGAAACGATACGTCCAAATGTCCCCGAACTGGTTGAAGTGATCGTAGCGCCCGCCGGCGACGAGGTTCAATCCCTTGAACGGCATTACGCTCGCCTGGAAAAACACCGAGGTTTCCTCGGTCTCGTCGCTGATGAACGTCGCCTGCGGCCCGAAGATCTGCGACACGAACGGCCTTTCCTGGCCCGCGTCGACGTGGCTGTAAAAGAGACCTGAGGTCAGCGTCAGCCAGGAAGCCGGCTTCAGATCGTTCTGGTAATCGACGGTTGCTCGGGTGAACAACGCGCGCGTCGGCCCGACGAATCCGTCGTCGTTCGGATCGTTGACCTGCCGTTCTTCGTCGTAGCTGAAGATCAGCCGATGGGTCCACCATTCGACCGGCTTGAAATCGAGATGGGGCGCGACCAGCCAGCGCTCGGTCAGGAAATTATCGCGCGGCCGCGGATCGAAGATCGTGTTCGGCAATCCGAGATCGGCCAGGGAGTAGGTAACGAGGGTGCTGAGGCGCAACTGTTCGTTAGGCGACCAGCCCAGGTTCGCGATCCCGCTCCAGAGCCGGTACTGATTGTTCGGCCGCTCGTTGTCCGTGGTGAGCCCGCTCAAACCGACCGAATAATCGAACTGGTTCGCCGAGCCAGAGCTGGAGAGCGCTCCGCGCATAGTCGAGTTCGAACCGCCCTCGAGACTGAATTCGCCGGTCGGCTCGCCGCTGCCGCGCTTCGTGAAAATCTGGATCACTCCAGCCAGCGCGCGCGGTCCGTAAATCGTGCTTTGAGGTCCGCGGACGATCTCGATCCGATCGATATTGTCCGTCGTCAGATCGCCGAAGTTGAACGCGCCCTGCAATCCCTGGTTCACCGGAATTCCGTCGAGCAGGACCTGGGTGTGCTCGCTCCGCAATCCGCGGGTGAAAACGGACGTGAGCGATCCGGGCGGTCCCGATTGAACCACCGAGACTCCGGGAACTTCCCGAAGCGCGTCCGCGACGCGATGCGTCTGTTTAATTTCGAAGTCGTCCGAGCGAAGGACGTCGACCGTTGCCGGTGAATCTTCCTCGAGGGTTTGGATCCGCGTCGCGCTGACGACGATCTCCTGGGATTCAGCTTCGGATTGAAGCGCAAATGAAGCCGCGTCCTGCGCGCGACCAGTGAACGGCGCGATGAATAAGAGCAGCGCGAAGATCCATCCGCCTGGGGAGCGCGCGCGTCTCGCGCGTTGGCGATGGCGTCTCGCCATCGCGGACTTCTCAAAAGATTGTTTTGGCGAGACGCCAAAACCAACGCGCGAGACGCGC